>JBKDZU010000014.1:0-41938 GCA_047971505.1 Tenacibaculum sp.
TTGAATTTCAAAGGTGCTACCTTTTCCTAGCTCTGATTTTTGAACAAATATTTTGCCTTTGTGATAATTTTTAATAATTCTCTTTGAAAGCGATAAACCTAAACCCCAACCGCGCTTTTTAGTAGTAAAACCAGGTTTAAAAATCTGTTTAAACTGCCATTTTGCTATTCCTTTTCCTGTATCGGTTATCTTTACTTTTACATATTTGGCATTTTGTGTAATATTTATTGATAGTTTGCCTTTTCCCGACATGGCGTCAACCGCATTTTTTATTAAATTTTCAATTACCCATCCGTATAACTCGTTGTTAAATTGAGCAAAAACAACAGGACTTTCACTTGTAAATGAAAAGTCTATTTGTTTTGAGCTTCGTTTTTTTAGGTAGGTGTACACATGCTGAGTTGGACTTACAATATTTTGGACTTTTAACTCAGGACGCGAACCTATTTTTGAAAATCGATTAGTTATAATATTCAATCTATCTATATCTTTTTTAATTTCATTTACATAAGACTGGTTTATAGTTGTTTCGCGCAAAATAGCTAACCAGCCTAATAAGGAAGACAAAGGAGTGCCTATTTGATGAGCCGTTTCTTTTGCCATTCCAATCCACAACTTATTTTGTTCGGCAATTTTGTTTGAGGTAAAAACCATGTATATAATTGTCAAAAAAAAACCTAGAATTATCAATAAAGCTAAAGAGTAATAGGTTAGCTTGTATATTAAATCTGAATTTCTGTAGTAAATATATTGTTTTTCAGTATTTTTATAACTTATTTCAATAGGCGGATTTTGTTTTTTCATCAACTTTAACTGCTCGGCAAGATATTTAGGGTTTAATGCTTTTGTGCTGTCAATATTTCTAGTTTCTTTAATATTACCCTCAATATCAGTTAAAATTAAGGGAATATTATTTATATTTTCAATAACCTTTCCCTCCATATTAAATTTGTCATTTAAATTTTCATTAGCATCAAACTCTTTTAAGGCAAAAGCTAAAAGTTCTATTTTTATTCGCTCTTGCTCTTTAAACTTCTGAAAAAATATATATATATTCCAAAGAAATATTAAAACAATCACAAATAAAACAAATAAAGCTATACGCTTAATCCAAGTTGTATTGTTAAAAAAAGTCATACGTCAAAGATAAAATATTTAAAAATACAATTAGTATGGGTAAAACTGTAGTATATTTACACTAAAATACATAGATATGTTGTCAATAAATCCTAATGAAATTTCCACCTCAAAGCTACATGCATATTTGCTTGGTGCTATCGCTCCAAGACCCATAGCCTTTGCAAGCACTATTGACAAAGAAGGGAAACCTAATTTATCGCCCTTTAGTTTTTTTAATGTTTTTGGCGCCAACCCTGCAATTTTAATTTTTTCTCCAGCGAGAAGTTTAAGATCAAACACAACAAAGCACACTCTTGACAATGTTGAAGCTACTAAAGAAGTGGTAATTAACATGGTAAACTACGATATTGTACAGCAAATGTCGTTGAGCAGCACTCAATATCCAAAAGGAGTAAATGAGTTTGTAAAATCGGGGCTAACCATGTTAGCTTCCGATGAGGTAAAACCCTTTAGAGTGGCAGAATCGCCAGTGCAATTTGAATGCAAGGTTAATAATATTATTTATACTGGCAAAAAAGGAGGTGCGGGAAATTTAATTGTTTGTCAACTGATTAAATTACATATAAATAAAAATATTTTAGATAAAAACGGAAATATAGATCAGTATAAAATAGATTTGGTAGCTCGTGCTGGCGGAGCTTATTACAGCAGAGCAAGGGATGGTTTTTTTGAGATTCCTAAGCCCATATCGAGTTTAGGAATAGGAGTTGACCAGCTGCCTTTTAAAATAAGAAATAGCAAAATATTAACTGGTAATAATTTAGGCATGCTTGCCAATGTTGATAAGTTGCCTTGTGAAAATGATGTTAATAAGTTTTTAAAAGAACACACTGAATTTATAGACCTTTCAGAAGAAAAAAAGCATATTTTTGCACAAGACTTTTTAAATAAAAACGATGTTGAAAGTGCATGGAAAGTGCTTTTGCTAAAATAAAGAAACAATGGAAGTAATCGGCAAAATTAAATTAATTAAAGAAACCCAAACCTTTGGCAATAATGGTTTTAGAAAACGCGAAATGGTGCTTACTACCGATGAGCAATATCCGCAAATGCTCTTAATTGAATTTATCCAAGACAAATGCGACTCCTTAGATGATTTTAAGATAGGGCAAGATGTAAAGATCTCGATAAACTTAAGAGGTAGAGAGTGGATTAATCCCGAAGGAAATGCAGTCTATTTCAATTCAATACAAGGTTGGAAAATTGAAAGTTTAACAACAACGCCAAACAGAGATATTCCTGCGACAGAACCTCCTTTTACGCCTGCTCAAGATACCACTGAGAGCGAAGCAGACGATTTGCCTTTTTAAACACAAAAACCCATAAGTTTTAGTTATTTTTACATTTTCCATTTTTTGCAAAGTTGTATTTTCGGTTATATAAACCACAACTTATTTACTTACTTTTTTATTGTTATATTTTAAGTACAAAATATGTTTATTCAATTATAACTGGAGTTTAAGTTTTAAATTGAGTTAGTTTACCATACTAAAAATAACCCATGCATAAATGGCGAAGCGCAAAAATCGGAATAAGCCAAAAACTAATACTCCTTTAAAAGGATACTTAATCATACCTGCAGTTATACAACTTATTGAAAAAGGCAAGGGCAGCATAGCACCAGCTAAAATTAAAAGACCACCCCATTTACTTGTATTTTTAAGATGTTTTGCCATTTTAACTTCTAAATACTGCTTTATTGATTTTATTTTTAAAGTAGCTCGACCAATAAAATACGATAGCATCCCTCCTGTATAAGATAGGCTGGCAAGCAGAATTAAATTTAACAAAGGGGTAGTTGTTTTTTTAGACCAAGCAATAAATATTTCGGGTGGTATTAATCCTAACAATGTTTCTGAAACAAAAAAAGTAGTTAAAACTCCTATTGCTGAAAAAGTCTCTGTCATAGCTTGCAAGCCATCATTTATGTTGTACACATAGCTGTTAAATGCAATTAAGGCAAGCACAAGTACTGCAATAGGCCAAAAGGCTTTTTTTAAGCTTTCCCATATAAAAACATAAAAACCAGTGCGTTGATAATATACATGCAGGCGCTTTACACTGTGTTTTTTATTCTTTTTTTCTTTTTTACTTGCCTTCATCAATTTATATTTTGTTGTCTAAGTATAACAATATAACAACTCGCAAAATTAAAGTGTTATTGTAAACGAGTCAAACAAATAAATGTTAATAAATATTTACGATAAGGCTATATTTTTGCCTCAAACAGCACCCGTTGCTAGCAGTAGTCAATATTGTTTTTCTTTATAACTACCGCTCTTTATATCAATAAAATAAACCCTGAATTTGCAGGCGCTTTAGGGTTTCTTTTCTAGGGATTTTTACTGTTGATAAGGTTCGTAAACTCACACCTCCATAACATGGAGTTTTAAAGCGCGAAATTAGTGCATTTTTGTGCTAAATACAACAAAAGCCTTTTTAAAATATCTGCAATACTCTGCGTATTATCAAATAGCTTAAGTATTGTAAACACAATAATAAAGTTCTGTTAAAAAAGTGGTTATACCAATACCTAAAAAACTTCATTGCCAGCAAAGTGAAAAGCTCCTTCAACAGTAGCATTTTGATCAGAGTCAGAGCCGTGAATAGCATTTTCGCCAATTGAACTAGCGTATAGTTTGCGTATGGTTCCTCGAGCGGCTTCGTCAGGGTTGGTAGCACCTATTAAGGTTCTAAAATCTTCAACAGCGTTTTCTTTTTCTAAAATAGCAACTACGATGGGTCCGCGTATCATAAAACTCACTAATTCAGCAAAAAACGGACGCTCTTTATGAATAGCATAAAATGCTTCGGCATCGCGCCTAGTCATTTGTGTTTTTTTTATCGCAGCAATTCTAAAACCTGCAGCATTAATTTTTTCTAAAATAGCCCCTGTGTACCCGTTTTCAACTGCATCGGGCTTAATTATGGTAAATGTTTTGTTTGTTGTCATTTTTTAGATACCTCAAAAATTTATTTCGAGGCAAAAGTACTGCTTTTAGTAGTACTGACAATACGCACTTAAACTTGCAATAGTATTATATATGTCAACAAAAATCACAAAAATTTTATTTAAACTTATATTACTGATCTTTATGCTTTTGTTTAAAAAACATCAAAAACTAAGTGTTAAAATAACTTTATATATTTCTAATAAACAATTAACAATAGGTTAAGATACTAGGTGCTTACGATTATTTAAGCTCTAATGTTAACATTATGTAAACATTGCAGTAACACAAGCATAATATACAGATAACATTAGCTTTACAAGTCAACTTCATTTTTGCTTCGAAATTAAATAATTCAAAAGCCAGTAATGAAAAAAATAGTATTCGTAGCTTTTATTAGCTTGTGCAATTTAGTCTTTTCGCAAGATAGCGGAATAGTAACTGGTGTAGTTACAGACAAGGAAATGAACGGAGAGCCTTTGCCGTTTGCTAATGTTTTTGTTAAAGGGACTTCTATAGGAGGGATTACAGATATTGACGGAAAATACTCAATTAAAGTACCTGTTGGCAAACAAGTTATAGTATTTAGTTTTGTAGGTTATAGAGAAGTTGAAAAAGAGGTTGAAGTTAAAAAAGGGGTTACACTTAATCTTGATCAAGCCTTAGGCGCTAGTGAGGGACTTAAATTAGAAGAAATTAAAATAAATGCAGCGGTAAGCAAAGAAAAAGAAAGTGCATTACTGTTAGAACAAAAAAAAGCAAATATTATTAAAGAAAGTATCGGGGCTGAAGAGTTAGCAAAAAAGGGAGTTGGTGATGCGGCTGTGGCAGTGAGCAAAATATCGGGTGTTTCAAAGGAAGAAAGTTCTAGCAATGTATATGTCAGAGGTTTAGGGGATAGATATTTAAATACAACACTTAATGGCTTAACTCTTCCATCAAACGATATAAACAACAAAAACATCAGTTTGTCTTTATTTCCGTCAGATATCATTAAGAACATATCAATAAGCAAGGCTTACAGTTCTGAATTTTACAGTGATTTCTCAGCAGGAAATATCAATATAGATGCAAAACAGCACAAAGGTAAAAGCTATGTTGAGGTTGAGATAGGAGGACTTGTAAACTCAAGAGCAGCTGGCATAGATAACTTTAGAAAAACCGAAGGTTCAGGTGCCTTTGGCTTTTACAGCAGATATGAGCACAATCCTTATGCAATTATATTATCGCATGGTTTTGAAACCAAAGGAACCTATACTCCTATTAATACAAATTTTGGTATAAACGCAGGAAAAACTTATAAATTTAACAATGATGAATCGAGTATCAGTATATTTGGTACGGCGTCTTTTAGTAATAACTATGAGTACCGAGAAGGACCTGTTGTTAATTTTACGAGTATTTTTGATACAAATTTCCCAAATGCACAAGAGTATTTTTACTCTACACAAAGCACTGTTATGCTCAATGCTCTGTACAAGATAAACAGCAAAAACAAACTGAATTATACTTCGCTTTTTTTAAATAGTTCAACAGATCAGGTTGGTTTTTATGGCGTTAAAGGAGAAGGTTTTAACAGAGACGCTACCATTGGAGCCTTTTATCAACAAAACATACAATTTAACCAAGACTTGGTTTTTGTAAATCAAATTACTGGACAACACAAATTTGATGGTAAAGACAGAGATAATGAATTTGAAATAGATTGGGGAATTGGCTACAACAATGTGTTTGCCCACGAACCCGACCGAAAAAGAGTCAGTATGCAAAACTATCAATTTGCCCTTGATAATGACCCTGCAACTAATCCTATATTTTTTACAAATAATCCGTACGACAACCAAAGATATTTTCAAAAAATAATTGACGAGGAATTAAACAGCAGGGTAAATATTAGTTATAAACCTAACGACAAACTTAAATTTAATATAGGATATAATGGTCGAATTAAGTTGCGTAATTTTGAAAATCAAAGATTCGGCTACAACTTCAATAGCGGCTTTGAACTGACCCCAATTACCGATGTAAATAATTTAAACTTAATTTTTAATCTAGACAATACCCAGTTTTTTAAAAGTGAGACCGATAAATTATTTAGGATAGAAACCATTAAACTATTGCCAGGTTTTGAAGACTCAAATTTACTATCACTACCTGGTCCTAATGAAAACACTTATGAGGGCAATTTAAAAATTCAAGCAGGATATATATCGGCTGAAATACAAGTAGGAGAAAAACTGAGTTTAGTTCCCGGAATACGCTTAGAGAATTTTAATCAATCTATTTCATGGGATGTAATTAACCTCAACGAGAACAGAATTGGAGAAGTACAAGCCAAAGAAAATTTCTTTTTACCTAGCTTTAACCTAAAATACTCCCTTAACACAGATATGAATTTGCGCTTTAATTTTAGCAAAACCGTATCAGTACCTGAGTTTAAAGAAGTCGCTATTTTTGTTTACGAATCAGTAAGTGAGCAAATTGGCGGGAATCCCGATTTGTTGAGCAATCCGTCTTTTTCTGAAATATACAATTTTGACTTAAAATACGAGTGGTTTATGGAAAGAAACGAATTGCTATCATTAGCCACTTTTATCAAGCAAATTAAAAATCCTATAAATAGAGTTATAGCCAACGACGCCACAGGTAATCAAAGATATTTTAGAACCGGAAATATGGCTGAGGTTTATGGAGTTGAACTAGAATTAAGAAAAAATATAATAAAAAACACTGACGACCAAAATCAATTATCTGCTGGTTTAAACATGACTTATATGTACACTAATCAGGATTTAAAATCTAGCCAAGGAATATTTTCTACCAGTTTTAATCGAACTAGCGACAAACTCCAAGGTGCTTCAGATTTGTTAGTTAATGCAAATATCAATTATAGCCCAACTCAATTTGAGAACTACAAGCCTATTGCCTCTTTAGTAGGCTCTTATTTTTCCGATAGGATAGCAGCTTTGGGATCTGGAAATTTGGGCAATATAGTAGAAAAGAGTGTTTTAATCTTAGATCTTATTTGGAAAAACAAAGTTGGCAGAAATTGGGAGCTAAACCTAAGTGCAAAAAACTTATTAGACCCTTATATAAGAAGAGTTAGAGAAAACACCTCTTTTGGAGAAGTGGAACTCTACTCGTATAAAAGAGGGATTACAGCAGGCTTCAATATAAAGTATAAGTTTTAATATAAAAATAAAGTTAATTAATAAATGATAAAATTAAATTCTAATAAAATGAGAAATAAATTTTTTATAGGCTTATCAATTATAGCATCGTTACTTATTTCGTGTGGAGAAGATGATACTGCCGATATAGTAATTACAGATAACAGTTCAACTACTATTAACAACAATAGCGGGGGTGGTTCTACTGACAACACTGTACTATTATCGGGAATTCAGGCAAATGATTTAATACTTGAATCTGATAAAAGCTACATTATAAATGGAGCAGTAGTTATGCAAGAAGGGACTAAGATAGTAATCCCTGCTGGAATGACAATTAAGGCTAACAAAGGAACTAATGTATATTTGGCTATTAGCCAAGGTGCTCAAATAATAGCTGAAGGTACAGCCTCACAGCCCATAGTATTTACCTCAAATGCAACTGTTCCTAACCCTGGAGATTGGGGGGGGTTGATTATATTGGGAAAGGCCCCTATTAACTCAGCTAAAGTGACGGAAGGAAATTTTGCAACTTCTGAAATTGGTGCTCTATCATATGGAGGTACTGATGCAGAAGACAATTCTGGAACTATAAAGTATGTAAGGGTAGAGTACTCTGGAAGTAAAATTAGTTCAGAATCAGAAAACAACTCTTTTTCTTTTTACGGAGTAGGAAACGGAACTACAGTTGAATTTGTACAGGCTTTTGAGGGCAGCGATGACGGGTTTGAGTTTTTTGGAGGTACAGTAAGCGCAAAAAACATATCTGCTATAAACCTAGAAGATGACTCCATTGATTGGACTGAAGGTTATAGCGGTAATCTTAGCGATGTTTATATAAAGCAAAACAGTAATTCTGACAAGGCTTTTGAATGTGATGGTTATAATCCTAGTATTGGCAATGTTTCAAATCCTATGTTTTTTTCAAAACCTACAATTAGCAATATAACTATTGATGGCTTAGGTTCAGGGGCAACCAAGCCCGATGTAGCACTACACTTAAGAGAGGCTACTCAAGGAATTTTTGAAAACCTAGTTATTACAGGCTATTCTACTGCTTTTCTTATAAGTGGAGATACAGCAGATAGCTCAACTGGACAGACAATAATAGATGATTTATTACAAATAAATAATGTTAAATTTAACGACGTAATAACCAAACTAGGAACAAAAGACTACTCTGGACCTACCATAACCGATACTGATTTATTTACAGAAGACGCCAATGCCACAGGTACTGATTACCAAACCTGGGGTGCTGGTTGGACTAAAGAGTAATTGACCAATTAGTGAAGTTTATTAAAGAACCGAGTTTTTACTCGGTTTTTTTTGTGCAAACAAAAAATATTATATTTTGACCCAACTTTGCGTAAAGTAAAGTGTATTTTATTTAGATTGTCAATTACCAACCATCAATTTAGCCCTCGCAGTGCTATTATTGCTATTTTAATTTTTAATACCCTTAATATTAATAGCTTAAAAACAGTGCATAAAGAACAATCAAAAGGGGAAGAGTTATCAATTTAATCTTTTTATCAAGTTTTAACATTCTAATTTCTTATTTTGAGTACCTTTATAAAATTAAAACTAACTGTAACAATTAACAAGCATAATTAATTGGTATGGCACAGAAGTTTATTTTTTACAGGCTGTACTTAAAAATTAAATGCGAGTATTTTTATTATTTTTGCAAACTTGACGGATACCTTTTTATAAAAAATACAAAATATTTAGGGGGTGTTTGCTCCGAAGACTTTAATTAAATAAAACTAATATTCTTTTGGCTAATAAGCTACAATAAATATTAATCTATAAAACAATACATATTACTAATTTTAAAATACAGAACAATATCCATGAGCGGATTCTATATAACTAAATTTTTAAAAAAAAATAAATACACAAAAGATATTCATTGCTGGTTTTTAAACAAACATCGGGATGATTATAAATTTACAAAATATTGTTTTTTAGTTAGTTGTAGAATTGTAAATAAATGAATTATAAATAAATGAAAACAGTACAATTTAGAGAGGCTATTTGTGAGGCTATGAGTGAAGAAATGCGCAAGAATCAAGATATTTATTTAATAGGAGAAGAAGTTGCCGAATACAACGGTGCCTATAAAGCAAGCAAAGGTATGTTAGATGAGTTTGGAGCTAAGCGCGTAATCGATGCACCAATAGCAGAACTTGGCTTTGGAGGTATTGCAGTAGGTTCGGCAATGAATGGCAACCGTCCGATTGTGGAGTACATGACTTTTAACTTTTCATTAGTAGGAATTGATCAAATAATAAATAATGCCGCCAAAATCAGGCAGATGAGTGGAGGGCAATTTAACTGTCCTATAGTTTTTAGAGGACCCACAGCATCAGCCGGACAGCTAGCAGCTACACATTCACAAGCTTTTGAAAGTTGGTATGCAAACTGCCCTGGTTTAAAAGTAATTGTTCCCTCAAATCCTTATGACGCCAAAGGATTGTTAAAATCCGCTATTAGAGATGACAATCCAGTGATTTTTATGGAATCAGAGCAAATGTACGGCGATAAGATGGAAATACCCGAAGATGAGTATGTTTTACCTATTGGTCGGGCCGATATTAAAACAAAAGGAACCGATGTTACCCTTGTTTCATTTGGCAAAATTATAAAAAAAGCTTACGAAGCTGCAGATAAGTTAGCAAAAGAAGGAATTTCTGTTGAAATTATTGATCTGCGCACCGTCCGTCCTCTAGACCACAAAACAATTGTAGAGTCTGTTAAAAAAACCAACAGATTGGTTATTTTAGAAGAAGCCTGGCCCTTTGGCAGTGTTGCTTCTGAGATTAGCTTCCGAGTTCAAGAGCAAGCCTTTGACTATTTAGATGCGCCAATTAAAAGAATAACCACTGCCGATACCCCAGCGCCTTTTTCATCGGCCTTGTTTAAAAATTGGATACCCAATGCCAAAGAAGTAATTAATGCAGTTAAACAAGTATTGTATTTAAAATAAATTATTTAATAATTAATCAATACAAACTGGAATATATATATTTACTGTTTTTAGCTGTTCTTTTAAAAATCATTTAAGAGGTTCTAATTTTAAAAAATATACAATCCAGCTAAATTTAATAAGGTCCTAAAAAAGATACTTTTTTAATCTCTAACGAAAACTACTCTATAAAAGTAAATGAAAAATAAAATCGTATACTTACTCTTTGCTATCCCTGTATTAGTAAGTGCTCAGTTAAAAATCAAAGGCATAGTAGTTGATGAGTTTAACAAGCCAATACCTTTTGTAAATATTGTTTTACTAAACACTGCCAATGGTACATTAACCGATGAGGATGGTAAATTCTTATTAAAATCTAAAAAACACAGAGCCACTCTTAGCGCATCTTCGCTAGGTTTTAAAAGTAAAACTATAAAAATAAACAAAAAAACTAGTTTTCTTCGTATTGTTTTAAAAGAAGTTTCAAATGAGTTAGACGAGGTTGTATTACTTGCTAAACCTAAAAAAAGATTAAAAAAAGAAAAAAATCCTGCATATAAAATACTTAAAAAACTGTGGAGGCGAAAACGAAAACTAGGGTTAAAATCAGCAAATTATTACCAATATAAAAAGCACACAGCTTTAGAGATAAAGCTAAACAACTTAGATACTGTTTTTCTTAAAAAGATGTTTAAACAAAATTACGCCGAAAATATTAAGCTAGTTAACTTTGACAACAATGGAGTTAATTACTATCTTCCGTTTTTTTTTAAAGAAACAATATCAAACATATACGCAAACAATATAAGTAAGCAGATACGCGAAGATATAGAAGCTGAAAGAGAACACGGTTTAGCCACACAAGGCTTTGCTTTTGATAGGATGACAAAAACCTTTAAAAATATTGATATATTTAAAAACCATATAAAACTACTTCAAAAATTTTTTGCAAGCCCACTATCCTCAAGCGGTTTTGCTAGTTATGACTATGTCTTATACGACAGCATTAAAAAAAACAATAAAAAATTGTACAATATTTACTTTTTTCCTAGAAGAGATGGCGATTTGGCTTTTCAAGGGAATGTATTAATAGTGGCGGATAATTACTCGGTAAAAAAAATAAAAATGACTGTTGGCAAAAAAGCTAATCTAAATTTTGTTAGAGGTTTAACTTTTGAAAAAGAATTTAAGGTTATAAACGACAGTATTTACATCCCTGCAAAAAACACTTATGAGGCAGACTTTACTTTTATAGACAAAAATGAATCAAATAAAGGCTTAAGTATAAAAAAAACTGTTCTCTTTAGCAATTATCTATTAAATAAACCAAAACCCGATGAATTTTACCTAAAATCAATTAAGAAAATTCGTCCCAAGCAATTTGAACAAGGCGATTTGTATTGGGGAAAAACCGAAAAAATAATCGATAAAAACTCCTACGAATTGTTGAATATTGTAAAATCTCAAAAGAAAATAAAAAACCTTACAGAGCTAATTAACACTTTTTCAAACGGTTATATAAATACTAATGTAAATTTACAACTAGGTCCTTTTTGGACTTTATTTGCCAACAATCAGGTTGAAGGCTTTAGAACTAAGTTTGGCTTTAGAACTTTTAAAACTAAAGATGACAGATTTAAACTAACAGGTCATCTAGCTTATGGTTTTAAAGATAATAAAATGAAATACGCATTTGAGGGCAGATATCTTTTGTCTTATAAGCCGAGAATAGCCATAGGATTAGCTCATCAAAAAGATATAGAGCAATTGGGGAGCACATTGTTAAACACTACAAAACTTTTAGGCAATAGTTTTGGTACAACAACTGTTTTTAATCGAGGGGATAACTTTTACTTGTCAAAAGTCAAGAAATTCGCTGTTAATTTTGACTGTCAAATTGCACAAAATTTTCACTTAGGAAGCAATTTTTCGCACTCAGTAATTAAGTCAGCATCTGAAAAAGATTTTTCAATGAACTACATTCACGATGACAAAAAGCTGAAGTCTAAACTCATTGACGTGGCTACTGACATATATATATCGTACACCCCAGGACGCTTTGTTTACGGCTTTGGAGTGGAAAGACGCTTTGGTAAAAATGTATTTCCTGCTTTAGTTTTAAACTATCGCAAAGGATATAAAAATTTATTTAGCGGCACTCATAACTACGACAAGGTTCAAATAAACTATCAACATCCAATTTTAATAGGGAGCTTAGGCTTGTTTGACATTAGTATTGAAGTTGGCAAAACATTTGGCACAGTTCCGATAAGTCTTTTAAATCCAATACCTGCCAACCAATCACTTGCTTTAGAAAAAAATACGTTTTCACTACTCAACTACTACGACTTTGTGACAGACACCTATTTATCAACCCATTTAGAACATCATTTTAACGGATATATAATCAACAGAATTCCTTTTTTAAAAAAATTAAATCTTCGCAGTTTGCTTATTTTTAGAGTTGCTTACGGAACAATATCAAAACAAAATAAGGCTATAAGCAAGTCAAACATAAATTATAATTCTCCAAAAAAACCTTATTGCGAATACGGTATAGGCTTAGAAAATATTGGGTATGGTAATTTGCGATTTTTTCGAATAGATGCTATTTGGAGAAGCGATTATACTCCGCCAATTGGCTCAACCATACAGGCAAGCCCAAAATTTGCTATTAGAATAGGAGTAAAGCCTGGTTTATAAAAAAAAATAGCTAATTTTGCAGACTTATTTTTTTCCTAGAAGGAAAGATTGAGTTAACAATATAACTGCATAACAAAAAAACAAAAGATTTACAAATTAATAAAGAAATAAAAGTTTTTAAAACATATATTTAGTGCTATATTTCGTTTAGTACTATATTTACTCAAACTATAATTAGCTTACAGTAAAAGGCTAATTTATAAATGTTATATATAGTTATTATACATACAGTTAAATTACCATTTAGTTTAGATATTGCAAACAATTAAAAAACTTATATAAAACATATAATAGAATTATAAATACATAAATATGATATATATATCAATTTTTTTGGCCTTGATAGGGCTTATTTTTATGGCTATAAAAATGCATTGGGTAAAAAAACAAAGTGCAGGTAATGACAAAATGAAATCAATATCAAAAAGCATTAAAGAGGGCGCGCTAGCTTTTTTAGCGGCTGAGTATCGTCTTTTGCTTATTTTTGTTGGTGTTGCTTCACTTGCCTTATTTGGTGTAGCTCAAATAGTTGAAACAAGTAATATTATGATTGTTCCTGCCTTTATTGTTGGAGCAGTTTTTTCTGCTTTGGCTGGAAATATAGGAATGCGCATTGCAACCGATGCCAACGCAAGAACTGCCGAGGCGGCTAAGACTAGTTTACCTAGGGCTTTAAAAATTTCTTTTGGAGGTGGAACAGTTATGGGATTAGGAGTTGCAGGTTTAGCTGTTTTAGGTTTGAGTTTATTTTTCTTGTTGTTCATCAATCAGTTTATAATAGGGAACGAGAGTTTTTACTATGAAATGACCGTAGTTTTAGAAGCCCTTGCTGGTTTTTCTTTAGGCGCAGAGTCAATTGCTTTGTTTGCACGCGTTGGTGGAGGTATTTACACTAAGGCAGCCGATGTTGGTGCTGACCTAGTTGGAAAGATAGAGGCGGGTATTCCTGAAGATGATCCTAGAAATCCAGCAACCATAGCTGATAATGTAGGTGATAATGTAGGTGATGTGGCAGGCATGGGAGCCGATCTGTTTGGCTCTTATGTTGCAACTGTTTTAGCTGCCATGGTATTAGGCAATTATGTAATTAGAGATATGTCTGTTGAATCTAAATTTTACGACAATTTTAACGGAATGGGACCCATACTTTTGCCCTTGGTAATTGCTGGAGTTGGAATTGTAGCTTCAATAATTGGTACATTTTTAGTTAGAATTAAAGACAATACTGCCAAAGAGAGTCAAGTGCAAAAAGCCTTAGATATAGGAAATTTAGTATCAATTGCATTAACCCTGCTAGCCAGTTTTTTCTTGATTAAATGGATGCTGCCTAGCACTCTTAAAATGAATTTTTTTGCCGAAGGCATTAAGGAATTTGCCTCAATAAACGTTTTTTGGTCGGCCTGTATAGGTTTAGCCGTTGGGGCTTTGATATCTATCGTTACTTCTTACTACACTGGCTTAGGGAAAAAACCTGTTTTAGATATTGTTAAAAACAGTGCCACAGGAGCGGGTACTAATATTATTGCAGGACTAGCAGTAGGAATGAAATCTACCCTTTTATCGGTTTTATTATTTGCCGTTGCTATATATGGCTCTTATTATTTTGCTGGTTTTTATGGAGTTGCCCTAGCAGCCTCTGCCATGATGGCAACCACAGCTATGCAGTTAGCCATTGATGCCTTTGGCCCTATTGCCGATAATGCGGGTGGCGTTGCTGAAATGAGTGAGTTGGAAAGCAAGGTGCGTCAACGTACAGACATCTTAGACTCAGTAGGAAACACAACGGCTGCCGTAGGAAAGGGTTTTGCTATAGCTTCAGCCGCCTTAACAGCTTTAGCATTATTTGCCGCTTATGTTAGTTTTACCGGAATAGATGGCATCAATATTTTTAAAGCCAACGTTCTTTCTATGCTGTTTGTAGGAGGTATGATACCAGTTGTATTTTCTGCCTTAGCAATGCAATCTGTTGGTAAAGCCGCTATGGAAATGGTGCATGAAGTTAGGCGTCAGTTTAGAGAAATACCTGGAATTATGGAGGGTAAAGCAAAACCCGAGTATGCTAAATGTGTTAATATTTCAACCAAAGCAGCCCTAAAAGAAATGCTACTGCCAGGGTTAATAACCATTATTACTCCAATATTTATAGGCTTATGCTTTGGTGCCGAGCCTCTTGGCGGCTATATGGCAGGGGTTTGTGTGTCAGGAGTTATGTGGGCTATTTTTCAAAACAATGCTGGCGGTGCGTGGGATAACGCAAAGAAATCTTTTGAAGCTGGAGTTGAAATTAATGGAAAAATGACTTATAAGGGCTCAGAGGCACATAAGGCAGCAGTAACAGGCGATACAGTTGGAGATCCTTTTAAAGACACCTCGGGCCCTTCGATGAATATTTTAATAAAACTAACCTGCTTAGTAGGCTTGGTTATTGCTCCATTATTAGGCGCTAAAAAGCAGGAAAATGACAAAAAGAAGATAAAAACTGAAGTTATGGCTGTTGATAAAACTGCACAAATTCAGCAAGTGAATTTAACAGTTAACAATAAAAAGGGAAGTGTTGAAAAGGTTAAAGACAATAAAAAAGAACTAACACAGAGTAATTTAAATTTATATAACTTTTATATTAAACCGTAAACACAAGTTTTAATATTAAATAAAATAAAGGTTTATATATCTAAAAATTATCATTTAAAAATGCTTGTTTTTTCAGTTTATTAAAACAATAAGCAACTTACCTAACTCCCAACTGAATTTAATTTACACAAGCAAATTAAAAATCAAACACTTATCTGTTTGCGTTTGTTTTGTACTTTTTATTTTACCTAATGACTAGAATAGTTCGGAGTTTCTCAATAAAAACCCCTTTAGAGTTTAAAAGTAAACTTTTTGTTTGGGCAAAAACCTTTGAAACAGCAGTTTGGTTAGACTCTAATTACTATAAGCAAAAATACAGTTCGTTTGATTTTGCTTTGGCAGTAAGTCCTTATACATCAATTAATTTGTCTTATCACAAGGCGTTTGACAGACTAAAAGAATACCAATATACTATCCGCGATTATATTTTCGGATATATTTCATATGATCTAAAAAATGACACTGAAAAGCTCAACTCACAAAATATTGACAATTTAAATTTCCCAGACTTATTTTTCTTTCAACCTAAAAAATTAATATTTGTCAAAGCAAGTAAGGTTTGGTTTTATTACTTAAACTCAGTAGCTAACGAATTAGAAAATGACTATAGAGCAATAGTTAACAGTAACTTACCATTGGGCAAAACAAAGAATAAAATTAAATTAAACAATAAGAGAACAGCTATAAAATCTAGAATCAGCAAAGAACAGTACTGCAGTAAAATCTTAAAAGTATTAAGCCATATATACAAAGGCGAGGTATATGAGCTAAACTTTTGTCAAGAGTTTTATGTCGATAATGTTTTTATTGACCCTTATAAAACTTACTCTTACCTAAATACAATCTCAAAGCCTCCTTTTGCTGCTTTTTTTAGAAACAAAAACCAGTATTTGCTATCTGCTTCACCTGAGAGGTTTTTAAGAAAACAAGGAGATAAAATTATTAGCCAGCCTATAAAAGGAACTGCAAAAAGGGAGGCAAACCTAGCTGATGATTACAGAGCAGCTTTAGATTTGTCTTGTGACAAAAAAGAGCAATCTGAAAATATTATGATTGTAGATTTGGTTAGAAACGACTTGGCAAAAACAGCTAAAAAAGGCAGTATTGCAGTTGAGGAACTATGTAAGGTATATTCCTTTAAGCAGGTGCATCAAATGGTATCAACTATTAGTTCAGAGGTTGGTATAAGCACCCATCCTGTTGATATTATAAGAAGTGTTTTCCCTATGGGGAGCATGACAGGAGCTCCTAAAATAGCAGCCTTAAAAATTATAGAACAATTAGAAGAAAGCAAACGAGGTTTATACTCTGGAAGCCTCGGATATTTTACACCTCAAGGCAACTTTGATTTTAGTGTAGTTATCAGAAGCATACTTTACAACAATAGCAATAAATATTTGTCATTTTCAGTAGGTGGGGCTATTACTGCTAAGTCAATACCCGAAAAAGAATACCAAGAATGCTTGTTAAAAGCTAAGGCAATAAAACAAGCTTTACAAGCTTACTTTGATTAAATAAGCATTAATTTTTATAATTGTTTTGTAAGTTTGCTCTATTGTGTTATGCCTACAATAGTTAATGCAAGTGCTGCTAAGTCAAAAATTACTATTCTAGTTAATAAAAAACCTTTATTTAGCATTTTTAAACTCACTAGTCGAGAAATAAAAAATACAACAAATGATATAAAATAACTAACCGAATTAGAATTTATTAAACCAGAAAAGTTAAATTTTAAAATAAACTTAAAATCTCTAGTTAGTCCACAAGTTTTGCACAAAGTATTAAACTTTTGAATATAGTAACAACCTATTAGGCTTTGATTAAAAAAAATAATATAAAATAATCCAATTATAAAAAGTATTATTAAGCTAATATTGATAATTTTATAACTGTAATTATATTGCTTACTCAATATTTTCTATTTCTTTTCTTACTTCATTAATTCCTTCAGTAACTTTTACCATAGCTGAGTATTGATAATAAGCAATAACACAACCTAAAAGAGCACTTATTAAGGCTGCAATTATTAAATCTTTAGGGTGGTTGTGTTTAAGTGCAATTACTAAACCAATTACAGATATCAATACTGCAATAATTCCAAAAAAGATTGCAAATGCTCCAAAACAAGGAATAAAGGAAACTAATAGGGTTACAATACCAACTACTAATCCTGCTATTCCTAATCCTTTAGAAATTGATTGATATTTTTTGACTTGAGTGTTTTCTACTGTCATAAATTGTTTATTTAAGGTTTTTTATTTTTTATTGGGTTAAATAGTTTTTTGTAAAAAAAATTAAAATTTATTAGTATTACAAAGCTTAAAGTAAATTTTATTACTTTTTAAGTGTTTTTACTCTAAAGTAGTTCCGTCTTCAAAAATAATTTTAATAGGCTTCTAAACGGTTTTTAAGTCTTTTAAATTTTTATCTTTTAATTTTTTGTCACTTTCTAAAAGAAAATTATACTCAGCTTTTGCTGCCCAGTTAACTATTTGTCCTGCAGGAACAATCTTGTCGTAAACAAAATCAATAGATGATATTTCCTCATCAAATATATCATTGAAAATCAAATCTCCTTTAATAGCACGTATGTTTTTATCAGTTTTATTTTGTATTGCAAATTTATAGATCATGTACTCCTCAAAAAAATCAGTTTCTTTAAATTTTTTTTCAAAACACGAAACCATTACTGCTTGATGTAAGCGTTTAATTCTAGCTTTTTCTTCTTTAGCAGCCTTTTCTGCAAGTGCTTTTTGTTCAGCTTCAATTTTTTTTTGTTCTGCTTTCCAATTCTTCCCATTTTCTAATATCTCAGCATAAGTCATCTTGCTAAGTTTTTCTTCATCAAAACTTAATCTAATTAACGTGCCTATTAATAGGTTTAATTCATTAGAGTCTAGCTTACTCCTTATAGCTTTCATATCTTCTTTAGAAGTATCTTTATTGTATTTCTTGTTTAAGGGAGATGAGCACGAGTAAAGCATAGCTAAAAGCAGCCCTAAAGGCAAAAGTTGTTTTCTCATTTTAATCATTTTTTTGTTTAATAATTAGGTTTAAATACTAAAGTGACAAATATAAAAAAACCACAAGTATAACTATAATTATTTTTAATTTATTTTATTAAAATTTAAAACAACCCTTTATATTCAAACTTGTAATACAATTATTTGTTTATTTTATAGCTATAGTCTTTATTTTTAGTATATAAATAGCTTGGTAATAAAAATAGTTATTGTGTTTACTGAATTAAATATATCTAAAAAAAAAGGAGGCTTGCAATTGCAAGCCTCCTTTTTTGATTATTGTTTTTAAACGTTTAAAAATGATGCTAATAAGCTGTATTTAAAACTGATAGTTTAAGCCTACACCAAAGTTGGTGCCTAACTGTCCTAACTGTTGCACTTCAAAAGAATAGGGAAACCTGCCATTGGCATTGGTTTCAGTATTTGCATTGGTTTTGTCAGGGTAAACATCAAAAATATTATTTATTAGGCTGTTGATCTTTAACCTATCGGATAATTTATACGACAATCTTATATCAGTAGCTATTTTAGCCGATAGTTCTTGATTTAGTTCTTCAGACCCTATAGCAGTAATGGTAACCTCGCCAAAGCGCGTATTATTCAATGCAAAATTCCATTTTTTTATTTGATAATTTAAACTCAATATAAACTTTGACCTAGGTCTTGAATTAGTTATTAAACTTTGTTCTCTTTTATCAAAAATATCGTATCCTGCATTTGCTAATAATTCAGGCGTATTTAACGCATCAATGGTTGTTTTGTTAAAGTTTGAGGCTAAATTGGCATTTAATTTTCCGCTACCTATTTCTATGTTCTGATAAGTTAAAACCAGATCTAAGCCACTGGTTTTGGTATTACCTGCATTGATAAAATATTGAAGAGAAGCTACATTATTTGCCAATAAAATTTCCTCAACAGGGTTTATTTCTGTCAGCAATTCATCGCCCAATATTTTTCCATCGCCATTCAAATCAACATCCCCACTATCTTGCCTATAGCCTTGTTGAGACGAAAACAGTACTCTGTCACTCACGCGTATCTGATAATAGTCAGCAGAGGCTGAAAAGTCATTGCTGAATTTATAAGTTAGCCCTACTGAGTAGTTGTTAGAAATTTCATGAGTTAAACTAGGTACTCCTAGAGCTTGTATTGCAGGGCTGTTATTTGCTAAAGTTCCTTGCAGCAAGGGCTCGGCTGAACCATCCACAATAATATATTGACTGTTGGTCAAATGTGTTTGATGCAAAGAGGGAGCTCTAAAACCAGTACTATACGAGGCTCTTAAAGCTCCTTTCCTGCCTATTTTGTATCTTCCGCTTGCTTTCCAAGAGTAATTTGCGCCAGCATCTGAGAAGTATTCATATCTGCCTGCAAAACTCAAAAGTAAGGTTTGAGTTATATCGTAATCTAATTGGGCATAAGCCGCAAAATTGTTACGACTCCATTTGCTAGCTTCTTCAGGTTTAATTCCTGCAAAAGAGTCAGAACCTTCACCAAAGTATGACAGCGGGTTTCCTTCAAAGGCACGAAAGCTCTCTTCTTTGTATTCCATTCCTATTGCCGTACTTATTTTATCGTTCAATTGCCCAAATACATCAAAATTACCTATTACATTGGTAAACCTATAACCTCCAGGCTTAAAGCTTCTGGGAGATGTTTCTTTTTCACTCAAATAATCTATATTTACTGAATTGTTAACAGTATAAAAAACATCGTTTGAACCATAGGTTACACTTGCATCGGCATTCCATTGATTTGAAAGGTTTACTTTAACGCCTAGAGTATTGATATAATCGTTAATTTCAGCTTCAAAAGTAGGGTGATAACCAATAAAATCTTCTGCTCTAGCTGTTATAAAATTTGCATCGGCTACATCTCTTCTCCAATAAGGGGCTCTGTAATATGCAAAACTTTTTCCAGTTCTGTTTGTATAACCGTGAAAAGAGTACAGGGTTGCATTATTAGATAAGGGATGTTCGAGGTTTAAAAATAAATCTTTTTTTTCCATATCGGGCTGACCAACTATCATACCTGCAGTTGGATTGGCTGCTAGCCAAGCCAGTTCATAGTCTCTTGTAGCACCTTCATTGTCAGGATTAACTCTGCCTGCTCGGTTGGTTAGCTTTTGGTTGTAGTAACCTAAGGTAATATTGGCAAAGCCTTTATCGCCAAATTTAAGAGTAGTGTTAAAATCGGTAGAAAAATTAAAACCATCCTTTTTCGAGGTAATACCAGCATTTGTGTTAAAACTTGAATATTCTACATTTTTCTTTAAAATGATATTCATCACGCCTGCAATGGCATCTGAACCGTATTGAGCAGAAGCTCCATCTCTTAAAATTTCAACTCTTTCGATGGCTGCAGTAGGAATACTTTTAAGGTCAACACCTACCTCTCCTTTTCCAGGAGTTCTATTTAAATACACTTGAGCACTTTGGTTTTTGCGTTTGCCATTGATAAGAACTAAGGTTCTGCTAGGCCCTAAACCTCTTATATCAGCAGGGTCGTAATGTGCAGTTGCATCTGAGATGGCTTGATTTTGCGAATTAAAAGAGGGCACTTTAAATACAAGCATCTTGTCAAAAGTAGGTTTGCCACTTTCCTGTAGATCCTGAATATTGATATTGTCAATAGGCACTGGTGAATCTAAAATAGTTCTAGGCTTTGAGCGGTTTCCTGTTAAAAATACTTCTTCAAGAGTGGCACTGCTTTCTTTTAAAACAATTGTTATTAAAGAATTTGTGTTAATTTCCTTTTCAAGATCAGCAAATCCTAAAGAAGAAAATACCAAAATTGAGGGTAGTTTTTTAACACTTAAAATAAAATTACCGCTATTGTCAGTAAATACACCATTATCGGTTCCTTTTTCCAATACGTTAACATAAGGAATGCCTTGTCCGTTTTTATCGGTTACTTTTCCTTTTAGGCTTTGCCCTGCTGTTAAAGTAGAAAATAGTACTACAATAACTGAAAAAAAAATACGTAGTTGTTCCATATTTGTAAAATTTAATAAAAATTCATCTTTTTTATTTTATCGGGAAAAGCTTTGGCAACCAAAGTCTTTAGTTTTACCTTGCTAATGCTAAGGCGAGTTTAGTAGCTTTGTAACTCAGGAAATAGCTTGACTTAGTTTTTTATTAGCAAACTTTGTAAACGATTTACATGGTTAAGAATGAAATTTTTGTGAATTGCCAAAATTTAATAATATCTTTATATCTAAAAAGCAAAGCTAGTATACAAATAAGCTCAGAGTTAAAATTGTACTATTTTAATCACACTTTTTACTGATAACCCAAAAAAAGACATATTACAGTTATCCGAGGTTATCTTTAAATTTAATAAACAACTTGCTAATAAAGCATTAGTTATATTATATAATATATGTTTTACTTACGTGTTCTCTATAACCAGTATTCGCCCTTATGTATTTTGTTATTTGAGTATAAAAATTAATTGCTACCCGTAATAAAAATAATAAAGTGAAAAATTGCTCAGATACACTAAAGCTTTGAAATAGTAGTAAGGTTAATGGTTTTTTGACTAATACTATAAAAAAAGGTTTGACTGTAATCATATTAAATTTCTTTTCAGATTGTTTTTACAGGAAATTAATATGTTTTGTAAATTAAACACAATTATTTAGATACTAATAAATATAATTAATTGGCAGGATTTCAGATGCTAAAGTACAAAATTATATATAACAGGTTTTTTTTTGTAAGTAAGATTGCGAAATTTTAATTTAATATAACTTTAAGTTGAGTTTTTAATATATAATTTATTGTAAATGAGTTTATTAGAAAAACAAAAATTAATATTAATTAAAAAAAATGGCGTTTAGCAGCTAACATTATACACAAGTTAGAATAGTATTTTGATGTATTGAAGTAATTTTAAAAATAAAATAAATAGAAGTTTTTGAATCACTGTTGCACAATTTTGCTAAAAATTTGCAAAGCACCTAAATTAAAAAAAAGCGATATTGAATTAATATTTAAAATAAAAGCAAGTAAATACTTAATTAAATTGTTGATTTACTTGCTTTCGGGGGACAACACTAAAGTTTTTTTAAAACATTATTACAAATAATTAATTAAAATAATCTTTTTAAAGATTACGCTTCAAATATAAGCATTAATTTTTTAAAAGCAATATATATTGATCAAAAATATTTGGTTTTTATAAATTTTAACATTATTTTAATATTTAAGAATTGCTTAGCTTGGTTTAAGTTTATAATATATAGGCGTTTTGTTTGTGTAAATACTTTGAAAATTATTTTTTTAAGAATTTTGTTTTAAACTAAAAACACTTGATTAAAAACAATTTACAACTTATTAAGTTCGATGAATTCAAAATTGAATAAGGTGTAATACCAATAAAAACACAAAGCTAACTGCATTTACATTTATCAGCAGAGCAACTTTTCTTTTTTTTAAAAGAGATTAAAAATCGTTTAACTAAAAATAAAACTGCTAAACCAAGCGCTATATAACTTATAATATGTTGCATTAACTTAAAATTTGATAAGAAAATAAAGCAAATACATAGGCTATAATTCCCATACCAAACAACTGAACCATAGGCCATTTCCAACTTTTAGTTTCGCGTTTAACTGTAGCAAGGGTTGCCATGCACTGCATGGCAAAGGTATAAAAAAGCAATAATGAAATTCCAGTTGCTAAGTCAAATTGTTTTTTACCAGTATTTTGGTTTATCTCTAAGTCCATTCTTTGTTTGATGGTTGTTGTATCCTCATCACTTGACTCTACGCTGTATATAATAGCCAAAGTTCCTACAAATACCTCACGGGCAGCGAAAGAGGATATTAGAGCAATTCCAATTTTCCAATCGTAACCTAAAGGCTTAACTAAGGGTTCAATGCTTTTTCCTATGATTCCTATATATGATTTTTCTAATTTAGCAGAAGCAACTTCTTTTTTTAGTTCTTTCTCAGATAAGTTATTGCTTGCAAACCTTTCGCTTAACTCTCTTTCTACCTGCTTATACGAAGACGGACCGTTTGAGGCTAAAAACCACATTACAATTGAAATAGCTAAAATTATCTTACCTGCACTTAAAACAAAAGTTTTTGTTTTTTCAAAAACATCAACAATAATATTTTTAATAAGAGGCAGCTTATAGTTGGGTATTTCAACTACAAAAAGTGTTTTGGTTTTAATTTTTAAACTTTTATTAAGTATATAGGCTGCACTAATTGCAGCTGTAAAACCCAGTATATATAAACCAAAGAGTGTTAAACCTTGCAAGTCTAAAATTCCTAGCACTTTTTTATTGGGTATAACTAAGGCAATTATAATTGCATAAACAGGTAATCTTGCTTGACAGGTAATAAAAGGAGTAACTAAAATGGTTATTAGTCTTTCTTTCCAGCTAGCTATGGTACGTGTGGCTATTACAGCGGGTATAGCACAGGCTGTTCCTGATATTAATGGAATAATGCTTTTTCCGCTCATACCAAAGCGACGCATTATTTTGTCCATTAAAAATACTACTCTGCTCATATAACCAGTTTCTTCTAATATAGAAATAAATAAAAATAGCAGTGCTATTTGTGGTATAAATATTACTACGCCTCCAATTCCGGGGATTACCCCTTCGCTTAACAGCTTGCTTAACATACCTTCTGACAAAGTGTTACTTGAGTATTCAGATAGTTTGGTAAACAAATTGTCAATAAAATCCATAGGGACTGCTGCCCAGTGAAAAATAGATTGAAAAATTAACAGCAATAATCCGAAGAAAATTAGATAGCCAAAAATTTTATGAGTAAACACCCTGTCGAGCTTGCTTCGCAGGTCACTTGCCTTTGTTTTATCAATTTTATAAGTATTTTGTAGTACTTTGTTGATTTTTTGATAGCGATAAATGGTTTCTTTATGCTGATACTTTTTTTGTGTGGATAAATCCTGCTTAAATTCCTTGAGTAATTCTTTCTCTTTTAAAGACAAAATAGCGCTGTAATTTTGGGTCAGCATTAGCCACAGATGGTAAACCGAGAAACGCTTGCTTATTTTTTTTAAGGAAAGAAAGTACTCTATATCAATTTTATTGATAATACTGTTAAAACCTGTTTGTATTTTTAAATTACTGAAATTAGCAATGACATTTTTAAGCGTATTGATTCCAGAGTTAGTTCGAACTGAAATTAAAACAATTCGGGCTTGTAGTTGCTCCTCTAAAGCCTTTATGTTTATACTTATTCCTTTTTTGTTCATTTGGTCGGTCATGTTGATAGCTAGAACTATAGGAATTCCCAAATCTTGTATTTGAGAAAATAGCAGTAAATTTCTCTTTAGGTTTTCGACCTCAGCAACTACTACAATTATATCTATCAATTCATTTTGCTTGCCGTTCATCAAGGTATTTAGCACTATACTTTCGTCTAAAGAAGTTGGGTTTATACTGTAAATTCCAGGCAAATCGGTTATCAATGCGGTTTTATTATAAGGCAATTTACAGGTTCCTTGCTTTTTATCAACCGTAACCCCAGGATAGTTTCCAACTTTTTGGTTTAGTCCTGTAAGTCGATTAAATAAAGAAGTTTTACCAGTGTTTGGATTGCCAACTAATACAACCTTAATATTATTGCTCTTCATTTAATTTAATTAATTTTATTAAATGGGCTGTTTCCTTGCGTATTGCCAAATAGCTTCCATTTAAGCAAATATACATTGGGTCTTTTAGGGGAGCTATCTGTAATAGACTAACCTCTGCGCCAGGCAAGCACCCCATTTCTAATAGTTTTAAAGGGATTTTATCTAAGCATTCTTCAGATATAATTCCTTTTTCTCCAATTTGTAAGGTAGCAATTGTACTCAAAAGCAAGTATTTTAAATTGTTTACAAATATACTAAAACAGAATAGTTTTAAAGTTTTTATAATTTATCGCAAATTATTTTAACACAAAAGCAGTTTTTAGTGCTATGCTTTGTTTGAATTAGCAATTTACTGGCAATAATTAATTGATTATTACTATTTAACCTTATTTATTTAAAATAACTATCATTGTTTAAAATTAGGTTTTCTTTTTTCTAAAAAAGCAGAAGTTCCTTCTTTAAAGTGATCTGTTCCAAAACAATTTGCAAATTCATTAATTTCAGTTTTAAAACCATTAACTCCCTCTTTATAGTTGTCATTCACTGCTTTAATGACGGCACTAATAGCAAAAGATGAGTTGTTTGTAATTTTTTGGGCAATATTTTCAGCTAGGTTTAACAATTCTTCCTGCAAAACAACGTGATTTACAAGCCCACATTCTTTTGCCTTATCGGCATTTATTATGCCTGCTGTCATTATCAGCTCTAAAGCCTTACCTTTTCCTATAAGTTGAGGCAAACGCTGGGTTCCACCATAGCCTGGTATAAGCCCTAAGGATACCTCGGGGAGTCCCATCTTTGCATTGTTTGAGGCAATTCTAAAATGACAAGCCAAAGCCAACTCAAGCCCACCGCCAAGTGCATAACCGTTAATAGCTGCAATTACAGGGGTAGAAAGATTTTCAATAAGATCAAAAAGCATTTCCTGTCCTCTTTGAGCAAGCATCCTGCCTTCTTTTACCGATAATTTAGCAAATTCCGAAATATCAGCTCCAGCAACAAATGACTTTTTGCCACTTCCTGTAAGCACAATTACTCTTGTTAAATTGTCGTGCTCTAAGGCTTTAAAGGCAATGTGAAGTTCTTCAATAGTGGTGCTGTTTAAAGCATTTAGTTTTGACGGCCTGTCAATAGTTACCAGTGCCCATCTGTTGTTTTTTTTTACTGAGATATTTTTAAAATCCATTTTTTATATTGTTTTTTTGTTGTGTTTAGTGTATGTTTTTTGTGTGCTAATATACATACTTAATGTTGTTGTACTATGTTTTTGGCAGAATAACAGTAAAAACAGTGCCTACTCCTTCGGTTGAACTAAAACTAATTGAACCGTTGTAGGTTTCAATAATTTTTTTAACAATTGGTAAGCCTAGTCCCATTCCGCTGGTTTTTGTTGTAAACTTGGGCTCAAAAACCAAGTCTTTATTGTCTTCTTTAATGCCCCTACCGTTATCGGACACGCTTATTTTAATATTGTTATCTTCTAAACTGGTTCTTATCTCAATTTTTGGGATGGTATCATCGTCTTTTATCGCCTGTGTGGCGTTTTTTACTAAGTTGGTGACAATTCTAACTAGCTGCGTTTTGTCTAAACAAGCATGGAGTTTGGTGTGTTGGGGGATAAAGGTTATATAATTTTCTGTAAAAATGTCTAAAGCGTGTTTTACTACATCGTTTACATTTATTTTTTCACGCTTTTGCTTGGGCATTTTAGCAAAATCTGAAAATGCCGATGCTATTGAACTCATAACGTCAATTTGCTGTATTAGGGTTTGACTGTATTCGGTAACTTTTTCTTTTATATTTGAGTCTTTAGGATTAAACTTGCGCTCAAAGCTCTGCACTGTAAGACGCATAGGTGTAAGTGGATTTTTAATTTCATGAGCAACCTGTTTTGCCATTTTCTCCCAAGCTTCTTCACGCTCGCTTTTGGCAAGTTTTGCTGCACTTTCTTCTAGTTGGTCAATCATATTGTTATATGATTCAATCAAAGAATTAATTTCTGAACTGGCGGCTTTAAGTGTTATTTTCTCGTTGCGTTTGTTAAGATGTGTTTCTTTTATTTTTTCTGCAATAGTTTTGATAGATCTAGTTATATAACTCGATAGGAAATACGCCAAAATACTGGCTAAAATTAGCATTAATCCGTAAACAAAAGACAAATGCGACATAAACTTCTCGAGTTCCATTTCTAATTCTGAATTATCTTGGGCTATGCGCAACTCTAAGATTCCTATTCGCTTAAACCTAGAATCATTTATATAGGTATAAGATGATTTATAGGTAATTTTGCCAGCTACAAAAACATCTGTTATTCTGCGATTTGAATTAAGTGCGAGGTTTCTTACAATTTCTTCAGATAGTGGCACTTCCTCTGCCTTATCAAAACTATATGGTATTGACGATTTAATGAGCCTCCCTTTCATATTGTACATAGAAATAGTTAGCTTGTGTACACTGGCTATTTCATATATTTTGTCTTGAAAAATCTTAGGCAGATTTTCAGTAGATACCGGATAAGTGGTTTTGTCTAACTCAATTTCGATATTTAGCTTGGTGGCCTCTTCTTTTCTTTTAAATTGAAGCTGGTTATAACCCTTTGTTTGGTCTTTGTACTGATGTATTGTTACATATACAATTAGCATAGAGCTTAACAAAACAAGAATTATCATTGACAAAAATATGCGCGTTCTTAAAGATATACTCCTTATAAAAATTAATTTTTTAGCTATTGCTTTAATTTTCATACTTTTAATCTGTTTTATAAAACGATTATAAATAATTTATCTAGTTGTATTTATACTTAGCTCATAGGCTTATTTAAACTATTGATAGTTTTTATTTTGATAAATTTATTTTTCTTTAATATGTAATAGCCGTGTAAGTTTGATGGATAGATCTAATAAGATAATTTTAGCATTTCCATTTCTCTCTATATGATACTGTGCTTCGCTCAATTCTTTTTCAATAGCAATTACATTATTGCCGTGTACAAAGGGCGCAAATTTCGAGAACCTAAAATTAGGATTTTTAATCTGCATAATAACCAACTCTGGCACTCCGTAATTTAAAAGTAAAGCCTGACGGAAAAATTGCAAGCAGTACTGTAAAAATTGTTTTTGTGTTTCTCTGCCTGCTATTGCAATGGTTTCAGAATATTCAATTAAGTTTTGAATTGCCGAAAGCTTGGTTTTTGCCATAAAGGCACTCCTTACCCAATTAATAATCCAATTTTCAAAAACTGTATAGTCAGTGTGTTGGTGAAGTAAGTAAAGTGCTTTGTTGTAGCTTCCTGCCGCTTGAAAGGCTATTTTTAATGCCTCGTTTTTGTCGGCCTTTTCTCTTTCAATTAAAGCATTGGCAATAGTAAACTGGCTTAGAGCAGGAAAGTGGAGAGCTTGGCATCTTGATTTTATAGTGCTTATAACTTGCCCTTCATCCTCTACAACTAGGATGAAAACTGTTTTGTCAGGAGGTTCTTCAATAAGTTTTAAAAGTTTATTTGAAGCAGCAATATTCATTTTTTCTGCCATCCATATAATCATTATTTTAAATCCACCTTCATAGGACTTTAACTGCAGTGTTTTGACAATTTCTTTAGCTTGATCTACTCCTATTAACCCTTGCTTGTTTTCTATCCCAATGTATTCAAACCAATTGAACAGATTACCATAGGGTTGGGATGCATAAAACAAGCGCCATTCTTTTAAAAATAAACTGCTTGTAGGGTGGCTTTTTACAGACTTAGTGGTAGATACAGGAAAGGCAAAATGCAAATCAGGATGTTGTAGTTTTTCGCATTTAATAGCACAAGCTTTTGGGCTTGCAGAAAACCTGCACAATATATACTGTGCATAGGCAACAGCTAAGGGTAGAGCACCACTGCCTTCCTTGCCTACAAAAAGTTGCGCATGTGGTATTACTCCCTTTTCTACAGATTGCTTTAAATAATCTATTTGGTTTTTTTGCCCTAGGATGCTTTTAAAAGTCATAATGCAAATATACTATTTCAAAAAACGCAACAGGCTATATTTTATCAATATGTTTGCGTTATTCAATTATAATCTTTAAAACGAATTGTATCGTTTTTCAAAGCGAATTGTATCAAAAATATACACACGTTCAGTCAAAGTTTTATTTTAGTATTTTAACTTTTAACAATATTGTACCACTATACCTCTTTATTGTAAATAGCTGCGTTGTAGTAGTGAAAACCATCTTTAATTTTGACTATTTTAAGTTTTTGTATATAGGGATAAAAGCTAGCTACAACTCTTTCTTGAAATACCGATAACACAAAGTAACAACTCCATTTTAACCTCGATTATAGTTGTGGTAAGAAGCGTTTTAGCAATTTGACAGTTTAGGTCTAAACTTTTTAGTTAGCTTTTTTATTATTATAAAAAAATCAACTTATTACTCCAGAACCCAATAACTCTTCATCTTTATACCAAGCTACAAACTGTCCTTCTTGTACGGCAGATTGAAAGTTTTCAAACTCTACATAAAGTCCTTTGTCAACCTTATATAAAACAGCATTTTCTAAAGCTTGTCTGTATCTGATACGTGCCTTTACCTGCATGCTTTGCTTTACTTTGAGCGCTAAATCTTCTCTGATCCAGTGCAATTCTCTATTGTTTACAAAAATTACTTTTTTTAACAAGCCCTGGTGGTTTTTTCCTTCGCCAGTGTAAATTATATTTTCAACTACATCTGTTTCAATCACAAAAAGCGGTTCTTTTGTTCCGCCAACTGCTAAGCCTTTGCGTTGTCCTTTTGTAAAATAATGCGCTCCTTGATGCTTTCCTATCGTTTTGCCATCTTGTTTAGTATATTTGTATTTAGCAGCCAAGTAGGTCAGTTCGGCTTCTTTGGTTTTTAACTTGGGCATACTGCGCTTGTATTGCTGAAAAGTAGTAGGAATCTGAATTATTTTACCCTCTTTTGGTCGTAATTTTTGTTGTAAAAATTCGGGTAATCGAACCTTGCCGATAAAGCAAAGTCCTTGAGAGTCTTTTTTATCTGCGGTAATTAAGTTGGCTTGTTGAGCAATTTTTCTAACCTCAGGCTTTGTTAATTCACCTATTGGGAACAGTGCTTTTGATAACTGTTGCTGTGATAGTTGACAAAGAAAATAAGATTGGTCTTTATTGCCATCTTTACCTGCTAAGAGTCTATATACAAGCTTTTGATTAATTATATCTTGTGTTTTTCGGCAATAGTGCCCTGTGGCAACATAGTCGGCACCCAAACTTAGGGCTATATCCATAAATACGTCAAACTTAATTTCTCGATTGCAAAGTACATCAGGATTAGGAGTGCGACCTTTTTCGTATTCGTTAAACATATAATCAACTATGCGCTTTTTGTACTGCTCGCTTAAATCGATTGTTTGAAAGGGTATCCTAAGTTTTTCTGCCACCAGCATAGCGTCGTTACTATCTTCTAGCCAAGGGCATTGTTCGGATGTAGTTACTGAACTATCGTGCCAATTTCTCATAAACAGAGCAATAAGATCGTATCCCTGTTCTTTAAGTAAATAGGCAGCAACACTACTGTCAACACCGCCCGATAAACCTACTACTACTCGTTTCATTTTACTTATTTTTGTTTTGATAAACCTATTCTATACCCTGCCTTTTAATAGTTGCATTTAGATTGTAAATTTTTTAGCGACAATTTAAGGTTTTTTATTTTTATAGTATCTGCAAATTTCTTTTAGAATATCTGGATTGTAAAATTTTTTTGTTACTCCTTTATTTTTTCTGAAATCTAAATACCTCTTTCCACATAAATTCTCATCTTTTTCAAGCTCTTTCATTAAGCTTCTAAATTCTTTTCCCAAAACAATATTTTTGCACTTTTGTTTGAGTTTTGGTATGAGGTCATCTCTGTAAGTCCATTTGAATTTTTTAGCAAATTGCTCCTCGACTGAAACCTTTATAGGAATTGCATTTGGGTTGTTGTCATCACGCCTTACACTTGTGCTTTCAGTAGATTTTGACCTGACGAACTTAGTTTGTAAAATTAGACTAATATTGTGCTCTTTGTTTATGTCTGATGGGAATTTAGCTTCTTTTGATGCTATATATTGCAGCAAATTTTGGTATTGCTTATCCTCTTTATTTATTGAAAAACTCTGTACTTCATAAGTGTGGAAAAATGAAATTGGCATCAGATAAAAATTGTATTGACTCAAATTGTAGTTAAACCAGTTTTTTACACAATAAACATAACTTTTGAGTGTTGCGGTTCCTATTTCAAGTACTTTTTTCTTAAATAGCTTGTTGTCATTAAAAAAATGAATAGCGTTATCTCTAATTTCTGCCAATAATTTGATGTTTTCTATTAATCGACTATTTAATTCTAGTTTGTTTAGACAATTAAAAATATTGATTGTAAGGTAGTTACCGGCTCGGTTTAATTTGTACTTTGGTCTTTTAAACGGTTGCCCGTCTTTCTTCTTTGCATCCTTGTCAATTGTATAGATAGATTTAAGCTCGTTTGAATTATCGCAAACTATTTTGGCCTTCAGCAAAATTTCCCAAGCATTAACCATAAGTATAGAAAAACTCTCTTCTCTGTATTTAAAGTCAGGTTTATTGTAAATTTCTATTGCAGAAATAACAGCTTGTATTGATTTATTGAGTAAATATTGGTAACGCGGTTTTCTTGACATTTGGTTTGTTTTATTGGTAAACCATAAACCTACAAATATTTTTTTAGAAAGTAAAATTTACAAAACAAAAACTAGAGTATAAAGTTTGATATGACTAAGACCTTATATTAGTCGCCGTCATTATCGGTTACTGTTATAGTGACTGATAGAACGTTTGCAAGATCGACCCTTACTAAAATAAGCAAATTTCTTATACTCCTGTACAGTGATTGAACATCTGCACTTTGACTAAAAATACTTTCTTTTAAAGGGATGCCCTTAAAGTCAGTTATTTTGTTTTCTATTTCAACAAAAGTTTTTTCAATTTGATCGTTGAGTTCACTGTTTTTAGTTTTAAAAAAAACATAGTCGTCTAAGCCGTTGGTATCGCCAAAGTACAAGCGCTTGATGCTTTCTATATTTTTTTGAATCAATTGCAGGGAAAAGGAGCTTTTCTCTGCTTGAAGAATCTCAGCATTTGCAGTGGTAGTTTTTTCAATAGCAGCAGGCTGTCCTATTTTTAAACTTTTAATATCTTCTAACAAGGCATACATTTGATTTACAACTTGATTAATACTGCCGTTTATTCCGTTTTTATCATTTTCAATAAAAATTATTTGGTAGCTGCCCCACAATAAATTATAGGCGGTTGACTTAGCAACTAGGTTTTTGCCCAATTCCTGCAAATAATCAAGCCTTCTTTTGTTGCTAAAACTTTGAAGAGTTAACTCTTCTGTTTGTTCAAATAGCAAAAACTCAATAGCGCTTAATCCTCTGTTATTTGTAGGCAAGGAATTAATATTTTCTTCATTTGTAATATCAGTTGAGGCTATAAAATTAGCAATTGCTGCTTCGTTAGCCCCCCAACTGTAAAATGCTGTTTGAATATTTGTGCTTTTTACTTCTCCAAAATTAAATACTTCAATTAAAGAAAAGTTAATAGCTGCTTCTTTCCACGCCTCTTTAACTATTTGTAAATTCTCTTTGTTTGTTGTGTTTGCAAAACTATTTACAGCTGTATTTAAATTGTTGATGCTTTCAGTTAAATTTTGTCTAATAGGCTTCTCTGTCGAGTTTATTAAATCGGCTCTGAGCTTTTTAATATCAAAATTAGCTTCAGTATCGTTTTTACTACAAGTTACTATACAAAATGTTAAAAGTAAAGTAATTGCTACTAAGTTTTTTGTTTTTTTAATCATCGTTATAGTGAGTTTATAAAAGCTAAAACTGCTGTCCTATCTTCTTTAGTTAATTTTTTATACATTTCTTTGCTTTTTTCTGCCTCGCCACCGTGCCATAAAATGGCCTCTTCAATGTTGCGTGCCCTTCCGTCGTGTAGTAAAAAAGTGTGGTTGTTAACCTCTTGTATCATGCCAATGCCCCATAAAGGCTGTGTTCTCCACTCTTTCCCAGTGGCTTTAAAATCGGGTCTGTTATCGGCTAGTTCTTCTCCCATATCGTGAAGCAAAAAGTCTGAATAAGGGCGAATATTAACATCCTCTAAAGCTGTATTTAATTGATAAATTCCTGTTTTAAAAGTTTCTATATGACAAGAATTGCATTTCATATCTCTAAACAATTGTTTGCCTTTTAGTACTTCTTTGTCTTTAAAGTTTCGTCGGATAGGAACAGACAACGAAGATGAGTATATCATAATATTGCGCAAGGCATTATCCGTTACCTCAGGCATGCCTCCATTTATTGCGTTTTGGCAGTCTTGCTGTGGCGACGGACAGTTTTCTTTGGGAAACAAAGAAGTAGTAAGCCCCATATCGCCGTGAAAAGCACCAGCAACTTGTTGAGTTAGGTTAGGCTGATTGGCTTTCCAACCAAATCTGCCTAATTCAATTTGCTGTGTAGCAACATTCCAAACATAGTTTGCCTTTCCTGAAATACCATCCTTATTGCTGTCATTTTCATCTTCATTAGCTAAAATATCCTCACTACTAATAGCATCTACTAAGCCCATGCCAATTACCTGAGGTCCTACTCTTGGCGAACTCAATACGTTTTGTAGGCTTCCAAATTGCTCGCTGTGAATAGTGTAAATAGGCTTGCGCAATTCATAGCTTTCTCCATCTGCAAAACTTCCAGTAATTATTTCAAATTTTACAGATACTTTTGCCTCGTATTGAATCCCCAAATTAGCCTGTTCCTGAATTTGATCACCATAAAAGTTTACAGGATTAGGCTCTCCATTCTCGCCTGTGCCAGGCATGCTAATTCGCATTAAAAACCCTTTAGAAAACTCATCCCCGATTTCTAAAGGTTTTCCTCTTCCGTCCTTATCGTGACAGGCACTACAAGAACGCGCATTAAAGGTGGGACCTAAACCGTCGCGGGCTGTGGTAGATGCAGGTGCACTAACCCAATTTTGACGGAATAACGAGTTCCCCACAAAAAATAAACTACTGTTAAGGGTTGACAAATTAGGCACTTGCTGATCAAAAGCATTTACTCCTAAAATAGTAGTAGTTAATCTTCCTGCCAATAATTCCTCGCCTTCCTCGTAGCTATAAATAGGTTCATAATTCTGTTCTTTATCAGAACACGATAGAAAAAGTAAAAACAAGCCCCCCAAGTATTTTTTAAAATTGCACAAAGTTGTTTACTTAACAGAAAAAACCAAACTAAACTCTTTAAAGTTTAGTTTGGCCAAAAAATATGAAACTCTAAAATTCAAAAAAATATTATATCAGTTTGTATAAATTCCGTTTTAATGAGTCTATAATTATTACAAGACTTTGGATTTATTTTTTTGCATTTATTACAAATTTTTTCTTCCATATCATTTATATCATCATCAAGTTTACAAAAAATTTATTAATTGAACTTTCTGTTTTTATATATTGAAATTTCATTTCTAATAATTTTTAACCTTCAATATTTAGGTTTGTTAAATGTTTTAATTTATACGACTCTTATATATCCTCAGGGTCAATATTTTTATCCGTTATCGATTTCCCTATTTCGGCCAATATATCGCCTTGCTCTCTTAAAGACGTCACTGCGGACATAACAGGCTTGCTAGTATTGTCAAGTGTTTCCCCAATAATTTGATTGTCAAAAAAACCTGCTTCTTCTATGACTTTAACCTTTTCCATAGCTGTATCTGCAATGGTTTTTAGGTTAGTAGCCTTATCATTATCAACTATTTCTAATACGTCTAATAGAGAGGTTCCTGAAATAGTAGTTCCATCTAATTTTTTGTATTTTCCAAAAATAATATTGTTAATAGCTAGATTGTTTAAATATATATCTCTATGTGTATTGTCTGAAAAACAAGAATGTTCATCTTCCTGATCTTGATTTTCAACCGCTACGGTCATTCGCTCGCCTGCTAATTCTCCTTTGCTCAACTTGGCTGCTCCTGTAAGTATTTTATCAATAGCATCGTTTTTTGGGCTGGCTAAAAAATCTTTTCTATAAGAAGCATCTTCTCCCCACTGATTTACTACTGATTGCAGATCTTCCACTAAAATTTCGGCAACTAAACTGAGATATTGTTTTCTCCTTTCGGCATTAGCCGCTGTTGTATAGTCCGTAAAGCTGCGTTGTCCAGGTTTTTTTTCGCTAGGCGCAGTTAAATCCTGACCCCATAATAAAAACTCAATAGCGTGGTAACCTATGGTTACATTTGATTCACCACCCTCACCGCTCAATTCTTTTATATTTTCTTTACTGAGGGTAAAATTTACATCATTTACAAGGTTTTTATTTGAGCCTGAGGTGCCGCTCTCTACATAGTCAATCAAGCCTTCATCTAAGGGCCACGCATTTATATAACCTTCTGGTTCTCCTCCATCTCCATCAATAGGACCGTCGTAAAAACGATAAGCTTCTGTTTGTCCATAAGGTTCACGAGAATCCAACCAAGTTTCTTTGACCTTATCAAATGTTGTAGCATCAGGATTATCGACAAAGGCATCTACGGCATCTGCTAATTCCTTTGCTTTAGTGAGCGCATCGTCATAGCTTGCTTTTACTATGTTAACATAATTTGCAATAAATTCTGTTTTAGCCTTTTCAAGTTCAGATTCCTCATTTTCTGTATCATTTACAGAATCATCTGAACAATATGCAAATAACAACAAATAAAATAAAGCTAGTAAAATTTTAAATGATTTTCTCATTTTATATTATATAAGTGATTAATTATAATTTCTTTGCAAAGAAAACTATTTATTTTTAAATAAAAAAATTATCTGTATTTATTTTAAATAAATTTTTTGCTAACTATAACTTATATTTATAGGCTTGCTTAAAAATAAATGTAATATATTTGTTCGTAATTAATTTGTTAACAACTAAACACTCATTACGGAGTAAAATTGATTACATATTTATGAATGCTTATCCATTAAAATTTGTAGGGAAAGGCCTTACTTATGATGATGTTTTGTTAGTTCCTGCATTTTCGGAAGTACTTCCCCGCGAGGTGAATATTCAAGCAAAATTCACGAGAAACATAACTATTAATATTCCCATAGTATCAGCAGCAATGGATACAGTTACAGAGTCAGCTATGGCCATAGCTATGGCAAGAGAAGGCGGTATGGGTGTTTTGCATAAAAACCTGACAATTCAGCAGCAAGCTGAACAGGTTAGAAAAGTGAAAAGAGCAGAGAGCGGCATGATTATAGACCCTATTACTTTGCCTAAAACTGCCGTGGTTTTAGATGCTAAAAAGCTAATGAAAGAAAATAAAATTGGAGGAATACCAGTGGTTGATACAAATGGAAAATTACTGGGGATAGTTACCAATCGGGATCTGCGCTTTGAAGACAATAATGAGCGTTCTATAGTTGAGGTAATGACTTCTAAAAATTTAATTACAGTAAAGCAAGGAACTTCTTTAAAGCAGGCTGAGGTTGTTTTACAAGAAAATAAAATTGAAAAGCTGCCTGTGGTTAATGGAGATAAGCTAGTGGGGCTAATTACATTTAGAGATATTACCAAAACTACCCAAAAACCTATTGCAAATAAAGATAAATTTGGCAGACTGCGCGTGGCTTGTGCCTTAGGTGTTACTGAAGATGTAGTAGAACGCACCAAGGCTTTAGTAGATGCTGGTGCTGATGCAGTAGTTATTGATACGGCTCACGGACATACCAAGGGAGTTGTAAATGTTTTAAAAAAACTTAAATTGCACTTTCCCAACACTGATGTTGTTGTGGGAAATATTGCCACTGCTGAAGCAGCTAAGTATTTGGTAAATGCAGGTACCGATGCCGTAAAGGTGGGCATAGGACCTGGTTCAATTTGCACTACAAGGGTAATAGCAGGGGTTGGGTTTCCTCAATTTTCAGCCATTTTAGAGATAGCATCAGCTATTAAGGGTTCTGGAATTCCTGTTATTGCTGATGGCGGAATTAGATATACAGGTGATATACCTAAGGCAATAGCCGCAGGTGCTGATTGTGTTATGCTTGGGTCTTTACTAGCAGGAACTAAAGAATCGCCTGGTGAAACTATTATTTACGAGGGAAGAAAATTTAAATCTTACAGAGGAATGGGTTCAGTTGAGGCTATGCAAAAGGGCTCTAAAGATCGTTATTTCCAAGATGTGGAAGACGATATTAAAAAACTCGTTCCTGAAGGAATAGTGGGGCGCGTGCCCTATAAAGGCGAACTATTTGAAAGCATACATCAATTTATAGGAGGTCTTAGAGCAGGTATGGGTTATTGTGGTGCTAAAGATATAGAAACCCTAAAAGATAAAGGGAAATTTGTAAAAATAACATCTTCAGGTATTTATGAAGGTCATCCGCACGATGTTGTAATTACCAAAGAGGCTCCAAATTACAGTAGAAGATGATTTTTTTTATACTTTTTTGGGTATAATCTTATGTTTAAATATAAACGATGAAATTTTTAATAATAGTATTTTTTGCCCTTGGAGTTAGCCAATGCGCAAGTCAGAAGTTTGAAAAAAAACCTCCTTTTAGTATTAGCAGTGCCAATTATAGCAAGACTGATTTGCAAAATAACAAGCACATTGATTTGTATCTAAGTTTTTCTTCTGTTAAAAAAGTTGACTTTAAACAATTGTATTTTTTAAACAAAGTTTGTAAAGCTGAGGTTAAAATTAAAAATGGCGTCAATTATATAACTGGGCGCTTTAGCACTTTGTCTAAGCCCGATATAATATTACATGCTGACCCTAAAAAAGAAATCAAAAATAAATTGTTACAGTACACCGTTCCTTTTAAGCTAAAAGAAAATGAAGCTGTTTTAAGCTATAAAGAAAAAAATAGCATTAAGTTTTTTAAAATAAAGAATATAGTGCAAAAATAACTTGTTTTATACTTTGCAAGTAAACCTCTTTGTAGGTGGTATATTAAAAATTAATAACTAAAAAAACCTAGTTTACAACATTGCTTTTAATATATCTGTCAAGTTACACTCAATTGTATTATTGTAAATTTATTAGCTTAAATGCATTTAACCCAGCAACTTTTATATTGTTCCTTTTAACTAATTTAGCTTTATCAGTTAAGTGGTTAATTGTTTTTTAACAGATACTTAGTAAATCCATTGCCGTTAATTTCAGTGTATTTTGAGTCTATTTCAAAAGCTACCTTCATATTTTTAATGTCGAACTTGCCTGAAATTTTTGTGTATTTAATATCTAAATCCTCATTAAATTTGGTATTGTTAAATGAGACTCCGCGTTTAAATTCAGCGTATTTAAAGCTGATACTTTCGTTAAAAACTGAATTTTTAAAACTTGCATATTCTCTAAAATTAGCATATTTAAAAGTGGCAGGCTTTTTAAAGTAAGTAGAACTAAAATTACATTTGCCTTTAAACTTGGCGTATTTAAAGGTAGTATCGCTGTTAAATTTTGAGCCTGTGAAATCGGCATTGTTTTCAAAGTTAGAATATTTAAACATTGCTTTTCGCTTAAAGGTACAATTTTTAAAACTGAGAATATTTTCAAAGTTTGCCGTAAAAACATATCCGTTGTCTTTATTGGGAATATAAGCAAGTACATCGTTTTGAAAAGTGCAATTTTCAAAAATAATAACACTTTTTATTTGTTTTTCTATATTATTAGTGCCGCTGCTTTTCCACCATCTTCTTTTTTTTGGCAAACTTAAAAGTGCATTATCCATAAATGTAAAGTCTAAAACTCCTTTAATAACAGCATTTGTATGGCGTATTTCTTTTTCTTCTTTAATATTATTTAAAATATCATTTGCTTGAATTATTTTTTGCGGATAAACTAAGATTGAACAGATAGTCAAAGCAAAAAAAGTAATTGTATTTTTCACACTAGTAAATTTAGGTTAAACACAATATTAGCGAAAAGCTTAACTAAGACTACTATTGGTTATTTTATTAGTTATCTTTTACGGAAGAGATTAGCTCAGCTTGCTAAATTTATTCATAATAAGGGCTTAATATGTTTATATTTACTGTTTTTAAGGGCAATATATAATTGAATTACAATTGTTAATCATACTTTGTATTTTTACTTTTAAAACTCAATTTTACAATAGCTTTATTGCCTTAAACTAAAACCCTGTACAAATATTGTGCTAAAAAAACTATTATATTAATAGACTGAACTTTTGTTGTATTGTTACAGTAAATAAAAACAGCATTTAGCATCTGCTAAATGCTGTTTGCGAATCTAATGCGTTTTTAATTTATCAAACTGCTCAATCCAGAACCTGCTTTAAACTTAACAACATTTTTAGCTTCAATTTTAATTTCTTTACCTGTTTGCGGATTTCTTCCTTTTCTAGCAGGTCTTTCCGATACTGACCAGCTTCCCCAGCCAGTTAAGGTAACTCTTCCTCCATCTTTTAAAGTTTTTGATACATTGTTGGTAAACGATTCTAATGCAATCTTTGCTGCATGTTTGGAAATATTAGCATCATTAGCTATTGCTTCAATTAAATCTGATTTTTTCATAATCTTAAAATGTGTTTAAAGTTAATTTCTTAATTAGTGACAAAAAATTTAACAAATATAAACGGTACAACATACTGAGCAATATTTACCCGCAAAAAAATGTATTTTGTTAATAAATACCGTTAAATTGTTAATAACCAAAGGTAAATTTTATACTTAAACCCAATTTGCTAATCCTATATTAGCATTAGTCGAGAGAAAATTTTATTTTTCAAAACATAATTTATCACGTGTTACAATCCTTCAATATCACTTGTAAATCAACTTTTACTTTTAAACTTTAGTTTAAATTAATTTGAGTAATTTTCCAGCTACAGTCTTAACCTTTTTTTTTAATGTAATACATTTGATGACTGTATTTTATAAGTTTTGTACAGAGGCTAATTAACTAAATTACCTTTGCCTCGCTTGAAAACTCAAAGCCGTTTAATAAACTTTTAGCGTCCATAAGCTTTTTACCCGAAAGCTTAAGTTGGTTTACAATTAAAAAACCATCTTTAACAGCAATTTTTATTACATATTTTGTGGTAATTATTTTGCCTGAATTAAACTTGTGTGGCAAAAATTCTTTGTCAACACTGTAAAGTTTGGCTGTTATTTTTTTGTCTTTGTTTAGGATGGTAGTCCAGGCTCCAGGTTGAGGGTTTAAGCCTCTAATTTTATTGTATATATCACTTAGAGACTTTGACCAATCAATTTTACAATTTTCACAGAAAAGCTTAGGTGCCTGTTTGTTGTGCATATTAGTATCTGCAATAGCTTGCTTTGTAGTTTTAACATTAGCCTTTGATATAAGTTCAATTGTTTGAACAACTAAGTTTGCACCCATTGACATAAGCCTATTGTATAACTGTCCAAAAGTTTCATCTTTGCCTATGTTTGTTTGTTTTTGGAGTATAATTTCGCCTGTGTCAATTTGATCGTCAATAAAAAAAGTGGTAACTCCTGTTTTTGTTTCGCCGTTGATAATAGCCCAATTTATAGGTGCGGCTCCTCTGTATTGTGGTAGCAGTGAAGCGTGTAAATTAAAAGTTCCGTAAGCTGGCATATCCCATACCGATTTTGGCAACATTCTAAATGCCACTACTATCTGCAGGTTTGCATTCCAAGCCCGCAAGGAATTCTGAAACTCTTTATCCTTTAGATTTGTAGGCTGTAACAAAGGTAGGTTTTTATACAGGGCATATTTTTTAACAGGCGATTGCCTGAGCACTCTCCCTCTACCAGCAGGTTTATCAGCCGAGGTAATAACCCCTACTATAGGATACTTATTTTCAACTAAACTCTTTAAAACAGTTAGGGCAAAATCAGGAGTCCCCATAAAAACTATGCGTAGGTTTTTCATTTTTTGATAAAATATTTATTGTACAAACTAAGGTCAATACTTTTAACGGCGAGTAATTTGCGCAAATTTGCTAAAATATTTTGATCATTTTCATCTATTAAATTACACAGCTCTTTTACTGATAATTCTCCCTTTTGTTCGAGCAAATTGAGTATAAGTTCTGAAACATTTAATTTGTTTGCGTTTTTTTTTGTTTGACAAAGATCGCAAACCTCACAGTCCTTTTTTATTTGCTGATCAAAATACCTCAATAGCAATTTAGTTCTGCAAACACTTTTATTGTTTACAAAATACAAAACTTGCTTTAGCTTTTGCCTTTTTTGATTAAAAAAAGCTTCAATGTTTTTTGAAATTCTATTTATACTGCGATCATCCTCTCTTGGGCAAAGAAAATTTAACACGGCTCTATTTGAGCTTTTTTTGTATAAAACTATCTCTTGTTTGTTTAATTTTTCGAGTTGGTCAACAACCGACCAAGAGGTAATACCTATTTTTTTTGCTATGTAAAATTCATCAATTTTTACAGTTTGCTCAAAGATACCTCCATATATTCGCAAAATATTTTTAACCAGACTTCTATGCTGTAAAGCACTACTGTTTAGCTGAATGTTGAGCCGATGGCTGCTCACTAAAAATTGTAGACTCGACCTTTGATTGTTAATATTATTGATCTCTACAATTGCGTTAGTTTGCAAAACCTGTAGTGCTGTTGCAGTTTTAACTTGGTTAAGCCCGTACTTGTCGCAAAAAGTGAAGAGATCAAAATCAAAAGTTTTTTCAATCAGTTCGCCTTTTGCAATCTGAAA
>JBKDZU010000015.1:0-17991 GCA_047971505.1 Tenacibaculum sp.
GGGATTATTTTACAGTTAAAAGCTTTAAAATATAACGACTGTAAGTTTCGGTGTTCTAGCCCCCTAATTAGTCGGACAAGATTATATATAGAAATCTATACTAATTTTGTCAATTATGAAAACAAAACGCGCCTTTAGTACAGAAGAAAAACTCTCGATATTGCGAGAGGCACCAGAAAATGGAGTAAAACCTACACTAGATAAACACGGTATTTACCCTGCCACTTACTACAGTTGGTGAAAAGAGTTTAACGAAATGGGTGAGGAAGGATTATCTCACGGGATGACACCTGCTCATTTAAAACAGATTCGGGAACTAGAAAAGGAGAATCAAAAACTTAAAGAACTGGTAGCAGAAGAGCGTTTGGCAGGTAAACTCAAAGACGAATTGCTAAAAAACATAAACCAAGACGCCAAAAATAACAACAATTTGTTTAACTTGAGTCTCAGCTACAAACAGCTCACAAGCGGCACACCACTGTTTAACGGAAATATAAGCCCAAACTAGTTGAAACAGCTAAAATATCGATAAAAGCTCTAAGACATACAGTTATACTACTGATTAAAAATGGTTTTCATCGTGACGTTATCCCTTTCCGGGTAATTCTAAAGCACGACAATATATTGTTGCTTTTGCTTTAATTTTTTTCAATAAAAAGCCATACGAATAGCAATTGCCACCTGCAAAGTGGAGTAAAAAAAGTTGCACTTTTATTGTTAATGTTAAGTGTTTATAAATTTCGTTGGAATTGACAATCTTTGTTTATTGCGCTCTTCTTGTTTCTGAATTTCCTACATCTTTATTTCTATATTTAGAATCCTTTAACTTCCCAAAATTATATGCTAGAGAAAGTCTAAAATAATCTGTGTTTCATATTCTATTATAGTAAATATCCGTTTCTGCGACGTTATAAGTCCCTGAAGCAATTACAGAATGAAGTATATCATTAGCTGTTAAAGTACAATTTAAAGCATTATCAAAAAATGATTTTTTTAGAGATATACTAATAGAATATCTATTATCATCGGCGTAAATTCCATAATACTTTTCTCCCAAATACCAAAAAGTTAAATCTGCGCTAGTAGATTCATTAATTTTGAATGCATTATTAGAGTAAAAATATATATTAGGCTTAGAATCAACTTTTACAAAATTGAAGGTGTTGTCAGTAATATTTGTGTATGATACACTTAAAGTGTTCATCGATATTATACATGTATTTTTAAAAGTTCTAGAGGTGCAGACATAAAGTACTCTAAACGTTTATCTAAATTTATCCTTTTTAAAATATAGCTATTGGGTTGTTCTCCGGGTAATGCTGCAGCATCTAAAGGACTATCTGTAAAACTATAACTAATTTTTAATGTTGTCTTGGCAATTCTATTAATTAATTCTAAGGAATGCTTTTTTTCCGGTTGCAATTCTGAATTTCCTTGAATAGAAGTGTAAGGGTCTTGATAAATTAAAACTGGACTTAAAGCTTGATAAGGAGGTCTGTTGATCTGTGATGAATATATTAAATTTAAAGAATATTTATCTGAAAATACTTTGCTTATAGATAGATTTGGAAAAAAATTCACATACTTATCACTAATTTTTTGTTTACTTACATTCAATATTTTTAAATCGTAATCCGTTAATTCACCTCGCAGTCCAAGGGTATACTTCCATTGTTTTTTAAGATTACCGTTATAACTTAAATAAATGGCTGCTATTGATTCTTTATAATTAAAATTATTGGATAACTCTTTATTCAAAGTAAAGTTTTGGTTATCAGAAATTAAAAAATCTAAATTCGATTAATTCTCTACATAACTATATTTAGTGCCTAATTCTAGAGTGCTTTCATCTGAAAAAGCTTTCGCATAATCGAATTGTCCAGAATATATATCTATATCTATATTTTGTACATTATTGAGAATTCTAGTACTTAATACGTCTGCTTCCGTACTTTATTCATCAATCAGATTATCGGCACCTAAATCAAACTTGGAATACTGCTCTCCAATAAAAATATTTGTCCCTAGAGTATCAATTACATTATTATAATTTAATGATATTGTATTATTTGAATCTCTATCATTTAAACGGACATTACTTTTGTAGAAATTAACACCAATGCTATCCTCTATATTATTTTCTTTAGCGAAGCCATAAATAAAGAACTAAACTAACCATATAACTCCAAAAATTAAATTGATATTCAAATGTTCTTTTTTATATCCTATTTTCATTTTGCAGATGTTTTACAAAACTCACATATAACGGTCAGTTGTGTGGGTTTTGGCTGCTAATTTAGTAAAAAATCCATAGTGTTTGACCTTGGCGAGGGTTTTCCCTAAACGAAAGCACTAAGCAATTGCGGTTATACATTGTTGTGCGCTGGTTTTTTTCGTTCGATTTTGTCAGTTTAGAGGTGCAACTCTTTACAACCGCAAGCACGTGGATTGAAATATACAAGGCAATTCTATAAGCTTATCAATTAGCTTAAGTTAACTTAAAGTAAAAAATTGTTTGTAAGTGATATTAAAGGGTGTGTAACACTTGATTATATTTTGAAAAATAGGGTTTTGTGGCAAATACTATTTAAAATTTAATTAATATATTGATTAGCAATATTTTATGTTTATCTAGCAAGAGGCTTTATCATTTAATAGGTATTTTAATATAGTATTGTTTTCTGCTTTTGTTGTTGAGTTTTGTTTGTTTAAGCCAAGGATTCACTAGTTTTAATTCTTTGTAGCTCACTTTAAATTGCTTTGCAAAATTGGCAATATTGGCAATAGCGGTATCTACTGCTACCTCGTAGGTTTTTGTGTGAGTGTACAAGTCGTTTTGCTCAAACACAAAACCGTATTTGGCTGGCTTTGAAATGATTTCTTTTAAAGCAAGGATTCTAAATACATAGCGATAGGTTTCTTCATTTAAATATAAATCAAAATAAGTTGTAGCTTGTTGCTCCTTTAAGCGCTGTGATATTCTGCCCTCGCCCGCATTATAGGCAGCAGCAGCTAAGCACCAAGTGCCGTACTTTTTTTTTAAATGCTTTAAGTATTTGGCTGCTGTTTGGGTTGATTTTTCTAAGTGATAGCGCTCATCTACATTAGCATTTACCTCTAAGCCGTATTGCCTAGCAGTTCCTTTAAGAAATTGCCAAAACCCTACTGCTCCAGCATATGAACTTACATTCATCAAGCCACTTTCAGCTAGGGCTAGGTATTTAAAATCGTCAGGGAGCTGGTATTTCTTTAAAAGAGGCTCAATAATAGGAAAGTATTTATGTGCTCTTTTTATCAGCAGTAAAGTGTTAGACTGCCAATAGGTATTAACTAATAGCTCTCTGTCCATACGCTCTTTAATATCGGGTTTATTTACAGGTATGTACTCTCCTGCTAAGTTGATGCCCTTTGGGAGTTTTACTGCCTTAATATTGTAATTTTCGGCTACATTTTTAGGCTCGGGATTCTTGTTTTTAGCCATGGCATTTATCAGCAAAACAAATGTAAGGCTCAGAAAACTTATAATTAAAAATCGCATTGCAATATTCATAATTATTAAATAATTTTAAGGTTTATCTCAATTGTCTGACAAAGAACACTCTTTTGATAAAATATCTGAAATAATCTTAGCTTTGTTTAATATCATTATATGGGTTCCGTTTTTTATAGAGATAGTTTTTTTTATGTTTTTTATAGGAAAAATTTCGTCTTTATCGCCGTGAATATGGATTATTTGATCAAGCTCATCAGTTTGCTGCCAATGCAGTATTTGATGTATGGCCCAATGTAGGTATTTTTCGTTTCGTACAGATAAATATTCTTTGTACAGTTTTGCTCTTTTTTTTAAAAAATCGTTAAAGAAATATTGCTCGTACTTTTCAATATTTGAAACTGCTTTTACAGGAAATAACTTATAGGCTTTGGTTGCTTGAACTAATTTTAATCGCAAAGGAAGTTCTTTATTGCTCTTTATACTCGATATGATAATAATTTTTTTACAACAAATAATTTTGCTCATTTCCTGCACTATTACTCCGCCAAATGACACCCCAATTAAAATAGGACTTTTGTGTTTAATTTTGTCACACATGCGCTCTGCGTAAGCAGGCAAAGTTTCATCGATGCTTTTTGGCAAAAGCCACTCTAAAAAATGATATTCAAAAATTTCTTTTGACAAATTGATGCCTTCAAATATTTTTGAATTAGCAGCCAAACCAGGCACAAAATACAGTGGTGTTTTTGACATTATTGTACAAATTTTCTTTTGTACAATAAGTTTGTTATAAACTCGTGTATTTCAATTAACGGATCTGGTATGTCTTTCCACAAGCGAATTTCTACTTGTTTATCTTCAAAAACAATATAAGTACTCGATAGGTCCATAATTTCAGAATTGTCGTATAGTTCTTTAAAATTTTTAAAATTTTCTTTAACAAGCTTTTCTTTTAGGGTTTTTAATTCTGTTTCTGTAAGATCAAATTTATGAACCCCTGTTTTAGATACATATTTTAAACCTTTATAGATCAGTTTGCCTTGTTTGTCAATTAAAACCTCGTATACTGGGCAGTCTCCAAAGCAAGCTGTCTTTCTAAGTGATACCAAAGTGTTTTCCAAATCAGCAATAATATTTTTTAGGGTATTTTTGTCGTTTTTAACTACTAGTGAAAAATTACCTGTTTGTTGCAACCTCTCAATCCAAACCTCTTGTTTTGAGTCAGGGAGTTTTACTATTCCTATTTTATTAACTGCAGAGCTATAATTAGCATCTTCCCAAGTTAAGTTGCTGTTTTTTAATAAAGCTAAAGTGGTATCAGTATTTTTAGCATTTTTTAAAACTACAATTAACTCTTTATCACTATGCTCAGTAAAGCCTTTAGTTGTTTTTTCTTTTTTAAAGTTTGTGCTATCAGAAATTATTTGAGGTTTGTCGCTTTTGGTTTCCTTGCTTTTCTTTGGCGAAAAACAACTAATAATAAGTAAAAAAGCTAGGCTTAAAAGATATTTCATTTGTTTGTTTTATTTTTTTAAACTGTTTGTAAACTCAGCCTAAAAGTACAATTTTTTATTGATATAAGAAGTTTTTAAATATAAATTGAGTTTTAATTAGCTTTGATTTTATATAAAGTGTATTTCATAGATATAGAGTTGTAATTAGCTTTTTAACTGATTGATAAAGTTAAACCTCACAGTGCCGTCGTGATCAATTTTTGTCAATTTAATTTTGTGAATAGTATTTACTAACTCAGGATTCCAAGGTGTTTTTACTTTTATATAATTTTCTGTAAAGCCGTAAATATAACCTTCCTTATTTTTATTTTCAAACAAAACACTCGATGTATTGCCTAACTGACTTTCGTAAAAATTCCTTTTCTTTTTAACCGATAAAATCCTCAGCATCTTACTTCTTTTGGCTCTTACTTTTTTAGATACTACTCCGTCAAAAGCAAGAGCTTCTGTATTGGGTCGTTCAGAGTAGGTAAAAACATGCAAATACGAAACATTTAATTGACTTAGATATCGATAAGTTTCAAGAAAAAGCTCATTGGTTTCTCCGGGGAAACCCACAATAACATCAACTCCTATGCAGGCATTAGGCATTTGTTCTTTGATTTTTAAAACTCTGTCGGTATAGGTTTTACTCAAATAGCGACGTTTCATTTTTTTAAGCAATATATCGCTGCCAGATTGTAAGGGAATATGAAAATGAGGAACAAAGGTGTTTGAGTTAGCTATAAAATTAATGGTTTGATCTTTTAACAAATTAGGTTCTATTGACGATATCCTAAAACGTTTAATTCCTAAAGTTTTATCTAATGCCTGAATCAATTCAAAAAAGGTGTGTTCGTGCTTTTTATTTCCAAACTCTCCTTTCCCGTAGTCGCCAATATTTACCCCAGTAAGTACAACTTCTTTAATCCCTTTTGCGGCTATTTCTGTTGTGTTTTTTAAAACATTTTTTAAGCTATCACTGCGAGATATCCCTCTGGCTAAGGGGATAGTGCAGTAGGTACACTTGTAATCGCATCCGTCTTGTACTTTTAAAAAAGCACGGGTTCTATCGCCAACCGAATAGGCTTCTGAGTAAAAATTGGCTTTTTCAATTTCACAAGAATAAACCTTACTTATTTGATTTTTTGTTAAATCGTTAATATAGCTAGTAACTTTAAACTTTTCGGTGGCTCCTAGCACTAAATCAACCCCGTCAACTGCAGATAGCTCTTTAGGTTTTAATTGAGCATAACAGCCCACACCTATAATAAAAGCCTTGTTGTTTTGTTTAAGAGCTTTTTTTACTACACCCTTAAATCGCTTGTCAGCATTATCTGTAACTGAGCAGGTATTAATAACGTAAATATCTGCTTTTTCTTCAAAACGCACACGCTTAAACCCTTTGTTAACAAAACTATGGGCTATGGTTGAGGTTTCAGAAAAATTTAATTTACAACCTAAAGTATAAAAGGCTACCTTTTTAGCTATATTCATATTTTGCTATACTTGTTTTATTAAAAGCTCAGATAAGTTATTATTTTTTTTGAAATTAACAGGCTTAACTTTACTTTTATGCTATGAAGTTTACAAATGCAAAATTAATAATTTTAGCTAATCTGTAAAAATTATAGAAAATCAAAACTTGCACTTGCTGGTTAAATTTACCAAAGCATTTTACAATGAGTTTTAGCAAAAGTTAATTTACTATTTTTGTGTTTTAAAATACAACCTGATACATGTTTAACAATTTAAGCGAAAAATTAGACAAGGCCTTGCACACTCTAAAAGGTCATGGAAGAATTACTGAGATTAATGTTGCAGAAACTCTTAAAGAGGTTCGTCGTGCTTTACTCGATGCCGATGTTAATTTTAAAACAGCAAAAGAGTTTGCTAAAAAAGTACAGCAAAAGGCACTAGGTCAAAACGTATTAAGGACCTTAAACCCAGGTCAATTAATGGTTAAAATTGTAAAAGATGAGTTAACTGCTTTAATGGGTGGAGAAACCGTAGGCATCAATCTTGGTCAGTCAATAAGTGTTGTTTTAATGTCGGGCTTACAAGGTTCGGGTAAAACAACCTTTTCGGGCAAATTGGCATATTATTTAAAAAATAAAAAAAACAAGCAAGTTTTGCTGGTTGCTTGCGATGTATACCGCCCTGCAGCCATAAATCAATTGCAAGTAATAGGCGAGCAAATTAGCGTAGAGGTATATGCTGAAGAAAAAAATCAAAACCCAACAGAAATATCCTTAAATGCCATTGAGTACGCCAAAGCTAATAGCAAAAATGTTGTAATTATCGATACAGCAGGTCGTTTGGCTATTGATAAAGAAATGATGGCAGAAATTTCTAGTATCCACAAAGCTGTCAAGCCACAAGAAACACTTTTTGTGGTTGATTCGATGACTGGGCAAGATGCCGTAAATACGGCAAAAACCTTTCACGAGGTTTTGAATTTTGACGGAGTTGTTCTTACTAAATTAGATGGCGATACAAGAGGAGGTGCGGCTCTGTCTATCAAATCAGTAGTAAATAAGCCTATAAAATTTATCGGTACTGGAGAAAAAGTGGAAGCTATTGACGTGTTTCACCCTGACCGTATGGCCGACAGGATTTTAGGTATGGGTGATGTTGTTTCGTTAGTAGAACGTGCACAAGAACAGTACAACGAAGAGGAAGCAAAGAGGTTGCAAAAAAAAATTGCTAAAAATCAGTTTGGGTTTGATGATTTTTTAAAACAAATTAAACAAATAAAAAAAATGGGCAGCATAAAAGAGCTCCTTGGAATGATGCCTGGTTATGGCAAGATGCTTAAAAATATGGATGTAAATGATGAGGCTTTTAAAGAGGTTGAAGCTATTATTTATTCAATGACACCATCTGAAAGAAGCACACCTAAGCTTATTGATGCGAGTCGGAAAAAGAGAATTGCCAAAGGCTCAGGGACTTCTGTTAGTCAGGTAAATCAACTGATGAGACAGTTTGCTCAGATGGGTAAAATGATAAAAATGGCACAAAGTGGTAAACTCACAAAAATGATGCGTAATACGGAGTAATAAAATGTCAATTTTTTTGCATCTCTTTTAACTGAATTAAAAAAAACACGAACCAATGATATTGCTTGACGGAAAAAAAATTGCATCTGATATAAAAGAAGAAATTGCCTTAGAGGTAGCCTATTTAAAAGCACAAGATAAAAAAGCACCTCATCTAGCAGCCCTTATTGTTGGTGATAACGGAGCTAGTATAACCTATGTAAATGCCAAGGTAAAAGCTTGTGAGCGTGTTGATTTTGAGTCAACCTTAGTTAGGTTGCCCAAACAAACTACCGAAAAAGAACTGCTCAATGAAATTGCTATTTTAAATGTAGATAAAGATATTAATGGCTTTATAGTTCAGTTGCCCTTGCCTGATCATATTGACCAGCAAAAAATATTAATGGCCATAGACCCTACAAAAGATGTTGACGGATTTCACCCAATAAATGTAGGTAAATTGGTTTTAAGCTTGCCCACCTTTATTTCGGCAACTCCTTTTGGTATTCTTGAATTATTAGAACGCTATAATATTGAAACTTCTGGCAAAAATGTAGTAGTCATAGGACGAAGTAGTATAGTAGGAAGCCCTATGAGTATTTTGCTATCTCAAAAACGAAAAACTGGAAATGCTACAGTAACCCTAACACATAGCAGAACTAAAAATTTAGCTGAACTAAGTAAAAAGGCAGATATTGTAATAGCTGCCTTAGGAAAGCCTGAATTTTTAAAAGCCAATATGGTTAAACAAGGTGCAGTGCTTATCGATGTTGGTATTAGTAGAGTAGCTGATACTTCTAAAAAAAATGGTTATAGATTAGTTGGTGATATAGATTTTAATGCGGTAAAAAATAAAGCTTCATATATTAGTCCTGTGCCTGGTGGAGTAGGACCTATGACCATAGCTATGTTGCTAAAAAATACTTTGCTGGCCTATTACAGACAAAATGCTTAAGCATTGTGAGGGGGTTTAAAACCGCAAAGCATATTTATTGAAAAATCAAGGCTTTTATATCTGTATTGAGCATTTAATTTGTGAAATTATATCGATCAATTGAGTTTAAGCCTCGATATTTCACTGAGTTTTTTGACAACTAAAAGTTTAAAACAAAAATTACAACAATAAATTATAAGGTTTATTATCTTATTGTCAATATTTTATAAGGGGTTGTTTAATGCTGATAAAAGTTTGTTTAGGCAGTTTAATAAAGTAGGAAGAGGTAATATTAAAAATTTAGCAGATTTTAAAAATATTATTAAACCATAGTTTATTTAATATAAATAGCCCTATGTTTAATTTTATAAAAACTAATGGCTTAGCTCCTATTAATCGGTCCTTAACATTTTAGATTTTCAAAGCTAGTCATTTTTGTATTTACATTTACAGCGCGAAGAACAACCGAGGGCGATTTTTTATACCGTAAGTTGTTTGAGATCTTGGCACCATTGAGAACTGCTCTCGGGCTCATTATTACCCGTATATTGTTGTATTTCAAATCGGGGGATGGTAAAAGTGTGAATCGGCTTTTTCTTTGTTTTATGTTTGAATATTGGGTTATAAATCCTTGTTTTTAGAGCATTTCAAAATCATTGTGACAGAGGTAGGCAATGCTACCATATAGGCAGGCATTGTTGTACTTTTCTTGAAAAAGCAAAAGGTTTTGCTCCAACTCTTTTAAAGATTTTTAAATTACAATTTGTCTAATTTACCATAAATATATTAATATAAAATTAATTTAAAATAATAGGGTAAATATACAGATAATCATTTTAAATAAAAATACTTTTATAAACTTAAATACAAGCTAGGCTACTGCTAATAACTTTAAATATGGTTGTCTAAATATTTGATCAGAAAACAACTAGCAATAAATAAAGTGTTTATTCTGGCAAACATTCAGTTTTGATTTGCTTTTAGTTTGTTATTTTTGCTAAATATTTTTGATAAAATGACAAAATTTCATAAACTCACAATACAAAAAATCATTAAAGAAACTTCCGATTCAGTTTCTATATTATTTTCAATACCTGAATCGCTAAAAGATAAATTTGCATTTACTGCGGGGCAATACATTAATTTAAAAAAAGAAATTAAAGGCGAAGAGCTCAGAAGAGCTTACTCTATTTGCTCTTCTCCCCAAAGCAAACAGTTAAAAGTTGCAGTAAAGGCGGTTAAAAACGGAAAGTTCTCTGTTTTTGCTACAACTAAATTAGCAAAGGGTGATCAATTGGAAGTAACAGTGCCTGAGGGTAGGTTTACCATACATCCAAAAAACGCTAAAAACTATATTGGTTTTGCAGCTGGCAGCGGTATTACCCCAATAATTGCAATGATAAAATCGGTTTTAGAGAGTTCAAACTCAAGTTTTACCTTAATATATGGCAATAAAAGTATTGCCGATAGTATTTTTTACAACGAGCTAAACACTCTGCAAAACAAATATGCAAAACGGTTTAAATTGCATTATGTGTTTAGTAGAGAACGCAATAGTAATTCACTTTTTGGCAGGATTGATAAAACAAGTGTAAATCGTTTTATTAAAAACACTTATAAGGGAACAAGTTTTGATAAAGCTTTTTTGTGCGGACCTGAAGAAATGATTAAAACTGTATCCGATACTCTTGAAGAAAATGGCATAGCAAAAGAGTCTATTTACTTTGAATTATTTACGACTTCGTCTTTATCCGAAGAAAATACAAAACCAGCTAAAGATAAACAAACAAAAGCAACAATAGTACTAGATGATCAACAAATAGTATTTGACATGAAGCAGAGCGATAATATTTTGGCGGCAAGCCTGCGCAATAAAATCGATGCACCTTATTCATGCCAAGGAGGAGTTTGTAGCAGTTGCATAGCATTGATTACGCATGGAAGTGCAATAATGACAAAAAAATCGGTTTTAAGCCAAGAGGAAGTTGACCAAGGGTATGTATTGACCTGCATTGCTTATCCAAAAACTGCTGAAATTACGGTAAATTACGATGAAGCATAATAAATTATTAGCCATAAAATTACTGCTAAATGAATTTACATACAATAACTGATGCTTTTCTAATAGGCATATTTATGGCCTTTATGATAGGTCCAGTTTTTTTTATGTTAATAAAAACTAGTATATTAAAAGGAGTAAGAGCAGCTATTAGCTTTGACTTAGGGGTTATTTTAGCAGATATTTCATTTATACTTATAGCATATTACGGAAGCAAAAGTTTGTTAGATAAATTAAAAGACGATCCGTATATGTTTCTTATAGGCGGTTTAATACTCATTATTTACGGGCTAATAACCTATTTGGATAAAAGTAACAAAAAAATACCCAAGCTAAGCCAAACCAAAATACCCAAGGCAAATAGTTATTTTAAGCTTTTTTTTAATGGATTTTTTCTAAATTTTATCAATATTGGAGTATTGGCAGGATGGCTAGCAATTATGTTTATGGTGGGGTCGGGCTTAAAGATGAATTCAACAGCCATATTTTGGTACTTTTCTGTTATTATTATTGGATATGGACTAACTGACTTGCTTAAAATATTATTAGCTAAGCAATTAAAGAAAAAGCTAAATCCTGTTCTTATTCGCAAAATAAACAGAATCACAGGAGTTTTTCTTATAGCCTTTGGGGTTATCTTAATACTTAAAACTTGGAGTTCCTTTCAATCTACTTATTTTAACCACAATTAGCAGAAAAACAAAAAACATATGTGTTTACACTAGCGGGAGTTTTGAAAAAACAACACTTTTACAACAATAAAATATTGATAAACAATTAGCTGTTAATGTGCTAATGTTAATGTACTAAAAATATTAATGAATTGAGTTTTGTGCCTTCAAGTGAATACTAGGCAAATTAATAACCAAGCCACCTGCACAGGTGTTTGTAAGCAAATAGTCTCTGCACGAAAATTCGTAAAACACTATTAATTAATGTATTGTACTTAAAAAGTAATTGATTTGTAAGTGCTGTTAAAGGTTATGTAATAGGTGATAAATACATCATTAAAAAATAGAATTTTATGGCAGGCACTTATTTACAAAAGCCGATAAAATAATTTTTCTAAACCTCGGGCTTGCCTACTCAAAATTTAACTTGCTTGACATTACAGCATGCAGAACTATACAAAAGCACAAAATAGCTTTAGTTTTACAAGCACCTAAGTTAAAAATAAGCTGATTTTTTACTCTTTTTAGCAATTAATCAATTAAAAAAGCTATCGACAAACTCATATTTGTTAAAAACTTGTAAGTCGTCGATTCCCTCTCCTATCCCGATGTATTTTACAGGGATGCTAAACTGATCTGAAATACCTATAACTACCCCGCCTTTGGCTGTTCCATCTAGCTTAGTTACTGCTAAGGAAGTAACCTCTGTTGCTTGGGTAAACTGTTTGGCTTGCTCAAAGGCATTTTGCCCTGTTGAACCGTCGAGTACTAGCAAAACATCGTGAGGCGCATCGGGTAATAGTTTTTGCATTACGCGTTTAATTTTTGTCAATTCATTCATTAAATTAACTTTATTGTGTAGGCGTCCTGCGGTATCGATAATAATTACATCTGCATTTTTATTAAGCCCCGATTGCACAGTATTATAAGCTACCGAAGCTGGATCGGAGCCCATTTTATGACAAATTAACGTTGCCTGTGTTCTATCTGCCCAAACCTGTAGTTGGTCTATGGCAGCAGCTCTAAATGTATCTGCCGCACCTAGAAGTACGTTTAATCCTTGCTTTTTAAATTGATATGCCAATTTTCCTATAGTAGTAGTTTTTCCAACACCATTTACTCCTACAACCATTAACACATAAGGCTTAGTGTTTTTTGAGATGCTAAAATCAGCCAAATTTTCAGTTTGGGGTTCTAACAATAAATTGGCAATTTCTTCTCTTAGTATTTTATTTAATTCATCAGTGCCTAAGTATTTATCACGGGAAACACGTTGTTCAATTCTTTCTATAATTTTTAAAGTTGTATTAACTCCTACATCTGATGAAATCAAAACTTCCTCTAAGTTATCTAAAACAGATGCATCAACTTTTGATTTTCCTGCAATAGCTTTTGTCAGTTTAGAAAAAAAACTCGATTTTGTCTTTTCTAAACCTTGATTTAGAACTTCTTTTTTATCCTTAGAAAATGCTTTTTTTAAAAAACTCACAATTACAATTTACAATCAAATAACTTATTTAACACATATCTATTTTAAAATAACCTATTTTTATTTGACAAAATAAGACTCTAAAATAATGCATAAAAAAAGCCACTTACATCAATTGAAAGTAGCTTTTAACAACTAGTATTTTTACTGCTTACAAATGCTACTTTTTAGCTAAAAAAGCATTTACACTTTCTAAATCTACAATTGTTTCAACAAAGGTGTAAGCACCTGTTTTTGGCGATTTTACCATTTTTATTGCTTTGGTCAACCTCTTTGAGCTTGTCTGCAAACTCGCTACTGATTTCTTTGCCATTTTTATAAAGTTTACTCTCTTAGCCTATTATTTAATTTCTTTGTGAACTGTCATCTTCTTCAAGATGGGGTTAAATTTCTTCAGTTCCATTCTGTCAGGAGTATTTTTTTTATTTTTTGTAGTCACATAGCGCGAAGTTCCTGGTTTTCCAGTGGCTTTATGCTCTGTACACTCTAAAATTACCTGTACTCTATTTCCTTTTTTTGCCATGCTTTTAATTGTTTTAACTACTAAAAAAATTTACTTTGCTAAGAAACCCTTTTTTTTGGCTTCTTTTAAAACAGCAGCAATTCCTTTTTTATTAATGTTTTTTAAGGCAGAAGCTGATACTTTTAACTTTATCCATTTATCTTCTTCTGGTATATAAAAACGCTTAGTCATTAAATTAACGTTAAACTTTCTTTTGGTTCTGTTTAAGGCATGCGATACATTATTACCTACCATTGCCCTTTTGCCTGTTAGTTCGCAAACTCTTGACATTTTTTATAGTTTTACAGTGTTATACAACAATAAACAAGTTGCAAATGTACAAAATTATTGTGATGATTAAACAAAAAAAGCGAAAATTAATTTTTTAATATTTTTTCTTTTAATAATTCAAAAGCCTTAGTTACAGTTCTGTTTATTACCTTTTCTCTAGGTTGTCCAAAGTTAAACTCTTGTACCTCTACCCTATTTTGAGTGGCAATAGCTATATAAACTTGCCCAATACTTTTGCTGTTATAGTCAGTAGTAGGTCCGGCATTGCCAGTTACTGCAATAGCATAGCTAGTTTGCATTTTTTTTAAAGCACCCATTGCCATTTGTTTAGCAACTGGTGCACTTACCGCTGTATGTTTCTTTATTGTTCTTTTTGAAACTCCTAGCAATTGCACTTTTGTTTTAGAAGTATAGCAAACTAAAGAACCTTTAAAATAACTTGACGAGCCGGGATTAGAAACTATACTTGCTGCAATTTTTCCGCCTGTTAAACTTTCGGCAGTACAAAGGCTTAGTTTTTTTTCTTTTAATAATTTACCAATGTATTGCTCTAGTGAAGCGCTGTTTTCAATTCCGACAAAAATATCGGATATTAATTGCTTTAAAAGCTTAATTTGTTCAGTTAAGGTTTTTTGTAGTACTTCTAAATCTTTGCCTTTTGCACTTAAACGCAAGCGAACTTTTCCGAAAGACGGCAAATATGCCAATTTTATAAAGGATGGCAAATTTTCTTCCCAACGAGCAATTCTCTCAGCAACTACACTTTCTCCTAGCCCGCAAGTCAGGATGGTTTTGTGAACTATATAAGGAAGTTGAAATTGCCTTTGTATTTTAGGTAATACTTGCTCATTTAATAGTCCTTTCATTTCATAAGGCACTCCTGGTAGTGAAATAAAAGCTGTATTGTTTTCAAAAAACCACATGCCGGGTGCAGTTCCAAAACGATTCATCAGTAAACTTGCTTTTGAAGGCAATTGGGCTTGGTATTTTTGCACTTCGTTAAACGGATGATTTAACTTTTTAAATAGCTGTTTGATGTTTTTAATAACCTCAGGATAGCTTAGCATTTGATTGTCATTAAAGTATTCGGCTAGGGTTTTTTTGGTAATATCGTCTTTAGTAGGTCCTAGTCCACCAGTGATAATTACAATATCTGCCCTGTTTTCTGCTTCTTTTAAAGCTGATAATATATGTTCCTTTTGATCTTGTATGGAAGATATTTGGTGTATCGAAACGCCAATTTTATTTAACTCCCGAGCAATCCATTGCGAATTAGTATCTACAATTTGCCCTATTAAAATCTCATCGCCAATAGTAATAATTTCTGCCTTCATTCATTATGCTAAAGTGTTGTTTTTTAATACAGCTTATCTCGCTTTATAAGTGTAAATAGCTTTTAGTGTAAATACACTCTAAGGAGAAGCAATATTCTTTGATCATTTTATTTTTATCTGGAAAGCTTCATTACCCTCAAGTGTGCCTATAAGTATATCGTTTGGATCAACTCTTCCAACTCCAGATGGTGTTCCTGTAAATAAAACATCTCCTTTTTTTAAGGTAAAATACTGCGATACATAGCTGATTAGCTCGTCAATTTTCCACAGCATTGCCTCTGTGTTTCCATCTTGAACAAGTTTGCCATTTTTTTTTAATTGAAACGATAGTTTATCTAAATCAAATCTCTCTTTTGAGTAAAACTTCCCTATTACAGCACTGCCGTCAAAGGATTTTGCTTTTTCCCAAGGCAGTCCTTTTTCTTTGAGTTTAGCTTGCAAATCTCGTGCAGTAAAATCTATCCCTAAGCCAATTTCACTGTAATACTTATGTGCAAATTTTAAAGCTATATGTTTACCCACCCTATTTATTTTTACTAATACCTCAACTTCGTAATGTATGTTTGAAGAAAAATGAGGGATAAAAAAAGGGTTTTTTTCGAGTAAAACGGCTGAATCTGGTTTCATAAAAACAATAGGCTTATCTGGTTTTTTATTGGTCATTTCAGCAATATGTTCTGCATAATTGCGTCCTATGCAAATTATTTTCATGTGTTTGTGATTTACAACTGCTTAAAAATAGTAATTTGTGAGTTTACAATCATCCCGCTGTGGGTTTAAAAATTAGTCGTGAATGTTTTATATAAATAAATTTAGGGGATCCATTTTTTTTCAAAATTAGGTTTGCGTTTTTGTAAAAACGCATCTCTCCCCTCTTTGGCTTCATCTGTCATATAGGCTAATCGTGTAGCTTCTCCAGCGAAAACTTGCTGACCTACCATACCGTCGTCAGTTAGGTTCATAGCGAACTTTAGCATCTTAATAGAGGTTGGCGATTTTGCCAGTATTTCCTGCGCCCAATTATACGCTGTTAGCTCTAGCTTATCGTGAGAAATTACAGCATTTACCATACCCATTTCACAAGCCTCTTGGGCTGAGTAGCTTCTTCCTAAAAAGAAAATTTCACGAGCTTTCTTTTGCCCTACCATCTTTGCCAAATAGGCAGAGCCATATCCTGCGTCAAATGAAGTAACATCAGCATCTGTTTGTTTAAATATTGCGTGTTCTTTACTTGCTAGGCTTAAATCGCACACTACGTGTAAGCTATGCCCTCCGCCTACTGCCCAGCCCGGCACCACGCAAATTACTACTTTAGGCATAAATCGAATAAGGCGCTGTACCTCTAATATGTTTAATCTGTGGTGACCATCCTTACCGACATAGCCTTGAGTTCCTCTTGTATTTTGATCTCCACCCGAACAAAAACTCCAAACTCCGTCTTTAGCAGAGGGTCCTTCCGCAGAAAGCAACACTACCCCCGTTGAACTATCCTCATGAGCATCCTTAAAAGCATCTAATAGCTCGCTTGTCGTTTCAGGCCTAAAAGCATTTCTAACCTCAGGTCGGTTAAAAGCAATTCGAGCAACGCCCTTTAATTTCTTATAGCTAATATCATTGTATTGCTTTACTGTTTCCCAATCTAATTGCATCGTAATTTTAAACTCTTTTTACTTAATACAAATATAGCACAATTACTCTGTATTACTAGTGCTAGTTAGAAAACCTTATTCCCCTAAAATAAAACAAAGATTAAAAAACCAAAATACTGTTTTATTTATTTAATTAGCAATTAAACGGCTGAGTCCAATCTATTTTAATAAAATACAGCTAACTAGAGTTTGTACAAATCAACAAGCAAGCTTAGTTTACACAATTTTCGGCACTGCAAATTAAAGTAATTTAAAAATAGTCTTTTTATTTTCTTAAAAAAATAATAAAAATTGTTATTATTAACTTAATAAAAAGCATATTATGACGTTTATTAAGAATAGTATTTAAAATTATAATAACATTTAAAAAATTAATTTTATGAGCAAAATATATTTGATAAGTTGTTTTGTTCTGCTTTTCTTATTAGGCAACAAAAATATATATGCACAAGGCACGGAAACTGTTGTTAGAGGGAAAGTCATAGATCAAACAACAAATAAACCTCTTTCAGAAGTAAATATTATTGCCAAAGATGAAAGCACCGGGTCGATAGTTGGTACAACGACCAACCTTGACGGAACATTTCTTATTAAAGAACTTCCCGTTGGAGGACCCTACGTTTTTGAGATTTCACTTATAGGGTTTTCGGACAGAAAATTTAAAGGACAACAATTAGCACAAGGAACTACTATTGATTTGGGGAATATAATACTTTCGGAAAGCAAAGCATTAAACGAAGTAACTGTTATAGGTACTAAGGCTAACTTTACCGACCGAAAAGAAGCTGGCTCAGTATTGGCAATTAGCCGTAGAATATTAGATCTAATTCCTACCCCATCGAGAGACTTTAAAGACTTGGCAAATTTTTCGCCTCAGGCGAGTATCCCTATTAACAAGGAGCGATATGGAATTTCTATTGCAGGCGTAAAATCTACCAGTGTTGGCTATACAATTGACGGCGTTAATGCCAGGCGCGGTGTGTTTGGGGGAACTTCTACGGATGCAGCCTTTATTATTTCTCAAGAAGCTGTTGAAGA
>JBKDZU010000016.1:0-16830 GCA_047971505.1 Tenacibaculum sp.
CCTTTTGATGCCGAGCGTATTCACGGTATCTCTACCGATTTGGCACAAGAACAAGGAATTGTACTATCCGAAGGATTAAGCCTTTTTAATAAAGCCTTAAAAAAGACCCAATTCATTGTGGGTCAAAATGTCAATTTTGATATAAATATTTTAGGCTGTGAGTTTTATAGGCTAGGCATAGAAAGTCAGCTAACTGAGTTACCTGTTTTAGATACTTGTACTGAACATACTGCCACTTTATGTAAAATTCCTGGTGGTAGAGGGGGAAGATTCAAACTACCAACTTTGAGCGAGCTTCACAATTTTTTGTTTGGCATTGACTTTAAAGAAGCACACAATGCCACTGCCGATGTTGAAGCAACAACCCGCTGTTTTTTAGAGCTCATTCGTCTGGGTCATTATACGGTAAAACAGCTTAAGCTTTCCGAAAATTATTTACACAAATACACTGAGGTAAACACGCAGCCCATTAAAGCAGTAGGGCTAAAACATATAAATCTAAAAGAGGAAAGTGATAAAATTAGAAAGAAAAAATCTGCTGAAACTCAAAGTCTTTCTACACACAGTACTACCGAAGGTTTAATTGCTTTAAAAAATGTAAGCTTTGCTCATTTACACAATCACACGCAATTTTCTGTATTACAATCAACTACAGATATTGAAGGTTTAGTAAGGGCTACAGCTAAAATGGGCATGCCCGCCGTTGCCTTAACTGATACAGGTAATATGATGGCAGCTTTTCGCTTTGTAGATAAGGTTTTAAATTATAACAAAACTGCCAAAAACCCTATTAAACCAATAGTAGGATGCGAGTTTTTTGTGTGCACTAAGCACAGCGATAAATCTAAAAAAGACAATGGTTACCAAGTGGTACTATTGGCAAAAAACAAAAAGGGCTATCACAATTTGGTAAAGATGGCATCTATAGCTTATTCTTCAGGGTTTTATTATGTTCCCAGAATAGATAGAGAAGTGATAGTTAAATACAAAGAGGATATCATTGCACTTACAGGCAATTTATACGGAGAGGTGCCGAGTAAAATTTTAAACATTGGTAAAGAGCAGGCCGAAAAAGCCTTGCTTTGGTGGAAAGAGCAATTTGCCGATGACTTGTACATTGAACTAATGCGCCATAGTCAAGAAGATGAAAAAGTTGTAAATGCTACTCTTTTGGATTTCTCTAAAAAACACAACATTAAAATAATAGCCACTAATAATACCTATTATTTACACAAAGATGATGCTGATGCCCACGATATACTACTGTGTGTTAAAGATGGAGAAAAACAAGCAACCCCCAAAGGAAAAGGCAGAGGTCATAGATATGGTTTATTCAATAAGGAGTATTATTTTAAATCACCAGACCAAATGAAAGAATTATTTGCTGATATTCCTGAAGCCATTATAAATATACAAGAACTTATTGACAAGGTTAAAGTGTACTCTTTAGCTAGAGAAGTGTTATTGCCTGCTTTTGATATTCCCGAAAAATACCAAGATCCTGCCGATAAGCAAGACGGTGGCAAGCGCGGCGAAAACAACTATTTGCGTGCCTTGACTTACAAAGGAGCTACAAAGCGATATAAAAAAGTTACCGATGCCATTTGCAAACGCTTAGATTTTGAATTAGAAGTAATTGCAAATACAGGTTATCCAGGATATTTCTTAATAGTGCAAGATTTGATTAAGGCTGCCCGAAAAATGGGAGTTTCCGTAGGGCCAGGACGAGGTTCTGCTGCAGGTTCAGCAGTAGCTTACTGTTTGACTATAACTAATATAGATCCCATTGCATACAACTTACTCTTTGAGCGTTTTTTAAACCCCGAACGCATATCCATGCCCGATATCGATATTGATTTTGACGATCGAGGTCGTTCAAAGGTAATGGATTATGTAATTAAAAAATACGGAATCCATCAAGTAGCCCAAATTATTACCTATGGCACCATGGCAGCAAAGTCATCCATACGCGATACCGCTAGAGTGCTTGACTTGCCTTTGTTTGAAGCCGATAAAATAGCCAAACTTATACCAGGAGTTAAACTACAAAATATCTTTGGAGAAGATCAAAAGAGTAAAGCTATAATAGCTAGCTTGCGTTCTGATGAAAAAACAAAGGTTGAAAAACTGCAACAGCTAGCTAAGGGGATAGGCTTAGACGCCAAAACCATTAATCAAGCTAGAGTTTTAGAAGGTTCACTGCGCAATACAGGCACACACGCTTGTGGTGTAATTATTACTCCTGATGATATTACCAACTTTGTACCTATATCACTTGCAAAAGATACTGATATGTATGTTACCCAGTTTGACAACTCGGTAGTTGAAAATGCTGGTTTACTTAAAATGGACTTTTTAGGCTTAAAAACCTTAACGCTTATTAAAGATACAGTTAAAATTGTAAAAGCCCGTCATGGTATAGATTTAGATCCTGAAAATTTTCCTGATAGCGATCAAAAAACCTATGCCCTTTTTCAAAGAGGTGAAACTATTGGTGTTTTTCAATACGAATCTGTTGGGATGCAAAAATACATGCGTGAACTAAAACCAACCGTATTTGCTGATTTAATTGCCATGAATGCTCTTTATCGCCCTGGTCCTTTAGAATACATTCCCTCTTTTATCAGAAGAAAACACGGAAGCGAACCCATCACATACGACCTTTCTGTAATGGAAGAATACTTATCTGAAACCTATGGAATTACAGTTTATCAGGAGCAGGTAATGCAATTGTCGCAAAAACTAGCAGATTTTAGCAAAGGTCAGGCCGATATTTTGCGCAAAGCTATGGGCAAAAAGCAAATTGCAGTTCTTGAAAAAATGAAACCCAAATTTATTGAACAAGCAGTTGCCAAAGGGCATGATAAAATAAAATTAGAAAAAATTTGGAAAGATTGGCAAGCCTTTGCCTCGTATGCCTTTAACAAATCGCACGCCACCTGCTATGCTTGGGTTGCCTATCAAACTGCCTATTTAAAAGCACATTATCCAGCAGAATATATGGCTGCTGTACTCTCTAATAATATGAATGATGTAAAACAAGTATCTTTTTTTATGGAAGAGTGCAAACGCATGGGCTTAGAGGTATTAGGGCCCGATATCAATGAATCTTACGCTGACTTTTCGGTAAACAAGCAAGGTGCTATTCGCTTTGGAATGGCTGCTGTAAAAGGAACAGGTATAAGTGCTGTAAAGGCTATTATCGACCAGCGAAAACAAAATGGAAACTACACCTCTTTTTTTGATGTTATCAAAAGAGTAGATTTGCATACAGCTAACAAAAAAGCCTTTGAAGGTTTAATTTTAGCAGGTGCTTTTGATTCGTTTAGCCAAACACACAGAGCACAGTACTTTGCTTTAGACGAAAAAAATCAGATCTTTTTAGAAAAAATCCTGCGATTTGGTCATAAATACCAAGAAAATAAAAACTCGTTGCAGATGTCTTTATTTGGAGAAAATTCAAAAGTTAGCTTGCCCGAACCCACTGTGCCTTTATGCGAACCATGGAGCACTATGGAGTTGCTTGCTAAAGAGAAAGAAATTATTGGTATGTATATTTCTGCACATCCTTTAGATGTTTTTAAAAATGAGCTCAAATTCTGTAACGCCAACTTAAAGCACTTTAAAAATTTAGCCAATTATGAGGGAATGACATTGAGCTTTGCTGGTATTGTTACCGATGTTCAGCACCGAATATCAAAAATGGGGAAAGGCTGGGCAACCTTTACAATTGAAGATTACAACGATAGCTTTGAGTTTAAAATCTTTGGCGAAGAATATCTAAAAAACAAATACTTTTTAGTACAAAATTCATTCATTTTTGCAAAGGCACTTATTAAGCCTGCTTGGGTTAATAGCGATGGAGTGAAAGGCGAACCGAGAATAAACTTTATCAAATTTGCACTTCTTCAAGATATTATGGATCAGCTTTGCAATAAGATTACCCTTTCTCTACCCTTGCAAGGGTTAAAAGAAAAAACAATTAACGAGTTACAAGAAATAATTGTAGAGCATAAAGGCAAGCAAAACTTGTATTTTAATATTTTGGATTCAGAAGAAAAAATAGAACTCAACCTGCATAGTAAAATAGCCAAAGTAAAAGTATCTAATGAGTTTTTAAATGCTCTTGATAAACAACTCATAACTTATGTGTTAAACTAACACAAAATTTATTTAGGCATATATAGTCACTGCACGAAAACCTAATTAAGAGGTGTTAACACATAATACATGCTTTTAAAAATAGAGTTTTTTGACGGGTACTATTTAGAACCTTATTTTTTATAAGACAATTCTATAAATTTAATTATAGTGATTAATTTTATGGTAAAAATTTAGTCTGTAAGTGCTATTAAGGGGTTAGGACGAACTTTCTACCCCCTTAAACAACACTTTGTTATTATTGTGTTTATATTATTTTAAAATAAAAGCACTATGAGGCTTATCTGTTTGCATTTACAGTATTATCAATATTAATATTTGCGTCTATTTCAGATTGGGGTATTTTTAAGAAGAACCTTTTATCATCTGCTGCCAATGACTTGTTTACACGATGATTTCCCGTCCTTGTAATACCTCTTCTGTATCTTTTAGCGTCAAACCATTCAACTCCGATTTCTGCATATAATTCTTTCCTTCTCTCAATTAAAATTTCTTCAAGCAAATCTGTTCCTGTATTAGATGATTTAACAGCTAATGGGTCGCGCTTTGATTGTAGGGCAAAAAGAATATTATGAGCACTTGCCTCATTTCCATTATGGTATTTAGCTTCTGCTTCTGCTAGTAGCATTTCAGCAGTTCTAATAATTGGATGATCGGAATCAAATTTAAATGTGAATTTTGTAGTTACAAAATTTCTGTAGTCATTACTCGGTGCATTATAAAAGCCTTCTACAAATTGATTTCTTATATCAGTTTGACTAAACAGCGCAACAAAATCATTGTTGAAAAATGTGCCTTGATAAGAATTAACCGTGTGATCAGCATGTGCATGTGGCGCACCCCAAAAAAAGTTTGATTGATCTGGAGATTGTGCACTTCCCCATATCCACTCAGTGTTTGAAATATTATCAAATCCTTTGTTGTAGTCGTTGTTTAATACGTTTTGTGGACTTACCTCCCCGTATGCTTTCCTCGCAGCTTCTTCTACACCTTTCCAATTATGAGTGGTTTGGTATACCCTTGCTAAAATACCGTAAGCTACATTTTGATTAATATACGACTTTGCAAGCCTATCTGAATTTAAATTTTGAGTAGCGTATATTAGATCGTCAATAATTAATTGGTATACCTCTTCAATTGTACTCATTGGATTGCCTTCTATTGATATAGCTGTATAGATTGGAGGTGCTGGTAAAGTTTTATCATATGTATAAGTATGTTGAAACTCCATAGCTAACTGAAAGTAAAAGAAAGCTCTTATAGCTCTGCCCTGACCGACAATTTGTTTTTTGTCAAATTCTGAGATTTTATCGGAATTTAAAATACCATTGATCAAGTTATTTGCTTGATTAATCATATAAAAACAATAGTTCCAAGTAAATATAACCCGTCTGAATGTAGGCTCTCTGTTGTCATTCTCATAATCAAATTGAAACCAAGTAGTTCCTTGTATAATGTCATTACCCTTAACCGTTCTGGCGTAATAAAGTGAGTTTACTCCTGCAGCATCAACACTAAGAAATTGTGTTCTAAATCTTCTCATAATTCCAGATACAAATGCATCAGCTCCTCCTCTAGAACCAAATATAATATCTGAGCTCACTGAATCGGTTGGTTTTGGTTCGTTTAAAAATTCATCACTACAATTTAGTAAAGTTAAAATACTAAGTAGTAATATAAGGTGTGTTATATTTATTTTCATAATTTGTGATTTTATAATTCTAAATTAATACCAAATGAATATATTCTTTGGTTAAAAGATCTATTATTTGTTGTGCCTGCAATATTCTGCTCTGGGTCTATGCCTTTGTGCGTTTGATAAGTAAATAAATTATCGCCTTGAAAATAAAATCTTACCTTACTTAATCCAGCTCTTTGAATAATATCAGTAGGTAACAAATAGCCTAAAGTAAAAGCTTTTAATCTTATGAAGTCATTTTTAAATAAAAATCTGTCGGAGGTTGAGTTGTAATCGTTATTTCTATTTAATAGGCGAGGAATATCAGTAACGTCTCCTGGTTTTTGCCAACGGTTTACTATATCAACTGAGGTTGCTGTACCGGGGCGTTTAAAACCTTCCATTAAAGATGCATATGTTGAATCGTAAATATATCCTCCAAAGCTAAAGTTAGCTAAAATGTTTAAGTCAAAGTTTTTGTATCTAAAAGTATTTGTTAAACCTCCTGTAAAATTTGGTAAAGACTCTTTCCCAGTTTGGTATCTTGTTGATTTAGAATAATCATTGGTGGTTACTTTATTGCCTGTAGGGTTTCCGTTTTGATCAACCTCATCTGTATACCATAAAGCCTCTCCTGTAGCAGGATCTACTCCAGCATATTCTCGTAAAAAGAATTCGTATAAGGAAGTGCCTACTTCCCATCTTTTTGTACCGCTGATGAATGAATCTTGAGTTAATTCAAGGATTTTATTTTTGACAAAAGATAAAATTAAATTTGAAGACCACTCAAAATCATCACTTGCAATATTAATTGATTGTAAATTTATGTCTATTCCTGAGTTTCCAATAGATCCTACATTAGATTTAATTGAAGTACTCCCCGTAGAACCAGGCAATGGTTTGTCGTAAATTAAGTCAATAGACTTCTTGTTATAATACTCTACAATGCCATTTATTTTATTATTAAACAACCCAAAATCTAAACCTATATTAAATAAAGAAGTTTTTTCCCATGATAGTAAAGGCTCTGTAACGCCTCCTAATACTACGCCTGTATTAGTTAGTTCATTGAAGCCGGTTTCAAACAAAAACAAGTAAGGAAAATTTCCAATTCCTCTGTTATTTCCTAATTCACCATACGATCCTTTTAATTTTAAATAATTAATAGTAGAGTTTCTTTGTAAGAAAGACTCCTTAGAAATAATCCAAGAACCTCCAACGGAGTAGAAATTACCCCATCTTACTAACTCAGCAAATTTAGTTGAACCATCCTTTCTATAAGAGCCTTCAATAAAATAACGATTATCATAGTTGTAAGAAACTCTTGCTAAATAACCTTCAAGGCGTTCCTCGTTAACAAATCCGCCTACACCTTCAGGAGTAGTACTGCCATTTAGTACTTGTACATTTGGTAAGAATCCAGTTCCTTGAGCTATTAATTCATCTGCTTTAAACGTGTAAGCTTCATTGATTAATGTAATATCAATATTATTATTATTTATTGATTTAGTATAGCTTAGTGTATTAACTATATTAAGTGTAGAGAAAAAATTCCTTCTTTGCGTAACCCTACCACCAACGGTAGATGCTTCACCAAATTCATTATGAAAATATTGATATCCATCTAAAATTGCTTTTTCATAACCTAGTGTAGATTTAAAACTTAAATTATTGGCTAAGTTAAACTTTAAGTATCCATTGGTTTGTAAGTTATCGCGCTTATTAATAATTTTATGGTTAAATAAAGCACCGTATGCATTTTCGTTATTTAAAATAGGTCTTTGTCCGTTTATTGATTGTCCAGCAGTTGCTCCATAATCAAATATTTTATTTCCTAAGTTATCTAATACTAGGTTGCCATTTTCATCTCTTCTGTACAGTGGATAAGCAGAGGAAACTTTAGTAGTCCATGCAGTAGCTGCTTGAAAATTATTGCCTGACTGTATAGGGTTTTTTTGATAAGAATTTGAATAAGAGGTGCTAAAACCTAATTCTAGCCATCTTTTAAGTTTACTTGAGTAGTTTAATCTTGTTGTAATGCGTTCAAATTTAGATCTTGTAATTGAGCCTTCTTGATTTAAATAGTTTACAGAAAAGAAATACGAAGAATTTTCTCTACCGCTTGATACAGTTAACCCATGTTCTTGCCTTAGAGCAGCATTGTTAAATAATAAATTTCTCCAGTTGGTGTCCCACAGCTTATTAGTACTGACGAGTTTTCCATTAATATCAACAGGATTTGGAACAGTAGGTCCGTAAGGATTATAGCCAAAACTGGTTGTCAAATTATTTGTTGCAATTAAAGCAGCTTCTTCTGGCTTTTTTTTATCGACAAATACATTAGCGTTTTTTATGGCTTCCCAGGAAAGTAAAAATTGGTCATCTGTACTTAATAGTTTATGCGGGGTTACTGCTAAGTTTGCAATGCCTACAGATGATCTGAATGTTATTTTTGTAGAAGAGTTTAGCACTCCTTTTTTAGTGCTTATTAAAATTACTCCATTAGCAGCTCTTGATCCGTATAAAGCAGTAGAAGATGCATCTTTTAAAACTGATAGAGATTCAATTTGATCATAACTAATAGAGTTAATATTTCCATTATACGGAGTGCCATCTAAGATAATTAATGGCGATGAGCTAGCGTTTATCGAACCAATACCGCGAATTCTGATTGTGGGATTATCCCCAGGTTGTCCTCCTGATGAAATAACACTAACCCCTGAAACAGTGCCTTGGAGTGCGTTAGTTACAGAGATAACTTGTTGCTTCTCTATAATATCATTAGTAAGAACAGAAACAGAACCTACTATAGCCTCTTTTTTCTGTGTACCATAAGCAACAACTACAACCTCCTTAAGCAGGTTGTTGGGCTGCATTATTACATTAATAATGTTAGAAAGGGCTACCCCCCCCCCCCCCCGATTGTCTTCTCGGTGGTTTTCATACCTATGTAGCTAAATATCAGTATATTGTCTGTTTTGGCTTTTATGTTATAGTTTCCATCAAAATCGGTTTGAGTACCTTGGGAGGTTCCTTTTATTAAAACTGTAACCCCAGGTAGTGGTCCCGATTCGTCGGATACAGTACCTGTAATAGTTCTTTCTTGTGCGTAGATAACCTGCACGACCAAAAACCATAGCATAATTAAAGCTATGTTGATCTTTGTTTTTATCATGATGATCTTATTTATTTAGATTAAATTATACAAAAGTCTTAAACAAAATTTAATTAAACAAATATTTAATGTAAAAAATAAATGAAAGAAAACATGTAAAATTATGTCAATTGAATTAAAAGCAAATAATATATATTTTTTAGCTTTTAGAATATATAATTAATAACCAGCATTTAACAATTTATCTAGAAGTGTTTTCTTTTTGTCAATGACAATGTTTGAGAATAACTTGTAAATAAGATGTTAGTTAGAGTTAGTCAAAAAAACTCTATTTTTTAAAGCACGTATTACATACCCTAATAGCATTTACAAATAATTTTTTACCTTTTGCTTTTAATTTAGTAAGAGTTATTTAAATAATATACTATGCTGTGAAACACTTTTGCACTGCGCTGTGATGCTTTTACAATAAAAATAAGTGTAGTAATTTTTGTTAATAATATGTAATATATCCAGCTCTTTTTTAATTGTAATATATTGATTAATAGCGATATATGAATTTTAGTGCACGGGTTATACAAACAAATAATTACGTAGCCAAGTATTAACTTAAAAATAATAACTTTTGATAGTTATAGATTTATATACCTTATTGGCTTAATGTTTTTGTATAAAAGGTAAAACAGGAACTTAGAGGCTTATATCCCAAAAACTTTATCCTATTAATTTATGTTTAAACTTGAATAACTCCTAAGTTAAAAGACTTTTCAATAGGGGCATGGTTGGCAGCTTCAATTCCTATTGAGATCCATTTTCTAGTATCCAAAGGATCAATAATGGCATCTGTCCACAGTCGGGCAGCCGCATAGTAAGGAGATATTTGCTTATCGTATCGAGATTTTATTTTTTTAAACAGTTCTTTTTCTTTATCGGGAGTAATTTCTTCTCCTTTCTTTTTTAAAGTGGCAGTTTCTATTTGCAATAATACTTTAGCGGCAGAGGTACCACTCATAACTGCCAACTCAGCACTGGGCCAGGCAACGATAAGTTTAGGGTCGTAGGCTTTACCGCACATAGCGTAGTTTCCAGCACCGTAGGAGTTCCCTATAATAACTGTAAACTTAGGCACTACCGAGTTGCTAACTGCATTTACCATTTTAGCTCCGTCTTTGATAATGCCTCCATGTTCAGATCTACTACCCACCATAAAGCCAGTAACATCTTGCAAAAAAACTAAGGGTATTTTCTTTTGATTGCAATTGGCAATAAAACGGGTAGCTTTATCTGCCGAATCGCTGTAAATAACCCCGCCAAACTGTATTTCTCCTTTTTTGGTTTTTATCAAAGTACGCTGGTTAGCAATTATGCCCACTGCCCAACCGTCAATTCTGGCATATCCAGTTAAAATTGTTTTTCCGTAGCCTTCTTTATATTGTTCAAATATTGAGTTATCAACTAATCTTTTAATTATTTCAAGCATATCGTAGGGTTCGTGGCGTTGTTTTGGGAGCAGCCCATAAATTTCGGATACATTTTCTTTTGGAGGGAAAGACTCCTTTCTGTTGAATCCCGCTTTTGTATAGTTTCCTATCTTATCAACTATATTTTTTATGCTATTTAAAGCAGCTTTATCATCTTTAGCCTTGTAGTCAGTAACTCCTGATATTTCACAATGCGTACTTGCTCCTCCCAAAGTTTGGTTATCTACAGTTTCGCCTATAGCTGCTTTTACCAAGTAGCTTCCTGCTAAGAATATACTTCCTGTTTTGTCTACAATTAAGGCTTCATCACTCATAATAGGCAGGTAAGCACCTCCAGCAACACAGCTTCCCATTACAGCGGCAATTTGAGTAATTCCCTTGCTGCTTATTAGGGCATTATTTCTAAAAATTCTTCCAAAATGTTCTTTGTCAGGAAACACCTCATCTTGTAATGGCAAGTAAACACCTGCCGAATCTACCAAGTAAATAATTGGCAATCTGTTTTCAATAGCTATTTCTTGTGCTCTTAAATTCTTTTTTGCTGTTATTGGAAACCACGCACCCGCTTTTACTGTGGCGTCATTAGCAACAACAATACATTGCCTGCCATTTATATAGCCTACTTTAACAACTACGCCACCACTGGGGCATCCTCCGTGCTGACCATACATAGCTTCTCCCGCAAAGACTCCAATTTCAATTACATCACTATCACTGTCTAATAGGTAGTCAATGCGCTCTCTTGCTGTCATTTTTCCCATTTCGTGTAGTTTGTCTATTCTTTTTTTTCCGCCACCTAGTTTTACACTTCGCAATTTTTTATTTAGCTCAGACAACAAAAGCTTGTTGTGGTCTTCGTTTTTATTAAAGCTGAGATTCATTTAAAGTTTAAATTTAAAAATGAGTGCAAAATAATAAAATGCTGTTTAAAATTCAATACAAAAAACTGCACACCCTATTTATAATTATACGTATTGATTATTTGATTAACCGTATTATCTATATCCTCATACTCCTGCTGTTTTTGCAGTCGCCAAGGGTTGGCAACTCTTTCTTTACAATTTTCAATTGAGCATGTTTCGCAGGTAACCCCAACTTCTTTAGCAAGTATTTTTTGGTCGTTGATAAATTTTAATTTTTTCTTTAAATGTGGCGATATAAGCATGCCTACAGTAATGCTTCTACTCAAATCTTTTTTAAATGGATCGTGAGTTGCTGAAGAAAAAACCAAGTATTGATTGTTAGATTTTTCATACGATGAAATTTGAAGCTTAAAAGCTGAGGTTTTATTCTTTTGCTCAAGTTCTTTTATTGAATTAATCGATGCCCAACGCCTGCAATAATGTTCATTATTTCTGTTGGCATGAGGTGTTTGTTGTTGGGTAATGTGCAGTTCTTTGGTTAGCTTGTAGCTTAAAGAGCCCATTTTATGAGTAAAGCGCAAAAAAAACAAGTTCTTTATTTGAAAAAACTTTGGAAGTATATTGGTTAACCTTTGATAAAAAGTTTCAGCAGAGCAATTGTAGAAAGTCATTATTTGCAAAAACTTTTCTGTTTGCCACGATACCGATTCAAAAAATAAATTTAAAAATTTAACAAGTGTGTGTTTTGAGATAATTAAAGCACCTGCAAAGTAAGAGGCTATAAAGTTGTTTAAAACCTGATCAAAGTCATTAAATTTTACCCACGGGAAAGTGTATAATCTGTTTTTGATATTTAAGTAATTATAAGCAAGCTCTTTAGCATAAATAAATGTTTTTTGTGCTTCGGTAATATCGCTACTTATAAGCAAGGTTTTTTTTTCTTTTATATAAATATTTCTAAGTGCTGTTAAATTGCTGTGCTTTGTTAACTCTTTGTTGTCAATTTTATAGCCAAATTCTTCAATTAAAATTTCTTCTAAGTCATTTGAATCTATTTTTGATTCTATATTCAGATGATATGCTTTGGCAAATGATTCGGCAGCATCTTCTATATCGTCAAAATAATTGTTATGAGCCTCTTGGTACGAGCGCAATGAGGCTAGAAAAAAACTCTCTCGGGTTAGGTTGTAATTTTGAGCAATTTTGATAATAGTACTTATAAAAGCATTTACCTTAGCGGGCGCATCGGCTATTATATCGATTAGGTTTTTTTCCTGAATTCCAAAAAGCTCTAGCGGTATTTCTTTAAGAATTTTTGATTTTAGAATTTCTCCAATAGGAGCGAGGTTTTTATCGAGCTTTAAAGATACCAAGTGATCGTAAGGAACATCTAAATACTCCGAAAGTAAGGCTATTTTATCTGTTTTAGGATATTTTTTACCTTTTTCAATTTCGTTTAAATAAGATTTTGAGAGACCTGTTAACTTTGCTAAACCAAAAAGTGAAAGCTTTTTTTCTGTTCTAATTTGTTTGAGTTTTAATCCAAAAATAAGCCTGATATACTCTTCTTCTATATACATAAATCAAATGTAGAAAATAAAAGCGAATAATTTTATTTTATTTTTTTTTAAAAAATAGCGAACGTTCGCTTGCAGAGTTCAAATATTTTTTATATCATTGCCTCATAATTATAAAAAAAGGAAATCATGAATACAGGAGCAATTACAAGTAAAATTAAACAAATAGGCTTTGATACAGCAATTTACAGTCGTTTACTCAGTGAAAAAGCACTTAATTTTTTAGGGATTTTGCACGAAAAGTTTAACGGTAAACGACTAGCTTTACTAGAGGATAGAAAAATTTATCAAGCTTATTTTGACGCTGGAAACCATCCAGATTTTCCTCAGGAAACAAAAGAAATTAGAAATTCTGATTGGATATGCGCAAATCTGCCTGAGGATTTGCTCGACAGAAGGGTTGAAATTACAGGTCCAGTTGACAGAAAAATGATTATCAATGCATTAAACTCAGGAGCTAAAACTTTTATGGCAGACTTTGAAGATAGCAATTCGCCTACCATTCAAAATATTTTAAACGGACAGCTAAACCTAAAAGATGCAGTTGACAAAACCATATCTTTTTACGATGAGAAAAGAAGCAAAACTTACAAGTTAAATAAAGAAACTGCTGTGTTAATGGTGCGTCCTAGAGGTTTACATCTCGATGAAAAACACCTAGTATACCAAGGTGAAAAGATGAGTGCCTCACTAGTTGATTTTGGCTTGTATTTTTTTCACAATATTGACCAACTGCTCAAAAGCAATTCATCAACATATTTTTATTTACCTAAACTTGAACATTATTTAGAGGCAGGCTGGTGGAATGAAGTATTTGTGTTTGCTCAAGAATATCTTAAAATTCCACAAAAAACCATAAAAGCAACTGTTTTAATTGAAACTATTACTGCCAGCTTTCAGTTAGATGAAATTATTTATCAGCTAAAAGATCATATGGCAGGCTTAAATTGTGGCAGATGGGATTATATATTTTCATATATTAAGAAATTTAGAAACCACAAAAATTTTATTGTTCCTAACAGAAGTCAAGTAACTATGCAAAGTCCCTTTATGAAAGCCTATTCACTAAAAGTAATTCAAAGTTGTCATAAAAGAGGGGTGCATGCTATGGGCGGAATGGCAGCGCAAATTCCTGTAAAAAACAATCCACAGGCAAACGAGGAGGCTTTTTTAAAGGTAACCAAAGACAAAGAGCAAGAAGTGCTTAACGGACACGACGGAACATGGGTGGCTCACCCTGGTTTGGTATCGATAGCCATGGAAGTGTTTGACAAACACATGTCTGAAAAAAATCAAATAGACAAAAAAAGAGGAGACTTAAAAATTACCAAAGAAGATTTGGTAGAATTGCCAAAAGGAAGCATTACAGAGCAAGGGATTAGAGACAATATTAATATAGGTATTTTATATCTTGAGAGTTGGTTGTCGGGAAATGGAGCTGCAGCGATATACAATTTAATGGAAGACGCAGCTACTGCCGAAATATCGAGGACTCAGCTATGGCAATGGCTTGTAAACAAAGTACAGTTAGATGGCGATAAAATTTTCGACAAAGCCTTGTATCAAAGCCTAAAGCAACAGGAAATTGAAAAGATAAAGGCACTAGTAGGAAATAGCAAGTACAATCAAGGTAGGTTTAAAGAGGCTATTGAGTTATTTGACAAATTGGTTTTAACTGACGATTTTGTAGAGTTCCTAACCCTACCCGCCTACGAGCTTATTTAATATTTATAACAATACATCGAACACTTATAAATTAAGAACAAACTTTTATCAGTAATGACAAGTATTAAAAGTTTGCATTTACAGAAAATAAAATAAGATGTAATAAGCTATTAGCAAATTACAGTTAATTACTCATCAAACAATAATTATACACAAATGAAGAACACAGTACAAACAGGTTACAGTGCAGCACTTGAAACCGCGAGAAAACTCAAAGAGCAATACGGTAGCACTTGGAGAGGCATAAGCCCTGAAAATGCTGCTAGAATGGCGGTTCAGAACCGTTTTAAAACAGGGTTAGATATAGCAAAATACACAGCGGATATCATCAGAAAAGACATGGCTCAGTACGATGCAGACCCATCACAATACACTCAATCCTTAGGTTGTTGGCATGGTTTTGTTGCCCAACAAAATATGATTGCTGTAAAAAAGTACCACAAAACCACTAGTAAAAAGTATTTGTATTTATCTGGATGGATGGTAGCAGCTTTGCGTTCTGAGTTTGGTCCGTTGCCTGATCAATCAATGCACGAAAAAACAGCGGTGCCTGCACTTATAGAGGAAATTTACGATTTTTTGCGCCAAGCAGATGCCATTGAACTAAACGACTTGTTTAGAAGGCTTGAAAAGGGAGATAATGTTATTGAGGAGATAGAAAATTTTGAAACCCACATTGTTCCTATTATAGCAGATATAGATGCTGGCTTTGGCAATGAAGAAGCTACTTATTTGTTGGCAAAAAAGATGATTAAAGCTGGAGCAGGAGCTATTCAAATTGAAAATCAAGTTTCGGAGGCAAAGCAGTGTGGGCATCAAGATGGAAAAGTAACCGTGCCCCATGAAGATTTTATAGCAAAATTAAATGCTGTACGCTATGCGTTTTTAGAACTAGGTGTTGACAATGGCGTTATAGTGGCAAGAACTGATTCGGAAGGAGCGGGTCTTACTCAAAAATTACCTGTAAGCAAGCAAGCTGGAGATTTGGCTTCAAAATACCTAAACTTTATAGATTGCGAAGAGGTTTCATTAGAAGAAGTTAAAAACAACGAGGTTTTACTCAAGAGAAATGGGAAGTTAGTTAGACCAGTTAGACTGGCCAACGGATTGTATAAGTTTATAGATAATACCAATATTGACCGCGTGGTTTTAGATTGTATAACTAGTCTTAAAAATGGTGCCGATTTGCTGTGGATTGAAACGCCAACTCCACACATAGGACAAATTGCCCATATGATAAACCGAGTAAGAGAGGTAATTCCTAATGCTAAGCTAGTTTACAATAATTCGCCTTCTTTTAACTGGACTTTGAACTTCCGCAATCAAATATACGATGCTATGCTTGAGGCAGGTGAAGATGTTTCGCAGTACAATCGAAATAATTTAATGGATGCAAAGTACGACGGAACAGAATTGTGCAAAAGAGCGGACCAAAAAATTAAAACATTTCAGGCCGACGGAGCAGCACAAGCGGGTATTTTTCATCACTTAATTACACTGCCAACCTATCATACTACAGCCTTAGAGATGAATAACCTTACAGAAGGGTATTTTGGAAACCAAGGAATGTTGGCCTATGTAAAGGCAGTGCAAAGACAAGAGATTCGCAAAAGTGTGGCTTGTGTAAAGCACCAAAGAATGGCTGGTTCAGATTTAGGTGATGATCACAAAACTTTCTTTACTGGCAATTTGGCCTTAAGGGCAGGCGGTGTAAAAAACACTTCTAGTCAGTTTGAAATTGATCGAGAAAAGGAAATAGAACAAAATACAAAGCCTTCCCTGGTTTAATTTTTTTGAAAAAGAGAAATATCATTTATAAATTAGTAATAAATTTTATTTGGTTTTGAAGTTGAACTCCACCTTTTGGTGGAGTTTTTTTTTACTGTTGTTCCAGCCCCCTAATTGTTCGGACAAGATTATATAGAGCTTACTAAAAAACTTAAAAATCATATAATTGTATTGACTAGATTATTTGGTATTTTTTGATGTTTTAGGGGTTTAATTTCCAATATGATTGCTAAAATCATTTTAAAAAATGATTTTATATGGGTAAAATGAGGCTGAAACGGAATTAAAGTATATCGCCAAAGAAAATCCCTTAGGATTTTCCATAGATTCAATGCTAGAGCAATCAAGCCTATCTTGCATAAGCTACTTTGGTAGTTTCTAGTGCGTATTCTATTCATGCCGAAGCGCTTTTTTGCTTGGCCAAACTTGCCTTCAATTTCAG
>JBKDZU010000017.1:0-22591 GCA_047971505.1 Tenacibaculum sp.
CATTTCTTAATTAAAAATACTGTTATAGTTATTTACTAAATATTGATATGCTGTAATGCTTTTAACCTTTTGACTATTAGTATTTTTTATGAGTATTGTTAATTTATCTTCTAGTTCATCTAAAGAGTGATAAATTTTCATTGCGATTTTGCTTTTAAACCATTGCCACATTTTTTCGGCAGGATTTAGTTCTGGACAATAAGCAGGTATAGGAATTAGGATTATGTTTTCAGGTAATTGTACATCTTTTGTGGAGTGAAATGCGGCATTGTCAATAATCAAAATTTTAAGCTCTCTTGGTTTTTGTAGGCTTAAATCGTTTAGATAAGCTACAAAGGCATCTTTAGAGACTCCTCTACTAATCATATAATGCGCATCACCAGTTATTGGGGAAAAACTTCCCCAAAGCCAAAGGTATTTATAGCTATGTTTATACGTTCCAATGGGTTTAATCCCTTTTAGAGTTAATACACGTTTTTGTTTTGTAATTAAACCAAAACGAGATTCATCTTGACAATAAATATTAACGGAATCAAACTTATTTTTACTTAGAGTGTTTCTAATGTTAGATAGTGTCCTTGGTAGTTTTTTTAAAGGCTTCAATAACCTGTTCATCTTTTTTATAATGCGATTTCCTTGACACTTTTAACTTACTCTTAAAAACTCTATTACAGTAACCATGTAATGTCTTATAATTGATAACTCCTCCAAAGGTATTTTCAATGCGTTGTTGTAATTCTACATATGAGGTAATGGTGGTTTGCGGGTTGCTTAATTGTGTTTTTATAAACGCTAATATCTCTTTTGAAAACGTGGATCTTCGATTACCTCTTACACGAACTGTAAGTAAGCTCGATAGACCTTCAGATCTATAAAGCTTTAACCATTCCCGTATCGTCTTTTCTGTAAAACCTAATTTAGTAGCTAATTGACTTTGATAATTAGCTTTTCCTTGTTTGAGTAATAATAATGCTTTTATACGACCTCGAACTCGCTCTGTGGTCGTTTTTGTTAAGAGTAAACGAAGTTCTTTTTCGTCTTCTATTACGGAAATTTGTATCTTTTTTGGCATAGGCAAAGATACAAAATATTACAGTAATATCAAATAAGAAAAGGTATAAGGTATGTATACGAGCCTTTAGGGTTTTGATATGCTTAGATTGTTTCTCTAATAATGAAGCTTGTTTACAAATGAATACCTCTTGTTGCTTAACAAGCCGCAATAGTTCTTTGTATGTAGGACGGCGTGGCATTTATACAAAGATCCTAAACCTATGGAAAACAGGCTAAAAATAACGACAATACTTGTTCACTATCTCTTGAGAGTTTATCAACAAATTCAGATAAATACTCTGTTTTTTTAACGCTAAACTCAAGAAATAGAATAGCATTGTCAATACCCCGCCCCTAATTGTTAATAACCCACATAAATCCAAAAATTAACTGTAAGTTTGAGACTGATTAGTTACGAAAAAATTATTTATAATTATGTTTAGTTTTGAATTCCAAGAGTTAATTAATGAGTTAATTCCAATAGGTAAAAGAAGTTATTCAAATGATGTAAGAAAGTTTATCTTCGCTAAAACAAAAAAAAGGAATTAAGCGCAGGTATGGTTAGCTGATAAATTGGATAAGAGCTATAATACGATTAATTTATACGCTCAAAATGGAAGACAACCAAGTCTGGAAGATTTATATAAAATCGCTGAAATCCTTAATGTAGATATTAAAGAACTAATTGTTTCAAACAAGAAATAAAATATGAACAAACAACAACTAGCAGCAAAAATTTGGGAATCAGCAAATCAAATGCGTTCAAAAATTGAAGCTAATGAATATAAAGATTACATACTAGGTTTTATCTTTTACAAATATCTTTCTGATAAAGAAGTTCAATTTGCAAAGAAAGAAGACCTTACTAATGAAGATATAAAATCACTTTTAGAAGATGATGAAGATACTGTAAACCATTTTAAAAAGAATATTGGCTATTTTATAGCCTATGATGATTTATTCAGTACTTGGATAAAAAAAGGAAAAGATTTTGATGTGGCTAATGTTAGAGATGCTTTATCTGCATTTAATAGGTTGATTAGTCCAGCTCACAAAAAACTATTTGAAGGAATTTTTGATACCCTTCAAACAGGATTAAGTAAGTTAGGAGATAGTGCTGCAAAACAAACAAAGGCTATTAGTGACCTATTGCATCTTATAAAAGATATCCCAATGGATGGAAAGCAGGATTACGATGTTTTAGGTTTTATTTATGAGTATCTTATTGAAAAATTTGCAGCAAATGCAGGTAAAAAAGCAGGAGAGTTTTATACACCTCATGAAGTATCCTTTTTAATGTCAGAAATAGTTGCAGAACACTTAAAAAATAGAAAGGAAATTCAAATTTATGACTCTTGTAGTGGCTCGGGTTCTTTGCTTATCAATATAGGTAAAAGTGTAGCAAAGCATATGGATGATAAAGACAATATCAAATACTACGCTCAGGAATTAAAAAAGAACACTTACAACCTAACTAGAATGAATTTGGTAATGCGTAATATATTACCAAGTAATATAGTTACGCGTAATGGAGATACATTAGAAGAAGACTGGCCATTTTTCGATGAAAATGACTCAATCTACACTTACAATCCACTATACTTAGATGCTGTAGTTTCTAATCCACCGTATTCACAAAAATGGGATTCAGCTAATAAAGAAGCTGATGCTAGGTTCTCTAGGTTTGGTTTAGCACCAAAAGCTAAGGCAGATTATGCTTTTTTATTGCATGACTTATTCCACATAAAACCAAATGGTATTATGGCTATTGTTTTACCTCATGGTGTATTATTTAGAGGTGGTGAAGAACGAATCATAAGAGAACGATTAATTGAGTCTAATCATATTGATGCTATTATAGGCTTACCACCAAGTATATTCTTTGGAACAGGAATACCTACTGTAATTATTGTATTAAAACAGAAAAGAAAAAATGCAGATGTTTTAATTATTGATGCTTCTAAAGGATTTAAAAAGGAGGGTAAAAACAACAAATTAAGAGCTTCTGATATTAAAAAAATAGCAGATACAGTTCGCGACCGTATTACTATTCCTAAATTTTCAAAAGTTGTAGAAAGGTCTTTTATAAGACAACAAGAATACAACTTAAACATACCTAGATATGTAGACTCTTCAGAAAACCCTGAAAGTTGGGATATATATGCTTCTATGTTTGGAGGCATTCCCGAAAAGGAAATTGACGAACTAGAAAAATACTGGCAAGCATTTCCAGATTTACGAGAAGTATTATTTCGAAGTAACTCAGAAGTTAATGCCTACTTAAAGATAGAAGATATTAAACAAACTATTGCAGCCCATAAGAATATTTTAGCATTTATTAATGATTTTAATACATCATTTAAAACTTTAGGTGATTTTCTAAAAACCGAGTTGCTTAACAATATGCTAACGGTTAATGTATCAAAAGAAAAGACCATTTTAAGCAATGATATTTTTAGTAGATTAAAAGATATAGTGATTATAGATAAATATGAAGCCTACCAATTATTAGATAATGAATGGGATGTTATTAAGGTAGATTTAGAGATTATTCAAACAGAAGGTTTTCGCGCCACTAAAGTGGTAGACCCAAATATGGTAATTAAAAAGAAAAATGGTAAAGACCAAGAAGTTCAAGATGGATGGAAAGGACGTATTATGCCTTTTGAATTAATACAAGAAACTTACCTACAAGAAGAGTTAGAGTCCTTAAAAAATAAAGAAAATAAACTCGTAGATATTTCTAGCGAATATGAAACTTTATTCGATTCTCTTTCTGAGTATGAAAAAGAAGAAGAAACCGTTAACGAAGCCAAAGACAGCTTTGTAAATGCCCAAGTAATTAAAGAAGCGAAAGAGCTAAAAAAAGAAAAAGAGACTTTTAACAAAGACAGCTATGAGTTTAAAATTTTAGCAGTTGACAAGCTAATAGCCGAAGAAAAAAAGTTGAAAAAAGAACTCAAATCTGAAGATGCCGCATTACATTCTAAAACAAAAGATGTTATTGAAGCACTCAAAGATGAGCAAGTCTATGAGTTGTTAGAATTAAAGTGGGTTCAACCTATTGTTGGCGCCATGTATGGATTACCTGAATCTATTATTGATGGCTTAACTTATAAAGTACAATCACTTTCTGAGAAATATAGCACTACATATTCTGATATAGCCAATGAAATTAGTAAGGCAGAAAACACATTATCATCATTAATTGATGACCTTACAGGGAATGAGTTTGATATGAAAGGGCTTAATGAACTGAAATCACTATTAAATACCCAAGACTAAATATGGCAAACAGTAGAGATAATCCGGAAGTTAGGTTTGCTGATTATACTGAAAATTGGGTTGAAAAAGAGCTTGATAAATTAGCAGATTTTTCAAAAGGTAAAGGATATTCAAAAAACGATTTATTAGAAGATGGTAATCCAATAATATTGTATGGTAGACTTTACACAAATTACGAAACGGTAATAAAAAATGTAGATACGTTTGCCAATTTAAAAGAAGATTCGGTTTTTAGTAAAGGTGGTGAAGTTATTGTTCCTTCTTCAGGAGAAACACAAGAGGATATAGTAAGAGCTTCGGTAGTAGAAAAAGAAAAAATAATTCTTGGAGGTGATTTAAATATAATAACACCCAAAGAAGATTTAAACTCTACTTTTTTAGCCTTAACAATATCAAATGGTAAAGTTTATAAAGATTTAGTAAAAAAAGCACAAGGAAAATCCGTTGTACATATTAGAAATAGTGACTTACAAGAAACTTTAATACCTTATTCAAAAGACAAAACCGAACAATCTCAAATTGGCAATTTCTTCCAAAACCTAGATCAACTCATTACTCAACACCAGCAAAAATTAACTAAGCTAAAAATTCTAAAAAAGGCAATGTTAGATAAGATGTTTCCTAAAGATGGTGCTGCTGTACCTGAAATTAGGTTTAAAGGGTTTACAGGAGATTGGGAGGAGGTTACTATTGATAATTTAGCGGTTATTAGTACTGGATTTCCTTTCGATAGTAAAAAATTTCATAATGAAGGTGAATTACTTGTAATTACAAATGGAAATATACAAAGCGAATCACGTTTTGTTGATAGTTCTGTAGGAAATAGAATTAATATTGATGATGAAATACCAAATAATTATGTGCTGAATATTGATGATATATTAGTAACTATGGATGGTACAGTAGGTAGAACTGCTAAAGTCATATGTGAAAAACAAATTTTAGCTCAGCGAGTTGGAAGGTTGAAAGCAAAAGTAAATTCTGACTTTTTGTATTATTTACTAAATACTGGTGGGTTTTTCAAAGATATGACCATGATTGCTATCGGAGGTACTATTAAACATATTTCATTATCCGATATTTCTTCTTACCAAAATCTTGTTCCTAAAAGTAAAGATGAGCAAGAAAAAATAGGTCATTACTTTAAAAACCTAGACGCTTTAATAAAAAATAATAATGAGCAACTAACCAAACTTCAAAATCTAAAAAAAGCCTGTTTAACTAAAATGTTTGTTTAAACCCAACCAATAATTATGACTACGTTTACCAAAGAATCAGAATTTGAAGCAGCATTAATACAAGCCTTATCTAAAAAAGGTTGGGAAAGTGAAGTGATTAAAAACCCTACTGAAAAAGACTTATTAGATAATTGGGCTAATATCCTTTTTGAGAATAATAGAGGCATAGATCGTTTGAATGATTACCCCTTAACCAATGGGGAAATGCAACAAATTTTAGAGCAAATAAATACCCTACGCACACCGCTTAAATTAAATGGTTTTATTAATGGTAAAACAGTTGCTATAAAACGAGATCATGTAGATGATAAGTTACATTTTGGTAAAGAGGTCAGTTTAAAAATATATGACCGTCATGAAATTGCAGCAGGTCAAAGTCGTTACCAAATAGTTCAACAACCAAAGTTTCCTACTAAATCTAAAATATTAAGTGACAGACGTGGAGATGTAATGCTATTAATTAATGGTATGCCTTTAATACACATAGAGCTTAAACGTAGTGGTGTATCAGTAAGTCAAGCCTATAATCAAATAGAAAAGTATTCAAGAGCAGGTGTTTTTTCAGGTCTATTTTCTTTGGTACAAATTTTTGTAGCTATGGAACCAGATGAAACCAAATATTTTGCAAACCCTGGTCCAGAAGGAAAATTCAATAAAGACTTTTATTTTAATTGGGCAGATTTTAACAATGAACCTATAAACAATTGGATGGATATTGCTTCCTCATTATTATCTATACCAATGGCTCATCAGCTAATAGGTTTTTATACAGTTCCAGATAATACAGATGGAATTTTAAAAGTAATGCGTAGTTATCAATACTATGCAGCTAATGCCATTTCAGATAAGGTGGCAAAAACAGATTGGAAAAGCAAACACGCGCTGGGTGGTTTTATATGGCACACTACAGGTTCTGGCAAAACAATGACCAGTTTTAAATCGGCACAATTAATTGCCAATTCTCATGATGCTGATAAGGTTATCTTTTTAATGGATCGGATAGAATTAGGCACACAATCCTTAAAAGAATATCGTGGTTTTTCTGATGAACGAGAAGATGTACAAGCTACTGAAAACACAGGCGTATTAGTTACAAAACTGAAAAGCGATAACCCTGCAAATACATTGATAGTGACTTCCATCCAAAAGATGAGTAATATTAAGGATGAAGAAGAAGGATTTAATGCTCGTGATATTGAACTTATAAATAAAAAACGTATTGTTTTTATTGTCGATGAAGCGCATCGTTCTACAATGGGAGTTGAAATGTTGCCAACCATAAAAAAAACATTTACTTCAGCTATATTTTTTGGTTTTACAGGCACACCTATACATGAGGAAAACCAAAAGAAAATGAACACCACTTCTACAGTTTTTGGAGATGAATTACATAGGTATAGCATTGGGGATGGGATTCGTGATAAAAACGTTTTAGGGTTTGACCCATATAAAGTACTTACTTATAGAGATAAAGACTTAAGAAGAGCAGTAGCATTAGAAAAGGCAAGAGCTGTAGATGAGCAAGAAGCATTATCTGACCCTGATAAACGTGAAATTTTTAACAGGTTTATGAGCCAAGTTCCTATGGCTGGTTATTTGAATGATGCAGGTAATTATGTTAAAGGAATTGAAGATTATATACCAAACTCTCAGTATGATAGCAATGAACATTTTCAACAGGTTGTAGAAGATATTTTAAGTAATTGGATGGTGCTTAGTCAAAATAGTAAGTTTCATGCCATTTTTGCGACCCATAGTATTTCAAACGCTATATATTATTACAGGCTAATTAAACAGGCAAAACCTGAATTAAAGATTACAGCATTATTTGACCCTAATATTGATAATACTGGTAATTCGGAATATAAAGAAGATGGTCTTGTAGAGATTATTACAGATTATAATGAGCGATATAATCAATATTTTAGATTAGCTAATCATTCTAAATTTAAAAAAGATATAGCTTCAAGATTAGCACATAAAGAACCATATTTAAGAATTGAAAAAACACCTGAAAAACAAATTGATTTACTAATTGTTGTAGACCAAATGCTGACAGGGTTTGATTCTAAATGGATTAATACATTGTACATGGATAAGAAAATGGAGTATGAAAATATTATTCAAGCATTTTCTAGAACCAATAGGCTTTTTGGACCAGATAAACCTTTTGGAACAATACGTTATTATCGTAAACCTCATACAATGGAACAGAATATTGATAAAGCAATAGCACTGTATTCTGGTCAGAAACCAATAGGGTTATTTGTAGAGCATTTAAACGCTAACTTGAATTCACTAAATCGAGTTTTTGAAGATATTACAGAACTATTTAGTTCGGCAGAAATAGAGAATTTTGAAAAATTACCAGAAGACCTTACAGAGAGAGGTAGATTTGCAAGTCTTTTTAAAGATTTTAATAGCTATTTAGAAGCTGCTAAAATTCAAGGTTTTAATTGGAATAAACTGAGTTACGATTTTGGAAAAGGAAAAGATAAATTTTCAATTGATTTACTGTTTAAAGAAAATATCTATTTAGCACTAGCACTTCGTTACAGAGAATTATTTAGTGGTGAAGGTGGTGACGGATTAGGTGGTGATGTTCCATTTGAAATTGAAGGTCATTTAACAGAAATAGATACTGGTAAGATTGATTCTGATTATATGAATTCACGTTTTGAAAAATATTTAAAAACCTTAAAAAGCGAAAATGTTGATAAAGAAGAGCTACAAAAAACACTAGACGAATTACATAAATCCTTTGCTACTCTTACACAAGAAGAGCAAAAATATGCAGGTATCTTTTTGAGGGATGTAGAACGTGGTAGTGTTAACCTTGAAAATGGAAAAACATTTAAGGATTATGTAACCGAGTATATATTCAATGCTAAAAATGACCAAATACATAAAATTTCAAACATTTTAGGATTGGATGAATCTAAACTCAGAAATATGATGGATTTAGGAGTCAATGAAAAAAATATTAATGAGTACGGTCGCTTTACTGAATTGAAAGATACAGTAGATAAAAATAAGGCAAAGGAATACTTCGAAAAATTAGAGAATAAAAAAATACCACCGTTTAAAATTAATATTAGAATTCATAACCTACTTCAAAAGTTTGTTATAGACGGAGGTTTTGAAATATAATTTACTGCTTTCTTCATTTTTTTAATAAGGTTAAAAGCTGATAAAAAGCTGTTTTTACAGTAGGTAAGCACGTTTGAATTCTACTTAGTCTTTCTTATTATATAAATTCACAAAAATTTTATTTAATGTCCGTAATTACTAATACATACTTGGATAAAGCAAACTCAGGAGGAAGAAGTACGCATTATATTTTAAAACTGTAGTTTTTACAACCTCGTAAAAAATTATAGAAATCAATTAAGAATGGTTTGTGTGTTTGTTATATTTACATCAGTAAAATGAAAGTGCAAAAACGAGTAGTTTTAGAGATTTTTTGAAAATTTTATTCACTCTTAAAATGATTAAAAATGTAAACAACTTAAAATCATATAATTGCGATTAGATATTTTTGTTCCATCCATACCACTAAGAGTTTTAACTTTAATAAAACTGATAAATTTTTAAAGCGTCTAAATACAGATTGTTAGTTTGTGTTTGTGCGCTTTTTTTGTTTAATTAAATTATGGGGATTTTCATTGTAGAAACAACAGTATTTGACCCAAAACAATTCTTCTGCGTCAAAAAAACTCATTTATTGAAGTCAGACTTTAATTTTATATATGCAGTCACTAAAATAGAATTATGATTTTTTTTTAAAGATCAAAGTCTTCTTAGAGACTTGCAGATTTTTAAGTGTTTTTAAATAAAAATTAAGCTTTCAAGAGCAATTATATTTTAATAGACAAAACTCCTAAAAACTTGCGGATTTTAGGTGTTTATAAAATTTAACAAAAAAAATAAATTTTTTAGGTTACAAAAAGTATAATTTAAACTCTTAACTAAAATACCTAGCAAAATAAAATGGATTTTAATTATTATAAAGGGTTTACAATTGAAGAGTTTGCAGAAGATACCTCGTTTAAAAAATGGGTGCTTTACAAAGACAAGCATTTAAATTTATTTTGGTCTTCACTTATCGAAAATCATCCTGAATTACAAAACAACATAATTGAGGCTAAGGAGCTAGTTATCTGCTTACACAAAGCTTTTAAAGAAAGCTCTACTGAAAGTTACAGTGATAGCAGCTATTCAGAAGATTTTATGCTGCGTTTAGAAGAAGAAATAAAATACCAAAGCAACTCGCGTATTAAAAATATTTTTGCTTTTAAACGTATTTCAAAAACAGCCCAAGCACTTGTTGCTAGCGTTTTATTATTGGTATGCAGCACTATAATTTATGTGTTATCAAATAGTAAAAGCACAGAAACAATTCATTATTCAACCGGATTTGGTCAGTGGAAAAGCATAGTACTACCCGATAATTCTGTAGTTGAATTAAATGCAAATTCACTTTTAACAGTTGCAAAATCATGGAAAAAAAACAACGCTCAAAACGTTTGGTTAAGCGGAGAAGCTTTTTTTAGAGTAAAGAAAAAACCCTCTGTCAACTCAAAATTTACGGTTAAAACTAAAGATTTAAAACTCGAAGTACTAGGCACTTCTTTTAGTGTAAACAGCCGATTTGACAAAACAGAGGTTTTTTTAGAAGAAGGAAAAATAGAGCTTAATTTAGGTACAACCAAAAAAGAAATTGTAGCAGGTGAGTTTATAGCTTTTTCAAAAAAAAACAAACAAATTATTACTCGACACAAGCAAACTAACAATGCACATTCAAATTGGAAAAACGGAGTACTCACTCTAAAAAATAAAGAGCTGACCGGTATTTTAAATGAAATTAAAGCAGTGTATGGGCTTGAAATAAATGTAGAAAACAAAAATGTTTTGCATGAAAAGAAAACAATATCAATACCTGTAGATGATTTGAAACTGACCATAGAAATTTTAAAAAGAACCTTAGAAACTAAAATCGAACTAAAAAATAACATCCTTACAATACAACAAAAAAGCACACCTTAATAAATTAGAACATACCTGTAATATAAGCCTAGTGTAAATTGTAAAGGCCTCCCAAATAAACATTTAAAAAAGGCATGGTTCTTATAAACAAATAATAATTAACAGCATAACCAATGAGTTATAACAAATTTTTTAACCCATGAATATACACAAAACCTTAAATTCATCTAAAAAAACAACATGGTTTATTTTTGTTGTAATATTATTTATGCAACCTATAATTTTATCTTCAGCAAACTTAAATGATTCAAAAAAACCAATCCCTATAATTAAGCATCTAAACAATTTTGAAAAAAAATTTAACGTTTATTTTTCTTATGACGAAAAACTTTTAACCCCTATTAAGGTTAAGCTAAAACTCAAAAAGGACGAAAAGCTAGAAAGCGCCTTAAACAGATTGCTAAAAAGCACTGACCTCAACTACAAATCTTTTAATTCAAAATACTACGTTATTTACAAAAATTCTGCCGATAAAAATATTAATACAAACTATATAGAAAAACACCTCGATAAAATAAAAGCAAAAAAACACCATTCAAATGGCAATAATTTGTTGCTTGCAGCACAAATGATGGTTAACGGTATAGTTACCACAGTATCGGGCGAGCCTTTACCGGGAGTAAATATTATTGCTGTTGAAAATAACGCACTAGGGGCTATAAGCAACTTTGACGGTAAATACTCAATAAATATAAATAAGAATGTAAAATCTTTAGAATTTTCAAGCATAGGCTTTAAAACCCAATTAGTTTCTATAAACAACCGCACAACAATCAATATAGTTTTAAAAGAAAATTTTCAAGAACTCAATGAGGTTATTTTAACAGCTGTGGGTATAGAATCTAATAAAGCCTCGTTAGGCTATGCGATACAGAATGTTAAGGCTAAAGAAATTACCAATACTGGGGAGTTTGATGTAGTTAGCTCCTTAAGCTCAAAAATACCTGGAGTTCAGGTGACTTCTGCTTCAGGTGAGCCAGGAGCTGCATCAAACATTAGAATTAGAGGTAACTCTTCAGTACTCGGAAACAACTCCCCATTATTTATAGTTGATGGCATCCCTATTGATAATTCTCAAATAAAAAGAGGCGATGATAGAGAGTCAATTGGCGGAGTAAACCAATCAAACCGAGCTATTGATCTAAATCCAAATGATATTCAAAATCTAACCGTACTTAAAGGACCCGCAGCAACAGTGCTTTACGGTATACGTGCAGCCAATGGAGCTATAGTTATTAAAACCAGAGGAGGCTTTAACGGAGAAAGTAAAATTAATTTCAGCAGTAGTATCAATTTTAGTAAGGTTACAGCAACTCCCAGCAGACAAAACACTTATGCCAAGGGTGCAAATATTGATCCAAATGGTCCTTTACCTTTTATCAATCTATACACTGATGGTCCTCCTTTTTCTTGGGGTCCTAGGATAAATCAATTAGAATACGACGGAGACTCTTCATTCCCCTACGACTCAAGAGGAAGATTAGTGCCAGTAGGTACAGGCAATGGAAAACCAGCACAGGCAGTTACAGATTTATACGACAAATTTTATACAACCGGAATATCTATTGACAATCATTTATCAGTAAGTGGAGGAACAGAAAATCTAAACTTCTATACCTCAATAGGAAACTTAAAACAAACTGGTACACAAAGAAACACTGATTTTTCCAGAACTTCTTTAAGGGGAAATATTTTTGGACAAATCACAAAAAAGCTAGGATTATACGTATCGTTATACTACGCCAATTCTGGTTCAGACAACAAAGCTTTAAGAGGGCAAAACAGATCTGGGCAAGGAGTAGGTCTTTATTTCAATGCAACCACATTTGATCCGTCGGCAGGCTTATCGGGCAGTCAAGCGTGGAGAACAGCATCAAGCTATACCACTCCTGATGGAATGAGAAGAGCTCAAGAGTTTGACAATCCTTATTTTAATGTTGCCCGAAATGTTAACAGCGATAAAGTAAACAGGTTTATAGGCAGTTTTTCGCCCGAATACCAAATAAGCAATACACTTAAGCTAGTGTACAGATTGGGCTGGGATTATTATACCGATGAGCAATTGCAATTTTACGATATAGGTGCATTTGAGGCTGGATACGCTGGTTCTATCAGAAAGCTAAACATTTCAAGCAGCAATATAAACTCTGATTTACTGTTGTTCTTCAAAAAGAAGTTTTCTGATAATTTTAAAATTGACGCAGTATTGGGTCATAATTATTTTAAAAGCAAATCTGCGGTCAATGGTTTACGCGGAGCACCTTTGGGTACTGCTGGCTTTATATCTTTGTCAAATGCGCAAGATATAGTTGAAACATTTGACGAAGAAGTGAACAAAGAACTAGCAGGTGTTTTTGCTGATATTAAAGTAAACATAAAAAATATACTTTACTTAAACCTTTCGGGCAGAAACGATTGGTCATCCACCCTACCTAAGGGCAACAACTCTATTTTCTATCCTTCCATAAGCCTAGGCTTAAATGCAGGCAAAGCTTTGAGTGTAAATAACAACAGCATTTTATCTTATGCCAAACTAAGAACCTCATGGGGTAAAGTTGGCAATGATGCTCCACCTTATGCCACTAACACTACATTTAAAATTGGACAGGTTGGAGGTGATAGCGAAACAAGAGACTATGCACTCCCTTTTTTAGGGATTAGCGGCTTTGAGTTAAACAATATAGAAGGGAATAACAACCTAAAACCCGAGCAAAGTTCAACCTTTGAAATAGGTGGTGATTTTAAACTATTTAAAAGCAAACTAAATTTTGATATAAGTTATTACAATTCTGAAACAACAAATCAAATTTTGCCAGTAACCATTTCAGCAGGCAGTGGTTTTACAAGTCAAATTGCCAATGCAGGTACAGTTAGTAATAAAGGTTTAGAAATAGGTTTAGATTTTACATCTATAGAACTAACTAATTTCACATGGAATATTTCTGCTAATTTTACCACAAACAAAAGCAAAGTTGTTGAACTTGCACCTAATGTAAATAATGTAGCGCTCAATTTTTCAATACAGGGCGAGGTTTTTTCGAGCGCCACCGTAGGACAGCCATTTGGAGCTATTATAGGCACTAAATACCTAAGAGATAACAAGGGCAACATAATAATTAGTGCAGATGGCTACCCTATTGAAGATACACAAATTGGTGTAGTTGGCAACCCAAACCCCGATTGGCTGGCAGGAATTAGAAACATATTTACTTATAAAAACTTTTCGCTAAGCACCTTACTAGATATAAGAAAAGGAGGCGATTTATGGAATGGCACCAAAGGCATTATGAATGGTTTTGGAGTTGGTGCTGAAACAGCCATTAGAGAACAAACTACTGTTTTTAAAGGAGTTTTGTCAGATGGCACAGTAAACACAAAAGAAGTTCCTTATATAGCCCCAGGAAATAGCCCAACTTTTTTAAGAGCATATTGGTTTAAGTATGGTATAGCTCATGTAACTGAAGAAAATATAGAAGAAGTAAACTGGGTAAGATTGCGCGAACTGTCTGTAACCTACAGCTTTCCAAAAAAATTATTTAAAGGTCTATTAAAAGGATCTTCAATATCGTTTATAGGCAGAAACCTTTGGCTAAGCACAAATTACACAGGCATAGATCCGGAAGTTTCACAAGCAAGTCAAAGCAATGCCTCAGGTATTGATTATTTAAACTCTCCAAATACAAAAAGCTATGGTTTTAAATTGCATTTAATTTTTTAACAATCAACATTTAACTTAAACACAGTAAAAACATTAACAAAAACCCTATATAACCAAAAAAATAAAAGATTGAACAACAGGATATATAAAATTTTAAAGCATGAAACATATTATATATTTATCTTCACTTATATTGTTGCTTTGTTCCTGCAATTTTGAAGATACCAACACAGACCCAAAAGCCTTACCTGAGGTTGATGCTACCAGTATTTTACCAGTTATACTGCTTCAAACAGCCTATAATGCAAATACTTTAAACGGACGAGCTGCAGGAGTATGGTCGCAGTATTATTCGGGACAGAGCCTACAAGAGGCAGATCTTGAAATTTATAAGTTAACCCCTTCAATTGAGAACGATCCTTGGAATAATGGGTTCTTTGGAGGTGTACTCAAAGACTGCAATTTGCTTATAAAACTAGCTTCCGAGCAAAATCGTCCTGTAGTAAACGGCATAGCTAAGGTAATGATGGCATACAATTTGGGCATGGCAACAGCCATTTGGGGAGATATTCCTTATAGCGAAGCTTTTCAGGGAAGTAAAAACCCATCTCCAAGCTATGATACGCAAGAGTCTATTTACAATGCCATTGAAAAGCTATTGTTAGATGCTGTAATAAACCTCCAAAGCACAGCTAACAACAATTTCCCTTCAGTAAGCACTAATGATTTAATTTACAGCGGCAATGCCCTCTATTGGCTTAAGTTTGCTAGATCTTTACAAGCCCGATTTGCACTACATCAAATCAAAAGAAATGAAATGGACTCCCTATCTAAAATACAAGCTGCTCTTATTGCTGGGGTTTTGCAATCTTTAGCCGATGAACCTTTATTTAAGTTTGGCACAAGTATTAACAATGGTCATCCTATTGCTGTTTTTAATACACGACAACAAGGGCGGTTAATTGGCAATGCTGGATTTGCAGCTCGCTTAAATTCAAAATCAGACCCTAGGCTAAGCAAGTACATGACTTTACAAGAAGATGGAACCACTTGGGCAATTTATCAAGCATCGCCTACAGGTAACCTAACATGGGGAGTTTATACCTCCTCATTTCCATTTATTTCTTACGAAGAAATTAAATTTATTGAAGCCGAATACAATGTGAGAGTGGGCAATACAAACGACGCGCAAATAGCTCTAACCGAAGCCGTATCGGTCAATATGCTAAAAAACAAGATCGATGGAAATTCATATATTGCTGCCTTAGATTCATTAACAGGCAATTTAACAACAGACTTAAAAATTGTTTTAGAACAGAAATACATAGCCCTATTTGGTCAGGCTATGATAGAATCGTGGACAGATATCCGAAGAACAGGAATTCCAAACTTAATACCTGTACCTAGTGACTCTCCACAAAATCCGTCGGGAATCATTCCCTTAAGAGCACCTTATCCTACTACTGAGCAATTAGTTAATGCCGATAATTACAGCCAAGCAATTAAAAGACAAGGAAATGGATTAGGCTTACTCGATGACTCTATGTGGATTTTTGACTAGTTTTTATCTTCTCTATATTGTTTACTAAGCATTTAAAAGCTTAAAAAAATAAAAATTATGAATATATCCTTATCAACTGTACTTAACATTATGCTATTTTCAATAATGCTAGGTATGGGCTCGTCTTTAACATTTAAGCATTTTAGGCAGGTGCTTAAAACCCCAAAACCCTTTGTAATAGGCATGTTATCGCAATTTGGTTTTTTGCCTTTTTGTGGATACCTAATTTCGCTGCTGTTAAACCTATCGCCTGTAATGAGTATGGGATTGATTTTAATTGCTTGTACACCAGGAGGTAGCACTTCAAATCTATACACTTATTACGCTAAGGGCGATTTGGCTTTAAGTATATCCATGACCATGGCATCGAGCCTGATGGCAACCGTAATGATGCCCTTTCTTATAGCTATTTATACCAAGCTCATCGGAATTGATGGTATTATTGTGGTGCCTTACAAAAAAATATTTTTGCTTTTATTAATGCTTTTAATTCCTGTACTTACTGGGATGCTAATAAAAAAAATAAACAGCAAGCTAGCCGAACTTGTTGAAAAAATAAGTTCGTATATAGGCATTATAGCTATAGTAGTAATTTTTGTTATACCGTTAATTAAAAATAAGGATATGTTTAATGTAAACATAAACGTTTTTATAGCGCCAGCACTAATTGCAGGTCTGGGCATGTTTTTTGGCTATGCTATAAGCAGACTTGTTAAGCTTAGCTTGGCACAAAGCAAAACAGTATCTCTCGAAACAGGCATACAAAACGCTGTGCTTACCATTGGCATTATAGTGCTGAGTTTTGATGGCGAACTTCAAAAATCATTGCTAGTAATTCCTATATTATATACTTTTTTTATCCCTTTGTTTTCAGTATTAGTAAGCTTTGTTATCTTTAAAAAGCTAAAAGCAAGGTAGTTAAAATTAAAATAGCCTCTAGTATAAATTAAACCACAATTACCCTTTACTATAAAACACCTCCACACTATGCTATGAAGCACTTTTGTACTACACTGTGGTATTTTTTTATAAAAAAAGCGATAAGTGAGCAATTTTCTAGCTGCAGCCTCAACTTGAAGAAAAACAGAGTTTTATAGACTTCTTTTTTTAGTGTGTTATATAAGGGATAAGAAGTCATTCCGACCACCTAACGGATGGGTTTCGTCACTCAAATCGTTTAGGCATAATCTGAAAAAATTAAAATAATTTCTGAAATAAAGTAAATATAATGCAATTAACACACTAAATACAAGGATTTAATTTAGATATTAAAAAATAAGTGCAATGCATTCAACTACTTTTTTAATCGTAATGTATTGATTAATAATACTCTATGGGTTTTAGTGCAGGGACTAAATAATTAGTTGATTGAGACGCTAAATGAATATTATAATCTTAAACTAAATTATTAAAAATCAATTGATTGAAAAAGCTTAACTAACTGCTTACAAAAGGATGTTTGCTTTTAAGGTTTACGTATTAATTATTTTTTTTAGCTTTTAATTAAGCTATCTATATTTTAAGTGTGAAAAGTTTTATAAATAGATTTTGTTTTAAAAAATTAATTTGCTTTTATTTTTATTCATTTTTTTTTACATTGCATACCTAATGCATTCACAAAAAGAAGAAATAGAACTGTTAAAAAAACAAATTTCTAACGCTATTCCAGGAGCGTTGTCAAGGCTTTATTTTTTGATAAACTCTAAACTAATAGCTTATTTAATACAGTTAAGTTGTGGTGATAAACACAAAATTGCTAAAGATATAATACAGGAATTGTTTTTGTGGATAGCTAAAAATCACAAAAAATTAGAAAATATTAAAAATTTAGAAACTTATTTGTACAGTGCAGCAAAGAACAATTATTTAAAAGAGTTAAAAAAAATTAATTTAGTTAGCTTAGAATACAATGTTGATGGACATAAATTTTTTAAAAATAACACAAATATTGAAAATTCACACGAAAAGAAAATAATACAATTAGATTGTAAAAATGAAAAAGACCTTTGGTTGAACAAAGCGCTTCAAAGTTTGCCAGAGGTTCAACAAGAGGTATTATACCTCAGATATTACACAGGCTTAGATTACAATCAAATAAGTGAAATATTAAAAGTTTCAAAGCAGATCTGCAGAAACTACGTGTTTAGAGCATTGCGCAGTTTACGCAAAGCAAAAAACTATTGCCCCAAGTAATACCACCTTAATTTTAGTTAAAACACAGGTTTAAAATCATATCAAAATCATTTGTAGAGCACTTAGTTTTTATTTTGCAACATTTACTGCTCTTGTTTCGCGTATAACGGTAACTTTTACCTGTCCAGGATAAGTCATATCGGTTTGTATTTTTTGAGATATATTAAACGATAATTCAGCTGCCTTAGAGTCATTTACTTTAGTGCTTTCAACCATAACTCGCAACTCTCTTCCTGCCTGAATAGCATAGGCTTTTTGTACTCCAGTAAAACCAAAAGCAATATTTTCTAAATCTTTTAATCTTTGAATATAGCTATCTAAAACTTGTCGTCTTGCCCCAGGTCGAGCACCTGAAATAGCATCACAAACCTGAACTATTGGAGAAATCATGTATTTCATTTCAATTTCGTCATGATGAGCTCCAATAGCATTGCATATATCGGCTTTTTCACCGTAGTGTTCAGCCCATTGCATGCCTAATAAAGCATGAGGCAATTCGGTTTCGGTTTCAGAAACCTTGCCAATATCGTGTAGTAAGCCAGCCCTTTTAGCTGCTTTAGCATTCAGACCCATTTCGGCTGCCATAATACCACAAAGATTGGCAACTTCACGAGAGTGTTGCAGTAAGTTTTGCCCGTAAGACGAGCGGTATTTCATCCTGCCTACAATTTTTACCAATTCAGGATGTAAGCCATGTATTCCTAAATCGATAACTGCTCGTTTGCCAACTTGAATTATTTCTTGATTGATTTGATTTTCAGTTTTGTTGACAATTTCTTCAATTCTCGCAGGATGAATTCGTCCATCAGTAACTAATTTATGTATCGATAACCTTGCTATTTCTCTGCGAACCGAATCAAAACAAGAGAGAATAATGGCCTCTGGAGTATCGTCAACAATAATTTCAACTCCAGTAGCGGCTTCTAAAGCTCTGATATTACGACCTTCCCTGCCAATGATACGTCCTTTTACATCATCGGATTCAAGATTGAAAACCGAAACACAGTTTTCAATTGCCTGTTCAACACCCACTCTTTGAATAGTATTTAAAACAACCTTTCTAGCCTCTTGCTGTGCAGTTAGCTTAGCTTCTTCAACAGTATCTTGTATGAAGGTTATAGCATCGGCTTTTGCTTCCTCTTTTAAGGATGCCATTAGCTGTTTTTTTGCTTCGTCAGCCGATAAGCCCGATATTTGTTCTAACATATCTACATGACGCTTGTGCAGCTTTATAATTTCGCTTTCTTTTTTTTCTAAAAACTCAATTTTAAAGTCGTAATCAACCTCTTTTTTTTCTAATTCTATATTGTATTTTTTTGTTCTGTTAAGTTCTGTTGAAACTTGATTTTCTTTTTCTAAAATTCTTTTCTCAATATCTGAAATTTTTTTCTCTCTAAGTAAAATCACTTTTTCATGCTCTGTTTTTAATTCAATAAACTTTTCTTTTGCCTGTAGTATTTTTTCTTTTTTAATTGCTTCAGCTTGTACCTGAGCTCTTTTTATTATGCTTCTAGCTTTATCTCTAGTTTGATTAGCTGTTTTATTTGTTGTTACTTTTGCCTGCTCCTTTGCTTGTATTATAATATCTTTGGCTTTTTCACGAGTTTCGTTTAGTAGCTTATTAGCTTTTGTTTTTTCTAACATTTTAGCAATAAAATAGCCTATCGCTAAGCCTGCAATTATTGCCAAAATGGGGAATAGTGCTTTCTCCATAATTTATTTGTATAAAAAAAGCCCACATTAACAAGGTTATATAAACTCCGTGGAATTTAGGTTTAGGACTAACTGACTGATCAAGAGTCCAAAGTTAAATTGGCGTACTTTACTAGTCAAGACTCATCCTTTTTAATTGAATAATGTTGAGTTTATTAAACTATAATACTAATGTGGGCAGTAATTATTAATCTATATATTTTTAAAGAACGTTAATTTATAATTTAGCTTCTAACAAACTTGTCAATGCTTGTATTTTTTTTAGTGTTTTATTATCCTTTATAGTTTTATTTGCCGAAAAAATTTCCAGTTTCGAGGCAAATTGTAACGCACACATAGCTAATACGTCTTGCTTGTCGGCTACTGCGTAATTTTGTTCAAATTTAGCAATTAATTTATTAATGTTGTTTGCAGCTTTGCGCATTGCACCCTCTTGGTCGGTAGAATCTACACTTAAAGGATAAGTTCTGCTAGCTATAATCACATTAACTTTTAATTTTGCCATAAAAAGAACTTTTAGGTGTTTAACAGGTTAATACATTTATCTATTTCTCTTACTAAGGTACTTATTTTGAGCTTTGTTTGCTTTCTATCATCATAACTGCCCTCAATAGTTTTTGCAACTTTTAGCAAATTATATTCTTGCTGACTTGCCTTTAATTGTTGCTCTTTTTTTTGCAATAAACTGAGTAAACTAGCGTTTTCTTGAAATAAAATCTTATTCTCTTCTTTTAAAAATTCATAATTTAAAAGCATTTTTTTTAGCTTAGCTTCCAGTATATGAATTGCTTGCTCAGTATTACTCATTAATTGTTACATAATAAAACTATTTCTGCAAAGTTATCAATATAGATTAACTTAACAAATTTTTTACCCCTTTTTAATAACTTGCTCATTGTCAATCATTGTGAAATTTAGTGTATTATTCGTTAAATTTGCTAAAAACAATTACGATTTTGAGATTAACCTTTTTTACTTTAATTCTGTTATTGCTTGGCTTGCTTTCTTTTTCCCAAAGCCCCTATCCTAAAAACTATTTTGGCATGCCACTTGAAATCCCCTTGAGTCTTTCTGGAACCTTTGGTGAGTTGCGCAATAATCATTTTCACTCGGGTTTAGATATAAAAACTTCAAATAAACAAGGATTGCCAGTTTACGCTACTGCTGATGGATATGTTTCAAGGATAAAAATTGGGCAGTATGGTTTTGGCAAAACATTGTACCTAAGTCATCCAAACGGTTATACAACAGTGTATGCTCATCTGCAAAAATTTACTAATTCAGTTCAAAAATACGTAAAAAAAGTTCAGTATGAAAAAGAGAAGTACAATATTGGCAATTTGTTTTTAAAATCTGGTGTTTTTACTGTGAAAAAAGGAGATCTAATTGCGTATAGCGGTAACACGGGCAGCACTAAAGGACCTCATTTGCATTTTGAAATAAGAGACACGAAAACTAAAAAAGTTATTAATCCGCTTCACTTTGGCTTTGCTGTAAAAGATACCATTATACCATCTGTGCAAAAGCTACTAGCGTATCCTTTAAGCCCAGATGCTAGTGTTAATTATTTTGCAAAAAAAGCTGTATTAGAGTTAAAACAAGTAAGGGCGGGCAAATACACAACCAAAGTAATAAACGCAAGCGGGATTATAGGTTTTGGTGTTGAGGTTTTTGACAAACTAAACGGAGAACCAAATAAAAATGGCATTTACAGCCTAGAGATGAAAGTAAATGGTAACCGTGTTTATTATCACGTTGTTACAAGTTTCTCTTTTGCCGAGAGCAAATACATAAACCTACTCATTGACTATCCTTACTACAAAAAGTACAAAACTAGGGTTCAAAAAACACATAAAGTGGCGGCAAGTAAACTAAGTCTGTATCAGGATTTGATAAATAATGGTAAAATTGAAATTAAAGAAAAGCACAATTACTTAGTTGAAATTATTTGCAGCGATTTTAACAAAAACAAAACCCGAATTACTATCCCTGTAAAAGGAGTTAAGAGCAATATGCACTTTAAACAGATAGATACAACTCAATACAAAATAAAGGCATCTGCTTTTAACAAATTCACAATCAAAAATATGAGTGTTGCTTTTCCAAAAAACAGCTTTTACGAAGATTGTTTTATTCAGTTAAGTTTTAAAAACGGACTAGCTAAGATACATAATCCTAGCATACCTTTAAACAAAAAATACACACTGAGCTTTGAAATATCTCATTTGTCGGAAAAGCAAAAACAACAGTTGTATATAGCCAATGTTGACAATCAAAAATACACTAGATATATAGCGAGCAAGAAAAAAAACAACAAAATATATGCAGCTGTAAATTCGCTGGGTAGCTATACTTTACTTTATGATGATGAAAAGCCTGAAATTAAACCTGTTAATTTTAGCAATAAGCAATGGGTTTCTAAAAATAAAACCTTAAAAGTCAGCATAAAAGACAATCAAGCTGGCATAGACAATTACAGGGCTACTATAAACGGCAAATGGATTTTAATGGAATACAATCACAAAAAAGGGGTTTTGACATATGATTTTGAGGATAAAAAACTAATTGGCAGTAGTCATATTTTTAAAATTGTTGTTTCTGACAAGGTGGGAAACATCAATAGTTTGAGTATTAATTTTTTTAAAAAATTTTAGCATCTGCACTAAAACTTATAAATACAGTTAGCAAATGTGTTACACTTAATTTTTTAATATTTAAATTGAATCTTTAATATATTGTATTGACGTTATTTCAGATTTTTTTAATCTTATACCTTTTCTTATTTGATATTACTGTAATATTTTGTATCTTTGCCTATGCCAAAAAAGATACAAATTTCCGTAA
>JBKDZU010000018.1:0-1781 GCA_047971505.1 Tenacibaculum sp.
AGGAAACTCAAAAAGAGACCTACGAATACTTTTACAATATAAACGAAGAAATAAAAACCTTTTTAAGTACAGAAACCAAATCAAATATCACAAATTGGGATGTAGAACATTGTTTTTGGAATATTCACTTAGATTCAATTAAGCAAGAAAAATCAGAAACAGAAGTAGCAAAACCTAAAGAACAGGAAACAGAAGAAAAACAAGAGGTTAAAAACCTTATTAAAGCCAATTTTGATATTAACGATTACCTTATACCCAAAGTAGCTAATTTGTTAGAGTTAGGAGCAGATACAAGTAAAAGTTCCTCTCAAAAAGGAAGTTTGTTTGAAAAAAAGGTAGCAGAAATATTTAAACTTTTAGATTTTGACGTAAAAACTTACGGACAGGGAACAGGAAGAAATCCTGATGCTATTTTAACATTTAGAGAAGAAAACACGGCTTTTATTGTAGATGCTAAAGCCTATGCAGAGAGTTACAATTTAGGTTTAGATGATAGAGCAATTAGAGAGCACATAAATCATTACTGTCCTAAATTGATAAAAGACGGTTATAAAAAGATAGGATTTATTATTGTAAGCAATAGTTTTAAATCAGATTTTGAAGCTTTTATTAATGATGTTACTTGGAACACAGAAGTTAAACGATTTGTATTATTAACTTCTAGTGCTTTATTACACCTTTTAGCCTATAAAACTAAAGATAATGTTTCCGTAAATCAGATTATTGATAGTCTAATAAAATTAGGTACATTAATTACAGAAAAACAGGTAATAGGAGAATTTGAAGATGTTTAAAGTTTCCGATACATTACCCAAAAATTTAGATAACAAAAAAGGCTGTTATTTTTTAATTTTAGTTAAAAAAGACAAACCTAAACCAATACAGAGAGTTTTTGGGGACATAGACACTAATGGAATTTTATATATAGGAAAAGGAGATAACCTGTACAAAAGAGTTAATTCGCTACAAAAATCTATCATTTCCAATTCGGATTACTCTCAAACTAAACCTAAAGAAAAAGGACATAAGGCATTGAGTAGAAAATTTTACCGAGTTCGTAAAAAAATAAATATTGAAGCCCTTAGAATTAAAATAATTGAAAATAATAATTTAGATGCAGAAAAATTAGAAAGCTATTACATAAGGCTTACTAAAAAACTTAAAAACATCTAATAAACAGCAAAATAGATTAGATTTTTGTTTGATAAGTGCAACAAATTTTGTAATTTTAAGGGATAAAACTTGCACCAAATGATACTATATACTACAGAATCACAAGTAAATAATCGGCTATTTGAACACCCCTTTGATAGTGATTTAGATTCGAATAACCGATGGTTTGTTTTACGTGAATTAGTGCCATGGGATGGCCTTGGCTTTTGAGCTCAAAAAATCCATGTCAGAGCTAGGTAGGCCTAGTATTGATTTACGATATATACTTGGAATATTGATTGTTCAAATTATGGAGAACCTCACAGATGAGGGCGTATTGATGGCTGTTCAGGAGAATATTTATATGCAATACTTTGTTGGTTTACCCTAAATATGATAGAGCAAGATGGGTATGTGGATTTTTTTTAGAATCAGTTTTGATAAATACAATCAGGCCCAGGATCTAATACCACTACTGAAATCCTATTGCGCGAATCATGACTATTGGCCTGAATCGGTGTTGGTATATCAATTTTTACTTAACCGAGAAAACATAAAACTTCTCAATGTACAGAAAATTTATCATTATGGTGTACCGCTAGGCAGACCCAGCAATATTAGTGCGCAAT
>JBKDZU010000019.1:0-51582 GCA_047971505.1 Tenacibaculum sp.
CCTTTTCTCTTGCGCACTCATATTGGTGGGTCTGCCTAGCGGTACATCATAATGAGAAATTTTATGTTCTTTGAGAAATTTTCTGTTTTCTCGGTTAAGGAAAATTTGATCTACCAACACTGTTTCAGGCCAACGGTCATAATTCGCGCGATAGGATTTCAGTAGGGGTATTAGATCCTGGACCTGATTGTATTTATCAAACAAAAATCTAATCTATTTTGCTGTTTATTAGATGTTTTTAAGTTTTTTAATAATCCTTAAGTATTGATGTTGCGTTAATATTTCCTTTTCTAAAGCTAATAGCCCAATCAGGGATACCTGTTTTTGTTTCACGTGGAACCATAAGATTTATAAGGCAACACTCCCTTTGTTTAAATGCGATTTATGTGTTTTTATCTGCCCATATAAACAAGTAAAACAGATATATCACTAGGGGATATTCCGCTGATTCTGCTTGCTTGCGAAATAGTTGTTGGTTTTATTTTAATGAGTTTTTCTCTTGCTTCTATCGACAGTGAATTTAGCTTAGTATAGTTAAAGTTTTCGGGTATTTTAATGCTCTCAAGGCTGTTCAGTTTTACAACATTATTTTTTTCCTTTTCTATATATCCAGAATATTTTAACTGAATTTCAACTTGCTCAATTATTTCACTGTCTAAATTGTTTTGCTGCACAAACGATTCTATTTTTTTAATGCACATAAAGTCGTTTAGGTTAAGCTGAGGTCTGCTAGCTATTTTATACAGCTTCACAGATTGATTTATAAGGCTTAATTTTTTTTTCTGCAATATCGGGTTGATTTCTTTTTCTGTAACACTTAAACTTTTAATATAATTTAAAAACTTATCTGTTTTATTTATTTTATTTTTTACCCTATTGTAGCGTTCAGCAGAAGCTAAACCAAGCTTATAAGATTTTTCCGTTAAACGTATATCGGCATTATCCTGACGCAACAAGGTTCTGTATTCAGCTCTTGAGGTAAACATTCGGTAGGGTTCATCAGTGCCTTTGGTTATCAAATCATCAATTAAAACCCCTATATATGCATCGCTTCTTTTTAAAGTAAAAGACTTGTTGTTTTTGGCTTTTAGTGCAGCGTTAATGCCTGCCATAATGCCTTGAGCAGCAGCCTCTTCATAACCTGTTGTACCGTTTATTTGTCCGGCAAAAAACAAGTTTTTAATTAGCTTAGTTTCTAAGTTGATTTGCAATTGAGTTGGCGGAAAATAATCGTATTCAATAGCATAACCAAACCTAAAAAATCTTGCATTTTTAAACCCAGGGATTAGTCGTATAGCTTTATCTTGTATGTCCTCGGGCATAGAAGTTGAAAATCCATTAATATATACCTCTACTGTTTCCCAACCCTCAGGCTCTACAAATATTTGATGGCGTTCTTTTTGATAAAATCTGTTAATTTTATCTTCTATCGACGGACAATAACGAGGTCCTGTTGAATCTATTTGTCCATTAAACATAGGAGAGCGGTTAAATGCATCTTTTAAAACATTGTGAACCTTTAAATTAGTATGAGTTAAATAACAGCAACGCTGCTTTTTAAGACTCTGTGTTAGTGGTAAAAACGAAAATTTTTGCGGTATAATGTCGCCTGGTTGTTCGATCATTTTAGAATAATCTAAAGATCTTCCATCAATTCTTGGAGGAGTGCCCGTTTTCATTCTTCCAACCTTAAACCCTTTTGCTATTAAGCAGTTTGTTATCCCTGTAGATGACTGCTCTCCAACTCTACCGCCTTTAAAGCTCTTCTCTCCTATGTGAATTAGCCCATTTAAAAAAGTGCCTGCTGTTAAAACAACAGTTTTTGACTTTATGCTTATGCCAAGTGCAGTTTTTACGCCACAAAGAACTTGTTTTTTAAAATTTAATTCAATTACAGAATCTTGAAAAAAATATAAATTTTCTGTTTTTTCTAATACATTTCTCCAACTTTGTGAAAATAATTGCCTGTCCGATTGAGCCCTAGGACTCCACATAGCAGGACCTTTTGATTTATTTAGCATTTTAAATTGTATCGCACTTTTATCGGTTACAATTCCACTGTAGCCACCTAAGGCGTCAATTTCTCTAATGATTTGCCCTTTTGCTATACCTCCCATAGCTGGGTTGCAACTCATTTGAGCAATGTTTTGTAGATTCATAGTAATAAGCAAAGTTTTGCAGCCCATTTGTGCGCTTGCAACTGCAGCTTCGCTACCTGCATGCCCTCCTCCTACTACTATTACGTCGTAAACTGTGCTAAATAAAGTCATAATAATTTTAGTGGTTCCACGTGGAACCAAGCGTTATTTAATTTAAAATATTTAAAAGCTCTTCTTCTTTTTTGCGCATATTTTTTTTCTCTATTAGAGTTTTATCGTCATAGCCCAAACAGTGTAAAACCCCGTGAATCATAACACGATGCAATTCGCTATAAAAATTGACAACATATTTTTCGGTGTTGTCTTTAATCCTATCTATCGATATAAATATATCACAACTAAGCCTATTATTTGACGAATAATCAAACGTTAATATATCAGTATAAGTATAGTGTTTTAAAAATTTAGTGTTTAATTTATACAAATAATCGTCTGTGCAAAAAATATAATTGATAAAACTTAAGCTTGCCTTTTCCTTTGCTATACATTTTTTAATCCAAGTTGTTATTTGATTTTCATCTTTTAGTTTAAAATTACACTCGTAGTTATAATTTATCATAATATATTTAATAACTAATTGTTAACATGCAAATCTTAATGTAAATTTTAGTTTGTATTGGCATTGGTTTTTGAAATATATTTGTTAACTCTTTTTTTGTAATCGTGATGCAAAGGTAAGGATAGTCTGTTTAATATTTCTATTCGGTTGTAAAACTGCTTTTTAAATTTTATGTTTTGCTGTTTATTGGGTTTATAATCTATAAAATTAGTTTTAAATTTGCGCTCGTTGCTGGTTTGTTGTTCATAACTGGCTTTTTCAAGTTTTAATAGCTCGTAATTTAATTGCTGCATTTTGTTGATGTTTTCTATATTAAAGCCCTTTTCTATAAGCTTTTTTTCTAGATCTTCCATTTTTTTTGCAACTCTTTTAGCTTCTGTATTTTTGTTGTTTTGTGAGTGCTTCTCTAATTGTTCTCTTAAAAGATATTGCTTTTTGTAAATTTGATATAATTCATCACTATAGCCCTCATCTCCTTTTTGTTGCTTGTCGAGTTGGTTTCCTTTAGTTTTTTTTAAACCTTTTTTCATTTGCTCAATTAGTTCGCTTTGCTTTTTTATTAAATCAGGGAGGCTAAACGATTTCTCATTTTTATTTTCCTCCTTGCCAAATCCCAATTGAGAGTTCTGCATGGCGTCTAAATTGTTACTCAGCATATCGGCTAGAGTATTAGCTGCTGTCATGACATATTGTTGATTGGCAACACCTGTGCTAATTGAATTGTCGGCAATATTCTCTAGAGCTTGATCTATGTTGTAATGAGCATTTGCTAATTCTTGTTGAATTTTAGCACTTATGCTAGGCACTCTCATCGACAAGGTAAACAAGCTGTCGTCTATGTGTTCAAAGTGCGTTTTGAGTTGATGTTGCTTTTTTAAATTTACACCAAAATTTGGATGTGTTGAATTGATATCTAAAAAATTGTTCATCAAGTCTTCTTGGTCAAACGAAAATTGCACTAAATTCTCTAAAATCTGCCTTAAGCTTTCTATATTTTCTTTAGCCATTTCAACACTCATAGAGTTAATGGAACTTTGCAATTTATCACTCAATTCTTTCATTTTTTTATGGCTTTTTTGTTGGTTTTCTCTCGCTTTATTTATGCTGTTTTCTTTGAGGTTTTTAAGCGCTCTTTTAGTTGCTTGTTTAACTTTATTTTGCAATTCATCTGTTTTTGGCAGTTTAAATTTTTGTTTTAGCTTATTGTTTTCGTTTTTTAGTTCGTCTAACTCTTTATTAAAAGCGTTGTAGCTTTTGTTTAGAGAATCTTGATCAATGTAACTTGAATTATTTTTTGCTAGCTCTTTTTGCTTATTTGCAAGTGAATTGATGTTCTGTGCTAGTTTGTTTAATTTTTGTTGTACATAATAGCGCTTTGTCATTTCTAAAATACGCTCTAAGCTTCTTTCTTGTTGCTTGTTTAACTCGGCTAACTCCTTAGTTTTTTTAATTAAATTTTCCTTTTTTAACTTATCGGCTAATTTTTTTATTTCATCTAATAATTTTTGTTGTTTATCCATTTTTTTTAATTCCTCTAAGCGTTTTTCTAACTCTTCTTTGCTCCTGTTTGTCAATTTATCTAAAGCATTTTTTTCTTTAAAATTAGACTTTAGCTTTTCTGCCTGTCGCTGCATCATTTGTTTATAAAGTTCTTGTCTTTTTATAAGATCTTTTATATTTTTTTTATCGCTCCAAGTAATGTTTTTTTTGTTGTACAATTCTTGTTGAATTTTTTTTAATTCATTTTTATTGCTTTTGTTAATTTCGAGAGAGTTTTCTAATTCATCGATATAGCTTTTTTGTTCTTCTAAAAGTTCTTTTTCAATTTCTTCTTTAAATTTTTGTCTGTAAACAAATTTTTGACTCTCTGCCTTCTTTATCCCCATAACCTTATCATTGTCAAAAACCTGAAAGTACAACTCATAATTTACACCTGGTTTTAAAGGAATATTGTTTGGAAATTCGCAAAAAAAGTTTTGTACATTTTCGCTATTTAACTTTAGTGGCTGTACAAGGGCTTGCTCGGGCTTGTTTATATCGTAATATACTAATTCTAACGATGAAAAACCATAATCATCAGAAATTTGACCAACAAAAGCTACATTGCCTCTAAAAATGCTATCTATATTTGACCGAACTTCTATACTAGGCGCCTGATCTTTTATAACTTCAATAGTAAATTGCATTTGTTCATAGTCTTTTAGGTTGCTGTTTGAAGTTGTAATACTGTATTTTTTTGACTGCAAAGCCTGCTTTTTAAAAATAAAATTGCCTTTTGATTTTTGATTAAAAAAAAGTTTATTGTTGTTGTAAATAAACGCAACACTATCAGTATCAGTTGCTTTAACGTTCCAAGTTAAAAATGTTCCTCGTGGAACATTTACATTTCCAGTGTTGGCTAAAATTTCACTTTGTTTTTTTGTATAAGATGGATAGTTGAGTTTAACCGACAAGTCTTTAAACAAAGGCGTGTTTATCACGCGAATTTGATAAGTTTTAGACCTAACCTTATTAGCCTCTAAAAAGAAAGAGATCGGTTCTTGTACATTGTTAAATATATATTGAAACTTTCTTTTTTGATAGCTTTTGGTATAGTATTCTTGATTGTTAAAATAAATTTTAACCTCTTCAGGAACAACTTCGCCAAAAGTGATAAAATCAAGGTGAAATGGTTTGCCTTTTACAGCATTAAAATTCTTATTTATAATCTTATAAGCAAAGGGAGCAGGAGGGGTGTAGGCTGTTTGAAAATCTATAACTCGTTGAAAACTTTGATTCAACTTATTACCTATGCCGCTTACAAGTGATATAAGCCAAATAAACAGCGGAATAAGCGCGTATTTTAAATATTTTATGCTCGATTTTAAATTTACTGCTTTAGCAAAAGGTACAGTTTGTAAATCTGATGATTTTTGCTCTATGCTGGCTACCAACAATTCAGATTGTTCGCTTTTTTGTTCAAGTTGTAGTACGTTTAATAGCTTGTCTTTTACTTCAGGAAAATGATTTCCGATAAGCTTAGAGGCTTGTTCAGCACTAATCCCTTTCTTTAAACCTAATATTTTAGCCAAGGGGAAACATATAAAGCGCAAAAAAAGAATTAGTTCAACTAAAACAAACAACCAAAAAAGCAAGCTTCTGTTATTTGGTTTTAGCCACAAAAAATATTCTACAAAAAGGGTAATAAACAAATAAACTAAGCCTAGAGTTATAAATAAAATAATCCCCTTGATAAGCTCTTTAGTATAGTATTTTTTGCTAAAAAACTCTAGCTTTTTTAATATGGTTTGAAAAACTTTCATTCTACATATTTTATTTATTGTTTTAAGTAACTTATATCAATTTACTGATCTTTGTTTTAAATCTAAGCAAATATTTTTTAATTAACTAGCCCACTGTTTAATTATTTGTAGTTGCAATTTGTTTTTACAATAGTTATAGCAACTTATTGCTAGTGGCTTATAAGCTAAAATGAGCCTAGACTTATTCAAAAGTAAACAATAAAATTTATATAGTAAAAAGTTTAAAAAACATTAACTATATACAAATTATAAAAACTGTAATACTTGTCAAAATCAGGTTTTTTTAACTATCGGCTCACTTCAACAATTGACAAAAATTAATTAAATTTGAAAATTGTTAAAGCCTTAATAACAACTGTAAAAGAGTTTAATATACTAAATTAGTCGCCTCTATAAAAGGTAATTAACAAAACAACAAGTGTTAGACTTAACAATTTTTGACTAACCTCATTGAAATTTTAAAAATAATAATGTTTAATATTAATTTATTTGTGTGAAATACCAAGCAATAAACAAGGCTTTATTTGTTGAAAATCGCAAAAACTTTACTCGACAAATGAAAGCAAACTCATTAGCTGTTTTTAATTCCAACGATGTTTATCCTATAAGCGCAGATAGCACTTTGCCTTTTGAACAGCACAGAGACATATTTTATTTAAGTGGCATAGACCAAAATGAAAGCATTTTGATATTATCCCCAGACTGCCCTAAGCCAGAATACAGGGAAATTTTATTTTTACGAGAAACCAATAACCACATAGCGGTTTGGGAAGGCGAAAAGCTAAGCAAAGAAAAAGCCTTTAAGTTAAGCGGTATTAAAACTGTATTTTGGCTGCAAGAAATGCAAAAAATTTTGTTTGAACTGATGTCTTACGCCCATACAGTGTATATTAATACTAATGAACACTACAGAGCTTGTGTTGAAACGGAAACAAGAGAAGACAGGTTTACTAAATGGTTATTAGGGAAATACCCTGCTCATGCCGTTGCTAAAAGCAACCCTATACTACAAGGTTTACGCTCGGTAAAAAGTGCTATTGAACTTAATTTAATTCAAACAGCGTGCAATATTACCGAAAAAGGTTTTAGGCGTATCCTGAGGTTTGTTAACCCTGAGGTTTGGGAATACGAAATAGAAGCTGAGCTAATTTGTGAATTTATCAAAAACCGCTCAAAAAAATTTGCCTACAGTCCTATCATAGCATCGGGCAAAAACAACAATGTATTGCACTATACAGAAAACAATAAACAGTGTAAGAGCGGAGAACTATTACTGATAGATGCCGGAGCTGAATACGCAAACTACTCGTCAGATATGACTAGAACCATACCCGTGTCAGGCAAGTTCACTAAAAGACAAAAAAAGGTTTACAATGCTGTTAACAGAGTAAAAAAAGAAGCGACAAAATTACTAGTTCCAGGTATTTTGTTGGATAAATACCACGAAGAAATAGGTAAAATTATGACCTCAGAACTGCTTGGCTTAGGCTTGATAGACAAAGCTGATATACAAAATGAAAGCTCTAACAAACCTGCCTATAAAAAGTATTTTATGCACGGAACCTCACATCATTTAGGCTTAGACACACATGATTATGGCTTGATTCACAAACCTATAGAGCCTAATATGGTTTTTACAGTAGAACCTGGAATATACTTGCCAGATGAAGGCTTTGGCATACGCTTAGAAGACGACGTGGTGGTGCAAGAAAACTCAGAGCCTTTAAATTTGATGAAAAACATCCCTATAGAGGCAGATGAAATTGAAAATTTAATGAATAGCTAAACCATTTTCAGAACAACTTTTTATACCTTGTATAACACCCTAAAAAAGGTCTGCTTTTCTTTAAATTAAAATTCTGTTTATCCAAAGTAATTCTAATGAACTGAACTTGTTAGTTAGCTCAAATTAATTTAAAGTAAAAGTCAACTTACAACGGTCCGTAGCCTAGAGAGAGGTGTGTCTAGCTGTATATGATATTAACAATAAATAATCGATAACGAGTTAATTAAAAAAACCAGATATAAAAACACGAACTCAGCATAAGTTGAAATAGAATTTTAAAAAAATAGCAAAAACAATCACTTATAAAAAACAAAGAGTTTTTAGAGATGCCCTTAACTTCTTAAAATAAAATTTACTTGTAAGTGATATTGAAAAGATATTAACACGTGATTATATTTTAAAAAATAGAGTTTTATAGCTGATACTAATTAGTACATTCGCATTTAATTTTTTAGATAACTAAGTATGTCGATCAAAAACACAGCATCAAACTTATATTTGCTGTTTCAACAAGCAATATCTGATTTTTCAACATGGATATGGGGCATTCCCTTACTGATACTTTTAATAGGAGGAGGCTTGTTTTTATTTATATACTCTGGTTTAGTTCCTTTTAAATATATTAGACATGCTCTAGTTGTTTTAAGCGGAAAATACGATAAAAACGAAAATACTCCAGGTGAGTTGTCTCACTTCCAAGCCCTATCGTCGGCCATTGCAGCCACAGTGGGCATGGGTAATATAAGCGGTGTCTCAATAGCTATAGTTACAGGAGGACCAGGGGCTATATTTTGGATGTGGGTAAGTGCTTTTGTGGGTATGGCAACTAAGTTTTTTACCTGTAGTTTATCGGTAATGTACAGAAGCAAAGATAAAGAGGGCAATACCAAAGGAGGACCAATGTATGTAATTACAGAAGGCTTAGGGAAAATGTGGAAGCCTTTAGCTGTTTTTTTTGCCTTTGCGGGCTTGTTTGGAACATTGCCTGCTTTTCAGGCCAACCAATTAACTCAAACCTTGGTCGATGTATTTAAGGTGGAAGAAAGCCAAGTAGATAATATTAAACTGATTTTAGGTATAGTAATAGCACTTATTACTGCCTTGGTAATTTTTGGCGGCATAAAGCGAATAGGAAATGTAGCGGCTAAATTAGTGCCAATTATGGTTGTTGTTTATTTGTTAACCGTATTGGCTATTTTACTGATAAAAATTGACAAAGTGCCAGCTATTTTTTCAAGCATTTTTTTAGATGCTTTTACAGGAAATGCAGTTGTAGGCGGTGCCTTAGGCTCACTGATAATTACAGGAGTTAGGCGTGCAGCTTTCTCTAATGAGGCCGGCTTAGGTACTGCTCCTATGATGCATGGTACTGCCAAAACTAAAGAACCTATACGAGAAGGTTTAGTAGCTATGTTAGGTCCGGCAATTGACACTTTATTGGTTTGTACTTTAACTGCTTTGGCAGTTTTAGCCTCAGGTATTTGGCAAGGTTTTAACGGAAACGGGGTTTCTCTTACTCTTGTAGCGTTCAACAAAGTGTTACCAGGAAATTTAGGAAGTATAATTTTAACTATAAGTGTGTTAATATTTGCTTTTTCAACCCTGTTTAGCTATTCCTTTTACGGCTTTAGTTGCTTGAGATATTTGTTTGGAAATAAAATAGGAAGCTATTACAACTACATATATATAATAACTATAGTAATTGCCTCTATTGTCAAATTAGATTTTGTGATTAATATCATTGACAGTGCTTATGCTCTAATGGCTGTTCCAACTCTAATATCGACTTTAATTTTAGCGCCTAAGGTTAAAAGAGCTGCTGAGGATTATTTTAAACGGTTAAAACAATCTGATTGTCAATAACATATATACTAAAATAATAAAAATGACTTTATTTTTAAGCTCTTGTGTATTAAACAATGCAAAATCTATTAATCTTTTAACAAGCTTCTCGAAATAACAATTTTTTGAATTTCAGAAGTACCCTCATAAATTTGAGTAATTTTAGCATCGCGCATTAAACGTTCTACATGATACTCCTTGACATACCCATTACCGCCCAAAATTTGTACAGCTTCAACACTTTGATTCATAGCTACTTCTGATGCGTATAACTTTGCCATTGCACTCGACCTGTCGTAATTCAAACCCTCATCCTTATCGCAAGCAGCCTTCATAACCAAATAGCGAGCTGCGGTAATTTGAGTATACATATCGGCTAATTTAAAAGCAATAGCTTGATGATTGCAAATTTCCGTTCCAAAAGTTTTTCGCTCTTTTGAATATTTTAAAGCAAGTTCGTAAGCACCAGAAGCTATGCCCAAAGCCTGAGCAGCTATCCCAATTCGTCCTCCCGATAGGGTTTTCATAGCAAACTTAAACCCAAAACCATCATCGCCAATTCGGTTTTGCTTAGGTATTTTTACATTGCTAAACTGCAAAGTATGTGTATCTGAACCACGGATTCCCAATTTGTCTTCCTTGGGCCCTATATAAAAACCATCCATTCCCTTTTCAACAATAAATGCATTGATTCCCCTATGTCCTTTGCCCTTATCGGTTTGTGCAATTACCAGATAAACCGAAGCACTAGAACCATTAGTAATCCAATTTTTTGTGCCGTTTAAAATATAGTAATCCCCTTTGTCCTCGGCAGTGGTTGCCTGAGAGGTGGCATCACTCCCAGCCTCGGGTTCGCTCAAACAGAAAGCGCCTATTTGTTTTCCACTTGCAAGCCCAACTAAATATTTTTGTTTTTGTTCTTCAGTGCCATATTTCTCAAGTCCGTAGCAAACCAACGAATTATTTACTGATACTATAACCGAAGCAGAAGCGTCAATTTTAGAAAGCTCTTCCATAATAAGCACATACGAAAGGGTATCCATACCACTTCCGCCGTATTTAGGGCTTACCATTATCCCCATAAAACCTAACTCACCCATTTTTTGGACTAAGTCATAGGGGAACTGCTGCTTTTTATCTCTCTCGATAACACCTGGCAGTAATTCTTGTTGGGCAAAGCTGCGAGCAGCGTCGCGTATCATTTTGTGTTCTTCATTAAGATTAAAATCCATATCAATATTTGTTAAATTGGCATGTATTGCTTTTATCAACTTTAAAATTTGTTTGTATCAAAACACGCTCATAACTTTGTCAATAGCAAGTACAAACTGACGCAATAAATAAGTTTTCAAAGATAGTTTTTTAAGCTTTTACACACAATAAATAGTGCAATAATTATTATTTTCTATAAAACACAACTGTTTTGCAATATTTACACTGGTTAATACTAAAGTTTTAATCATTTTTACAATTAATATAAATAGTCTCTGTTTAAAAACTCATATAACACTATTAATCAATATGTTACTATTAAAAAAGTAATTAAATGTAATTGCGCTTATATTTTTTGATATTTAAATTAAATATGGGCTATAAAATTCATACAATTCTTTACTTATTAATACTTCTTCAGGTATTCCTCCTATTTCTCTTAATTCTTTTTTAAATAGGGTTTCCAAATACAATTAAGGTAATAGGTAAATCCGTTTTCTTTTCCATTTCACAAGTTACAGATAACCTTTCCTCACCCATTTCGTTAAACTTTTTTCGCCAACTGTAGTAAATGGTAGGTTAAATACCGTGCTTATCTAGTGTAGGTTTTACTTCATTTTCTAATGTCTCTCGCAATATCGAGAGCTTTTCTTCTGTGCTAAAGGTGCGTTTTGTTTTCGTAATTGACAAAATTAGTATAGATTTCTATATGTAATCTTGTCCGACTAATTAGGGAGCTAAAGCAAATCAAATAATTAGGTTTGATAAAAGGCTTGGGTTCGATAGAGTCGTCTATAATCAATAAACCATCATCACAATGAATTTCATGAATTAATGGCTTAGCTTGTTGCCATAGAGTACGGCTGTTAATCTGACCAGAAAGTAAAAGTGTCACTTGGTCATAACTAACTTTGTTATCCGTTACTGAAGATAAACCCGTAGTCGTACTGTTATGTGGGAGCAACTAATAAGTAGTCCGTATATAAATATAACAAGTTTTTAACATTTATAATTCAAATTTAATACTTTTGCTGAGCGACATCAGCGAATAACTAAAATAGAATAAATGAACCTTGGCAGAAAAGATATAAACGGTAGTTCTACAGATGTTTTAATCCAACTAATAAAGAATATAGAAACTCCATTAGCTTCAATAATTGAAGCTAACAAAAAGTTCTCAACTTTAAATACTGTTAATGCATTAAATTCATTAAGTGCTAAACCTAATGAGGTTATCCTATCAAGCAGTCAAGAGATAACAAAGTTAATAGAAGAAGTAGTAAAGTTAGCAAGTGGAAATAAAGTAGCGGAAAGAGTGCCTTTAATTTATAAAATTTATCATTCCAATGAACAGGTAAAATCTATGTGTAATGATAAAATTAATCCACAAAAAATTTCTAAACAAGATGCTTCATGGTTGTTAAATTTAGAAGAAAAGGTTTATAAAAACATTGAACATAAAGATTTAAACTTATATGACCTGTCATATAAATTAGCTGTTAGTGAACGACAATTACATCGTAAAATAAAAAGTCTACTTCATTTAACACCCAATAAGTACATAAGAGTTTTATGTTTACACAAAGCAAAACAATATATTGATAATTATTTATATGATACTATTTCACAAATTTCTTACGCTGTTGGGTATTATGACACACATTATTTTTCAAAACTATTCAAACAACAATATAATGTGTATCCAAAAGAGCTACTTAACGCTAGACGGTTATAAATAATAATTTAACAGTTTTTTAACAGTTTGGTAAGTATTATTAAAAATAATTTTACATTAATATATTACAATAATTATGAAACTTACAGAACAGCAAAAAGCTCATCATTTTTTAATGAGAATCTATTCAAAAGCATGGCAGGATAGCTCATTTAAAAAAAAATTAATTGATTCTCCGATAGAGACCTTAAATAAGTTTACCGGTAAAACTGCCAACCTACCAAAAGGTAAAGTTGTTATAGTAGAAGATCAAACTAACCCTAATCATATCTATATCAACATTCCTACTAAGCCAAGTTTAGATAATGTTGAATTAAGCGAAAAACAATTAGAGGCAGTAGCAGGTGGCGGAGATCTAATTGAATGGTGGATAGAAAATATAGGACAGCCATTTGTATAGTGGCTTTTAGAAAAATAAAACTAGAAAGCATTTAGGGTTTTTTAACGAGTAGGAAAGCGATTTTTTAAGATCGCTTTTTTTTTGCCTTAATATTTTTCTATGTCAATTTTAACTGTGTCTATGTCAGTTTTATAACAACCCCAAAATATACCTTAGCCTTATTAATATTTAACGCATAATAATTGTGAAACGTGTACTTTTTTTATTAGGGCATTTAAATGATTTAGATATCGAATGGATGATTAATAACGGTAGTAAAACCGAATTAGAAACAGGAGACAGATTGACTCGAAAAGGAGAAACTATCGAAAATTTATATATTATTTTATCTGGAGAATTATCTATTACAAACGGAGAAAGTCAAAAAAACATTGCACTTATAGGTGCTGGAGAAATTGTAGGTGAAATGTCCTTTTTAGAATCTCGCCCACCATCAGTTTCGGTTATAGCTACCCAACCAACGTCAGTATATAGCATTTCAAGAGAATTGATGAACAGCAGATTAGCAAACAACCTAGAATTTAAGGCTAATTTTTATTATGCCATTTCTTTGTTTTTATCTAACAGACTTCGTAAAACAACTAGTCAGTTAGGTTATGGTTCGCCAGAAGAAGCAGATACTATAGATGAAAATGTATTGGATAGTATTTCTCAGGCAGGTTCAAGGTTTGGTCAAATTTTACAAAAATTTTCTGAAGTATAAAACGCTCATATAATGAATTATAAATTTTTGTTATTTAATTTAGTGCTATTTGGAATATGCAAAACTTTTAGTCAAACAACCATACCTGTAGATATTGTTAGGCTATCAGAAATTACACTTGCGAAAAATCCAACAATTAAAAGAAATCTTTTAAGTGTCTCAAATGCTGAAGGTAGTTTACAAATACAAAAAAGTTCATTTGATTATCAATTAACTTCTGGATTATTTTTTAATGATAATAAACAAAATCTTTTTGACGCAGATGCTAGAAATCAATTTATTAGAAATGAATTGAATATCAAAAATGCTGGAGCAACCATCGGATTACAAAAGAGGTTTCGCTCTAGTCTTATCGCTAACTTAAGTATGGACTATGGTGTGGTAACTGACAATTTTCCTTTCAATAGGTTTAATCAAGATGTAGGTGCTTATTTTCAAGATCACACTGTTTCTAGTACATTTTCATTAACTCAACCTCTTTTAAGAGGTAGGGGCAATAGAATAGCAACAGCTTTAGAAAGAGCATCACAATTAAATATAGAAAGCACCAATGAAAATGTTGAATTTGCTAATTCGTTTGAGCTATTTCAAATGGGTGCTTTTTATTGGCAATATGTTGCCGCATATAAAAGGTTAAAAATATTTAAAGAAAATGAAGCACGTGTAAGACGTGTTTTAGAAATAACACAAGAATTAGTAAAGGCAGATAAAAGACCTGCAGGAGATTTAGCTCAAGTTCAAGCAGATTTAGCAAACCAAGAACGACAAACAAAATTAGCAGAACAAACACTGTTTGCTGCAAAATTAAATTTAGGACGTTCAGTTGGATTATCAGAAAAAGAAAGTAAACAATTAGGAGATCCGACAGATGAGTTTCCAATAATAGTAGAATCTGGATACACTAAAAATATTAATAAAGCTATGTTTATAAATATAGCTCAAAACAACAGGGAAGACGTTTTTGCATCAAAAAAATCACAAGAAGCATTAGAGTTGCAATTAAATCTTTCTGAAAACAATAAAAAACCTCAACTTGATCTTACTGGGTTTGTAAATTATAGCGGGGCTACTATGGGAAATGGTTTAGGTCGTGCTTTAGAAACATTCTCACAAAAAGAAGGAAGTAATATTGGATATGGGATTAGTTTAAAACTCACTTTTCCTATTAACAATAATTTGGCTAAAGGTACTTATGTGCAAAATGAAGTTGCCTTAAAAGACCAACAAATAGCAAATGAAAATTTACAAAGGAATATAGATTTAAATGTTTCTATTGCATTGAATAATCTAGAAAATAGCGTGCAAGTTTTAGAAAAGGCACAGCAATCTCTTAGTTTCTACCAAGAGGTTTACAATAACGAGCAAATAAAATTTAAAAATGGTTTAACCATTTTATTAAACCTAATACAGTTTCAAGAAAGATTAACTTTTGCTGAGTTAGAATATTTACAAGCGCATCAACAATTTGCTTCTGCAATTATTAATCTTCGTTACGAAACAGGGACATTATTAGTAGCTAATAAAAATGGACTTGCTGGAATTAGCAAGGATTTGTTTTATACAATACCTAAATAATTAATTATTAAAAAATAAATATCATGGCAGCAGGATTTTTTAGAAAAGCAGCATTAGAAAAATTATCTACCCCAGAAAAATTGGATCAACTTATAAAAGTAACGAGTCCAAAAGGTTGGATTGCATTACTTACCATAGCAATAGCTCTAGGTACAGGTATTGCTTGGTCTTTTTTTGGTAATGTTAAAACAAAATTAAATGTTGTAGGTGTGTTGTTAGGTGGGGAAATACACGAAGTTGTTGCTACATCTCAAGGACAATTGATAAGTCTTGATGTAAATATTGGAGATGTTATCAAAGAGGGAGATATTATTGCAAGTATAGAACAACCAGAACTTTTTCAACAAATAGAAGAAGTAAAAGCCTCGCTTAAAGAGCGAGAATTTGATTTACAACAATTACTATCTTATGGAAATCAAGATACCCGATTGCAAGGTCAATTAGTGCAACAGCAACGAAGTACAATTGAATTACAAACACAGTCTGAAAATAAAAATTTAGAATTTTTAAGAAATCAATTAGAGACTGAAAAAAACTTACTTAAACAAGGGCTCATTACAAATTCACAAGTAGTGAACACACAACAACAAATCGAAACTTCTAAAAATGCAATAGAGCGCCTTAAAAGTCAAATGGTGCAAACTTCTAGTCAAAAATTAAATATTGGATTTGATTTGCAACAAAAAATTAATATAAATAAACAACGCATTGCCGAGACAAAAAGACGTTTAAAACATTTACAGGAACGTTATGATATACAAACAAATATACGAAGCTCTTATGCGGGCGAAGTAGTTGAAGTTTTAACAGATGCTGGAGTAATTGTAGGGCAAGGAACTCCTTTATTTAAACTTAAAAACCAAAATCAAATTGCTGGAGATGATAAGTTAAGAGGTGTCTTATACATTCCTTCACAAGATGGCAAAAAGATCAAAATAGGTATGGATGCGTTAGTAGTTCCTTCTACTGTTCAACCTCAGGAATACGGTTTTATGAAAGCAAAAGTAACCTATGTTTCAGATTTTCCTATTACTCAAAAAGGAATGATGATGACGGTTAAAAATGATCAATTAGTACAAGGAATGTTATCTATGGGAGCACTATTTGAAGTATATGTTGAATTTGAAAAAGATGATAAGGCATTTAGTGATTTTAAATGGACATCAGCAAAAGGACCACAAATTGCAATTAATGAAGGAACCTCATGTATGGGTAAAATAACTGTAAAAAGTGAACCACCTGCAACCATGGTTGTTCCTGCTTTAAAGAAATTCTTTGACCTTTATTAAACTTTAGCATCATGAGCAAAAAGAAAGAATTTAAAATAGAAAAACAAGCGCGCCCAGTTAAAACGCCTACGGTTTTACAAATGAAAGGTGTAGAATGTGGTGCTGCTGCATTAAGTATTATTCTTGGTTATTATGGAAAGTTTGTTCCGCTTGAAAAATTACGAATTGCTTGTGGTGTTTCAAGAGATGGATTAAAAGCAACAAACATTTTAAAAGCTGCCAGAGAATATGGATTAGAAGCCAAAGGTTATGCAAAGTCTATAGAGAAATTAATGCAGTTAGAAATGCCTGCTATTATTTTTTGGAACTTCAATCACTTTTTGATTATTGAAGGGTTTACAAAAAACAAAGTCTATTTAAGTGATCCTGCTCAAGGAAGATACCATGTAAGTCATCAAGAATTTGACGATGCTTTTACTGGTGTTGTAATGACTTTTAAACCAGGGGAAAAATTTGAAAAAGGAAACGAGAAGAAAGGATTAATGAGCTCTCTTGCTTTAAGAGTAAAAAACTCAAAAATGAGTATTGCTTATATTGTTCTAGCAAGTTTATTTTTAGTAATTCCAGGTCTTGTCATTCCTTCTTTTACAAAAATATTTATCAATAAATATCTAGTAAATGGAATTTCAGAGTTTATAATGCCTTTACTTTTAGTAATGGGAGGTATTCTTCTTATAAATTCAATATTGGTGTATCTACAACAATATTATTTATTACGATTAGAAACAAAACTCGCACTAACCACATCCAGTAAGTTTTTATGGCATGTATTTCATTTGCCAATAGCCTTTTTTACCCAACGTTATAGTGGTGAGGTTGGAAATAGAGTATCATTAAATGACAAAGTAGCAAGATTGCTAAGTGGTGATTTAGCAAATTCAGCATTAAACGTCATAGTGGTTGTGTTTTATGCGTTATTAATGTTTTCTTACGATGTTGTACTTACTGTAATAAGTGTTGCAATGGCTGCTTTAAACATAGTGGTGTTACAATTTGTCTCCAGAGCACGTAAAGACGCGAATCGTAATTTTATGAATGAAAATGGGAAGCTTTTAGGAACTACAACCTCTGGCATTAGTATGATTGAAACCCTAAAAGCATCTGGAAGAGAAAATGATTTTTTTACAACTTGGACAGGTTATTTAGCCAAAGTAATGAACACACAACAAGAATTAGGTTGGTTAACTACAAGACTTAACATTATTCCACCTTTATTAATGTCGCTAACAACAACTATTATTTTAGGTGCTGGTGCAATGCGTGTCATGGATGGGCAAAAGAAGAACAAGCAATAGATGAATTACTCGTATATTCAAAAAACAAGTTTGTTACAAGGGAGCGAAACACTAGTGTTTTATTAGAAGACTCTTATGTTGATACTTGGAAAAAGTACTATGAGAAATCTAAAGAAATAGGTGCTTTTGACACCTTAAAAAGATATATTGTTCAATTACAATTTCCTGTTCAAAAAGGAATTTCAAAAACCGAAGCATATATTAACGCAACTTTAAAAGGTAAAAAGAATTTAAATAAGTCAGAGTTAAAATTAAATCAACCAAATGCATTAAAACTTGAAATTTACAATAGTGCATTGGTGGGAAGTGTTCCAGTACTTATCGTTCCAGATGACGAAGATTTTAATACGCTTGTCTGTGCGTTATCCAATAAAAATGAACCTAAAGAATTACCAAAATCTATGGGTGCTTCATTTATTAATGGCATAAATAATTGGGACAGAATACACCAATTGAAAGCAGATTGGTTACAACAAAATTCAGCAGGAAATTGGAGTTTATATTTTAAAGAAAATATTCTGCCAAATCCGCATCTTTTTAAGGATAAATTAACAGTACTGAGCACAAAAGAATATAGTGGTATTAAAAGCGAAAGCATTGGGGTTTCAAAAAATACTTGGAAGTCTTCATCCTTAATAATTAGAAGAGAGCACGAATGTGCCCATTTATTTACTTTAAAACATTATGGAGTTATGGCGAGTAATATGCATGATGAAATTATTGCAGATTATGCAGGTATCACAAAAGTGTTAGGTCATTTTAATAAAGATTGGTTATTAAATTTTATAGGGCTTGAAAACTATCCCAAATATAGAAATGGAGGTCGGTTAGAATATTATCAAGGTAAGAATAAGCTTTCAAAAGAAGCTTTTGAAGGTTTAAAAAGGATAATTAAAAATGCTACTGAAACAATTTTTCAATTTGATAAAAGTTTAGGGAAAACACAATCTGCAACAGATCAATTAAATCGAATAAAAAGTATTTGTGAAGTAGATTTGATTACAATGGCTTCTTCAAAAGGAAAACAGAAATTAATAGAAAAACATAATAATAAGCAAGTTACGATTTTAATGTGATGATAAAAAACGAAAAAATATTATTATTTCTGTTCCGTTAGGAAAAGAAATCGTAGGAGCTATGTTTCATCAAAAACAACCGATAATTGAAAATAACGCGCAAAATAGCAATTTGCCAGTAAAAGTATATACAGTGATTGCTCCTAAAAATATACAGCTCACACAGCAACAATTAGGTTTCAACTCAAAATATGCAATAGCTTTGGCTTATTATAAAGAAAAGGACTATCAAAAAACCATAACACTTTTTCAAGAGGCGGATAAATTAATTCCTAATGATGGCCCAACACAAGTGTTTATTGAAAAATGCACTAGTAATATAAATACAGTGGTTTAATCCATTTCATCTAAAGTCGTCTGTACATGTTTTTGTACTACTTTCAATTGTTCCTCTAGCATTGTATAAATATCTACTTTCGCTTTTCTATTTGTTTCTAATTGCCAGAGATAACTATAGAGCTTTTTTTTATCAATTTCAGATAACCGAATAGGTTGCTTTATTTCAACAAGTTCTCCCTTTTCATTAAACTGCATGTATTTGGCAAGCATATTATTAATAGGAAAAAAATAATTTTTATAGGCTTGAGCTTGCTCATTTTGTTCTTCAATTTTTGTCAAAATATCAAAGTAATAATTATAATAATAAACTATTCGTTTTCGTAATAATTTATCTTTTACAATGTCTAGCCCTTTTGCAGTTAAGCCTTCATAACCTGTTTTGTTTGATGTGAAAATAAAATCAGAAAAAATATGATAATAATATTCTTGAATAGAATCTTGATTCACAATTTTGTTCTCTACTAAATTTCTAAAAACAGCACATGATTTTTTGGCAATCGTATTTCCATTTTTATTTCTAGAAAACGTTAATAAGTCATTTTCTATACCATTTTTTACTTCTATTAAAATTTCTTTTTCAGCAACACGATCTCTTCTATTTAAATTCCAGTTATTTAAGGCAAAAGCAGAAACAACAGCAATAAAAATAGACAGTGTTTCAAAATCATACTTTTTCCAACTGAATGTTTTAAAGTTAAAAAATTTATATTTCATGAACGTGTATTTTTGTCAGTCTTTTTGTCATTTTTCTACCTACCCAAAAGGGTACTTTTAAATCATAATATTTAAATACAAATTAATAACATTATGGAACTTACAAAAGAACAAAAATTATTTCAAACCGTTGTGCAAAAAGCTTGGGAAGACACTACTTTTAAACAAGAGCTAATTAACAACCCTATAGAGGCAATTGAAAATTTAACAGGAAAGCGAGTAAAATTACCAGAAGGTAAAACTGTTGTAGTGCGAGATCAAACAGATGCATCCGTTGTTTATATTAATATTCCGGCAGAACCCAATATGGAAGATCTGGAATTAAGCGAAGAACAATTAGAAATAATAGCGGGTGGAGGTAATGTTTTGCCACCATATTTCTCAATACCAACATTACCAACCGACCTGTCAAAAGATGGATTTTAATAAAGAATAATAATTAAATAAATAGTAACAATTAATTTTAAAATTATGGAGATTACACAAGAACAAAAACTGTATCAAGAAGTGATACAAAAAGCATGGGAAGACGCTGAATTCAAAAAAGAATTAACACAAAACCCATTAGATGCTATCGAAAAATTGACTGGAGTAAGATTGAATCTGCCAGAAAGAAAAACAATTGTAGTTAGAGATCAAACTGATGAATCTACAGTTTATATAAACATTCCTGCAAAACAAAAAATGGATGATGTAGAATTAAATGAGGAGCAATTAGAGGCGGTAGCAGGAGGTAGAAATGACATACCTTTTATTGATATCATTTTTCCTTCTTTTCCTCCTAAAGGATGCTTTCCAACAGATGATATCACTTTTTAAATAAATATATTAACATTTAAAACAATAATAATTATGAAATTTAATCAAGAACAAAAATTTTATTTTGATGTTGTGCAGAAAGCATAGCAAGATGATACTTTTAAGCAGTGTTTAATTGATAATCCGTTAGCAACACTAGAAGAATTTAGTGAAGGTCAATTTAGTATTCCAGAGGGTAAAAAAATAGTTGTGCGTGATCAAACACAAGATACTTCGACAATTTATTTTGATATTCCAGCGGAGCCAAATTTAGATGAGCTAGAATTAACAGAAGAACAACTAGAAATGGTTGCTGGTGGTATATCTCCATCAACTTTTATTATTATTGGTCTAGCCGCTTTTTCACTTGGTAGATATGATAGAGATAATTAATAATCATAATTAATATGACTCAAAAATAAGTTTAAGTATTATACTCAAATTAATATAAAAAATAAACAAAAATGATAACACAAAAACAAATTAAAGAAAGCCAAGAATTATTATATAATTTAATTAAAAAATCTCATGAAAGTGAATTATTTAAAAATGAATTAATTGAAAATCCTAAGCTTGCAATAAGCAAAGAACTTGGATATAATTACACCTTGCCAAAAGGTAAAAATAACATTGTCGTAGAAGACCAAACTGATGATGCTGTGATATATTTAAACATCCCAGCAGAGCCAAATTTAGATGAGATAGAATTAACTGAAGAACAGTTAGAAATGGTAGCAGGAGGCATCTCACCAACTGCACTATCTAGCAATGTTTGTATAGGATTAGCTGTTGCAGGGGTATGCTATTTATTAGGAAGAAACACATAATCTTTGAAATTTTTATTTAGACAGTAAAAGTATATACTTTTACTGTCTTCTTTTGTTTAAAATTCTTCGTAATTTTAACCTTATTAAAGTTAGAATTTAGTACGAGTAATTCAATTTTTATAATATTCTAACAAATATTAAGGGTCAAATAAATTTTAATAAATTATTTTTTTATGTTTAACAAACTATTCAAATTTTTATTATCAAATTCTCTAAGCATTGGTGTTATTTTACTTCTCATTTCAATTTTAATGAGTACTATTTTAAGTGAGAAGATAAGTTTTTGCTCTGTTAATTGTAAGAGGACATTGTTTTTTGTTGGTCTTATTTTAACAATAATAGGTTTAAAAAAATCAAAGTCAATTTAATTAAAACTTATGAATTTAACACAAAATTATTCTGAATTAGATTTTGCAAACACCTTTTTTATTAATAATGAAAGAGTAATTCTTGATTTGCTACAAAAAGAAATTATAGAACTTTTACCTTACAGTAATGGTTTGACAATTTCAAAACAGAGTACAAAGATATATAACGAATATAAAGCCTTATCTGTCTTATCTAAAATCAATAAAAATAAAACTACAAATCTTAACTTTGTTATTCAGAATTCTTTTATTGAAAGTAAGAGAAAACTTTTTGAAAGGCATTTGATTACAACTTGTTCTTTAAATATTAACAATGTGAAATTTGAGGCAGGTGACTCTCATAATGGATTAACCCCATCTATAGTTAAATTAACTTCTGGAGAACGTTTGGTTTTTAAGCCTACCGATGGTAAAATTACTGAATCATTTAATTTTTTTTTAAATTGGTTAAGTACATATTTCAATCTAGGTAAAAGATACAAGTATAAAATTTTAAATCAAAAAAAATATCATTGGTTAGAATTTGTTGAGCAAAAGCATTTTCAGCATAAAAATGAACTTCAAGAATACTATAAAAGGTCAGGATATATCCTTTGTATAACATATTTACTTAACAGTTCTGATTATCATTATGAAAATTTGATATGTAATGGAGAAACCCCTGTTTTAATAGATCATGAAACAATAGTACAACCTCATTTTTCAAGAGAAAATCAGTTTTTTTTTAATAACTCTAATAATGATTTAATACTTGACTCTGTTCTTTCAAGTATGCTTCTGCCAAATAATCAAATAAATTCATATTATGGTTTGCCTAAAGGTATGTGTGGTTTTGGCTATGAAAAAGAACAAAGTATAACAGGTATGCAAAGAGAGGGGGTAAATCGTTTTACAGATGATTGGAAAATGATTACTAAATTTATAAAAAAAGATTTATTTTTAAATAACATACCTGAACTTAAGGGGAATAGAGTTTATGTGAATAATTATTTAAATGATTTGCTGGATGGATTTGAGTCTTGCTATAAACTAGTTATACTTCAAAGGAATTTTTTGTTATATGACGAAAATTCTCCACTCAAAAAATTTGAAAATTGTGCAGCTCGATTTATTTGGAGACCAACTAATATTTATGCTAAAATACTTGAAAAAATGAAACTTCCTAGAAATTTAAAAAATATGAAAGTATATGAGCAACGAATTAGGAAGTATCTTAGCTTTGCTTTTAAAAATGTCCCTAAAGATTCTCATTTTCAATTAATTTTAGAACATGAGATAACTCAAATGTTAAGAGGAGATATTCCATACTTTGAAATTAATTCATCTTCACAAGATTTACATACAGAACATGGTATCATTAAAGATTTTTTTGAGTTAAGCTGTATGGAAAATATAGAACGTAAATTGAATAAGTTTTCATTGGAAGATTTGAATAATCAAAAAAAAATAATTAAAGAGAGTGTGCTTAGCTAATTTTTTGTTCTACTAAAAAACACTCCTATCAAAAAAAGGAGTGTTCAGGTATTCAACTTTATTTTAACCCTATTTCTCTAGCCCTATCAAACCTGCACCAACGGTGATTTTAATCATAACCACGAGAAGCTAGCTCAAAACAAATCAGTTTTTCAAGCGAAATTTTAGCATAAAGAATAAACCGTAAAAGTTATCCATATAATACAGAAAAAATTCCTGTGAGTTCTTCCCAATACAGTAACGGACCATAATCCATTTTAATATGCCTGATTTCGTTATAATACATATTAAAATGGTCTTGAGGTATTTACCCTGCCACTTGCTACAGTTGACGAAAAAAGTTTAACGAAATGGGTGAAGAAGGATTATCTCACAGGATGACACCTGCTCATTTAAAACAGATTCGGGAACTAGAAAAAGAGAATCAAAAGCTTAAAAAACTAGTGACCGAAAAAGAACTTGTTTACAAGAATTGGAACAAAATCTTCTGATTTTTCAAGAAAAGTACAATAATGCACGGCTGCACGGAAGCATTGCCCACCTTTGTCCCAATGATTTTGAAATGCTCCAAAAACAAGGGTTTATCACCCAATATTCAAACATAAAACAAAGAAAAAGCCGATTCACACTTACCATCCCCCGATTTGAAATACAACAATATACGGGTAATGATGAGCCCAAGGGCAGTTCTCAGTAGCGCCAATATCTCAAACAACTTACGGTATAAAAAATCACTCTGGGTTGTTCCTCGCTCTGCAAATGTAAACACAAAAATTACTAACTTTGAAAATCTAAAATGTTAAAGTCCGATTAATAGGGGGCTAAACCGGAGGTGAAAACGAAATATTAAACCCCAATAGGATTGTGCAATAGTTTTTAATTTGTTTAAAATTACAAAAATACAAAACGATTATTTTATTCTTTTGCTGTTTTATATTCAACTTTTGAATAATCATATTGGTATTTTATGTTTATTCTTTTGATACTTACAGTCGTAGCTGCTGTTACTGACAAGGGTAAAACTAAAATAACCCCCAGTACAGGAATGAGCAAAAGCAGGATAAACACCATTCCGTTTCCTACAGCAATGGCTTTATTTTTGCTGACAAAGTCAATGCTTTCCGCGTATTTATAATGGCGTTCTAAAGTGTAGTCCATATTGCCAAAACCTGCGTAATAAGACTGCATTATAAACAGTAAAAATCCTGATAAAAATCCAATTAAAGGTATAATACTCAATAACAATATAGGAATGGTCAGCAGGAGCTCTTTTATTAAATTTCTGATATTTATTCTTAATCCTCTAAGTAATTGCTGCCAAAACGAGCTGATTTTAAAATTGTTGTTTTGTCCTTTAAAGTGTTTTTCAATTTTTTCGGAAACTGGGCTCATAAACGGAGCTGATAGGGCTAAAACAATATATTTATAAAACACTATCCACAGTACTAAGAGCAACAAGCCGCTTAAAAAGGTGCTTATTGCTTTAAATGTTTGTTTGCCAAACTCCCATCTCCAAAACCCTGCGATATATCGCCCTAAATCATCTGCAAAATAGTAAACCATTGTACCTGTTAACACAAATGTTACTATACTTATAATAATTGGTATTACAAAGTACTTCCACAGTTTTAGTTTTGAAATTAAGGGCAATGCCTGTGCATAGGCTTTTATTCCTTCTAATACATTTTGTATCATAATTACAACTTTATTTTGTTGTAAAAATAAACCCTATATCTAAAATTAAAAAAAACTTATCTGTTTATTTTTTATTTGAGACAAAACAGAAAGTAATAAAGAGTTATAAGAGCAATTAGCTCACTTGTCTTTACAGTGTATAAACGCTTTAAAATAAGCATTTTTTTATATAAAAAATTAAATACTTGTTTTTGCCAAAAATTTAATTATTTATAATTTAATAAATGTATTTGATTTTATTTGCCAGTATTAGAAATTGAATCTACAATTTTATTTTCAAGCTCATCCATAAGCTCTGGGTTGTCTTTTAGTGTTCTCTTTACAGTATCTCTTCCTTGACCTAATTTAGTATCGCCATAGCTAAACCAAGAACCACTTTTTTTAATAATTTTGTGTTCAACTCCTAAATCGATAATTTCTCCTGCTTTTGAAATGCCTTCACCGTACATAATGTCAAATTCAGCTTGTTGAAACGGTGGAGCTACCTTGTTTTTAATGATTTTTACCTTGGTACTGTTGCCAATTACTTTATCTGCATCTTTAATTTGTACTTTTCTGCGTATATCTATACGTACAGAGGCGTAGAATTTTAGAGCATTTCCACCTGTTGTAACTTCAGGATTGCCAAAAACAACTCCAATCTTATCACGTAATTGATTGATAAACATAACTATACAGTTAGTTTTACTGATAGTTGCGGTCAGTTTTCGGAGCGCTTGAGACATTAGCCTTGCGTGTAGTCCCATTTTAGAATCTCCCATAACTCCTTCTATTTCCGATTTTGGTGTAAGCGCAGCTACTGAATCTACAACTAATATATCTATAGCACCAGAACGTATTAAATTATCGGCTATTTCTAAGGCTTGTTCTCCGTGATCGGGTTGAGAAATAATTAAATTATCAACATCAACTCCTAATTTTTCGGCATAACTTCTGTCAAAAGCATGTTCTGCATCAATAAAAGCAGCTATTCCTCCAGCTTTTTGAGCTTCTGCAATAGCGTGTATGGTAAGGGTAGTTTTACCTGATGATTCTGGACCGTAAATTTCAACTATCCTTCCCCTCGGATAACCCCCAACACCTAGAGCTAAGTCTAAGCCTAACGACCCTGAAGGTATGGCTTCTATATCTTCAACCTTGCTATCACCCAGTTTCATAACTGCCCCTTTTCCATAAATTTTATCTAGCTTATCTAGTGTAAGTTGAAGCACTTTTTGTTTAGCTTCTATTTCTTTATCAGTTGCCATAAAGTATATTAAAATTGTTAAACATAAGAATTGCTAAAATACAAAATACAACACTTTTAAAACTATTCATTTTGTTTTTTTTAATGTCTATATTCAATTGACAAATGCAATTTGTGTTTTTGATTAAATATTATTTTTAAAAATCACTTTTTTATAAACATACTTTTTATATTTGAAAAACTTTATAGTTTATAGTTCTGGTAATGCTTATTGCCAAACTAAATTATTTTCTATTTTTTTAACAAATATAAACAAAAAATGATTTTAGTAGCAGATGGGGGTTCAACTAAAGTAGATTGGGTTGCTATTGACAGCAATAAAAATGAGGTTTTTAAAGCCAATACCTTAAGTTTAAATCCTAATGTGGTTTCATCTTTAGAAATAAAATCTAGAATAGAAAACAACAAGGAATTAAAGATGCATAAAGATCTTATTTCGCAGATTTACTTTTACGGAGCTGGCTTAGGTACTTCTGATCCGACGGATATCTTAAAAAAAAATTTACAATCTTTTTTTTTAAAAGCTACTAAAATAGTGGTTGAGGAAGATATTTTAGGTGCTGCTTATGCTACAGCTAAAAATCAGGAAGCTATAGTATGCATTTTAGGAACTGGCTCAAACAGTTGTTTTTACAACGGTAAAACTATTGAATATATAAGTCCATCATTAGGTTATATTGTTATGGACGAGGCAAGTGGTAATTACTTTGGAAAACAATTGCTCAGAGATTATTTTTACAAAAAAATGCCTAAATATATTGCAGATGCTTTTTGTGAAGAGTTTGATTTATCGCCCAACACTATTAAGTTTAACTTATATCAGGTTGATAACCCTAATAAGTATTTAGCCTCGTACACTAAATTTATGTTTAAACACAAAGAAAAAAAATATATTAAAAAACTTGTAAAAAAAGGCTTTGATAAATTTTTTAAATATCATGTTTTAAACTACAAAAAGAGTAAAGATACTCCGGTTTTTTTTGTGGGCTCAATTGCTTATTATTTTAAAAATTTATTGACTCAAGTGGCTGAACAAAATAATATAAATATCTCAGGAATAGTTGCAAAACCAATTGATAATCTTATAGAATATCATAAAAGAACTACAATTTAACAATAACTAAAGTTTTTTATATCTGTTTAATCATTTTTATATGTTTTAAGCCATCTTCTAAATACTGCTTCCCTACTGTTTTAAAACCGTGTGAAATATAAAATTCAATCAAATAAAATTGAGCTGAAATACTGATATTTTTATTTTTAAAATTATTGTAAACTGCACTTATAGCGGTATTTAATAAGCTGTTTCCATATCCATGACCTCGCTCTGCTTTAACAACAAGCAACCTACTTATACTTGGAGTGTCAAAAAGCACTCCGCTGTCAAATACACGAGCATAGGCAGCTATCTTGTCATTTTTTCTACCAATAATATGCAGTGCTTTTTTGTCTTTATTATCGATGTCTTGATAAATGCAATTTTGCTCTATTACAAATATTTCTGAACGAATTTGAAGTATTTCGTATAAATCGTTAACATACAATGAATTGAATTTCTTTACTACAAAATCCATCTTTTATAAAATACATTGTGTTTTGTTAGATTAGCACTTGATATTAAACTGTTTAAAATTTTTAACAAATACTATGTCTTAATTTAATGCTATTTGCAGGCTATCTTATCTACTCTTCTTTTATGACGACCTGCTTCAAAACTAGTCGTTAAAAAAATATCTACAAAAGACAGAGCTTGTTGCAATGATACAAAACGCGAAGGTATAGCCAGTATATTAGCATTGTTGTGTTTGCGCGCCAATACAACCAATTCATTGTTCCAGCACAAGGCAGCCCTTACCCTTTGATACTTGTTGGCTGTAATTTGCGCTCCATTGCCAGAACCACATAATACTATACCCCATTTTACCTTTCCCGAATTTACAGCATTGGCAGTAGGGTGTACAGTATCAGGATAATCTACGCTGTTTTCGTTATCAGTTCCAAAGTTTACAATATTATACCCCTTGGCTTCTAAAATTTTTACAATCTCAATTTTGTATTTTGTACCTGCATGGTCATTGCCAATTGCAATATTCATAATATATTAACTGTAATTACTATATGCAAAAATACTTTTATTAGGCTTACTAACAGTTAAATTGTGATTTTTTTTAAAAAAGAAAATCAATTTATTTATTTTAAACAACTTATAGATATTAATTAATTATTAAGTTTTTGTAATAACTTTTTAAAAAAATATTTTATTATTTACACAAAAAATACAATACAAATCTAAATAATTATTTCTGCAAGTTTTTTTTTAATTTTTTAATAACCTTTTATCAATAAAAATTTACAATTTATTTACATTACATCTAAAAAAATAGTTTTAAAAAATAAGTAAATTATCTATATTTATATTTTTAATAAGTTTACTTAATAGCTTGTTTTTAATATTTTATATATTGATAATATGTTAATTATTTTTAATAAGTTACAATAACAAAAAAATATTTGTTTTTTACTACATATATTAACAAACAATAATCAACACCAAATTTTATTAATTTATATTTTTATATTTTTATTATTGTTTAGCTTGTTAATAGCTTTTAGTAGAGTTGAGCTAAAAAAATGATATCGTCAGTTATAGCTTTAAACAAAAAATAATTTTCAATAAATTTGACGATTAAAAGTGTTTGTCGTAAGTTTTTATTACACCGCATAATTTTTGTTTTAACCTTTTAGCTAGGCTTATAAAAAAACTTGATATAAACTCAAAAAATAATTTGTACTTTGCTCAAAATTTCACTATTATTATAGGAATGAACCAACAAATAGAACTTAAAGTTCAGATTTTAAATATTTTTAAAAAAAATATAAACAAATTATATAATTGTAAACAAATCGCTTCAATTTTACAAATTAAAGATACATTTAAAAAAGAAAAATTAATATACGAACTCAATAATTTATGTAGGGAAAATAAATTAAAAGAAGTAGAAATTGGAAAGTTTAAGTTAAAACATAAAGAAAAAAAATACACAGGAATTTTAAACGTAAATTCAAACGGAAATGCTTTTTTTATTTGCGATTATTTCAATGAGGATATTTTTGTGTCACAAAGCAATTTAGGAAAAGCTCTAGATCAGGATACAGTTGAGGTGCACGTGTACCGCAAGGGTAATAAAAAAAAACTAGAAGCTGAGGTTGTGAGAATTGTAAAGAGAAAAAGACATAAGTTTATAGGTATTTTACAAATAGAAGATAAATACACTTTTGTAGTTCCTCAAAACAATAAGATACACTTAGATATCTTTATTTCAAAATCTAAATTAAACGGAGCAAAACACGGAAACAAGGTTTTGGTTAAAATCATTGATTGGCCCGATAATCTTAAAAATCCCAATGGAGAAATAATAAAGGTATTAGGTGTGCCGGGAGAGCACGAAACTGAAATTAATTCAATTATTTTAGAGTACGGATTACACAGTAGTTTTCCAAAATATATTGAAGAAGAAGCCAATAGTGTTAAAAGTTTTATCGATGAAGAAGAAATTAAAAAGCGCAGAGATATAAGAACAGACCTGTGTTTTACAATAGATCCTAAAGATGCTAAAGACTTTGACGATGCCCTATCTTTTAATAAATTAAGCAACGGAAATTATCAAATTGGAATTCACATTGCAGATGTTTCTCACTTTGTAAAACCAAATTCCAAATTAAATGATGAAGCATATCAAAGAGCAACCTCTGTCTATTTAGTTGACAGAGTAATACCTATGCTACCTGAGTTTATCTCTAACAATTTATGCTCTTTAAACCCTAATGAAGACAAACTGTGTTTTTCAGCAGTATTTGAACTTACCAAACAAGCAACTTTAGTAAACCAATGGTTTGGAAAAACGATAATAAATTCAAATAAAAGATTTTCTTATGAAGAAGCCCAATATATATTAGACACACAAAACGCTGTTATACCAGCTACAGTAGCTCTGACAAATAAAAAATACAGAGTTGACCAAGCTGTAGTTGAGGCACTGTTAAAATTAAACATTTTAGCCAAAATTTTACGTAAAAAACGCATTAAAGAGGGGGCCATAAGTTTTGATAAAAACGAAATTTCTTTTTGTTTAGACGAAAGTGCAAACCCTACAAAGGTATACTTAAAACAAGCAAAAGAAGCGCATAATTTAATTGAAGAGTTTATGCTTTTAACAAACAAAAAAGTAGCAGAGTTTATAGGTATTAATCAAGGAAGAGCAACTCGAAATACTTTTGTTTACAGAGTTCACGATCAGCCCGATGAATTAAAACTAGCTTCCTTAAAAAGTATAGTAAGTAAATTTGGTTATAAGATAAATACCAAAAACAAAATAAAAACAAGTCAAAGTATAAATAAACTACTCGAGGATATCAACGGAAAAAAAGAAGCAAATATGCTAGAGACTCTAGTTATTCGCTCTATGAGTAAGGCTCATTACACTACCGAAAATATTGGGCACTACGGTTTGGCGTTTAACTATTATTCACATTTTACCTCTCCTATACGCAGGTATCCCGACCTTATAACACACAGATTGCTACTGCACTACCTAAAAGGAGGAAACTCGCCTAAAGCTACAACATATGAAATAGCCTGCAAGCATTCGTCAAAAATGGAAGAAGTAGCTGTAAAAGCAGAGAGAGAATCAATTAAATACATGCAGGTAAAATACATGAAAAAATTTATTGATAAGCAATTTAAAGGCTTAGTATCGGGTGTAACAGAATGGGGTATTTACGTTGAAATTATAGCTAATAAATGCGAAGGAATGGTAAGAATAAAAGATATAAAAAACGATTTTTTTATATTTGACGAAAAGCAGTACGCTATTATAGGTAAAAGAACAAAAAAGAAAATACAATTAGGCGATGAAGTACAAATAAGAGTTAAAAAGGCAGACTTAGAGCGCAAACACCTTGATTTTAAACTAATAAAATATTGATGATAAACATTATACTAATAAAACTAAAAGTTTAAATCATTAAAATATCACTTTAAACATATCGGCAAAAAAGAACGGCTACTTATCAAGTTTTAACAATACAAAATACACATATATTTGTAAACTCTTTGTGTGATTAAAACAAGTGTAAATCTAATAAAAAGAAAATATTAAAATCATGAAAAAAGTTTTTATTATAAGTTTAATTTTAACTTCTTTTAACTCTGTTTCACAAAACAAGATTACAAGAGAATTAAATAGCTTTAAAAATATTAAGGTGTTTAATGGTATTGAAGTTAATTTAGTACAAGCATCCGATAATAAAGCTGTAATTACGGGAGAGAAATCTGACAAGGTAAAAATTAAAATTCAAAATGATATATTGAGAATTTCACTTACCTTTCCAGAAACCTTAGCCAACAAAAAAGCAAAAGTTGAACTGTACTACAACAGTCCGCTTGATATAATTGATGCTAATGAAGGAGCTGTAATTACTTCAAAGAAAATAAAACAATCTGATGTTGAAATAAAAGCTCAAGAAGGAGCTTTTGTAAACATGATAGTAGATGTTGATTATTTAAAAGTAAAAAGCAGTTCGGGTGCTGTGGTAAAACTCAGTGGAAACACAAAAAATCAAACAGTAAATGTTGATTTGGGAGCAAACTACCACGGCTATAAACTCAAGGTAAAAAATGTGAATATAGTAAGAGCTGCCTCAGGAGCTAAAGCTGAGGTAAACTGCGGTGGTACTCTAGATGCTAAGGTATCCTTTGGAGGAACTATTTTTTACAAAGGCGAGCCAAAGGTTTTAAAAGAAAAAAAAGTAGTAGGAGGTGTAATTAAAAATAGAACTTAATTTTGTACCTTTGAATTAAAATTTAAAACCAATGAATACACTTGTCATATTTTTAGGCATACCAGGGCCTTGGCAAATAATATTTTTAGTTTTGCTTGTATTATTGCTATTTGGAGGTCGCAAAATACCAGAACTTATGAAAGGTTTAGGAACAGGAATTAAAGAATTTAAAAATGCCACTAAAGAGGAATCAAACAATGACAGCGATAATAACAAAGACAAAACAAAGTCTAAATAATAGTTGTTAATTACTTTTTGCAGATCAAGTGTAAATAAAAAATGTTTGAGTTATAAAAAATAAGTACAACTTACAAAATTGAGTTTTTACAAAATTTTATTTTAAATTTATCCTTAAATATTCGATATACTTTTTTAATTTTACTCGATAAGTTTTAAAATATGTCGCAGGGCTTTTATTATGTAATAGGAATTATGTCGGGCACCTCATTAGATGGCATAGATTTAGTATACACCAAATTTCCAAAAAACAATTTTTCTAAAGTCTGTATTTTACACTCAAAAACCTTTGCTTATTCAAAACCATGGACTAAAAAACTGCAACAAGCCTTTGTTTATTCCAATAAAAAACTCAAAAAGATAAACACTGAGTACGGAGTGCTGTTAGCCAATACTGTAAAAACTTTTATTAATTTTTTTGATATTGATAGGGTTGATATTATAGCATCGCATGGGCATACTGTTTTTCATCAACCCAATAGAGGAATTACACTGCAAATAGGTGATGGACAAACCATAGCAAATTTAACAAATACAACTGTAGTATCAGATTTTAGAACCTGCGATGTTCAGCTAGGAGGACAAGGAGCACCTTTGGTTCCTATAGGCGATAAATTACTTTTTTCCAACTATAAATATCGTGTAAATATAGGAGGCTTTGCTAACATTTCATTTGAAAAAGACAGTAAAACAATAGCCTTTGACCTTTGTCCGGCAAATATAGTTTTAAATTACTACACCCGTAAATTAGGTTTTGATTACGATGACAAAGGAACTATTGCCTCAACGGGCATAATTGACAAAAAGCTACTTAGTGAATTAAACTCATTGAGTTATTATTTTAAAAAACCACCTAAGTCCTTAGGAATAGAATGGGTGCAAGAGCATGTTTTTTGTTTGACAAAAAAAACAGAAAAAAATATTGACAATTTACTCAGAACCTTTGTAGAGCACATAGCTATGCAAATAAGTAAATGGATTGACAGTACAAATAAAACTCTTTTTACTGGTGGTGGAGTTTTTAATAGTTTTTTAATGAATAGGATAGAGTTTTATACCCGACAAAAAATAGTGCTAAGCGATAATCAGCTCATAAAATATAAAGAAGCCTTAGTTTTTGCTTTACTAGCTGTATTGCGGTTTGAGAATAAAGTAAATTGTTTAGCATCTGTTACAGGAGCGAGCAAAGACCATTCATCTGGAAAAATATTTAAAAAGATAAGCAGATAGTTTTTAAATAGCATCAAAAAAATATTTACTTGTATAAAAAAATTAAAAGCACAGCGATAAATCTTAATTATTATCAAATTAAACAAAAACAATTAATGGTAGCTAATTTATATTGTAATTTTAAAAATATAATTAATACATGAAGAGTTTACTAAAAAAATACGAAGAAAAACAACCTGAAATAGTTTTTAATTGGAAAGATCCAAAAACAGATGCCGAAGCGTGGACAGTTATTAATTCTTTAAGAGGTGGAGCTGCTGGAGGCGGAACCAGAATGCGCAAAGGTTTAAATAAATACGAGGTAACTTCGTTGGCTAAAACTATGGAAGTTAAATTTACTGTATCTGGACCAGCTATTGGAGGAGCAAAATCAGGAATTAATTTTGACCCACAAGATCCCAGAAAAAAAGGTGTTTTAAAGCGTTGGTATATGGCAGTTGCACCATTGTTAAAAAGCTATTACGGAACTGGAGGTGACCTAAATGTCGATGAAATTCAGGAGGTTATTCCTAATACTGAAAACAGTGGAGTTTGGCATCCGCAGGAAGGAGTTTTTAATGGTCATTTTAAGCCAAGCGAGGCAGATAAAATTAACAGAATTGGGCAGCTGCGTCACGGGGTAGTTAAAGTTTTAGAAAACACAAAACTATCTCCAAGCACAGCACACAAATACACAGTAGCAGATATGATTACGGGTTATGGAACTGCCGAGGCAGTACGCCATTTTTACTGTATTTACGGCGGAGATATAAAAGGAAAAAGGTCAGTAGTACAAGGTTTTGGGAATGTTGGTTCGGCAGCTGCCTACTATTTGGCTCAAATGGGTGCTAAAGTTGTTGGTATTATTGACAAAGCAGGTGGATTAATCAATGAAAAAGGCTTTTCTTTTTCTCAAATTAAAAACTTGTTTTTAAACAAGAAAGGCAATACTTTAGCAGCTCAAAATATTATACCTTTTGATGAAGTTAATGCAAAAATATGGAGTTTGCCTTGCGAAATTTTTGCACCTTGTGCCGCTTCTAGAATAGTTACCCAACAACAAATTGATCAAATGATAAAATCAGGGCTAGAAGTAATTTCTTGCGGAGCAAATATACCTTTTGCAGATCGAGAAATATTTTTTGGTCCAATTATGGAAAATACAGATAAAAAAGTAAGTTTAATCCCCGATTTTATCTCCAACTGTGGCATGGCCAGAGTATTTGCTTATTTAATGGAACAAAAGGCTGTAATTACCGATGAAGCCATTTTTGAAGACACTTCAAATACTATTAAAAAAGCTTTAAAAAAGGTATTTAAAAAAAACTCTTCAAAGACAAAAATTAGCGAAACCGCTTTTGAAATAGCTTTAAATGAGTTAATTTAATAATTAGATAAAATTAAATATTAATTTAAGTATAAATTCAAATGTTAATTTAAAGTATTATGTTAAAATATTTTCTAGGAAACAGTCCCAAATGGTTTAAACTATCCATAATTAGTTTTTTAATTATCAATTTAATTTCCTTTTATATTTTAGGAAAAACAGTTACGGCATGGCTTTTTATAGCAGAGTTTATCTTTACCTTAGCTATGGCTTTAAAATGCTATCCTTTACAATCGGGTGGTTTGTTGGCAATTCAGGCACTAATTTTAGGCTTAACAACACCTAAAAACACCTATAATGAAGTAAATCAAAATCTAGAGGTAATTTTACTGCTAGTATTTATGGTGGCAGGTATTTATTTTATGAAACCTTTGTTAATGTACATATTTAGCAAGGTGTTTACCAAAATTAAATCAAAATTACTACTGTCATTGCTCTTTGTTTTTTTATCTGCTGTTTTGTCAGCCTTTTTAGATGCTCTTACAGTAACAGCAGTATTGATTAGTGTAGCGGTAGGTTTTTATGGAGTATATCACAAAATACATTCGAGTTCTTCGGATTACAATAAAGACGGAGTATTAGACAGAAAAGAACTGAGCGGACAAACCCTAGAACAATTTAGAAGTTTTTTAAGAAGCCTGATCATGCACGGGGTAGTAGGTACAGCTTTAGGAGGAGTTTGCACCATAGTTGGCGAACCGCAAAATCTTTTAATAGGTGAGAGGATGGGTTGGAGTTTTATTGAGTTTTTTATTAAAATGTCGCCCGTAACAATTCCTGTTTTTTTTTTAGGCTTGCTCACTACCGCTGTTTTAGAACTTACAGGATGGTTTGGCTTTGGAGTTAAACTTCCAAGAGTAGCTGCCGATATTATTGAAAGATATACTGAAGAAGAAGATAAAAAACGCAGTAAAAAGGAAAGTTACGGTTTAATAATTCAAGGAGTTTCGGCAGTATTATTAATAGTGGGCTTAGCCTTGCATTTGGCTCCAGTAGGTTTTATCGGTTTAGCTCTTATTGTAGTTCAAACAGCTTTTATGGGTATAATAGACGAACACAAACTAGGACCTGCCTTTGAAGAAGCCTTACCATTTACAGGGCTTTTGGTAGTTTTTTTTGTTATAGTTGCCATGATTCACGATCAACACTTATTTACCCCTGTTATAAATTGGGCTTTAGCGCAAGACTCTTCTGCTCAACCCGGATTGTTTTATATAGCAAACGGTGTACTATCGGCAATAAGCGATAATGTATTTGTAGCTACGGTATATATAGGAGAGGTTGAAGAGGCTTTTAAGTCGGGAAATATCAGCAGAAAACATTTTGAGAGTCTTGCAATAGCAATTAATACAGGAACAAACCTGCCAAGTGTAGCTACTCCTAATGGTCAAGCAGCATTTTTATTTCTACTGACTTCTTCACTAGCTCCTTTAATCAACTTATCTTATATAAAAATGGTAAAGATGGCACTGCCCTACACCATAGTTTTAGGAACTGTGGGCTATTTAATGGTGAGGTTAACGGTTTCATCTACTTGATATTTTACTGTAAATAAATTGTAAAGTATTGTTTTAAATTTTTTAGTATAAATTAGCTTAGTGTATTTTAAAATAAAAACCAAATGTTAAAAAAAAATTCAATTTATCAACTAATTACAGATTCTAGTGTTGAAGAAAAGACAGTTATGGTTTTGCTTTGCTTATTGTTTATAACAGTATTAGTGGTTTACTTAGAGCGCTTTTTTGTTATTAACGCAAGTATATCTGCCGATGATAACTTTATGAATCAAATAAAAGATCATATAATTAACAGAAAGCCAGAAAGTGCCAAAGCTCTGTGTAATAATACTAAAGAGCCTATAGCTAGATTAATTGGCAAAGGATTATCCAGAATTGGAAAGCCTTTAAGTGATATAGACAAAAGCATAGAAAATACTCAAAAAATTGAAACATACCGTCTAAAGAAAAACATAAGTGTTTTAGCTACTACAACAGTAGCTGCTCCAATGCTAGGTTTTTTAGGAACTGTAATTGGAATGATAACGGCGTTTTACCAAATAGAAAATAGCGAGCAAATAACTTTAAAAATTATTTTTATCAATTTATACCCATCTTTGATAACCACTCTGCTAGGGCTAGTTGTGGGAATTATATCTTATGTAGAGTATAAGCATTTACATGCTAAGATCGATAAAGTGGTGCATTATATGGAGGTAAAATCGGCTGAATTTTTAGATTTTTTAAGTGAACCAATACAATAAACCCTGATTAGACGATAAAAAATATACGGTCAACTTCTAAAATAATAATAATATTGCGTTTTTGTAAGTTATAGTTAAGTAAGTTTTCTTTAAAAATCTGTAAATTATATAAACTGACCAAAATAACTTTGCACATAACTATAATTGAGTGCAATTAATTTTAAGTGTTTTATTAAAATAATAATATCAGATGAAGGGAGTGTTATTAGTAAACTTAGGGTCTCCTGACAGCACTGACCCAAAGGATGTAAAAAAGTATTTAGCCGAATTTTTGATGGACAAGCGTGTGATTGACTTTCCACTGTGGTTGCGAAGTTTTATAGTTAAAGGTATAATTTTAAATACACGTCCAAAAAAATCAGCAGCAGCGTATAAAAAAATATGGCTAAAAGATGGTTCACCTTTAATTGTGCTTTCTGAGTGTTTACAGAAAAAAGTTCAGTCTAAAACACCCTTGCCCGTTGCTTTAGCTATGCGCTATGGCAATCCGTCAATTAAAAATGGACTTCAAGCGCTATATGACAAAGGGGTAAGAGACCTTTTGCTTATACCTCTATACCCTCAGTTTGCAATGGCTACCACTGAAACCATAGTGGTTTTGGCTGAAGAGCTCAAAAAAATGCATTTTTTTGATATGAACATTACACACCTCCCTGCATTTTACAACGAGCAAGCATATATAAAAGCTTTGTCAAACAGCATAAAAGCTTATTTATCCGACAAAGAATACGATTGCTTATTGTTCTCTTACCACGGAGTGCCAGAGCGCCATATCAGAAAATCAGATATAACAAGGTCGCACTGTAAATTAAACAGCACATGTTGTAATAGTCCTTCTCCAGCGCATAAATTTTGTTATAGGCATCAATGCTACCAAACCACCAAAAGCGTTGTCAATACTTTGGGTTTAGACAAAAATAAGGTTAGCATTTCTTTTCAATCCCGATTAGGACTTGACCCTTGGTTACAACCTTATACAGACCGAACAATAGTTAATAAAGCAGAAAAAGAGGGAGTTAAAAAACTGGCGGTAGTTACTCCAGCCTTTGTTTCAGACTGCTTGGAAACCTTAGAAGAAATAGCCATTGAAGGCAGAGATGATTTTTTAGAAGCTGGAGGCAAAGCATTTTATGCTGTTCCTTGTATGAATGACAACGACGATTGGGCTGGTGTAATTGTCAGCTGGATTGAACAGTTTGCCAACACTAAAACAGATGAACAAGCGTAGTTTTACATAAAAATACTATATTAAATGGATTTTTTATATGTCAAAGCCCTGCATATAATTTTTGTAACTACATGGTTTGCAGGCTTATTTTACATGTTTCGTTTGTTTATTTACCACACAGAGGCTCAAAAAAAAGAAGAGCCAGCAAAGACTATATTGCAAACTCAATACAAACTTATGGAAAAACGTTTGTGGTATATAATTACATGGCCTTCATCAATTTTAGCCAGCTTTTTTGCCTTTTTAATGCTTTATAAAAACCCTGTTTATCTCAAAATACCATGGATGCACGTAAAGCTATCGTTTGTTTTAGGTTTGTATTTTTATCACGGCTTTTGTCACAGTATTTTTTTACAATTACAAAAAAATATATTTAGTTATAACTCACTAAAATTACGTATTTTAAATGAGTTAGCAACTGTGTTTTTAATAGCCATAGTATTTTTAGCAGTACTTAAAAATGCTATTAATTGGATTTGGGGAGTTGTGGCTATTATTGTTATTTCTGTTTTGCTCATGCTAGGTATTAAATTATATAAAAAAGCAAAGAGCAAAAAAAAATGGGATGAGTTTGAAAAGCAATTAATAGAAGAGGATAAAACGGAACAAAATTAACAGTAAACATTTTTTTTGCATTTATTTAAAAGCATTGAAATAAACAAACTCACAATAATACAATTGAGTATAATTGACAAAAATATATATCTAAAACACTGTTATTAGTGGTTTTTGTTAACTGCAAACATAATTAGTACCTGCTATAAAGCTCTATTTTTAAAACATGTATCACGTGTTAATATCTTTTTAATAGAGTATTTGAAGATGAATTTTTACAATTTAATTGTTAAGGATGATAAATTTTTTGGTACAATTCGGTGTATATATCTTTAATAATATTGCGTCTCATTTTCATGGTTGGAGTTAAGTGACCAGAGTCAATACTCCACTCATCTGGAGTTAGTTCAAAGCGCTTAATTTGTTCCCACTTTCCAAAGTGTTGATTGCAATTGTCAATCTCTTCTTGTATGCGTTCTATAACTTTAGGGTTGTTAATTAGCTCTTCATTGTTTTTAAAAGATATATTATGGCGTTTACCCCATTCTTTCACAAATTCAAAATTGGGCTGAATAAGGGCTGCTGGCATTTTTTCTCCTTCGCCAACAACCATTATTTGTTCTATAAATCGCGATTGTTTTAATTCACCTTCCAACAAGGTTGGAATTACGTATTTACCACCCGATGTTTTAAACATTTCCTTTGTACGACCTGTTACTTTTAAGAAACCATCGCTGCTAATTTCGCCTTTATCACCAGTGTGAAAAAAGCCGTTTTTTAAAGCATTAGCAGTTTTTTCAGGATCTTTATAATAACCCATCATTACATTAGGGCCTTTAGTTAAAATTTCGCCTTCTTCACTAATTTTAACTTCCACATTGTTGATTAATTTTCCAACAGTACCAACCCTAAAACCATTGTTTCTATAATCGTTAACTGATATTACTGGTGAGGTTTCCGTCAATCCATAACCTTCCATTATTGGCATACCGGCGGCTGCAAAAATTCTTGTTAGCCTAGGCTGTAACGGGGCTGCGCCCGATATCATTATCTTTAACTCGCCTCCTAAGGCTGCTTGCCATTTTGAAAATATTAACTTTCTGGCCAAACCCAATTGTATATCGTACCACCAACCATTAGATTGAAATGGCTTGTACCTCAATCCCAATGCAATAGACCAAAAAAACAATTTCCTTTTAATTCCTTTTAACTCAGTTCCTGCGGTGTAAATTTTATCGTAAATTTTTTCGTACAGCCTCGGAACAGCAGTCATTACATTAGGCTTTACCTCTTGAGCATTTTCGCTGAGTTTTTCAAGAGATTCAGCAAAGTATATCGAAACACCACAGCATTGGTATAAATACAATATCATGCGCTCGAATATATGACAAAGAGGTAAAAAACTCAATGCTTTTTCCTTTCCGTCATTTAAAGGCACACGCAGCTTACTCGCTAAAACATTTGAAACAATATTTTTATGAGAAAGCATAACTCCTTTTGGCTTTCCAGTTGTGCCTGAGGTGTAAATTAAAGTAGCCATATCGCTTGGTAAAATGTCTTTTTTACGCTTTTCAACCTCCGCTTGGTTGCTGTTGTCTTCGCCTAGCTTTAACACTTCTTTCCAGTTTTTTTCATCAGCGATGTCATCAAAAGTAAAAATTTCTTTAAGCTTGGTTTTTGCTTTAACTTCGTTTAGTTTTTGCATTATACTTTGGTCAGAAGCAAAGCAGTAAGCAGCCTCGCAATGGTTGAGTATATATAAATAGTCTTCCTTTGAAATGGTTGGATATATAGGTACGTTTTGAGCACCTGTTTGTAAAATACCAATATCGCAAACACTCCATTCGGTTCTGTTGTTAGTTGAAATTATAGCTATTTTATCATCTGCTTTTACCCCTAAACGCAATAAAGCTCTGCTAATTTTGTTAGCTTGTGCTATGTATTCTTGGGTAGATAAGCACTGCCACTCACCATGGTATTTTGTGTTAAGAGCATTAGTTAAGCCGTAAGCTTCTAGTTGATGATAAGGAAAATCAAAAATACGTGTAATTTTAACTGACATAATTTTATGTTTTATTAGATTTTGCAAAATAAAAAAAATAAGTATATTAAAAAAATTAAGTTTTAAGGTTTTGTTTTTTAATTTTATGTTTTTACAGTCAATAAATTAAACAGTTATATGTTTTTTTACAGATAATGAAAACCAATGAGTTTAAAAACATAATAAAATCCGCAAGTCTTTAGGAGTTTAGTTCATTAAAATAGAACTGCTCTTGAAAGCTTAATTTTTGCTTAAAAAGCTTGAGATTTTTTTAAAATAAGTGCTTTTTTAGCATAACAGATAAAACCCCTTACCTGCTTTAAGGGCTATTGTGGGGTAGCCCGCCTGTAAGTATATAAATTATGAAGTGTTGAGAGTTTGTGTTAAATTTCGATCAGTTGTTGCTAGCGATATAAACTGCTGTCTTCCACTTTGAGTTATTTTTGCTACTATAGTTATCACTCTAAATATAAATTGCTTTAGGGTTAAGATCTGTTATAATTTCACTAAAAATACTCAACAACCATTTGTAAACAATGTGGGCTATGCTTATAATAATTAAATAAACATTGTTTTGGTCTAAAAAAATATGCGGCATAGCGTTCCAGTTAAAATCATTGTTCTGAATATCGAACAGTTTTTCACTTGCTCCTCTTATGATTAATAACAGAGTCGGTCCAAGTTTTAGCCTCACTAGCTGCTTTAAGTAAACATTGCGATGCATTTAGCTCTTGTGAAAGGTGTTACCTTTGAATTTAAGGTTTTAAACATTCACCTAAATAAGTGAAAAAAATCGAGCCTTGCAAATATTTGTAAGGCTTTATTTTACTAAGTTTTTAATATGTTTTTTAAAATATACTTGTAGAATTGAGGTAATACATTAAATATTAAATAATTAGTTAAATACAACTCTTAAACACAAGTAAAGCTAATTAGTTAACACTTAATAGTTTTACGGTTAAACAAAAAACTACAACTACAGCAAAGTACTTGCCTTAAAAAATTAAAAGCAGTGAAATTGAACAAAAATTTAAATTATCGTTTAGCATTTTAAAACACAATTAAGGCTTTGTAAGTATAAGGCTGTGAGAAATATTGATATTAAACTTGTACGGATTGATTTTATAGCTAGTGAAATTTGATTTTCAACAGTTCTTTTTGATACGCCTAGCCTAATGGCTATTTCTTCATTGCTATAGTGTTGCATTCTGCTCAGTTCAAAAATCTGTTTGCAGCGCTTTGGAAGTTTGTTTAAGCTTTGCTCGATAAGAGTTTCAGTGTGTTCTAAGTTTTGTTCATTTATAAAATCGGGCTCGGCAATTGGCTGAAGCGTTTCAATAACTTCTAAATGAACAGGTAATAACTTCTTGTCTCTAAAATACTTAAAGCTTCTCTTTTTTACAGCGTTAAAAATATAGGCTTCAAAATTTTTAATTTCAGTGTGCTCTCTGTGTTGCCATAGCCCAATCCAAATGTCTTGAACAATATCTTTAGCTAGGCTCTGGTCACCTAAAATTGTTTTAGCGCTGACAAACATAGGTTCCCAATATAGTTCAAAAAGTTTTTTAAACGCTTTTTGGTTGCCTTTATGCAGTTCGCTTAAAAGCAATTGTTTTGATGGTTTTTTTTTCGATGACATTTAAACTTAGAATTTGGTTGTATAAATATCTTCAAAACTACTTGTTTACAAAAAAATGACAAGTTGCGTTTGCGCTTGTTAACAATAAATTAATGCGTTTGTTGTCTTCAGATTTTAATCTGGTTTAAATACGAAATAGCGCGATAGCAGTTGAAAGTTATGTATCACTACAAATACTGCAAATACATGAAATTGAAGGGTTGTTTCATTGTTTTTTAAACGTCTCTATTGCCTTAACTGATAGGAACTTAATCTTGTTGTATTATCGGTTAAAATAATATCCTAAAATTTTTGATTTAAAATAGTATTCATATTTTGCTTTAATGTATTCAGAAGCGTTTTGGATATACTTGCCTTTACTTTCTAAAAACTCATAATTGCCGATATTTCCGTTTTTATATTGATTTTGTACAATCTCAAAGGCTTCTTTTTGGGTGCTTAAGGCTGTTTTTGAAATTTTTAATGATGTTTTAGACGTTTTTACATCATTAGTAGCCACTTTAATTTTATTTCGTAAAACTTGTTTGTTATTTTCCAGTTCTGCTTCTGATAATTTTAATTCTGCTTGAGCTTTTTTATAGTTTTCTTTCGCTAAAAATCTGTTGAATATAGGAATTGTGACTGTAAGATTAATAAAATGAGTTCTGTTATTATTTAATTGTATCCAAAAACCATTGGGTTCGTTTTGTTTTGTTTGCTGGTTAAAAACAACATCCTCTTGCCCTAAAATATGAAAATAATTACTCCTATAGGAATAGTTTAGGTTTACTTCTGGATAAAAATTAACTCTTGAAAGATGAATATCTTTATCTTTAAGTTCTATATCTAATTTTGAAATGCTAATTTGTGGATTTTTTTCTATAATTTTTTCATTAATTTCATCGGTACTCAATGAAATACTATCAACATAAATTTTTTCTATATCGAAATTTTCTATTTCTTTAATATCTAATAGTTCCTGTAATTCAATTAAGCTGTTTTTTACATTGTTTTTAATCGCTACCTTTTCTTTGGTATCGGAGGCTAAGGTCGATTTTATTTCTAGCAATTCTCTCTTATCAGCTAGCCCGTTGTCATACAGTTTTTTAAGGCGATTGTAGTTTTTTTTGCTAATTTCTACTTGTTCTTCGGCAACCTTTAGGAATTCTTTATTAAATAAAACTTGCAAGTATTTGTTAGTAATGTTCAATGCTAAGTCAAATTGTATTTTATCTATATCGGTTTCATACTTCTCTTTTAACAGTTTAGTTTTTTCAAGTGTATATCTATTTTTAAATCCATTAAAAACATTCCACGAAGAGGATAGTTGAAAGCTGTTGGAACTGCTTTCGCGCTGACCAACACTTGTTGAAACATTAAATGAATTTCCTAATAAAAAATTTTGTAAAGCATTAAAATTAGCATTAGGTAAATAATTTCCTTTTGCAATTTTGATATCGCTATGCAGTATTTCTGTTCGTATTTTTTGCTTTACCACATCAATATTGTGTTGTTTAGAATATTCAATACAGTCTTCCAGTGACCATTTTTTTTGTGAAAATAAACTAATAGTAAAGCAACAAAAAAGTGCTAATACTAAATGTTTAAACCAATTATTCATTTACTTCTTTTTTGCTTAATAGTGAGTATATCAAAGGTATAAAATACAAGCTTATAAAAGTTCCTATTAACATTCCTCCAATAACGGCTAAAGCCAAAGGCTTTTGCAATTTAGCTCCGAGACCGCCTATAAAAAAAAATGGAAGCAATGCTAAAATAGTGGTTAAAGAAGTCATTAAAATAGATTTTAAACGCAACTTCCCTCCTAATTTAATAGCTTCTTGTATTGATTTACCTTCTTTTCGCAGTAAATTAATGGTGTGTAATTTTAAAATGCTATCGTTAACTATAATACCACTCATTACTACAATTCCAATAGCCGACATTACGTTTATGGTTTCTCCAAAAAACCACAGCAGCAATAATGCTCCTCCAATATCAATAGGGATTTCCAATAATATTATTAAGGGTTGCCATAGCGATTCAAATTGAGCTGCCATAATAAAATACAGCAATAATACAGCTACCAAAACAACAATTAGCAATTCGTTACTCAATGCTTGTATATCAAAAAAACTACCGTCAAAACGAACGTTATAATTTTGTTGATTATTAAAAGTGTTTTGAATTTTGTTTACTTTATTTTCAACATTGTTATCGGTTTTTATATCAAAAGCTAAATACTCGCCACTTCGATTTGAGGTTATAGTTTTATATTGTTGTGCAGAATAAGTTTTAATTAAATTGCGAATAGCTATTAATTCATCATTTTTGTTCTTTACAAACAAGTTGGCAATCATTGTTTCAAAAGCTTCTTTTTGATAATTTAGTTTTATAGGGATAAATTTTTGATTGGTTTTTAAATTATTAATAAAATTTTTATTAAAAATAGATTTTAATTCATTTAATAAATTGTCATAAGAAACATAGTACAACAAAACTTTTTCATGCAATATCTCTATAAATGTTGTTTTTTTTAAAGGAATTTCAGAAGTTGATTCATCTTTTAATAAATTTTGAATATTTGGTAAATTTTCTTCTGACGGAACTTCTAAAGAGCCTGTTGAAAATACTCGAGCAATTAATTCACTTTTTTGATTGCCAAATAGGTATTGAAAAATATTTTTAGGCTCTTCAAGGGTAAAGGTAGCATTTGGAAATGTTTTTTTAATATGATTGCTAAGTGATTTTTTTAAGCTTTCAATTTCAGCAATGGTGTTTGTTTTAATATAAATGGATGCTTCAGAGAAACTTTTACTATTTTCTGACTCTAACAAAAATTGTTGCTCGCCTATTTGAGAAAAAACTGTTTCTAACGAAGTTTTGTCGTTAAATAAAGTGTTAATTCTTTTTTGATTTTCATTAACCGTTATATTCTCATTCCAATCAACAACTAAAATTGCTTCATTTTGATTGATCTTTGGCAGTTGAGAATACTCCATTGTCATCAAAAGTATTAGAGCTAAAAGCGCAAAAAACATAGATACACTATAAACAATTGCTTTTCTGTTTAAAAAAAAATTATATCCCTTTTCGTACCAGTTTTCAATGCGTTGGGTTTTTACATTGAGTTGCAGCCATTTTTCAATTGCGAACTTTCTGTTTTTTAATTGCTTATAAGCAACAGGAATTAACAAAATAGAAACTAACAGCGAAGAAAATAAACCAATGGCAACTGCTAATGCTTGATCGTAAAACAAAGCCCCTGTAATACCACTTAAAAAAAGTAAAGGTATAAATACTGAACAATTAGTTAAAACGGAACTTATAAGTGGAGTAATAATTTTATTGGTTCCTTTTACGCAGGCGTTGATTAAACTATTTTCTGTTTCTAATTCTTGAGTGATGTTATCAATAACAATAATGGCGTTATCTATCATCATTCCAACACCTAAAATAAGCCCTGAAAGAGAAATGACATTGACAGATAAGCCAAACAAATACATAAACAGAATGCTTATCACCAAAGAAACAGGAATGCTAATTGCAATAATTAAAGGCAGTTTTACATCTTGCAGAAAGAAAAACATAATTAAAATTGCCAAAAAACTGCCTATCCATAAACTGGACTTTAAATTATCTATAGAAAGCTGTAACAATTTACTTTGGTCTTGGTTGGTGTTGAACTCTAAGTTAGGATAATCTTTTATAAAAGATTGCGTAATTTTCTCAAGTGATTCTTTTAGTTCATACACTTGTGCATCTGCTTTTTTTATAATGGCTAGTGCAATAGCTCTTTTGCCATTTACATAGACCAAGCCTCTATCTTGTTCTAACTGTAATTGAACCTTTGCTAGGTTTTGTAATTGGAATAATTTGCCGTGGATATTTAAATAAATATGTTCAATGTCTTTTTTGTTTTTTAAAGGATTGGCAAACTTAAAGTTGTATTGATAAATACCATTTTGCACCAATAAATTACCCAATTCAAAATTGTTTTGCTCAATGGCATTGATAAGCTCGTTACTGCTAATTTTAAGGCTTTGTAGTTTTTGAATATTGGGAGTTACTAGAATTTCGGATTTGGTTAACCCGCTAATATCCGCTAACGCAATATCGGGTAATTGTTCAATGCGTTTTTTTAAAACGGCTTCTGTAAAATTGCTTAGTTCTAAAAACTTTTCTGGCGAAAAGTCTTGATTTAATGAAACCGTTAAATTTACAATTGGAATGTCGGTTGCAGATGCTTTAATTACTTTGGGGCGTTCTAACTCTCTTGGTAAATAATTTAGTGAAGCATCTACCTTTTCATTGGTTTCTACAAAAGCCAAATTGGTATTTGTTCTGTGTTCAAAAGATAGTTTTAGCGTTGCAAAGCCGTCTCTAGTTTCTGAAGAAATATCTTTTAAATTACCGACTTTTAATAATTGATTTCGCAAGGGGCGAACTACATTTGTTTCTAGTTCTCTTGCTGTATTGTTTGGGTAACTAACCTGTACCGTGATTTCAGGTATTGGAATATCAGGCATTAAAGAGGTAGAAATACGAAAAGCAGCAACAATACCTAGCAATAAAAAAGCAAGGGTTGTCATAAAAACAGCTATGGGACGGTTTGTTAAAAACTTTACCATAGCAAATTACTGTTTTTGAGTAAAACCATCATTTACAAAAGTAGCATTTACCTTTGCATTGTTCGATAGGTTTAAATTACCTGAAACTATGATAGTGTCTGTAGCTTTTAAACCTTTTTTTATGGCGTAGCTGTCATTGTTTTCTCCAACAACTTCTATGTAATTCCATTTTGCTAAGCCGTTTTCTACCGTAAATACTACTTCGCGGTTGGAGCGTAATACCAAGGCTTGTTTGGGGATAACAAGCACGTCTTTTACCGGTTTGTTGATGAGTACTTTTGCGTTCATGCCGTCTAGCAGCCTCGTGTTTTTTGAAGTTATTTTAGCTTTTATTTTTATAAGACCATTTTTATCTACTATAGGGTTTATTTCTCTAATGACTCCTTTAAAATGTTGATCTCTGTTTGCAAAAGATTGTATTTCTATTTCTTGACCCTTACTCACAAAACTAAACTCATTTTCTAATACTGAAAAAGAAACTTCTAAAGAATTTGGGTTTATAATAGTACAAAATACATCGGATGTAGTAATAAAATCTCCCTTTTTTTTTTCAATATTAGCAACTACTCCAAAAAAAGGCGTGCGAAGAAAAGATTGATTGTATTGAAATTTCGCATTTTTTAAGGCGTTTTCTGCTTCTAAATAGCCACTGCGTATTTTCAAATTTTGTAATACTTGAGGCTTTAAAAGAGTGTCTTGATTACCCAATCCGTAATTTATTTTTATTTTTTCAAATTGGCTTTTAGCTTTTTTAAATGCAATAATATTTTTTTCTATTTGATTATTTACAATATCGTTTTCTAAAATAGCTAATAATTGACCTCTAGTTACTTTTTGCCCGTTTCTTACTTTTATTGAGGCTATTCTATCGTTTATTTTAAAATGTAAATCGCTTTTTTGCCTAGCCTCAATTTTTCCGTTAGAAACAATTTGTCTTTGAAAAGTGTTAGCAGTAATTGATACACAAGTTACTTCTATTTTAGAAACTTGTTTTGGGCTGTTAATATCGATAAAATTGTTTTTATCCTTTTTGCTATTTTGATTACAAGAAGAAAAACTTATAAATATGAATAAAAACAATATTGTAATAACTCGTATCATTTCTTTAATAAAATATAATCTCTTAACATTTTAATTTTTAATTTGAATCGCTTTTTATTTTCTAAAATTTTAATAATTTCTCTTGTGCTGCTAAAGCGCTCTTTACTGCTATGCCGTAAGCATTTAAAACAAATATATCGAAAAGGCTCTGGCAAGGACTTTATCTTGTTAAAGGGAAAATTGAATTTTCCCTCTGACCAAATGTTTGTACTATCTATAACAAAAGCTCTTTTGTTTGTTAATATTTCATATAAAATGCAACCAATTGCCCAAAGATCATTTTGCTTAGTTGGTTTTTTAATATATTCAGGAGGAGCATAGGAAGGTGTTACGAAAACAGCATCTCCTTTTGGTATTCGAGAATTATAATCGATCAATTTAGGATATATAAAGCCGTTTTTTTTTATTACAAAAATATTGTCAGGTTTGATATCTCCGTGAATAATATTGTGTCTGTGAAGATAGTTTAGCCCTTCTAATATCTGAAGCAAAAAATCAATCGTAACCTCAAATTCTCCTGCTAATAGCGATTCTCTTAGTGTCTTTCCTTCTAGCCACTCCAACACAAAACAAATATACTTATTGTTCTTTTTTTGACAATTAAATACATCTATGCATTTTACAACATTTTTATGGTTAACCCTTTGGGAATAATTAGGAATAGGTATATCATCAGATAATTTAATTTCTTTGATAACATATATTGTGCCTCTTTTTTTGTGTTTTACTTTACGAATAATGCTGTATTCTGATTTCTTTAATATTTCTTGAGTTTCAAAGCTTTCATCTATATTTTTTGTTTCTACCATAGTTTACAAACTACTTTTGCAACAATATCTTTTCTGGGTATAACCCCAAACTTTCTTGAATCAGAAGACTTTTTTTTATTGTCGCCTTTTACAAAAAAGAAATTGTTTTTAAATTGATATTGTTTTATTTCTTTTATTCCCAAATAATAAATTCCATTGCGCAACATTAAGTTTTTCTTAGTTTCGCTTTCAATAAAATGATCATACTTTCTTATTTCTTCAACACCTTTAATAAGTTGATTTTTTCGGGGTAGTATGTATTCAACTGCATTTATTTCATCTCTCTTTTTGTTAATTAGGTGATTTGTTGAAAAAAAAGACTCATCGTATTTATATATTCTGTGATTTTTTATAGGGACAATACGTTTTATTACTAGTTTTCCAGCCTTTTTAAAAATAACCACATCATTTGGTTTTGGCGAAAACCATTTTGTATTCAATGAAATTAAGTAATCTCCATCTTTATAAGTGGGAAACATAGAGTTGGAAGACAACTTAACAACATCTACTGTTAGCCAAATAAACCCTAATAAAGCTATTGCTAAACCATAGATCAATATTCTATTTTTATTTGATTTCATATGCTAAAGAATAAAAATCATCATAAGGAATTTTAGCGACGTTTTTCTTAGACATTGAAAAAACCACTAGCTCTTCAGCAGAACAAATTTCCTTTTTAACAGCTATATTCTTTGAGTCATAAATAAGGTTTATATATTTCCTATTTATGTCTTTTAATTTAAAAGAAATTTTCTTCTTTGAATTGCCAACTGCAATTACATTTAATAATTTTGTACTTGTATTTAATGTGTTTATGTGTTGAATTAAGCAAGTGTTGCATATATCAATCGAAAAAATTACAAAAAGATCACTAGGTTTAATACTTTGATTTAAGTCTTTTAAAATATAACTTTTTACATTTTTAAAACTTGATCCTGTTTCTTGAGAAGAAACAATTAAACTTAACCATAAAACAAAAAACACTGTTTTCATTGCAATTCAAATAAATCAAATCGCAATGCATCTTCGTTAAATTTAGGACTAAGCTCATTGTTAACAGAAATATAAAGCCCTTGTTTAGATACAAAAAAATCTCTGACATCGTAGGTTTTGGCAGGGAGCTTTATCTCGTCAATTACCCTGAGCTTATTATCTAAAACCATTAAGGATATCGGTTTAATATTAGCGTTTTTCTGACCTCTAATTATACCTTTTCTTTCAATGTCTATATCTTTTACTGGCAAATGTGTAATCTTGTAAAATATATCTTTATACTTATCGTATTTTAACGCGTAGTGAATGGGTTTTTGTGCATCTTGTACCCAAGATGTAGGTCTGGCGTATTCGCCGCATTTGTTAAGAGGCTTGGGAGTGCTCCAATCTACAAATTTGCTCTTGGGCAGTGGTATGCGGTTAATTATTTTATCGCTATCTAAATTATACTGTATAACTTTGCCGCCTGCACCAAATAGAACATATAAATAGTTGTTCTTTTTGGTAAATGTTGGGTCGTATTGATCTGAACTCCAACACTTATCTGTAAAAAAATCAGGATAATCTATATTTAAATGAACTAGGGTGTCTTTTTTTAAAGAGTATTTAGTCAAATCGCGATTTAAAAAAACCTCTGGAGTTGAGCGGGTATGCTTGCTAGTAATTGCGTATAAAATAGCATCGTTTTTATGCTTTATTATTGGATTAGCATTTGTAACATAAAAAACAAAACCTTGATTATAGTTGTTAAAATAGTTCTTTAATACCACTTCTCTATTTTTCATTATATATATTCTGCCTATGGTTACAGGAAATAATAAAGAATCTTTGGTAATGGGAAAATAAAAACCTTGAAAATTAGTAACCCTATTAATTCCAGAGGATTCTATCGGAATCTTTTCCAATAGCTTTTTCTTATCCCAATCGTAAATGTCTATTAAAGATTGAACTTTACTACTTCGGAAAAGATAGTTTACATTGTCCTTTTCAAAAAAGTAATTTGATTTTGAAAAATAAAAATCATCAAAACCAATTTCAATTGAAATAGTATCTGTTTTAACTATTTTTTTGTCTATTGGCGATTTTTCAGCAGAGACACTTACTTCCTTTTTACAAGAAAAAAGAAGTAGTATTTTTAAAAACAAAAGCAATGCGTTTCTCATAATATATTAGTTTAAAAAATAAAAGAAGACATAAAGAATTGCTCTATATCTTCTTTTAAAATAGTTACTTAGGACTGCTAGGTTTGAGAACTACTGTATCTAACTTGCCACACCAA
>JBKDZU010000020.1:0-24284 GCA_047971505.1 Tenacibaculum sp.
CTCATCTTAAAAAGTAATAAACCGCTATAGCTGGGTTTACCTGTTGCACTTGTTCCTTTGGTGTAATACTGGTTTATCAATCCTGTAATTGGTTGCCAATCTATAAGTGTATTGATTTGATTGAAAAATGTTCGCTTTATCTTTCGTGAACGTAAATCGCAAATGCTATCCGCTAATGTGGGATGATGTATTAATTCCATAAAATAAAGATACAAAAAAATACAAAATTATACTAACCTTGCAACGGTCTTAAAATTTGATACAAATTTGGAGGAAACAGCAGTTAAGTTTTGAAAATGAAATCGGGTTTTAAAACAGCACCACAAGTATGGTTATTAGTTTAGCTTGTATAGGTGATTGAGAGTAAATATATTAAAATTTTTCAAAAATACCCAAACCAAATAAAGCAAAATCGTATTTAGCGGGGTCTTCACTATCAAAGCTTCTCAGTGTGGAGTCTAGTTCTCTTAGTGCTTTCCAATCGTTTTGTTTGCGGGACAATACGCCGAGTTTACGGGCAACTTTTGCCGAGTGTACATCGAGCGGACAGTGAAGGTTTTTAGGATAATGGGTTTTCCAAATCCCAAAATCGACCCCAGCTTTGTCCTTTCTAACCATCCAGCGCAAAAACATATTTATGCGTTTTGAAGCAGAGTTTTTTATCGGATCAGAAATGTGCTTTAAAGTTCTGCTTGGATGAGGAATTTCAAAAAACAGATTTTTAAAATTATGAATTGCATTTTGGTAGTTGTCCGTCTTGTTTTCGGGTTTTAAAACAGCTTCTAAACCGCAGTGCTTTTGATAAATATTTTGCAGTGCCTTAATAAAAAACACAAAATCTTGGGCATTAAAGGTTCGGTGAACAAAACTATTGAGAGCAGCTAGGTTTTTCTCTGAGTGATTTAATACAAAATCACAGGGAGAGTTTCCCATTAAATTCATCATGCGCTGTGCATTATTGATGATAATTTTTCTGTTTCCCCAAGCTATCGTTGCGCTTAAAAAGCCAGCAATTTCGATGTCTTGTTTTAAGTGAAATTGATGAGGAATTTTAATAGGGTCAGTTTCAATAAAGTCAGGCTTGTTATACTGAATTACCTTTTGATTTAAAAAATCTTTTAATTCATCCATTTTCATAAAAGCACAGGTTTTTAAATTTATGATAAGCCAACTTAATTGTAGCGCTTTTAAGCACTATGTAAAAAGCATTTTGCTTTATTTTGTTAAACAATAAGTCCGTCTATCATTTGTAATTTTCTATCTGTCATACTAGCCAAGCTAGTATTATGTGTAACAATAACAAAGGTTTGACCAAAAGATTCTCTGAGTTTAAAAAATAAATTGTGCAAATTTTGGGCTGCAACAGAGTCTAGGTTGCCACTTGGCTCATCAGCAAGTATAACAGAAGGTTTGTTGATAAGTGCTCTTGCAACTGCTGCTCGTTGTTGCTCTCCGCCCGACAACTGACTTGGTTTGTGGTATAGCCTATGCGATAGGTTTAAAAAATCTAATAACTCTTTAGCTCTTTTTTCTGTTTCAACTTTTGGTTTTTTAGCAATAAAGGCTGGAATACAAACATTTTCTAACGCAGTAAACTCAGGCAATAATTGATGAAATTGAAAAATAAAACCTATTTGTTGATTTCTAAAAGCTGAAACTTGCCTGTCACTTAGGCTTTTAAGGCAAATGCTGTTTACTTTAAGTTGATAGTTAGGTTTTTTATCGGGTTTTACAAGTGTGCCCAAAATTTGAAGTAAACTAGTTTTTCCAGCCCCCGATGGTCCTACAATTGCAATAACCTCACCCTTTTTAATATGCAAATTAACTCCTTTTAAAACTGTAAGATCTCCGTACTTTTTATGAATGTTTTTAGCAATTATCATAATTGAACAGGTTAAAAAAAAGACGAATGTAAAAAAAAATAATGAGCTAAAGTTATTAAAAGCACAGTGTGTTAAAAATAAAATAAATATTTAAAATTGCGATTAGCTTATATGTAAAATAGCATATTAAATTACAATTATTTCTTTTGACACAGTTTTACTAAACCGAAAAAAAATTATAAGATTAAAAGTTGTTAAAAAGAAATGCACAAAATAAATTTAAAACAACCAATTAATATAAATTCAATTTGTATTTTTGCTTGACTTTTAAACATTCCTAATCTAATGAATTTACACGAATATCAAGGTAAAGAAATACTAAGTAGTTTTGGCGTTCGCACACAACGCGGTATAGTAGTAAGCACAGTTGAAGAAGCTGTTGAGGCAGCAAAAAAACTTTCTGAACAAACAGGTACTGCATGGTATGTTGTAAAGGCACAAATTCATGCAGGTGGCCGAGGCAAAGGCGGAGGAGTTAAACTGGCAAAAAATTTGGATGAACTCAAAAATATTTCAAATAATATATTAGGGATGATGCTAAAAACCCCACAAACCCCTGCTGAAGGTAAAAAAGTAAATCAAGTATTGATTGCCGAAGACGTGTATTATCCCGGTAACAGCGAGCCCAGCGAGTTTTATATGTCGGTTTTGCTAAGCCGAGCTACAGGGAATAATATAATTATGTATTCAACCCAAGGTGGAGTAGATATTGAAACAGTTGCCGAGCAAACCCCTCATTTAATATTTACTGAAGAAATTGATCCTGCTTTGGGTTTACAGACATTTCAAGCAAGGAAAATTGCCTTTAATCTAGGTTTGTCAGGTGCAGCCTTTAAAGATATGATTAAGTTTATCACTGCCTTATATACAGCTTATGTAAAATCTGACTCCTCTCTGTTTGAAATTAATCCTGTGCTAAAGACCTCTGATGATAAAATTTTAGCAGTAGATGCCAAAGTAACTTTAGACGACAACGCCTTATTTAGACATAAAGACTACGCACAAATGCGAGATTTAAGAGAAGAAAATCCAATTGAAGTACAAGCCAAAAAAAGTGGGTTAAATTATGTTGACCTACAAGGCAATGTAGGCTGTATGGTAAATGGAGCGGGCTTGGCAATGGCAACTATGGACCTAATTAAGCAGGCTGGTGGTGAACCTGCTAACTTTTTAGATGTAGGAGGTACTGCTGATGCTCAACGCGTTGAAACAGCTTTTGGAATTATCCTACAAGATTCTAATGTAAAAGCCATACTGGTTAATATTTTTGGAGGAATTGTTCGTTGCGACAGAGTAGCTCAAGGAGTTGTCGATGCCTATAAAAATATGGGAGATAAAATAAAGGTGCCTATTATTTGCAGACTACAAGGAACAAATGCCAAAGAAGCTAAAAATTTAATTGATAACAGCGGTATGCAAATTATTGCAGCCACCGAATTTCAAGAAGCAGCTAATAAGGTTCAAGAAGTGCTGCAAGTTAAAGTATAGCTGTTTTTGGTTAAGCGTTTTAAGGCTTATTCTTTATAATTTTACTGTCAATGATGATTTGCGTATAAATATATCGTTAATATAGTTGTACAGTGCTGTACTTTGTATTATGTTTTTCCAATTCAAGTTTGCAGATTAACTAAAATAAAATTTTATCTGTTTTAGGAATGAAAAAAACTCACAAGTCTTTAACATATACTCTAACAGATGCTATGAAAATTTTTGTTTCCCCATTTGCTGTAGGAAATGAATCTTCTTACAATCAAAGCTTTCCCTGATTTGAATAATGTACTATTGTTTTATTACCAATCTGTTTTCTTTAAACTCTAAAATTAATTAGGAAACAAATATATGTTGCTTATAAATTGCCAGTATTTTAAGTTATTACAAGCTACAGTTAATCTGTAAAACAGTTAATAATTAATTGTTTATAGCTAAATGCAGAAGCAAATTCACTTAAAGACTGCAAAATATTAAACCAAACAATAATTGATTTTTTTAATTTAACGCTTAGTAATTTATAAAAATACCATACTTTTGTTTTGATTTTTGGTTTTTCTTTAGTCTCTATTTAAAGAAAATTAAAAGGGAATTCGGTAAAAATCCGAAGCTGTTCCCGCAACTGTAAGCTAATTAGCTTGTAATTAATCTAACCGCCACTGTTTATTGCAAATGGGAAGGCCAGTTACAAGACGCAAGCCAGGAGACCTGCCAAATTTCAGACAAACAAGCTTTCGGGATAAAGGTTTGAACAAATATATCTGTGTTTATGCTTTTTCTGATTAATTTATCATTGATAGATTAAAATTTAATTTTAAACAAAAAATTAACAGCTTGTTTATATGTTATGTAAATTTTTAAAAACTAAAAAATGATAAAAAAAGTATTTTGTTTTAGCGTTTTAACAGCATTTTTAACATATTGTTTAAACGCTCAAGTAGATAATGAAAAAGACATAATATTAGACGATGTTGTTATTTCTGACTCTAAATTTAAATTAAAAAGAGAAAACTCTGGCAAGCTTATCCATAAAATTACCAGAAAAACAATTGAGCAAAACAGCACTAAAGGTATAGCTGATTTAATTAACACTGTTGCAGGAGTTGAAATTAACGGAAATTCGAGTTCGTTTGGCAGTATCCTCAGTGTTTTTGTAAGAGGCGGTGTTTCAAAAGAAGTACTTGTGCTTATTGACGGGATTCAGGTTTACGACCCAGCAAACTTTTCGGGCGTTTTTGACCTTAGGTTTTTAGATTTAAGCAATATCGAATATATTGAAATAATAAAAGGCGCCGCTAGTACTTTATACGGAACAGGAGCAACAACAGCAGTGATTAATATTAAGCTAAAAGAAGCAGAAAAAGACAAACCTAAGGTTAATTTATCTGTTTTTGGAGGAAGCAATAATGATCAAAAAATTAAAAGCGGCACTCTTATTCAAAGTTCGGCTAATGTAAGTGGGCAAATGAAGGGTTTTAATTATTTGGCGAGTTTTTCTTCTTTTGACACTAGAGGAATATCGTCTGCAAGACCCGAAAATGCAGGGCTGTTTAAAGACGACCCTTTTCAAAGGATAAGCACTCGTGTAAAACTTTCTTATAAAATAAATGACAAGTTTTCTATAGGTACGGCAGGTAACTACACTGAATTTAGCAACAGCTATGACAAAGGTGCTTTTGCTGATGGTTTTAATAATTCTTTAGATAAAAACTATCGCATAAGCCTTAGCCCAAAATACAACTACCAAAATGGTAGTGTTCAAATAAATACGGCTTACAGTAAATATGAGGCAGACAGAACTAACACGAGTTTTCCTTCGATAAGTAAATCTGAAAATTATATAGCAGATGCATTTGTAAAGCATCAGTTTGACAAAATATACTTTGTGGGCGGAATAAACCTTCAACAAAATGAGATAACGGAAAATAAAGCATTAAACAGTGAAGGTAAACTAGAAAAGATATCTTATTTTGAAAAGCCCAAAACTATTCTAATTGATCCTTATTTAAATGCTGTATATGTGTCCGATTTTGGTTTAAACCTAAACGGAGGATTTCGCTTAAACAATCACAACAAATATGGAAATCATTTGGTTTATCATTTCAACCCATCGTACAGAATAAAAAAAGATAAAGGGTATATTAAGTTTTTAGCGTCTTATAGCACTTCTTTTTTAGCACCTAGCATTCAGGAATTATACAGTATAAATTTTGGCAATGTAAACTTAAAGCCTCAGGGAAGCACTACTGTTGAGGCGGGCTTAGAGTACAGGCTTAGCACCTTATTAGTAAGTGCTTTGTACTTTAACAGAAAGATTAAAAATACTTTTGGCATTGACAGCAGTTTTAAGCCAATCAATCAGGGAAATACTAAAATTCAAGGATTTGAGTTTAGTGCAAAATATCCTATTTTTGATTATTTACACCTAAATGCCAATTACACTTTTACAGAAAACAAAAATCTAGCCATAAGAATACCCAAGCACAAAGCAAATGCAGAGCTTAATTGTGAACTAAAGAACACAAACTTGGCACTTAACTACATGTATGTCAGTGACAGAAAAGATAAAGACTTTAGAAATTCTTCTGTTGTTTCCTTAAAAGAGTATTCACTGCTAGGTTTTTCTGCCAACCACCAGCTAAACAGTCATGTAAAACTATTTTTGGCAGCAACAAACCTGCTTAATGAAGATTATCAAGAGGTATTAGGTTATACTACCCTTGGCAGAAATTTAAAACTAGGAGTTAGCTTTAATTTTTAATGGTATTATAATTTTGTTTATATACCTTTATATTTTAACACTATTAAAGTACAAACATTCTAAATTTTAATAAGCTCAGTAAGTCCTACCCTTGTGTTGCATAAATTACCTTTATTTGATGCCAGTAAAGTATTATAAAAATTTTTTTCTTAACTCAGGGGTAGGAATCATGCATTTATCTTTTATACCAAACCATTTATATCTATTTTTTGCAACTAAGCCATATAGATAATCCCTAAAAAACTTTGGAATTATATAAAACACAACAGTTAACTTCCAAAATCCTCCAAAGGCCTTTATTATTTGTAAAATGGCTGTTGATTTAGTGTAGTAAAGCAAATCGTGCTTGTACAAAATAATTGAATCAGTTTTATTTGTATCAATACCTAAATTAGAAATTATATTTTGACCAATGCTTGATTGTAAGGAGGCAAATACAAAGTTATTTTTTTTATCTAATTTTACAATCCGTAAAACTGCGCTATTGCAAAAATTACAAATCCCATCAAACAAAATAAGTTGCTTGTTTTTAGGTAGCTTTATCATGGTAAAAAATTATATAAAAAATAAATTTAGAACTTTTTAATACAACAAAATTATACAAAAAATACCTCTTTTAAAGTACAAATACAATAAAACTTACTGTAAATTAGTAAAAAACAGATACCATCTTGCCGTACAATTTAGATCAATAGATTAAAAAATGTTAAATATAACAAACCTGCACTAAATAACAAAGTATATATATTACTTTAGTAAGTAGCTTTTTGTATTTTTGTATAAATACAAGATATTAGAAGTACAACTAATTTTTTTTGCAAATCAGATAGCAAGCATAAACAGTAATTAAAGATGATAAAAATAGAAAACCTTCACAAGTCTTATCCAACAGGCAAAGAGTCGTTACATGTTTTAAAGGGCTTAAATTTGCATATAAAAGAAGGGGAATTTGTATCGATAATGGGGTCTTCAGGTTCGGGAAAATCTACTTTGCTCAATATTGTTGGCTTGTTAGATATACACGATAAAGGGAAATATTTTTTAAACAAGCAGCTTATTGAAAATCTAAACGAAAAGAAAGCAGCAATTTTGAGGAATAAGTTTTTAGGTTTTGTTTTTCAATCATTTAATTTAATATCCTATAAAACAGCTCTCGAAAACGTAGCTTTGCCCCTTTACTACAAGGGCGAAAGCAGGAAAGAGCAGTTAAAAACAGCCTATCATTATTTAGAAAAGGTAGGCTTAAAGCAGTGGGCTAAGCATTTGCCCAACGAGCTATCTGGAGGACAAAAACAACGCGTTGCTATAGCAAGAGCTTTAGTTGCAAATCCTAAGGTTGTGCTTGCTGATGAACCCACTGGAGCCTTAGATTCTAATACAACTAATTCGGTGATGAGTTTGCTAAAAGAAATCAACAATGAAGGTATGACCGTATTTGTTATTACCCACGAAAAAGAGGTTGCAGAACAAACCGACAGAGTAGTAAAACTAAAAGATGGCGTAATTATTAGCGATAAACTCACTCAATCGGGACAAATCAAAACAAAACACTACAACTATGTTTAATATAACCCGTTGGCGAGAAACCTTTCAAAGCATGGGTAAAAATAAATTGCGTTCGTTCCTTTCGGGCTTTACAGTAGCCTTTGCCATACTGCTTTTTACTTTGCTTTTTGGCATTGTATCGGGTTTGCAAAATCAGTTTAAAACTGCCTTTGTAGACGATGCTATAAATACAATATTTGTCATGGTTTGGAGAACCTCAAAACCCTATAAAGGGCTTCAATCAGGCAGGAAAATTCAACTAAAAAACAAGGATCTTGACTATGTAAACAAACAATACGAAGACAAAATTCAGTATTCAACAGCAAAAATTTACAGAAACGTAAACATAAGTTATAAAAACAACCAAAATAAATACCAATTAATAGCCGTTCATCCAGATTATCAATATTTAGAAAAAACCATTATAAAAGAAGGCAGGTATATCAATAAGCTAGACTTAAAAAATAACTTAAAGGTTATTGTTATCGGCAGGCTTGTAAAAATAGATTTGTTTGGTGAAAAGCCAGCTCTCGGAAAACGGGTAAACATCGATGGGATTTCCTATAAAATAGTAGGTATTTTTTCTGACGAAGGAGGAGATAATATAGAGCGTTTGAGTTTTATACCCATAACTACTGCCCAAAAAATATATGGAAATAACGATCATATTAACCAAATAAACCTCGGGTATAACCCAAAGCTAAATCTAGATCAAGCTATTGCTTTTGGCAATAGGCTAGAGCGCGATCTGAGAAGTAAGCTAAGCATACATCCCAGTGATCAAAATGCACTTTGGGTAAGGAATATGGCAGAAACCAACAAAGGAATTACTCAATTTATGTTTGCCTTGTATTTTATTGTTGTATTTATAGGCTCAGGAACCCTAATTGCTGGAATTATAGGCATAAGCAACATAATGATTTTTACTATTAAAGAAAGAACAAAAGAGTTTGGAATAAGAAAAGCACTGGGTGCTAAACCCTCGTCAATTATAGCTATGGTAATTCAAGAAACTATTTTAATTACCGCTATAGCTGGATATTTAGGTCTATCTATAGGAACCTATATATTGAATACAATTGATGATAAGCTAGAAAAATTCTTTATTAAAGATCCTAGTGTAAGTCCTGCAATACTCATAGGAGCCACCCTTATTTTAATTTTAGCAGGATTAATTGCAGGTTATTTGCCTGCAAAACAAGCGGCACAAATTAAACCCATAGTAGCATTAAGAGCAGACTAATGATAAAGTTTTTATTTGATTCGGACTCGTGGCAGGAAATTTATGGAAGCATACGCAAAAATAAACTCAGAACTGTAATTACTATTATTGGAGTTCTTTGGGGAATTTTTATATTGGTTGTTTTATTAGGAGCAGCTCGAGGCATGGAAAACAATTTTAAGAGGATTTTTGGCGATTTTGCCACCAACAGTGTCTTTATATGGACACAACCTACTTCTATACCTTTTAAGGGCTTTCAAAAAGGAAGGAGGTTTAACTTAACCTTTAAAGATATTGACTTTTTAAATCGAGAATACAAGGATCAAATTAAATTATTAGCCCCTAGAAATCAAACCAATGGGCTTTTAGTTAGAAATTTTAAAACTGGAAATTTTCAAGTTAGCGGAGATTATCCAGTGTTAGATAAAGTTGAAAAGAAAAAACTCATTTATGGCAGATTTATCAACAAGCACGATATAGATAACAATACAAAGGTTTGTGTAATATCAGAAAATATGTACAAGCAACTTTTTGACAAGGATGAAATGCCTATTGGAGAATATATAAAAATAAGTGAAGTAAATTACAAACTAGTAGGCGTTTATAGCTTAAAAGGAGGTATAGAACTCGACGGAGATACAGCCTATATTCCGTTTACTACTTTTCAAAAAGTATACAATACAAGCAATAACATCGATTGGATAACCGTGACAGCTAATAAGGGAATAAACATAGATCAAATGGAGGAAGATGTTGTGCTGAGTCTTAAAAACATTCACAAAGTACACCCAGAAGATACAAGAGCTTTTGGAACTTTTAACTTAGGAACTCAAGTAGATAAGCTAAACGGCTTTTTAAAAGGCATGCAGTTTTTAACCTGGTTTGTAGGAATTGCCACCTTAATTGCTGGGGTGTTTGCTATAGGTAATATTTTGCTGATAACTGTTAAAGAGAGAACCAAGGAAATAGGCATACGTCGAGCTATAGGAGCCACTCCTTATAATATACGAAGGCAAATTGTTTTAGAGTCTGTATTTTTGACTACTATTGCTGGAATGTTGGGAATTATTTTTGGAGGCTCGGTGCTATTTTTACTCGACAAGCTAGCAGGACAAGGTGAAGATTCAACCCTAGTAAACCCAACTGTAAATATACCAATTATTGTTATAGCACTTGCTGTATTAACTGTATTAGGCACCCTAATAGGCTTAATACCTGCCTATATAGCTACCCTGATAAAACCCATTGAAGCATTAAGAGAAGAATAAAAAATCATTAATAAATTATGAGTAAAAGAGCAAAAATTATTTTAGGACTAATAGCCTTTTTGTTTGTGGCTGTTTTAAGTTGGTTAGGCAAAAAAAATCAAAAAAGTATTATTAATTACCAAACTGAAAACCCCTTTAAAGCCACCATTGAAAAAAAGGCAGTAGCCACTGGAAAAGTTATTCCTTTGGAAGAAGTTGCTATAAAGCCACAAATTTCAGGAATTATAAATAATATTTTTGTCGAAGAAGGGACCTTGGTAAAAAATGGAGATCTAATTGCTACCGTGAGAGTGGTACCCAATATTCAATCTTTAAATACTGCCAATGGTCAGGTTAAAAATGCCCAATTGGCTTTTAACAATTCTGAAATACAATTTAAAAGAAATAAAAAACTGTTTGACAAAGGGGTAATAGCTCGTCAGGATTTTGAAAAATCAGAATTAGATTTTAACAATGCAAAGCAAAATCTGCACAATGCTAAAACCGATTTAGATATAATCAAAAAAGGAACAACTGCAGGTTTGGGGAAAACAGCCAATACTAATATAAGAGCTACAACCTCAGGTATGGTTGTTGAAATTCCAGTTAAAAAAGGATATCAGGTTATTCAGAGTAATAACTTTAATGAAGGAACAACTATTGCCATTATTGCCGATATGACAAAAATGATTTTTGAAGGCAAGGTAGATGAATCTGAAGTAGGCAAGTTGCTAAAGGGGACTGACATTGAGGTATCCTTAGGTGCTATTGAAGAAAAAAAATTTCCTGCTAAACTAAGTTTTATTGCCCCAAAAGGAACTGAAGAAAACGGAGCAGTTCAATTTAAAATTAAAGCAGAGTTAACTCTTGATAGTCAGTATTTTATTAGAGCAGGATACAGCGCCAATGCAAATATAGTGCTAGAGAAAAAAGATAGTGTACTCTCAATTAGAGAATCGCTATTGCGTTTTGATAAAAAAACTGAACAACCCTATGTTGAAACCAAGAAAGGAAATGGAAAAAATGCTAGCTTTGAAAAGAAAACTATTAAACTGGGAATATCCGATGGGATAAACATTGAAGTCTTAGAAGGGCTTAGTGCTGAAGATGAAATTAAAATTTGGAATAAAGCATCAAAAGAAAAGAAAAAAGAAACTTGACAATAATAAAGTCCAACTAAAGGTTTAACTATTTAGATTAAAAATTACGGCTTAATTATTATAAACACTATTTTAAACAATTAGTGGTTTATATTTTTTTATATTTAGAAAAAAATTAGCATATTGCATAATTTATGCCAAAACAATACTGCAAATTGCAAGTAAACAAAATAAGCCAAGGGCAGTTGTTAACCCATCTGCTTTTCATATTTCGCTAATTTACAATAGCTTATAGTTTTGCTAATGAATTTTAATTTAATAAACATATATTAAAAACCTTTTAACCTTAAATTTACTTAAACAATTAAACCCCTTTAAAAGATGAAACCAAAAAATACAATTAAAAACGGCATTTTAATGCTATTGCTATTTGTAATTTTATTTTTAGTTCTGTACAATATTTCAATATCAACTCAAATTAAAGATATTAAAAATTCTTTTCAGGAAGAAAAAATTGAATTGCAAAACGAAATAGACGAACTAATTAAAGACTATACTGATGTAGTAATAGGAAATAAGAATCTGTTAAAAAGATTGCGCACCGAGCTTGATAAAATGAAAAACCTGCGCGACTCTATATCTAAAATAGATATAAATAACTATAAACTTATAAGAAAATACAGAAGTAAGATAGCTAGTTTAGAAAGAGAAAACAAAAAGTTGTTTATAAAAGTTGACTCTCTTAGTGCGGTTAACAAAGCTTTGGTTAATGAAAGTGTGCTTACAAGCCAAATTATCAATCAAAAAGACTCGCTTAACACTCAATTGACTTTAAGCAACAATACTTTAAAAGCCAAAATTACCACGGCTTCAAAAATCAATATAAGCCCTATTAAAATTACAGCTATGAAAGAGAGAAGTAGCGGCAAATTAACTAACACTTTAAGGTCAAGAAGAACTGATGTTTTTCAGGTTAGCTTTGATCTACTTGAAAATTCTCTAACCAATCCTGGCGAAAAAAAGATATATATCCAACTTATCGATTCAAATAAAAAAGTGATTAATCCCAAGGGAAATACCGAGCTAAAAAACGGGAATACTATACAGTACAGCGATTCATTAATGGTTGTTTACTCAAATAAGCAAATTAACTTAATTTCACTAATTTGGGTTAACAGACGCGAGATTAACAAAGGCAATTACACGGCTAGTGTATTTGTTGAAGGCAATTTTTCGGGCAACACATTAATAAGTCTTAAATAGTTTTTGATCTTAAAAATTTGCATTTAGTTAAAATAGTTTAATTGCTTATTATATTTTTGCATTATGGCAAAACAAGACGAACAATTTAAAAAGGTAATTTCGCACGCTAAAAAATATGGTTATATATTTCAATCTTCAGAAATATACGACGGATTAAGTGCAGTTTACGACTATGCTCAAAACGGAGTTGAACTAAAAAATAAGATTAAAAAATACTGGTGGAAAGCTATGGTTCAGTTACATGAAAACATAGTTGGTATAGACACAGCTATACTTATGCATCCAACCACTTGGAAAGCTTCAGGTCATGTCGATGCCTTTAACGACCCCTTAATTGACAATAAAGACAGTAAAAAAAGATACAGAGCCGATGTTTTAGTTGAAGATCACTGTTCTAAAATAGAAGCTAAAATTGATAAAGAGCTAGCTAAGTCAGAAAAGCATTTTGGAGAGGCTTTTAACAAAGAGACCTTTCTTTTAACTAATCCTCGTGTTTTGTCTTATCAAAAAAAAATACAGTTGATCAGATCGAGACTAGCAATAGCTTTAGAAAATAATAATTTAGCAGAACTAAAAGCCTTAATTGAAGAATTAGAAATAAGTGATCCGCTTACAGGTAGTAAAAATTGGACTGATGTAAAACAGTTTAATTTAATGTTTACCACTCAGCTAGGAGCTTCGGCAACACAAGCAGTGCAAGTGTATCTTCGCCCAGAAACTGCTCAGGGTATTTTTGTCAATTTCTCAAACGAACAAAAAGCTGGGCGGATGAAAATTCCGTTTGGCATAGCACAAACTGGAAAAGCATTTCGCAATGAAATTATAGCCCGGCAGTTTATATTTAGAATGCGTGAGTTTGAGCAAATGGAAATGCAGTTTTTTGTTAAACCGGGCACTCAATTAAAGTGGTATGAACACTGGAAAGAAAAACGCTTAAAATGGCATCTTTCCTTAGGCTTAGGAGCTGACAACTATCGCTTTCACAAACATATAAACCTAGCCCATTACGCCGATGCAGCCACTGATATAGAGTTTAAATTCCCCTTTGGATTCAAAGAGTTAGAAGGCATACACTCTCGAACGGATTTTGACTTAAAGGCTCACGAAAAATTTGCAGGAAAAAAGCTTCAGTATTTTGATCCTCATAGCAATACTAGCTATGTGCCCTATGTAGTTGAAACCTCTATAGGCTTAGATCGCATGTTTTTGGCTGTTTTTTCAAAAGCCTTGCAAGAAGAACAGTTAAACGACCAAACAAGCAGAATTGTTTTAAAATTACCTACAGTTTTAGCCCCTGTAAAAGTAGCGGTACTACCCTTGATAAAAAAAGATGGCTTGTCTGATATAGCTCGTAAAATTTCAAGCGAGTTAAAGTGGAACTTTAATACAGTATATGATGAAAAAGACGCAATAGGCAGGCGCTACAGAAGACAAGACGCCTTGGGCACTCCATTTTGTGTAACAGTTGATCACAGCACCCCAAGCAATCAAACAGTTACTCTCCGATACAGAGATACTATGGAACAAAAACGTATTTCAATACAAAATATAAGCAGTGTTATTAAGCAAAAAACCGATATAAAAAACCAGTTGCAAAAAATCTAAGACTAAGCAATAATTAGAATTTTATACCTTAATTTGTAGTGAAAACAGTGTTATTTTGCTTATATTAACACAATATTTTAAGTCAATAATTTAAATTGCAAGCACTAGTGCCAAAGTATTCTGTATTATTTTTAAGCAAAACTTATATCTTATTTTTTTATGATTAAAGTTGTAGTTATTGGAGGCGGCAATATAGCCATTCACCTCGTCAAGGCTTTTTTAAAGTTAACAACAGTGCAATTAGTACAGGTATATGCGCGCAATATAAATCAAATTAAGCATTTTAGCAATGAAGTTTCGCTTACCGATAAGCTTGAAAAATTACAAGATGCCGATCTTTACATACTCGCCCTATCGGACAAGGTCATCAGTAGTATATCTTCTAAAATGCCAGCCTCAAAGCTAGTTGTACACACCTCTGGAAGTGTATCTATAAAATCATTAAAAAACAAAGGCAGAAGAGGAGTTTTTTATATGTTACAAAGTTTTTCAAAACACAAAAAAGTAAACTTTAACGATATTCCTTTTTGTATAGAAGCTGAAAATGAAGACGATTTTTCGTTGTTAAAAAAACTTGCTTTAGCCTTGGGTAATAAGGTGTATAACATAAATTCTGAACAACGCAGGTATTTGCATATTGCAGCAGTTTTTGTCAACAATTTTACCAATCACTTATATTATATTGGAAATGAAATTTGCAATCAACACAAAATACCTTTTAAAATACTGTATCCTTTGATTTTAGAAACTGCGACAAAAATACAAGAGTTGACTCCAGTACAAGCCCAAACTGGACCTGCAAAAAGAAGAGATACAGAAACTATAAAAAATCATTTAAATTTACTCAACACACAAAAGCATAAAATATACAAAGTATTAACCGATTCTATTATAAATGGAGAAAAGCTACAAAGAAATACTACCGCAAATTGACACTTTTATTTTTGATGTCGATGGAGTATTGACCAACGGCATGATTAGTATTATGCCCAACGGTGAGTTTGTCAGAAATATGAATGTCAAAGACGGCTTTGCCTTAAAGCTTGCTGTAAGTGTAGGCTATCGCATTTGCATTATTTCAGGAGGAACAAACAATAATGTAAAAACTCGCTTAGCTAATTTAGGCATTGATGATATTTATTTAGGCGCACACAACAAAATTGAGCCTTTTAACGAGTTTGTTAAAAAATATAATTTGAGGACTGAAAATATACTGTATATGGGCGATGATTTGCCTGATTATACTGTTATGAAACTCGTGGGTATGCCCTGCAGTCCTAGTGATGCTGTAAGGGAAATACAGCAAATTGCTAAATATATTTCTAATAAAAAAGGAGGCGATGGTTGTGTAAGAGACGTGATTGAACAAGTTATGAGAGTGCAGAAAAAGTGGACAGTTAATTTTGATGATCATTTTAATTAAAGAAGTTAATTATCTTCAAAGCTCTATGGTTTATAATAATATAAAATGACAACAGTTCTTTTAAATTTTACAAACATTTGATTTTAAATAATTTAACAAGATTATAAATATCTTAATAATGTTTTGATTGTTGATTGTTTAAAATATTGTATTTTTAGAAACCTAAAAATTTAACTGGAGTATTGTATTAAAATACTGATTAAAGTCTTAACCAAATGGTAAAAAAATTGAACTAATTTTAATGCTAAAAAACAATTTCAAACATATGAAAGAACTAATACTTACAGGCATTTTATGCATATTTGCAATTAATTGCTACACTCAATCTATTTTTGGCAGATGGGAAAACAGAGACGAACAAACCAATAATGTTGACAGCGTTATTGAAGTTTATCAAAAAAATGGCAAAGCCTATGCTAAAATTGTTGATATTATCGACAAAAAAAACCGCAATGCATTATGTCATAAATGCAGCGGTGAGCGCAAGAATAAAGCTATTTTAGGCATGGAAATTTTGTCGGGCTTAAAAAAGGATGGCAAACGATGGAGTGGCGGTAAAATTTTAGATCCAAAAATAGGAAAGGAGTACGACTGCTATATTGAGTTAAAAAATAAAAACAAACTAAAAATTAGAGGCTATGCAGGGTTTTCTTTTTTGGGGAGAACTGTTTATTGGTACAAAAAGCAGTAGAGGCTTTGTCACAATTGCATTAATAACTTTGAAAACAATTATACAATGTCCGCCGGGGGACTCTATTTTTTAAAATGTGTTTATCACTTGTTTATACTTTGATAGCATTTACAAATGAAGTTTTACTTTTATCGAAGTGATTTAAACTTTTTAAAGAGATAAAAAAAGGGTTGTCGATATTTGCGTTTCGAAGCGTAAATAATACAAAACAACCCATTATGTACACAGTACTAGCCAAAGATACAATAGAAATGGAAATAGCAGCATTCATTCCAAAAACAAAACGTGGTTTTCCTCCAACCGTTCCATTGGTTGAGATTATTAATGCAATACTTTATAAATTAAAGACAGGGGTTCAATGGAATCAACTTCCAGTTAAGGCATTATTTGGGCAGAAAGTTTTGACATGGAATTCGGTATACTATCATTACAGAAAGTGGTGTTTATCAGATACACTAAAGCATAGTTGGATTAATTTTCTTAACAGTCACAAGCAAGAACTTGATCTTTCCAGTGTAGATTTAGACGGTAGTTATACACCAGCTAGAGGCGGTAAAGCTGTTGAATATCAAGGAAGAAAAAAACGTAAAACCACAAATGCTCTGTATTTAACTGATAGGCAAGGGTTGCCATTAGCTATGAGTGAACCTGTCTCAGGTAATCACAATGATCTTCATGATATTGAAGTACAGTTCGAGGTGGTTACAGCAACCTCTGGAACAAGCCGATATTTCGGTTGAAGGCTTGTTTTTAAATGCAGATACTGGCTTTGACTCAAAAAAATTTATAGACTCCTGTGACAAAAAAGAAATCAATGCCAATGTATGTTTCAATAAACGTAATGAAAACACTCAAGATTAGAGATGAGCATTTTGATTAAGAATTGTATGAAGAGCGTTATGCAGTGGAACGAACTAATGCTTGGACGGACAGCTTTCGTTCATTGCTAAACCGATTTGACACAACAACATAGAGTTGGAAAGGATTTAACTATCTAGCTTTCTTTGTAGTGGCCATCAAAAAGTTTGAAAAAAGAAAAAAGCAAAAAGTTTAAATCAGTTCTATGCTAAAGGAGGGTAAATACCAAATTCTATTAGGTGTCTTTGCAATCTTTTATATTGTAAAATAAAATAATATTTCATAAAATATCTTCTATAGGATGTACAACAAATTTCACTTTCTATATATTTATATTTGTTTTAGTTATTTTTCTTTAGTAGATGAGGAAACTTTTTTTTAAACTTGTTTAGTCTCGGATTTGAAACATTTTTAACATATGGATCTTCAGGATTTAATAATTTATAGTTTTGATGATATTCTTCAGCTTTGTAAAACTTGCTAAACTCACTTACCTCGGTTGCAATTTTCCCGTTGTAGAGTTGTTTATTTAATTTATCAATAGTATTTTGTATAATTTTCTTTTGTTCGCTGTTTTGATAAAAAGCTATTGACCTGTATTGAGTACCGTAATCAGGATGCTGTCCGTTTACAGTGGTCGGATCATGAGATCCAAAAAAAACATTTACTAAAGTCTGAAAATCTATTTTTTTAGCATTGTAATAAACTGCTACAGTTTCGGCATGACCTGTAGTACCTGTACCAATCTTTTTATAAGAAGGATTTTTTACAAAACCACCCGCATAGCCTGAAACCACCTCATCAACCCCTTTAACACTTTCAAAGATAGCCTCAACACACCAAAAGCAGCCACTGGCAAAGTAAGCTACCGAACTATTTGGCTTTTGTGTATTACTGTTTAACTTTTTTGTTTTGAGGCTTATATCAAAATTTAAAAAAATTGATAAACAAATTAATATTGCTAGTGTAAATTTTAATTTTTTCATAAAACTAAATTTGGTTTATATAATTAATTTATTAATTGTGTTTTAAAGTAAATAAATTAAGTGTTCTTTTTTTTGAATTCAGCAATCTAAATACTACACTTTTTGTCTGTAAAGCCATTATCGGCTTACATATTTTCTTTTATTTTTTAAAAGTAGTTAAATATAACACAGCAAATTATATAGTTGTCAGCTTTATTTCAAATATTTTATAGTGAATTTACTTTAATGTCTTTAATTTGAATGTTTTTTGTCTTATTTTTGTCTGTAAATAAAGAAAAAAGATTGCTTCTGTCCTTTAATAGAGTGTTACAGTTCTTCTTTAGGGCTCTGTGCAATGGAGTTTTTAAATTGTGTGAATTCACAAAGTTCAGTATTAAGCTGCACAACTGCTAATAACCAAAGTGCTGTATGGCCGTTTAATTAAATTCGCTAACTATAACAGAAATTAAAATGAGAAAAACAATTTTCACAGCCTTGCTAATTGGGGGTTTAAGCCAAATAGTAACTGCTCAAAATTTTGACAAAACCAAATTAGACAATTATTTCAACACACTTGAAGCAAACAGTAAGTTTATGGGGAGCGTTGCCGTTACAAAATACGGAGTCGTTATTTATTCAAAATCCATTGGTTTTTCTGATGTTGAAAACAATATAAAAGCTGATAAAAACTCTAAATACAGAATTGGTTCAATATCCAAAACATTTACTTCTGTTTTAGTATTGAGAGCTATTGAAGAAAAGAAGTTAAGCCTAAATCAAACAATTGCCAAATATTTTCCAACAATTAAAAATGCCAAAAAAATAACAATAAAACATTTGCTCAACCACCGTAGCGGAATACATAATTTCACAGATAGCTCAGACTATTTGAATTGGAATACAACGCCTAAAACGGAAAAGGAAATAGTAGAAATTATTGAAAAAGGAGGAAGCAATTTTAAACCAGACAGCAAGGCAGAATACAGCAATTCAAATTATGTACTTTTAAGTTATATTTTAGAAAAAACATTTAGAAAATCGTATGCTGATTTGCTTCAAGAGTATATCATTAAACCTATTGAGTTAAAAAACACTTACTTTGGTGGAAAAATTAATTCAGGCAAAAACGAATGCAAATCATACCGCTTTACTGGAAACTGGAAAATTGAACCCGAAACCGACATTTCTATTCCGATGGGTGCAGGTGGAATTGTATCAACACCTAGTGATTTGACAAAATTTAGCGACGCCTTGTTTGGTGGAAAACTTCTAAAATCAGAAAGTCTTGAAATGATGAAAACCATTAAAGACAATTACGGCATTGGCTTGTTTCAAGTTCCTTTTTACGATAAAATTGGTTTTGGACATACAGGTGGTATAGACGGTTTTCATTCCGTGTTTTTATACTTATCTGAAGGAAATATTTCTTATGCGTTAACCTCAAACGGCACTAACTTCATTATCAACAACATATCTATTGCTGTTTTGAGTGCTATTTTCGACAAACCTTACAATATTCCCGAGTTTTCTACCTACGAAGTTAGTTCAGTAGATTTGGACAGATATTTAGGAGTTTATTCTTCCGAACAAATCCCTTTGAAAATTGAAGTCAGAAAAAACAATACCACCTTGATAGCGCAAGCTACAGGACAATCATCGTTTCCACTGGAAGCAACTGAAAAGAACAAATTTAAATTTGACCAAGCAGGAGTTGTTTTAGAATTTAATTTGTCAGAAAAAACGATGATACTAAAACAATACGGCAAACAATATACATTCACAAAAGAGTGAAAATAGTACTCAACATTAGTGATTGCACCAATACCCTCCAAAATACAGCACCCATGCGAAACCGTTGCCGATAATATACTAAGTTGGAATATCTAGTTCACAAGATACAAGTATATTTGTAATGATTTTTTTTAAATTTTTTTATAAACCGCGAATAACAGTGCGCAAACAGCACACATAAATTATATTGAGATGGCAAAATTAAAAACAAGTGTTTTTTTAGCATTTTTAATTAGTTTAACAACTTTAGCCCAGCAGGTTAGCGGAATTGTTTACGATAATCAAAGCAATCCGTTGCCGGGAGTTTCTGTTTTGTTAAAAGGCACAAAGATTGGAACAATAACAGATATAGATGGTAAATATTATATTAAAGCAAGTTTAGGCGATATATTGGTGTTTTCATACATCGGTTTTGAAACTCAACAAAAAACCGTCAAAAGCACTACCCTCAATATAAGTTTAAAAGCAGGATTTGAATTAGACGATGTAGTTATAGTAGGTTCGCGTAATGCCAATAGAACAGTTACTAATACTCCAGTAGCTGTTGATATTTTAAATATGGTCGATTTGGTGCAGTTTACACCTCAGGTTTCCGTTACTGAAATTCTTAATTACGCAGCACCCTCGTTTAGTTCAAACCCACAAAGTGTTTCCGATGGTACCGACCATATTGCCCCAGCTTCCCTACGCGGGTTGGGTCCAGATCAAGTGTTAGTGCTTATCAACGGAAAGAGAAGGCATAAAACAGGACTCGTAAATAGAAATGGCACCTTTGGTCGCGGGAGTGTAGGAACAGATTTGACTGCCATTCCGTCTAATTCTATATCGAGAATAGAAATACTAAGAGATGGAGCGGCAGCCCAATACGGTTCTGATGCCATTGCAGGAGTAATCAATATAGTATTAAAAAATAATGTAGACGAGCTTTTGATAGATTTTACTACGGGTGCAAATTTCACAAGCGAGCACAGTCCTGAAAAAAAAGTAGATGGCGAAAAAGTAATACTAGGATTAAACTACGGACTACCCCTTGGAAAGAGCGGTGGGTTTGTAAACTTTACAGGGAATTTTAATTACAGAGGATGGATTAACCGCATGCAGAAATTTGAAGGCAGCATCTTTAGCGCTTATAACGCTATTGAAAGAGTAGCCTCAGCCAATAATTACAATACTTCTCTGCTTCTCGACGAGGATACTAGCGATATTTTTGAGTATGCCGGTGAAGCAGGCATTAACCTAAGTGGTAGCGAATCTTTAGAGGTTTTGAGAAGCATATTAGCTAGTGATTTTACAGAATCTGAATTAGCAGCGAGAAATTTAAAAACAAGCGATTTTAATATGCGTGTAGGGCAGTCCGAAATGCGAGGCGCACAATTCTTTGCCAATATATTTATACCCTTAGGCGAAAACCTTGAACTATACAGCTTTGGAGGGCTTAGCTTTAAAAATGGGAATGCTCCGGGTTTTTATCGTTTACCAACTGAATCTAGAACCTATACACCTGTGTATCCAAATGGTTTTCTTCCTTTTATTAATTCTAATATCAACGATCAATCAGTTAGTTTTGGAATCAAAGGAATATTGAACAACTGGAATATTGATTTTAGCAACACCTATGGCATAAATAAATTTTTATTTCGAATTATAAACTCCAGCAATGCCACTCTTGGCAAGTCTACTCCTTTTGAAGCAGAATCTGGAGGCTTTAGCTATAGTGAAAATACTACAAATTTTGATATTACTCAATTTTTTGACAATATTATGGCAGGGCTTAATATAGCTTTTGGCGCCGAATTTAGAGTTGAAAACTACACCATTATAGCGGGAGAAGAGGCCTCTTATGCTCAATACAATACTTTGGGAAATATACACGTTCCTTCAGATCCTTCATCTGTATTGCCAACTGACTTTTTCGGTAACCCTCGTCAAGGAGGCATTCAGGTTTTTCCAGGCTTTAAACCCGAAAACGAAGTAAATGCTTTTAGGAACGCTATAGCAGGCTATATAGATGTGGAAGCTGAGTTTACAGAATCCTTTCTCGTAAGTGGTGCAGTTCGCTACGAAAACTTTTCCGATTTTGGCGGCACCTTAAACTTTAAATTAGCATCTCGAATTAAGACTTCCAAAAATCTTAATATCCGAGGTGGGCTTCAATCTGGTTTTAGAGCTCCTTCCCTACATCAAATACACTTCAATTCAACTTCTACCTTATTTCCAAACGAGGTAGTTACTTTTTCTAATACCTCTAGAATGGCTCGCTTATTGGGCATAGAACCACTAAAAGAAGAAACTTCATTTGGTCTTACTACAGGGTTTACAGTTAAGCTGCCAAATGCAAATATAAAACTCACCTTAGATGGATACTTGATAAATATAAAAGACAGAGTAATATTAACTGGGCAATTTGACGACAACGGGAATACAGAAATTGCACAATTACTACAACAGGCCAATGCCGATGTAGCGTCTTTCTTTGCCAATACTGTTGACACCCAAACAACAGGCTTAGATCTGGTTATTGATCATAGAGCAAAACTATCGAATAAAATGTCATTGACCAATACTTTAGCTTTTACTTTTTCACAAACTAGCGCAAAAAGAGTAAAAATTCCAACGACTATTGCTAATGCGGGTTTGAGCGACACCTATTTTGATTTGACAAACAGAATTTATCTAGAAAGTGCCGTACCCACTACTAAGGGCAATCTTTCCCACAATTTAAGCCTAGGTGACAAATGGAATATATTTTTAAGGAATAGCTATTTTGGCGAGGTGGAAGAGGCTAACAATCGCGCTAGAGACCCAAATATTGATGCCATTTTTAGTGCCAAACTCATTACAGACTTATCGATTGGCTATAATTTTTCAAGTAGTTTAGGATTAACTTTGGGAGCTAACAATCTTTTTGATATTTATCCTGATAAAAACGATCCTGCTTTTAGAGAAAATGGCAGATTTATCTATTCTAGAAAATCTATACAATTTGGCACCAACGGGAGGCATGTATTTGGAAGATTAACTTTTAAATTGAGATAACAAGATAAAAAATATCTTTATTGTGCAAAACAAAAGGAACGCACTGACAAGAATAAGCACAAAACAAAAAATAAAATTGAATTTAAAGATAAAAATTATTGCTATAACAATCTTTAGCATACTGAAATATTATTATTTAGCCAAAAAATAAAATTTTTTTAATAAAAATAATAGCTTATTAAAAAAAAGACTAAATTTACAGAGTGTAATATGCTAGCAAAATATTAACTTTTTCATAAATTTATTAAAAGTGCGAAAAATAATTTTTAGCTTAAAATATGGCATAAATTCGTAAGTTTAACTGTAAAGTTTTACGTATTTATTTACTTTATTATGGTCAGTGAAATACGTTATTGTGATTACTGCTAACTGTATTGCTGTATGTCAAAATTTTATAGCATACTCGTTTAACGTCAGTAAAAACAAGCTCCCCCCCCCTCCTTTCCCTCTTTTTAGTATATTAAGTTGCAGTCTCTAATATATTAAGTTGCAGTATAATTTAAAAATCAGTCTCTTAATTTTTTACAAATTGTAAATAACAACGCGTTTTAACGTATACAAATAAATTATATTAATATGATAAAATTAAAAATAAGTGTTTTTTTAGCATTTTTAGTTAGTTTAACAGCTTTAGCCCAGCAGGTTAGCGGAATTGTTTACGATAATCAAAACATCCCATTGCCTGGAGTGTCCATTTTGCTCAAAGGCACAAGGAATGGTACAGTTACAGATTTTAATGGTGAGTATTCCATAAATGCCAATTTAGGTGATATTTTAGTGTTTTCTTACATAGGTTTTAACACCCAGCAAAAAACTGTGAGTGGTTCTACACTTAATGTGTTTTTGCAAGAGGGGTTTAAGTTAGCAGATGGCATTGTCTTAGTAGGCTCGCGTAATGCCAACAGAACGGCTACTAATACTCCAACACCTATTGATATTTTAGATGTAACCGATTTGGTTCAATTAACACCGCAGGTTTCTGTAAATGAAATTTTGAACTACGCAGCACCTTCATTTAGTTCAAATCCACAAAGTGTTTCCGATGGTACCGATCATATTGCCCCGGCTGCCTTGCGCGGTTTGGGTCCAGATCAGGTGCTAGTGCTTATCAACGGAAAGAGAAGACATAAAACAGGACTTGTAAATGTAAATGATACCTTTGGTCGTGGGAATGTAGGGACAGATTTGACTACCATTCCATCTAATTCTATATCGAGAATAGAAATACTAAGAGATGGAGCAGCAGCCCAATACGGTTCTGATGCCATTGCTGGCGTAATCAATATAGTATTAAAAAATAATGTAGACGAGCTTTTGATAGATTTTACTACTGGTGCAAATTTCACAAGTGAGTACAGTCCTGAAAAAAGAATAGATGGCGAAAAAGTAGCACTAGGATTAAACTA
>JBKDZU010000021.1:0-6659 GCA_047971505.1 Tenacibaculum sp.
ATGAAGCACTATTAAAAAAGCGAAAACTAAAGAATCACATTCTAAAAAAAGCCTATAAGAACAAGCCTTTAACAAAATGGGAACAGCGATTTAACAAACTTATAGGAAAAACACGATTTAAAATAGAGCGCACATTTGGTGGCATAAAAAGATGGTTTAATGGAGGTACTGCAAGATATAGAGGTATTAGAAAAATGCACACACAAAACCTATTGGAAGCAATGTGCTACAATTTATATAGAAGTCCAGGGATAATTGCGTTTAATTGTGAAAATTAAGAGATAATAAGCCTAATTAAGTGCGATTATCCATCTAAAAATCAACAAAAAATAGTAAAGTAGAATAAAATTTAGGTCAAAAACATCAAGGTAGAAACCTAAACAAAAATAAGGTTGGGTTTTGCAACGGTCTTAATATTTTTGAGTAAAAAGTATTTTATGTTAATACTTGAAACTGAATTTCATAAAGATTTTTATAATAGCCCTTGGGAATATTTAGCAATTGATCGTGGTTTCCTTGTTCCACTATTTTGCCTTTGTGCATAACAATTATTTTGTCAGCATTTTTTACAGTTGCCAACCTATGAGCAATGATAATTGATGTTCTGTTTTTTGTTATTTGTTCGGTGGCAAATTGAAGCATTTGTTCCGAATGGCTGTCAACTGACGAGGTTGCTTCATCTAAAATTAATATACTGGGCTTACTTACATAAGCCCTCAAAAAAGCAATTAATTGCTTTTGGCCAGAAGACAGCATATCGCCTCTTTCTTTTACATTATAATTGTAATTGTTTGGCAGACTCATGATAAAATCGTGGATTCCGATTTGCTTTGCTGCCTGTATTACTTGCTTTAATGAAATGTCAGTATTGTTAAGCGCAATATTGTTTAAAATACTGTCAGAAAACAAAAAAACATCCTGTAGCACAATGGCAACCTTGCTTCTTAGCCAAGTAATATCGTACTTGTTAACAGAAACATCATCAACACTGATTAGCCCGCTGTTTATTTCGTAAAACCTGTTTATCAGATTAATTATGGTAGATTTGCCAGCACCCGTAGCACCCACTATAGCTGCTGTTTGCCCTTTGTCAACACAAAAGCTAAGCCCCTTTAAAACCTCTTCACTTTCTGCATAACTAAAGTGCACATTTTTAAAACAAATTTTACCTTGCAAATTAGTGCTGATTAAGGTGCCATTTTTATCTATTGAACTTTTAGTATCTAAAACCTTAAAAACCCTTTCTCCCGAAACAATACCCATTTGTAGTTGATTAAACTTATCGGCAATTTGACGCAACGGTCTAAAAAGCATTTGAGCCATTTTGATAAAACCTATAATAGCGCCCACTGTAACAACACTGTTTTTAAGTACTTGTAATCCGCCAAACCAAACAATCAATCCTATGGCAATTGACGATAAAACCTCTGAAATTGGAAAAAATATAGAGTAGTACCACACTGTTCTAATATGTGCCTTTTTGTGCTTGTTATTTATATTAAAGAAGTTTAAATACTCAATTTTTTCTCTGTTAAATAGCTGTACTATACTCATACCTGTAACCCTTTCTTGCACAAAGCTGTTTAGATTGGCAACCTGATTTCTTACATCTTGAAAAGTTGTTTTTATAGCAATTTGAAACAGTTTAGTTGCGTAAATTAAAACGGGTAAAACGGCAATGGCAATTACAGCTAATTTCCAATTGACAATAAACATAACTATGACAACTACCAGCATTTTTAAAATATCGCTTATTATCATAAAAACCCCTTGAGTAAAAAAATTGGAAATGGTTTCAATATCTGAAACCACACGGGTTACTAGTTTCCCAACAGAATTTTTGTCAAAGTACGACATTTTAAACGCTGTGATTTTTTTAAAGGTTTTGCTGCGTATATCTCTAATAATATGCTGTCCTACCCAATTGGCATAGTAAATAAACAAAAACTGCAAAGACACCTGCACAAGCAAAACCAACAGCAAAATAATGGTATTTTTTATGAGTTTGTTAAAATTTTTGGTTTCGATAAAATCATTAACCGCATACATTAAAATATAAGGGTCAGCAGCTGCAACCACTGCTAATAAAATAGTAGAAAGTAAAGCTATTGTAAACTTTAATTTATAATTTTTAGCAAAACTCATAAGTCTTGCAAAAATTTTAATATCGAATGCTTTTCCTGATGTGCTCACTGTAAATAAGAATACGAAACTTTTGTTAAAAATAATCCTTTTGCTGGAGCTGATTTGCCTGCTTTTGTTCTGTCTTTGCTTTCGATAATTTTTCTGAAGTCACTTACAGTTTTTTTGCCCAGTCCAATTTCGAGCAAAGTTCCTACTATGGCTCTAACCATATTCCATAAAAATCTATCGGCAGATATATAAAATGTCAATTCATTTTGCTCACACTTCCAATGAGCTTTACTAATTTTACACACAAAGCTATGAACCTGATTTTTAACCTTAGAAAAACATTTAAAATCACTATACTCAAGCAACATATTTGCTGCCCTGTTCATAGCTTCAACATTTATATTACTGTACAGCAATTGCCAAGTAGTGTCTTGTAAAAAGGGATTTTTTCCCAGCCAAATTCTGTATTCATAACTTCTGCTAATTGCATCAAATCGAGCATGAACCTTGTTGTTTACCATAAAAACATTGTAAATAACAATATCGTTAGGCAAAAAGGAGTTGAGTTTATAGGTAATATCACTTACTATATTTTGGTCAGTATCAAAGTGAGCAAACATTTGCAAGGCATGTACACCTGCATCAGTTCTTCCAGCACCAACCACCGAAATATCTTCTTTTAATAAAGTGCTAAGAGCAGTGTTTATTTTTTGTTGTACAGAAATTGCTCGAGGTTGAATCTGCCAACCGTGGTAGTTTTTTCCGTTATATGAAAGCTCGACAAAATATCTCAACAAAACAAAAATCAAATGGCTAAATTAGCGAATTTTGTTGGTTTGCTTTTAAGAAATCCGTTTTTTTAAGTATTTTCGCATTAAATACAAATATTATAAAATAATAAGTTAAAATGAAGTTAAGCTAATCGAAAGAATATAAAGTTACATCGTTATAATATTGTTCTACATCATTATAATGGTACTTTTATAAAAACTTCAAAAAATATTTCTGACAGAATATTATCTTTGTCTAACTCAAACACTAATTACAAACTAAAAAATAACCATTTTTTGAGTGCAGCGTGCAAGGCTAGGTCTTCTTTCATAATCAAAGCCTAGAGTTATCATATGCGAACCGTAATTATAATTTTGAATTTTATTAGTGTTTAATCTAAATCCGTACGATAGATATAATTTGTTTTTCTTTAAGCCAAATAATGGTGATATGGCATTTGAGATAAAAATCTGATCGTTTAAAAAAGTATAACTCAAGCCTGCCCAAAGATAGCCACCTCTTATCCCTTTTCTAACTTTTAGGTTTAAATCGGTTCTCGAACGTGAGTCTGACTCTCTGTACTCAACTAAAACAGAGGGCTCCAACTCGATACTTCTGCTAACTCTTGTAAATACATAAGTAGTGTAAATATTGTACTTTCTCAACACCTCGGGTTCATCTGCCGTAAAGTTTTCAATATTTTTATCTAGCAAATTAATAACATTAGCACTAATGCTAAATCGCTCAAAGCGATAAAGCAGTCCTATGTCAAAATTTGAGTTGCCTAAAAACCTGTTTGGCACAGCCTCGGAAGTGTTATTTTCTGAAGTATTGATGCCAAACTGAGTATAACTATACGTTAAGGCAAACGATAAAAAGCTATTGTAAAAATCGCTCAAAGTCAAGTGGCTTGCCAAAGATAACCTAGCTCCTTGTTGAGAGGTAAAGCCATTTTTATCGTTAAAAATTACAATACCACCTCCAAATCTATCTGCTAGTCGCACTTCAGCAGAAACCGATTGTGTAACAGGAGCATCCTCTAAGCCAATCCATTGACTAACTCCGTTTAAACGAAGTTGAAAGCCCGTTCCTATGCCAGCATAGGTCGGTGATATCAAAAATGGATTATCTGCTAAATGATTTACATAAAGTGGCAAATCAACCTCTTGTGCAACAAATTTAATACTGCAAAATAAACTGCTTATAAGTATTAATACTATCTTTTTCATGCTTATCTGTATAATGTAAAATGTCCCATAAATCTTTTTTGTTCACCCGATAACTCCTTAAAGCTTATTGTGTACCAATAATCGCCCGAAGGTAGTTCCTTGCCTTGGTAAGTGCCATCCCAACCTTGATGCATACCTTCAAAGGTGTTTATCATACGAGCATATCTGTCGTAAATAAACACTCTAACATCGTGATAGTCTTCAACATTAATTGGATACCAATAATCGTTTACTCCATCTCCATCAGGTGTAAATATATTAGGCACTTCTATGCTTATGTATTCGCCTCTTATCACACTTGCAGTTTGGCAGCCTCTGCTGTCTTTAACCACTATCTTATAATCTTTAGTTTTAAGTATAGTTATCTCATTTTCAAAGCTAAAGCTTCCATCATCAAAACTGTATTGATAGGGTGGCAAACCAAATTTTCCTTGTGCAATTAGCTTGTTCTTTTTAGTGTTATCTATCGCTAAAGAAAGTGCTTGCAAATTGGGTATCCCCGAAATATTTGTAGTTATAGAGCAACCCTCTATTATATGTTCTGCCTGTACATAGTAATTATTACCTGGAGCGATATTTGTAAAAACTCCTGTATCATTTGAGCTTAAAAGCTCTGAACTTTCATAAAGTGAGTAAACTACCTGATTTTTGTATTCATCTTGAACTTTTGCTCTGATTATACTGCCAAGCGGACAGACAAACTCGGTAGTTCCCTGCAACTGCAAATCAATGGCTTTAGTGGTTGTTACTGTGGTTTTTAAAGGAGTTGGCGAACACAAGCTACCCACAACTTGTGCAGAAATTCCGTAAGCCTTATCATCGCTAATCCCTTCGGATGCTCCCAGCACTACTTTTCCTTCAGAATAAGTGCTCGCCAAAGGAACTCCATTTACGTATATGGTATATTGTGCTGAACCTACAGAAAATGAACCTCCCGATACTTCCAAGCTAATTGTAGGACTAGGATCGTAGCTGCAAATTTGTTGAGTTACATTATCGAGGGTTAGATCAATTTGAGTAGGCTCATTAATTGTAGCACTTACCACTTGGTAACAGCCCACTTTGTCTTTTACAGTTATCAAATAATTACCAGAAGCCAAATTCTCAAATACATTTGTGTTTACAAATTTATTAGAATCAAAGCCCGGACTTATATTGTATTGGTATCCCGCATTGCCACCGTTTGCATTTACTACTATACTGCCATCTGCACCCCCGTAACAACTTACATTATTTGATACTGCAGTAGCAGTCAACTCTGAAGGTTCAACTATATCGTGCAGTGCTGTATCAACCTGACAAAGGTCTCCATTTGCATTACTACTGCTTACTCTAACCTTATAAGCTCCTACGTCTAAGTCTAAAAATACACCCGAACTTTGCAGAGGTCTTATAACTGTGTTATCAGCATCTAATAACTGATATTGATAATTGCCTAAGCCACCTGTTGCACTTACCATTAGCATGCCATTTTTTTCACCCTTACAGGTAATAAAACCTGAATCTGTATTTAATACTGGAGTTAAGGCATTATAAGGGCTTACTGTTGCAACGGTAAATGGATCGGAAATACATCCATCGGCATCCTTAGTATAGAAACTGTTTTGACCTGCATCTACATTAAAAACACTATTTGAAACAAAGTTGATGCCATCGGTGCTAAAGGTATAACCTCCTGCTCCACCCTGTCCGCTTAATTCTACAGTTGCTTGTTGTCTGTCACAGGTAATATCCTCAATGATGGATGCTTTTACAGAAACTATACTCGGATCAGTAATTGTTATACTAATGGGCTGACTGCGACAAGAATAAGCGTCATAAACAGTAGCTTGATAAATGCCTGCTGGTAAATTAGCAAATACATTACTTGTTTGATAAGCAGAAACAGTGTTGTCAGGATATGTTAAAGTATAAGTATAATTAACTGGATTTCCTTGTCCACCAGCAGGGTTTATAATAGCTATACTAGCAGTGCTCTGTCCGTTACATTGGTTAGGACTCAGGGTATAACTTGCTGTAATTGGACTGGGGTTGAACAGTTGAAATGAAACTGAATTGGTACAACCATTAAGATCTTTAACTGTGGCTGTGTACTGCCCAGCATCTAAGTTGCTAATTGTATTGCTAGGGTTAAAGTTTTGAATAGTTATAGATGTTGTTGTATTTACTAATTTATATTCATAAGCACCCCATCCTCCTGTAGCAGTAAGAAGAACTTCACCCGAATTTGGTCCAACGCAGCTTATCAAGGTTGGAGTTGCAGCTAATTTTAATGCAATTTGAGGTTCATCAATGCTTATATTGGAAGAGCGTACCTGACAATAAGGGCTGTCGTTTTGCTTTATTTGCACGTAATAGCTTGCTGCTCCTAAGTTGCTAATACTGGTTAAACCCGTGGTGTTTGTACCCGTAATTCCTGTTGTTAAACCTGTTGAACTATTAAACAACTCATAGTCATAGCTACCTGTGTATGGAGTACTGCTGTTAAAATCAAAGGATAGTTCGCCTGTGCTTGAATTTAAGCAG
>JBKDZU010000022.1:0-81151 GCA_047971505.1 Tenacibaculum sp.
ATAGCTAAATACAAAAATCAATACACTTGAAAATTTAAGGTGATTACAGCAATGGGGCTCACCTCTTACCTTTCCGAACAGAGAAGTTAAGCCCATTAGCGCCGATGGTACTACCAATGGTGGAAGAGTAGGTCGTCGCCTTTCTTTTAAAAACCCTGTTATTTTTGTAACAGGGTTTTTTATTTTACATATTTAGTGCCTGACAAAAAAATATATTTAAGATCATTGAATAATTCTATTAGAGTTTAATATTTCGTTTTTTACCTCGAATTTTTGGTCCTCATTCAAGAGAAATTAGGTCTATATGAATACTTTTTGCTTGATATTTTATTCGTTTTTATTCTTTTTTGCCGATTTTCCTTTCATTTTCCTAAATTAGACGCAATTATTATCCCTAGACTTCGGTATAAATTATAGCTCATAGCCTCAAGTAGGTTTTGGGTATGCATCTTGGCTACGACCCCGATACCTTGCCACCCCTCTCTTTAAACTAAGGGTACTGTGGACTGAGGATACTTGATCAATGTTCAATCTGCAGAAATAACCAAAAGGAATGCTGTCATTTATGCGGTCTTCAACCTCATAGTCGCTAAGACCGTACCATGTTTGAAGTAAACACATTTTAAATAACAACAAACCGTTGTAGCTGGGTTGCCCAACAACACTTTTGCCTGTGTTGTAATGTTTGCTGATGACTTTTATTACGGATTTCCAATCAAGTTTATTAATTTGATTGAAGAAAGTTGTTTTTATTTTTCTGGCTCGTATATCGCAAAATGCTATCTGCTAGTGTAAGGTTTTTGTGTGAAATCATGCTTAAATATACAAAATAATATACTGATAAATAGTTTTTTAGATAATTTTTTATCCTTTTTTTGTCGGCTTTACCGTGTAAGGGTCTCAATTTATCAAAATTTACAAGATTTAAAAGATTGGCTAAAAGAGTTTGTCGAAAAAATAAGTCAAGAAACAATAAAATCTATTGTTGGAAACAAACATTATTCAAATGCTTTTTATGCGAAATAAAAACTAGTAAATGGCATTAATGGTCCGAATTTTGGGGAGTATTACAGTGCTAAAGGTGCGTTTTGTTTGCATAATTGACAAAATTAGTATAGATTTCTATCTGTAACCTTGTCCAACCAATTAGAAGGGGCTGGAACAATATTAATGTTATTGGCTTTAATTTGACTTTCTGTAAGAGTTTTCCATTAAGGGAGTCTAGTGCAGTAATTACTTCATCATTGTTGCCATTTGACAGTATAAGCAATCCTAGCATGAATAAACTTCTTTTTGCGAAATTAATTAATTGTTTGTATCTCAATAATCATAATATTTAAAATTTATGTAAAAAAACTATTTTGTTTAACTTAATATTAATTTATTGTTTCTTTTTTGTAAATTTTATTTTAGCATATAACAAAAAATATAATTTATTGCCTTTATTTTAAAATCCTGTTACAATAATGGTAGGGTTTTTTGTTTCTGATAACTTAAGCTAGGTTTGTAGGTTTAAATAACTTCTGCTTTAAAATTAACTCAAACCATACAAAGAAATTAAATTTTTGAGTTTTTATAATTATTACAACAAAATTAAATTTAAAAGTAAATTTTTTATCGCTCAATAATGATTTAATAGTTACAAGTATTTTTACTAAATTATTTTTACCTTTGTGGCATAATGAAAATTAATCTTTTAAAAATAAAATTATGGCTTTTAATTTACCACAATTAGGATATGCTTATGCAGCTTTAGAGCCTTATATAGACGCTAAAACTATGGAAATTCACCACACCAAACATCACAATGGTTATACTGACAATTTAAACAATGCAATTGGCGGAACAGAGCTAGAAGGGAGGTCGATTGAAGATATTTTAATCAATTTAAATACTGAAAACAAAGCTGTTAGGAATAATGGAGGTGGGTATTACAATCACTCTTTATTTTGGAAAGTGATAAACCCTGAAAGTAAGGGACGTTTGTCGGGCGAGCTAAAAACTGCTATAGAAGCTAATTTTGGTTCTTTTGAGTCTTTTAAAGACAGTTTCTCAAAGGCTGCCGCTACTCAATTTGGTTCAGGTTGGGCTTGGCTGTGCGCTCATAAAGGAGGTAAATTAGAAATTTGTTCTACTCCAAATCAAGACAATCCTTTGATGCCTGAGATAGGTTGTGGCGGAACCCCTATTCTAGGTATTGATGTTTGGGAGCACGCCTACTATTTAAAATATCAAAATCGACGCCCTGATTATATTGAAGCCTTTTTTAAACTAATTAATTGGAACGAGGTTGAAAAAAGATATGCTATTTCAAAATAACTTATTTTGATTGGTTCGTATTTTATTGCGGTTAAGTATTCTCAGTGATTTTTAGCTTTTTTAATCAAACAAAGAGATTTGTTATACTAAAGACTTATTTGTATATTTATTCTGAAAAAAACCTTATACTTTGAGAGACTGCTCAAAGGGTATTCTGTTGACAATGCTTCTTCCAAGAGTTATTTGATCGGCAAATTCAAGTTGGTCGCCTACTGAAATACCTCGGGCAATAGTAGATATAACAATATTGTATTTCTCTATTTGTTTGTATATATAAAAATTAGTAGTATCTCCTTCTATGGTAGAACTCAAGGCAAAGATTAATTCTTTGACTTCGCCTTTACTTGCCTTTTTCACTAGCGAATCTATCTGTAAATTTTGAGGTCCTAAACCATCTATCGGAGATATTATTCCTCCAAGCACGTGGTAAACTCCTTGAAATTGAGCAGTATTTTCAATTGCCATAACATCTCTAATATCTTCTACAACACAAACAGTACTCGAGTTACGCCTCGGATTAGAACAAATATTACACAGATAAGTATCGGAAATATTATGGCATTTGCTGCACTGTTTAATCTCATTTTTTAAAACAATTAAAGCTTCGGTTAAATATTGGGTTGTATCATTGGGCTGTTTTAACAAATGTAAAACCAAACGCAGTGCTGTGCGCTTTCCTATACCTGGCAAACGACTTACTTCACTTACAGCATTTTCAAGTAACTTTGAAGAAAATTCCATACTGCAAATTTACAATTTTAAAACACTTTATTTATAGGCGTTAATTTTTTAATTTAAAATATTACAGCTCCAAATTAATTAAATTTAGGCAATAGTTTTGAATTGATAGCATTTAAAATTACCTTTAAATAAAGGTTTATATGTCAAAACTGTTTTAATGCTTAATAAAATGACTGATTTTAGCGATAAGCTTAAAATTATAGATTATAAAGAACAATATGTAAAATGTTTTTATGATATTAATAATGAATGGACTAAAACCTATTTTTTTATGGAGCCCTGCAATGAAAAGGTTTTGAGTAAACCCGATAAATACATTATTAAAAAGGGAGGTTGTATATTTTTTTCAAAACTTAATAAGCTTGTAGTAGGTACAGTTGCCCTTATACCTGCAAATGGAGTGTTTGAACTCAGCAAAATGGCTGTACTCCCCAACTACAGAGGTTATAAAATTGGTCAAAAACTAATGCAACATTGTATAGCTTTTGCTAAGCAAAAAGGTATAAGTAAACTTATACTATACTCAAATACGGTTTTAAAAAATGTAATTTACATTTATAAGAAATACGGTTTTATAGAAATTCCTGTTGAAGATAATAGTACATAATAAGAGATGCAATATAAAAATGGAATTAAAACTATTGTAAATTTATAAGGCGTTTTAATTTACTAGGGTTTTATAAGGTTAAAATTAATTTTTTAAATAAAAAAGTTAAATTGGGTTCAGCCCTAGCGGCAATCTTAATAATTTCCTGAACATTTACAGGTTGCAAGTTTTTAGGGTTGCACTCATCGGTTAAAACAGAAATAGCAGCGCAAGGCAGTTGCAAATGTTTGGCTACAATTACTTCGGGTACTGTACTCATACCTACGGCATCAACCTCAAGTATCTGCAACATTCTGTATTCGGCGCGGGTTTCTAGTTGAGGTCCAATAACACTTGCATAAACCCCTTCTTTGAGGTCTATGTTTTGAGCCTGAGCAATAGTCTTCAATTTAGTATTTAGGTCTTTAGAATAAGGCTCAAGCATATCGGCAAATAAAGTGCCAAACTCAGCTGCTCTCTTAAAGGCTAGAGGAGAACTACCTTGTAGGTTTATATGATCTTTAATAAGCATCAAACTTCCTTTATCATAATTTAAGTTAATAGCTCCTGCTGCATTTGAAATTAGCAAGGTTTTAATACCCAGTTGATGCATACTGCGGATACCATAAGTAACCTCCCATAAATTATAACCCTCGTATAGATGAAAACGCCCCGACATAAGTAACACTTTTTTTTCTGAAAGTTTTCCGTAAATTAGTTTGCCAGAATGAAATTCAACTGTAGCCTCAGGGAAATGGGGTATATCGGCATAGGGAATCTCTAGTTCTATATCTATTTCGTCAACCAGTTTAGATAGTCCTGTTCCTAGCACTATGCCAACTTCAGGTTTGTCAATTCCTCGGTTCAGAAGATAGGTTGTGGTTTCTTTTAATTGTTTTTTTTTCACACTAATAAATTTATATTAAACATCTAATTTTTAAAATTTTAATACCTTTAGCAAAAACTGATAAACTTATTTCATTTGTTATTTATCGATTATCTTTTGTATAGGCAATTAGCTCAACTTGCCAAACTCTTCTATTAGGGTTTCAGTATGTTTACCGTTGTTTTTACAAAACGGCAATATTTAATTCACTAACTAGTGTTATTATATCTCTGGTTTAGTTTATTAAATTAAGTATTTATCTTTTTTTGTAGAACTTGTCAAAAACAGGGTTGTTTTTAATATCCTCAAAAATATCAATATCGTTTAGCATATCTAAAAAATATACTGAAGTATTTGTTAAATTATTTAAAGTATCCTGTCTAACAGTTGAACTTCCCCAGCTTTTATTTTTGAATATTGCTGGAATTACTTTTTTTAAACCCAATAGATAATAGCCGCCGTCTTGAGCAGGTCCGATAACTGCATCGCTGTAACTTAAACTTTTAAAAGCTCTACTAAGGTGATGACCTTGCAGGTCGTATAAATCACTACCTATAATAACAACCTTTTGGTAGTTGTTGTTAAATGCTTGTTGAAAGGCATTTTGCATTCGTTCTCCTAAGTCTGCACCCACCTGTACATATTTTTGAAATGTCTTTAAATTCCAAATATCGTTTACAAGTACTTTTTCAGAGTAGTAAACTGCTTTGTCAAAATTGCCAGTTTCACTTATTTGTTTTGTGTGTTGTAATAAAAATTTGTAAATATTTAAAGCAGGCTTGTCTCCTATGGTTTTAGCAAGTCTTTTTTTTACTTTCCCCAATTCTGGATTTCGGGTAAAAATTATCAGTAAATTTTTCATTCTTAATTTTTATATTTTAGCTGTGTTTATTTTGTTAATTTGCAATTGCATTATAATTTAAAATTACAGTACTGTGGCTTATCTATTTTTTTAGAGGATATAACTCTTGACGTATAAAATTTTTCGGAAATTTATCATCGTCCTCAAAACCTAATTCTATATCCCTTCCATTGTAGGGCATATAGTTGGTTTTAAATATATAATCCCACAAACTTAGTGTTATACCAAAATTTACTCCGTATTTTCTGTTGCTTGGCAATTGTTTGGCGTGGTGCCAGATATGCATTTTCGGATTGTTAAGTATATATTTTAAAAACCCGTAATCTAAATTTATATTGGCGTGGTTTAGGTGACCAACGGCAATATTAAAAAAATGTACAATAGCCACGTCTTGTACTGTAAATCCTCCCATTATAGCCAATGGTATGTATTTCATTGAATTGTAAACAACAGGTTCCATCCAATGATAGCGAAAGTGAGCTGCAAAGCCCATTTGCTTTACCGAATGATGCACCTTGTGAAAGTTCCATAAAAAATCAAGCCTATGTAGCATAACATGTGTAAACCACTGCACAAAATCTATGCAAATAAAAAATATAAAAAGTTTTAAAAGGTAAGGTAAGCTGTTAATATCAAACAATTTAAAATCAGAAATTGATAAGCCTATTAATTTGAGCAAATCGTTTATTAGTTGTGAAGCCGTATCCGAGAGGGCTGCTAATACTATAAGGTTTAGCAAAAAAAAGTTAAAGAACATATAAAAAGTATCTAACCAAAAATCTTTTCGGAAAGCTTGTTGATTTTTACGCCATGGAAATAATAACTCCAAAGCCCAAACTAAGAGAGATATAATAATTAATCCGTAGAAATAATTTTCCCAATGAATTTCAAAAAAAACCGATTGTTTTAAATAGTTCCAATAATTAGCATAGGCCTTTTTTATGAGTTCTGTGTATTTGTCCATCTATTTAAAGTTTTTTACAATAAATATTGCATTATTAATCTTTGATTTCAAACAAGTTACTTCCTGTTAATAGTCGTTCTTTTAAAGGTAAAATTTCTGTATTATCCCAAAAACCTGTTATAAGCGTTTTAGCATAGGCTTGCGGGAGGTTGCTTTTTAACATCAATTTATAAGCTTTTTTATAATCGTACTGTAAATTTTTAAAGTTGTATGAAAAACCTTTAGCATCATCTAAAACAGCATACCACACTTGGGTTTGTCCATCGTTAGCAGGCATGCCAATTACCCCCGGATTAATCCACAACTTATGTTTGTTTTTATCTACAAAAGGAAGCCCGCAATGACCTGCTATAATTACCTGACTTTGACTTTGATTAAATGAATACTCTTTTACAGCCCAAGGACTTGATTTAAAAATAAACTCCGATATGCTGTTATAACTTCCGTGAACTAAAGTTATTTTTTTACTTGCTAGGCTAAAGCTGATAAAATCGGGTAAAGTTCGCATCCAATTTATTGAACTTTCAGAAAGCTTACTTTGAGCATATGGATACCAAGTTTTTGAGAAGATATCGCAACGCGATCCTGCGTTAAATTCACAGCCGCAATTTGTTTTGCCATTTCGCAATTGTTGTTCTACATTTCCTATTATGCTATAAGCTCCCCATTTTATAAATTTTTGAACCGTCTCTTCAGGCTGACTGCAGTATCCAACAAGATCGCCAGTGCAAAAGCATTGATTGGGCAAAATTTTATGTTTTTCTGCAATTTTTATAAGTGCCTCTAATGATTGGAGGTTGCTGTATACACCGCCAAAAACTAAAACCTTACCCTTTAGGGGTTTTAACGAAATTGTTTTTTTATCCATACAGGAATTAAATAAAGAATAAAACAAATAAGGTTTCCCCAAATATTGACCCACAGTAAAGTTGAATATTTGCCTGTGCTTAAAATTAAGAAAGAGGGGAAAGCCTTAAAAACTAGTAAGCATCCAAAAATAATACCGCATAAAACAGAGAGGTAAAAACTTATTTTTGGGCTGTCTTTTTGCCAAAATATAAAAACTGGCGCCAGACCAATTACCATAGTGCCACTAAGGGTTGTTGCACTTAGTATTGAAGGTGCAAAGAATACAGGAAGGCTTCCTACTAGTGCCAAAAATACCATTGTTAGCCTGCCAAAAAGAACCGAGTATTTAATGTTTAAGTCAACGGCCATTAGTTTTGATGCTGATGCAAAAGCTGAATCTAAGGTTGAGGCAGCAGAGCTAATCATTATAAAATTTACCACTGACAAAATGCCTATGCCAAACAATTTACCCAAAGCTACAGTGGGTTCACCCTGTAAATGGTTTAGCTTTGCAAATACCCCCACTAAACTAAATGCAAGTATGCAAATAAATGCTAATAGGCTAGCCCATAAAAAGCTGTATAAAGTTGTGTTAGGCTTGCTAATAAAACCTCGGTCAGTTAAAACTGAATCGTGAAAAGGGTAGCTAAATATTTGTATAAAGGCGGCTATCATTAAATTTCCTCCTAGGCTCATGCTCCACTGGCTTGAGTTAGCCACTGAGGTTAGGTTAAAGTTTTTTGTGCTGAATATTTTTAAAAGTACAATGGCTAACAATACTGCAAAAAGTATCATTTGAACAGCGTCCGTAAAAATACTACTGCTCAAGCCTCCTTTTAATGCATAAGCTAAAGTCAAAACAGTAAATACGGTGATTGATGTGTAGTAAGAGGCACTACCTGCAACTCCAAAAAAACTACCTACCACCATAGTGTTAGACCAAACTTCGTTAAAAAGACGTATCAAAATTAAAAATGAAAAAACAACAATAGCTGTGCTGCCAAATTTAGTTTTTAAAAAATGGTGAATGCTTTGATAGTTTCCCTTAGTTCTCAATTGATAAATAATAACTCCAGCTACGGCAAACGACAAGTAATACACAGCATAGGCAATGCCACCTACTAAGCCAAATTGCTTGCCTAAATTAGATGCGTTGGTTATGCTCTTTGCAAAAATCCATGAAATTACCAAGCTACCAGTAAGCATAAGGGCATTTGGAGTTTTGTTTTTTTGAACTGCCTTAAAAAAGGCTTCTTTAGTTTTTGCTAAAGGTGAAAAAAAAATAAATAATACGCTTGTAATTATCAATAACCCCCACTGTGTTAGTAGGCTAATATTATTCATTCCATCAATTCTTAAAATTAATATTATTGTTATTTGCTGCCTGAGTTACTGAGGTATAGTTGGCCCATTGTCTATACGATACTTTAACAGATGTACCATTGTTAAAATCAACTTCCTGAAAAACCATTGTGGCTTTGCTGATAAAATTAAATAGTTTTTGCACAAAAACATATAAAACACAATTAATCAACATATTACACTTAAAAAAGAGGTATAACGCTACTGCTTTTCTTCTTTCTTTATTTTTTTGCAGACAAAAAACTGAGCAAAAGGTCAGGGCTATAGATGTAAGATTGCTAACTGCTTGTGTTTAAAGACCTACTTCTGCAAGTTAATTCTATAAACTTGTTAATTAGCCTAGTCCAAATTAATTTAAAGTAAAAACCTCATTTATAAGCGCTATTATTTAAAAAATAAAGTTTTCTGGCAGGCACTATATAACTTGATTTTGCTAATACAATGGCTTTTATATTTTTTAAAAGCAATTTAAATCCAGTTTTTAAGAAAAAAGCTTAACAGATTTAAGTGTGATTATTAAAAAGGTAAAGTGAAAATGGAGAACCCTTATTGTAAAAACAAAAAACAGTCCAATAAAAAAGCAGCTTAGCTGTATTTTTAGCAAAGATATTTTTAGAAAAAGACACTAATTGAACAAGTAACTTTTTTAAACTATTTGAAAAAGAATAATTATTTATGAAGTATTTTAAATCGTTGTAATTATCAATATCTTTTAAATATTCGAGTTTTTTAACAATAAAAGTTTTTGAAAAAAGAGCTTTTTCTAAGCAATTTAACAACAAATTTGTTTGCCACGGAAGGTTTAAAAACTCTTGCTTGTTAAACTGCTTTTTAGTTATGCCAATTAAATAAACTCCTCCATCTAATGAAAAACCTATTACACTATGTCCTTTTTGTAAAGCATTAATAATAAAGGCAATATGTTTAGTTTTTAATCCAGGGCTATGATTGCCTATAGCAATTATATGCTGGTAACCCTTTTTAAAAACACCATCAATGTCACAGGCAAATTTTTCGGCAAAGTTTTTACCTTTTTGCAAGGTTTCATCGCAAAACATTAGCTGAGCCCTACTTTTTTTTGCCGTTGCAATAGTCTTTTTATTTAAGTAGCCAAATAATTTTTGATTTTTAGTAAACGACTTATTTAATATCTCTCTAGCTGAGGTGTTGGCAAAAATCAGTACAACTACTTTAGGCTTTTGCATATAATGATTTTTGCTAAAAGAGTCGCACTGCTTAGTTAAACATTACACAAGTGCTAAAACCTATTAAACTTATCTTTTTCCGTTAACTTGTTTGATATATTTTTCTAAAGCCATAGTCATTGAAGGAGTTTCGGGTGTTGGAGCGGCAATATCTACACGCAAGCCTCTGTCTTCAACAGCCTTTATGGTAGAGTTTCCAAAAACTGCAATTCTTGTGTTGTTTTGTTTAAACCCAGGAAAATTTTTAAATAAACTATCAATACCCGATGGACTAAAGAATACTAAAATATCGTAAAATACAGTTTTTAAATCAGATAAATCACTAACTACAGTTTTGTATAAATTAGCTCGTTTCCAATTAATGCCTAGTTGGTTCAATTCCGCAGGGATTAAATCTTTTAATTTATCGGATGAGGGCAATAAAAATTTTTCTTCTTTGTGTTTTTTTATCAACCTAGCCAATTCATCAAAGGTTCTAACACCAACATATATTTTGCGCTTTCGGTAAACAACATATTTTTGAAGATAATAAGCAACTGCTTCTGATTGACAAAAGTATTTCATATAATTAGGAACTGTAAAGCGCATCTCATCAGCTATTCTAAAAAAATGATCAACAGCATTCCTACTTGTTAAAATAACAGCTGTATATTTGTTTAAATCTACTTTTTGAGCGCGAACCTCTTTAACAGGTATGCCTTCAACATGTATAAATGATCGGAAATCAACTTTGACTTTAAGCTTTTCAGTTAAGTCAAAATAAGGTGAGGTTTCGGTTTTAGGGGTTGGTTGAGATACTAAAATAGTTTTTATTTTCATAAAATTTCTCTTTTAAGTAATAGTAGTTTTATATAAGATTTTATATAGGATTAATAGCGGAGCTATTTCAAGGGCGCAAAGGTACAAAATAAAATAAAACAATTTACTTACAAGTAATTTTTTGTTGTTAAATAAAATTAACAGCATTCTAAAAACAAGTAAAACAATAAAAACACTTAGCAAAAACACAGTGCCCTTTAAACTGTATATATTGATAATAACAGCGGGAAAAACTAACAAGCACAATGAAAACAGGTAGCCGTACTTTATATGTAAAAAATAACTAATACTTTTTTTTATAGCTAAGATACTTACGATGATAATATCTAAAAAATAACGAAAAAAAAGATAGCAAAAAACAAAAGTAAATATTTTTAAAAAGCCAGTAAAATCATTTTGATAAAATATAAAGTTCTGAAAACAGGTATAAAAAATTAATGACAATACAATACAGCTAAATACAGTTAATATAAACTGAAAAGGAGTAAATAGGTTAAAAGCTGTATCTGACTTTTTTTGAAAAAATCCTAAATTAAAAAAAGCAATTGTATACTCCGATAATTCATTTGAATTTAACAATTTTAACACCGCTATTAAAACTATAGCAAAAACAATTATCAAAGTAAGGTTGTTGTCTGTAGGGTTGTTGAGTTCAATTGCCTGCAATATCTGTTATGATTTATTAGTCCGATTAATTAATTGCCGAAATTACAAATATATCTACAAATTTTTAGAAATATTATTTAAAACAGATAGTGTATATTTGCTTGTATTTATTTAGCACAATCAATATGTCGGACACCTTAGTTATTATCCCAACTTATAATGAAAAAGAAAATATAGAAGATATAATAAGAGCTACCTTTAAGCAAGATAAAGGCTTTGATATTTTAATTGTTGACGATAATTCTCCCGATGGTACGGCTGCTATAGTAAAAAAATTGCAATTAGAATTTAGTAAAAATCTGTTTATAGAGGTAAGAACTAAAAAAGAAGGGTTAGGAACAGCTTATATTCACGGTTTTAAATGGGCCTTGTTGAGGTCTTATGAATATGTAATTGAAATGGATGCAGATTTTTCGCACAATCCAAACGATTTGATCAAGTTGTACAATTCTTGCGCAAAAGGCAAGGCAGACCTATCTATAGGCTCACGTTATTCTATTGGTGTTAACGTGGTAAACTGGCCTATAAAGAGAGTACTTTTATCTTATTTTGCTTCTAAATATGTTCGTTTTATAACTGGGATGCCTGTACACGACACAACGGCAGGCTTTGTTTGCTGGAGCCGGAAAGTACTAGAAACTATTAATTTAAATAAGATAAATTTTATAGGTTATGCTTTTCAAATTGAAATGAAGTACAAAGCGTGGAAACACAATTTTAAAATTAAAGAAGTATCAGTAATTTTTACTGACAGAACCAAAGGAGAGTCAAAGATGAGTGGCAGTATAGTTTACGAGGCCTTTTTTGGCGTAATAAAAATGAAGCTAAACGGATTACCCAAATAAATGCAGAAATATTTAATTAAAAGCGCAAAGATTGTAAATGAAAACAAGGTTTTTCAAGGCGATGTTTTAATTCAAGGAGCTTTTATAAAGCAAATAGCCAAAAATATTGACAATAGCAATGCTGTGCTTATTTGCGCTAAGGGCAGTTATTTGATTCCAGGGATGATAGATGACCAAGTGCACTTTAGAGAGCCAGGCATGACTCATAAGGCAGATATCGCCACTGAAAGTAAAGCAGCAGTTGCAGGAGGTATTACCTCTTATATCGAAATGCCAAACACCTTTCCGCATACAACAACTCAAGCCTTATTAGAAGCTAAATTTGAGTTAGCTCGTAAAACCTCTATTGCAAACTACTCTTTTATGCTAGGTGGAACTAATGATAATTTAGAAGAACTGCTAAAAACCAATCCTAAAGAAGTAGCTGGAATTAAACTGTTTTTAGGTTCATCAACTGGAAATATGTTGGTTGATAAGCAAGAGGTTTTAGAAGAAATATTTTCTTCTGTTAAATTGCCAATTTCGGTTCATTGCGAAGACGAAAAAATCATTGCACAAAACACCAAGCACTACTTAGCCAAATACGGCAGTGATATACCTGTAAAATACCATCCTGCTATCCGAAGCGAACAGGCTTGCTATTTATCGTCTTCAAAAGCAGTTGAGCTAGCTAAAAAAACGGGAGCTCGTTTGCATGTTTTTCATCTGTCAACTGAAAAGGAAACCCACTTATTCAGAAATGATATTCCTTTAGAAGAAAAACAAATTACAGCCGAGGTATGCCTGCACCATTTGTGGTTTACAGAGGCAGATTACCATAAAAAAGGCACGCATATCAAGTGGAATCCAGCAGTAAAAAAACAAAAAGATAAAGAAGGCTTGTGGAAAGCCCTATTAAACGATACTATAGATATTATTGCTACTGACCACGCACCTCATACCTTAGAAGAAAAAAACAGGACATATACCCTAGCACCTAGCGGTGGTCCTTTGGTACAGCATGCAGTAACAGCAATTTTAGAAAAGGTAAAACAAGGAGTTTTATCAATTGAGAAAGCGGTTGAGAAAATGTGTCACAATCCTGCAAAAATATTTAAGATAAAAAAAAGAGGCTTTATTAAGCCAGGCTATTATGCTGACCTTGTTTTAGTTAATCCAAATCAATCATGGGTAGTTAGCAAGCAAAACATTTTGTACAAATGTGCTTGGTCTCCCTTTGAAGGTTTTAAATTTTCAAATAAAATTACTCACACCTTTGTAAATGGCAATATGGTTTACAACCAAGGTAAGTTTAATGAGCAAACAAAAGGGAAGCGCTTAGTATTTAAAAGGTAATGAACAAAATTGTACACAGTTTATTGTTGTTTTTTTTGGTTGCTTGTACCAGCAATACTATCTATAAAAAACCAAAAGATTTGATTCCGAAAGATACTATGGCAGCACTTTTAACCGATATGTATTTAGCAACATCGGCAAAAGGCATTAAAAACAAGTTTTTAAACCAAGAGTCTAACTATATGTTTTTAGTATATCAGAAATACAAAATTGACAGCTTGCGCTTTAACAATAGCAGTATGTACTACACCTCAAGAGCCGATGAATACTCTGAAATATTAAACAAAGTAAAAACTTGTATTGACAGCTTGCAAAAAAAGTATCAAAAATTGCAACACATACAAGACTCGCTATATAGATCAAAAACTAAATTACCTTTTAAAAAACAGCCAAAACTGCTGCCTAAATTACAGCGCAACAACAAGCCCGAGGCACCGAGCTCCACAACGTTTAAAACACCCGAGGGTTGTATTTAACAACTTACTCATTAATGTAAAAATAACTAAAACTTTTTGTGTGTTGTTTTGCCAGTTCATAGCAAAATATAAACCTCATTACAGTTTTATTGGGTTTTATTTCTCAAATCGGAAAGGAAATTACTACATATTTCCGCAATAACTTGAGTTATAGAGCTAAACTTAAAATTGATTTCACTTTGTATTTTTTTGGAAGAATAAAAATGCTTTTGCTGTGAAAGTCTTAAAGCCTGTTTTGAGACCCATGGCGATTTACCAGTAATTTTATTTAGCAAGTTATCAACTCTCCAAATAAGCTCTGAGCTAGCTTTACCAATTTTAAACGAAGGTGCTTTTTTTTTAAACCCCTCTGCTATTAATAAAAAAACCTCTTTAAACGACTTATTTTCTGAAACCAATACATAGCGCTGATTTTTAGTGCCCGCCTCTACCAAAGCTGTCATAGCTTTCACTACATCCTTAACGCCTATAAATCCTGTAACTCCTTCAGTGTAAAACTTAAAGCCCCTGTATATTTTAGTAAATAACCTGCCCGAACCCTCATTCCAAAAACCACTTCCTAAAATAACTCCAGGATTAACAATAATTGTATTAAGCCCTTCTTGGCTTGCTCGCCAAACTTCCATTTCGGCTCCTTGTTTGGTTATAGCATAGCAGTGGTTTTTATCCGAGTCATACCACTCATGTTCTTCTGTAATATATTTAGAATCAGACGTGCCAAGTGTAGATATAGAGCTGACAAAGCAAAAATTATCAATCCTTTTATCTATGCAAAAGTTAAGCAAATTTGCAGTGCCCTCAATATTTGTTTTTCTCATTTTTTTATAATCTTTTAAGTAAAAAGAAACCAACGCAGCACAGTGATATACTTGTGTGATGGGATAGCTAAAAACCTTTTCTAACGATGGAATTTCTGTAATATCTGCTCTAATCCAATTAATTTTTTTCATCAATTCAACAGATTGGTTAGAATAATATCCAAATACTCTTTTAGTGGCTTTTATTTTTTCTTTGGTGCGGTAAATTGCCAAAACACTATCATTGTAAAGAACTAAGTGATACAGCAAATGAGAACCCAAAAAACCTGTTGCTCCTGTAATTAAAATCATAAAGCTAAAATATAATTTTTTAGGCTATAAATGTATCTTTGTAGATTTAATAAAGCAAATAAATGACTGAAAATTTAGTGGAAGAATTGAGATGGCGAGGATTAATACACGATATTATGCCGGGAACAGAAGCTCAACTTCAAAAAGAAATGACGGTGGCTTATATAGGCTTTGATCCTAGTTCCGATTCATTGCACATTGGCAGTTTGTTGCCTATTGTATTGCTTATACATTTAGAAAAGGCAGGGCACAAGCCAATTGCACTTGTTGGCGGCGCAACTGGAATGATTGGAGACCCTTCAAACAAAACCGACGAACGCAGGCTTATGAGTGAACAATGTTTAAATAAAAATATTGCTGGGATTAAAAAAACACTGGCTCGCTTTCTCAATTTTGATAAAGATAAAGCCAATACTCCTTTATTGGTAAACAATTATGATTGGATGAAAAACTTTTCGTTTATTGATTTTACCCGTGAGGTAGGCAAGCGAATTACAGTAAATTATATGATGGCAAAAGATTCGGTTAAAAAGCGCATTTCTGGTCGGGAAGGAACTGGGATGAGTTTTACTGAATTTACCTATCAATTAATTCAGGGTTACGATTTTTACCACTTGCACAAAACTTACGGGTGCAAGCTACAAATGGGAGGTTCCGATCAATGGGGAAATATAACTACTGGTACAGAACTGGTTCGCAGGATGAACCCAAGCAAGCAAATACAGGTTTTTGCTGCAACTTGCCCTTTGGTTACTAAAGCTGACGGAACTAAATTTGGAAAATCAGAAAGTGGAAATATTTGGCTGGATACTGAAAAAACATCAGTTTATAAGTTTTACCAATTTTGGCTAAATACTTCGGATGAGGATGCTCAAAACTACATTAAAATATTTACTTTTTTAAATAAAGAAAGTATTACAACCTTAATTAACGAGCACAAAGAAGCACCTCATTTGAGAATTTTACAGAAAAAACTTGCCGAGCAACTAACAGTTTTTGTACATTCAGAACAAGCCTATCAAAAGGCAAAAGAGGCTTCGGAAATTTTGTTTGGCAATGCAACTACTGCTGATTTAAAAAAGCTAGACGAGCAATTTTTTTTAGAAGTATTTAAGGGAGTTCCTCAGTCTGAAATATTAAAAGAAGAAATAAATAAAGGCTTGAATATGCTTGAAGCACTGGCTGGAAAAACTCATTTTTTAAAGTCGAGAGGTGAGGCTAGAAGAGCTTTAAAAGAAAATGCCATTTCGGTAAATAAACAAAAAGTTAATGAAAGCTACCTCCTTAGCTCAAACGATCTAATTGCCAATAAATACGTGTTATTGCAAAAAGGAAAGAAAAATTACTTTTTATTAAAGTCAAAATAATTTTAAGAAGTTTTCTTTAGCTTGTAAATCAAAGGACAACGCTTACAGTTTATTCCTTTTTTTAGATATCTGTAACAGCACTTATGCTTAGCCTTGTCAAGGCTAGATACAGAGTCAGTACAGCTAACCGCCTTTATTTGTGGAGTTTTTAGCAAAATTGCCTTTGGGGGATTTTTGGTTTTGATATAAAAAACAATCATCTATAAAAGATATAGCTAACCGCAAATATAAAGCTTTTAATTAGTATTAATAACCAATTGGCTATAAATATTGTAAAAATAAACACTAACCAAATAGTATTTAAACAGTGTTAAAAAAATAAAATTATTTTTTAATTATATTAATATTTTTTTATATTTGTACTTTATTTGCTCTTTGTTTGAATATAAATTTTAATTTTTAGTATTTATAAAAATTATTTCTTAATAACACCTCCTCCCCTATATTATATGAATACTTCATTACATAAAAACAGTTATTCAATAAAAAATAAGGTAAATAAAAAGATTAAATTGGGTTGTAGTTTGTATTTTTTATATAAAAATATATATTAAATAAATTAGGAGGTTATATTTTGTATTTACTTAAAATTACCAAACGTAGTGTTATAACTTATCAATAATCAATTTGTGTTTTTTAATCCTTGATTCTAATATTTTAATATAGTTTTTATAGAACAATTATTGACTTCAATCAATAATTAATTAGTATTAACATAATTTTTAAACACATGAAAAAGCAAGTTTTAATTTTTGGAATTCTTTTGACAATATTTTCATGCTCTACAAATGAATTGATTGAAAATGAATTAATTGAAGAAGTAATTGATCAGCCTAAAGAGCTTTTAAGCAAGTCAGAAATAAACAAAATTATTCAAGAATCACTTGAAGAAAAAGGAGATTTTAAATGGTCTGAACAAGATGTTCACACCATTTACAGTGCTCTAAAGCACAGCAATAATATTTTAACTATTGGTTATGGCAGTTCAAAAAGCAATTTTAAAAAAAGCTCTACTTCTTTGAGTATCAAAGATCAAGTTTTAACTTTAATAAGAAACTCAGAAAAAATTTATTCAAAAACTAAAAATCAAATTTATGTTGACGAAAATATTAATGTTTTAGATATTAAAGTAAACAACAAAGAAACATTAATTGCTTTGTTAAACGACAGCAGAATTAGGTATATTGAACCTTCAGATTACAATTTCTTTACCTCAAATACTCAACAACGTTCAGATGATCTTTCTGAATTATTATTATTAGGTTGTGGTTACAGACAAGCAAACATTAATGTTAATGATTATCGTATTGTAGCGCCGGGAGCAAAAGTACCTTGGTCTTTTGATGCCCATAAAATACCACAGGCATGGAATTACAGTACAGGATCTGGAATTACCGTTGCTGTTATAGATACTGGGCTTTCTTTGGAGCAGAAATGGATGAATCAATATTTTAACGACGGTTATTCTTCGGGCAGATTTGTTGAAAAATATGGCACTTATGTTGATTCTTGGTGGTATTGGTCAAATAATTACGATGGAGTAAACGACAAGTGTGGTCATGGCACAAGTATGGCTTCAGTTGCTGTTGCTCCAAGAAATAATGATAATTTGCCGCTTGGAGTTGCTTATAATGCTAATTTAGTTTCTTACAGGGCTGTTAAAAATGTTGTTATTGATGACTATCACGAAAAAAGAGGAGTATCGGAAGCTCTTATTGCTTTAGCAAACAAAAGCGATGTAAAAGTAATCTCAATGTCTTTGGGTTCTCCATTTAGAATTGGCAGAGTTGAAGATGCGGTGAGATATGCTTATAGCAAAGGAAAAATGATTATTGCTGCTGGAGGTACTTCTACTTCTTTAACCACTTGGTTTGGAGTTATTTTTCCAGCTTGGATGGATGAAACCGTTGCGGTTACTGGAGTTAAAGAAGGTACTTATGATAATTGTGATATATGTCATACTGGTTCTAAAATTGACTTTACTATTCAAATGCAAAGAAGAAATGGAACAGATAACAAAATACCTGTTTTAAGTTATTATAACGGAAAAGAAAATTATATTGGCGGATCTTCTATTGCTACGGCTACTACTGCTGGAATTGCTTCTTTGATTTGGTCAAGGCATCCGAACTGGTCTCGTGAACAGGTACTGCAAAAAATGAAAGAATCGGCAGATTATTATCCAAATAAACATCCTGAGGTTGGATATGGAAATATCAATGCTTTAAAGGCAGTTCAATAAACGGCAAGTCTTTAATAATTTATATTTAAAAGATATAAAATTACTAAAGCAGTTCTCATTACTACCTATTGAACTCGTATTGATAGTTTAATAATATTTTAATTTGTTTAAAGTATTGATTTTTAACAAATAACAAACTGCTCTTTGAGTCAGCTTTGAAGTGTACATTGAGCTTAGAGTACTTTGGCCTTTAAAAAATCATATAATTAAACAGTGTTAAAATAGCTTTTTTACACTTGATTATAAGCTTATTGCTTAATTGTAGCTTAATTTTATCAAATTTTTTGCAAAAAAAATAAATACAATAAAAAAACAAGCTTAAAATAAAAATAATTATAAAAATTACTGGTAGGTAATAGTTGTTTTTAAAAATTTATTGTATATTGCAGCGTTAAAAAATTATTAATTAATCTAATCACAGTTTAAGTTAAATACTTGTTTAAGTAATTTAAAAAGCGTAAGGCTTATTTATAAAGCTATTTATTAGATAGTTAAGCGTACAAGCAACAAAAGAAGACATTGAATTAAAACATATAAATATATAAGTGCAAATTCAAATAATAATTGACCATATAAAACAAACCAAACGTCTATAAGGGTAAACAACCCTTATAAAAAATCATCTTTAAACAATGCTTGCTATAAATTATAGTACAATTATAAAAAACTAAAAATAGCAATATATTTTTAAAAGATGTAATTAACCTAAATAAAATTAATCGTAAAAATGTCTAAAAAGTATGAGAAAGCTTCTTAAACCACCGAGAAAACAAAATCTGTCACTTAACTTAAAAACAACCCTCAGTACACTTTTTGTATTTGCAGTATTTTTTGCAGTGCAGGCAAAAATGTCCTTATCCCCGCCCCGCCCCGCACACATTGGTGAAATAGAATTTCAGTTTGTTTATAAGATAAGCAATATTAATTTAAACAAATCGGTATCTACAAAAATAAAAGCTGTCAAAACCTTTTATTTAGTTGATAAACAAACTTTATCAGTAAATACCATACAACCAAAACCAAACAGAAAGACTGCAATAAATGCTGATATACAAAAGACTACAATCACAGGAAAGGTCACCGACTCCAATGGAACTCCTTTGCCAGGTGCTAACATTGTAGAAAAAGGCACCTCAAATGGCACAATTACAGACATAAACGGAAACTACAGCATTGCCATTTCTAAACCAAATACTATTTTAGAGTTTCGAACCCTAGGTTTTGCTGCAATTGAAATACCCGTTAATTCCAACAATACAACGATAAATGTAATTTTAAAGGAACAAGTTCAGAGTTTGGAAGAAGTGGTAATTGTTGGATACGGCACCCAGAAAAAAAAGAATTTAACAGGTGCCGTTGAAAGCATAAAAGTAGATGACTTAGGCGAGCGTCCAGTTTCCAATATACAACAACGCTTACAAGGTGTAGTTGCCAACCTCAATATTTCGGTTAACAATGCTGGCGGCGAGCCAGGAGCAACCCAAAGCATTAATATTAGAGGCACAGGCAGCCCTTATATTCTGTTAGACGGCATTCCTATTACTTCCACACAGATGAGTTCCATTAACCCCTCAGATATAGAAGATATAACCATTTTAAAAGATGCAGCATCAGCAGCCATTTACGGCTCTAGGGGAGCTTTTGGTGTAATTCTTATAACTACAAAAAGTGGAGGCAACAACGATGGAAAAATTAAAGTAACGTACAATACTAATTACGCCCTGTCAAAACCTACAATAATACCTAAGTTTGCTAACTCAATTGATTTTGCTAAAATGTACAATACAGGTTCAATAAACGATGGCAATAAACCTATTTTTAGCGAAAAAACAATGCAATTAATGGAAGATGTACAAGCAGGTCTAATTCCAGAAGCTGGAATAAGAACTTTTAACGATGGACGTCAGGTTTGGACAGCTTATTCAACAGGTTACGCTAATAGAGATTGGTACGAAGAAATGTACAAAGGCTGGCAAACGCGCAAGCAGCACAACCTAAGTTTAAGTGGAGGATCAAAGAAAAAAACCTCTTACTACCTCTCAGGAGCATTATTCGAGCAAAATGGAAACCTGACCTTTGCAAAAAACTCGTATGATAGAGTTAACTTTTTGGCAAATTTAAATACTAAAATAAATAACTGGTTAAGTTTAAATAGCTCTGCCAAATACAGCAGAGAAAACACCTTGTTCCCTACAGGGTCAACTGGAATTACTGGACGTGGTATAATTTATCATCAAATATCAAAAATGTGGCCAGTAAATCCGTTGTACAACCCAGATGGTGACCTTATAACTAGAGAGGCTATTGACTTAAGGGATGGAGGCACCTCAGATAATATTAAAAACACTACTTTTTTAAAGCTAGCAGCTAAATTTGAGCCTGTTAAAAATTGGGTGACAAAAGTTTCTTATAACTGGAGCAATATTTCTCAGAAAACTACAGCTAGTTTTTTAACAGCTGAGGTAGTTCAGCCAGATGGAAGCACAGAGGCACTTGGTTTTAATCCTAATTTTATTGTCAAAGGATTTAGTGAAAGAACCGTTCGTCTGTTAAACTTTACCACAGCCTATACCAAGAGTGTAAACAACAAACACAATTTCTATGTAATGGCAGGCTATGAAGAGCGCTTTACACAATTCAACTCATTGTTTGGCAGAGGAAATGAGCTTATTACCCAAAACATAACAGCTATTTCAACTACAGTAGGAGAACAATTTGCTTCAGATGGAGTTAATCAAAGAGCTACACAAGGTGTTTTTGGCAGACTCACTTATAATTTTGACGAAAAATACCTTGTAGAGTTCAACGGCAGGTACGATGGAAGTTCCTTTTTCAGCAAAGGCAGGAAATGGGGTTTCTTCCCTTCCGCTTCTGCTGGATATAATATATCGAGAGAAGGATTTTGGAAGCCATTAAAAAGTACAGTGAATTATTTAAAAATAAGAGGCTCATGGGGTGGATTAGGCAATCACGATCCGAGTTCTGAAGGACGCTTTAACCCGCCTTTTAACAGTTTTCAATCTACTTGGCTTATCGATGGTAACCTACCCTTTGTTGTTACCCCACCAGGACCAGTAAGCCCTGATCTAACTTGGGAAACCGTTACAACACTCGACCTGGGCTTTGATACAAGAATGTTTAAAAACAAATTATCCTTATCCTTTAATTGGTTTAAAAGAGATATAAAAGATATGATTGGTCCGGTAGATCAATTGCCAGCCACGTTTGGCACTAATCCCCCTCAAGAAAACAACTCTGAAATGTCTACAAAAGGACTAGAACTATCGCTTAATTGGAAAGACCATATAGGAAAATTTAACTACAACATTGGCTTTAACATAGGCGATAGCAAGACAATTGTCACCAAATACCAAAACCCTACAAATTCAATTGGACGCAGAGTTGGACAAGAAATAGGTGAAATATGGGGCTTTAAAACTGTAGGCTTTTTTGAATCTGAAGCAGCAGCAGCAGCAGCACCCTCTCAAAGTGAGATTCACGGAGGCACTTGGGGAGCTGGCGATGTTCAATATGCCGACTTAAATGGAGATAATAAAATAACAACAGGGCTGAATACAGTTGACGACCCTGGAGATAGAACCATAATAGGCAATTCAGCTCCGAGATATAATTATGGTATAAACCTAGGTGCTAATTATAAAGGAATTGAACTGTCAATTTTTATGCAAGGAATTGGCAAAAGAGACTTGTGGATAGGCGGTAATGTATTTTGGGGTTTTGTGGGTAACCGCTGGCAAAATTCTGTGTTTACCGACCATATAGACTATTGGACACCCGAAAATACGGATGCTTATTTCCCAAAACCCTATCTGAATGCAGAACATAAAAAAAATCAACGTGTACAAACCAAGTATCTTCAAAATGCAGCATATATGCGTGTAAAGAGCATACAGCTATCCTATACCCTTCCAAATCAAGTTCTTTCCAGAATCGGGCTGACCAATCTCAATTTTTTTATGTCTGGTGAAAACTTGCTGACCTTTACCAAACTCAACAAGTATATCGACCCTGAAGCAACAGGAGGTGATTGGGGAGCTGGCAAAATATATCCTTTACAAAAAGTTATTTCAGTGGGTTTAAACATTAGTCTTTAACTATTAAAAAAATAATTATGAATAATAAATACACACAATTAATTATAGGTGCTTTTGTCTTAATTACTTTATTTTCATGCGAAAAAGACTTTTTAGACAGACCATCTTTAGATGACATAACACAAAACAATTTTTGGAAAACACCTAAAGATTTAGAATTATATACAACACAGTTTTACTCTTCTTTTCCTTCATGGGGTAGCGATTCCTTTTCGGGAGGCATATATTGGACAGATGCCAATTCGGATACTGAAATTGCAATATCCCCAAATAATAGGTTAAGAGGACTCAATACTATTAGTTCCGGATCTGGAGCATACGGCTTTGGCAGCATCAGAACGGTAAATATCTTTTTTGATAACTACACTAGTGTAAATGCAACCGAAGAACAAATAAACCAATGGCTTGGCGAGGCTTATTTCTTTAGAGCTTACTTTTATTTTAACCTATTGAGAAACTTTGGAGGAGTCCCGTATTTTACAACAGAATTAAAACCTAACTCCGAAGAATTGCAAGCTCCTAGAGATTCGAGAAATGTTACAGCATCTAATATTATTGCAGATCTAGACCAGGCTATTAACCGTTTACCATCGGGAAAAATAAACAGTGGAAATCGCTTGAGTAAAGAAGTAGCCATGCTGTTTAAAACAAGGGTCGCCTTATATGAGGGCACTTGGGAGAAGTACCACGCAGGAACACCTTTTGGAGTAACTGGTTCTGATGGAAGCTCTTTCTTAACAATAGCTGCCCAAACAGCAGAAAAATTGATAGACAACCCCGGACCTTGGGGTATCGATATGGGAGATGATATAGAGTTGAGTTATAGAAAACTGTTCTACTCAGAAGATCACTCAGATAGTAAGGAGATGATGCTTTGGCGCAAATACGATGCAGGCTTAGGTCTTTATCACAATGCAAACTTGAGATTTAACGGAGGAACAGGAGGCTATGGAATTACAAAACGCTTAGCAGATCGCTATCTGTGTACCGATGGCAATCCTATATCTGTCAGCCCATTATACAAAGGCGACAAAGGTCTTGTTAACTATACTGCCAATAGAGACCCTAGGATTACAGCTACAATATGGTCGCCAGGTGAAATTTACCGCGAAGACCGACCAGAAATAACATTTAAACTATCGCGAATAGACGGACCAGATGAGGATATTACACCTACGGGTTATCAAATAAGGAAACCTGCTTCTAAAAATCCGGAATACCACGAGGTAAGATCTGGGGAAATAGCAGCCCCCATTTTTAGGTTTGCTGAAGTACTTCTCAGTTTTGCTGAGGCAAAAGCCGAGTTAGCAACCATATCGCAATCCGATTTAGATAAGTCAATAAATGTTTTAAGAGCCAGAGCAGGCATGCCCAATTTAGATATGGGAAATATTGCTGTTGACCCAGATTGGCTATACCCTTCTTTAAGTCCTATAATAAACGAGGTCAGAAGAGAAAGAACGGTTGAGCTTGCTGTTGAAGGGTATAGATTTAACGATATAGCACGTTGGGCTGCCGCAGATGAACTAATAGTTGGTCAAAGACCTTTAGGAGCCTATTTCGTTCAATCTGACTATCCCAATTTAGTTATAGGCACAAATATATATGTAAATGAAGAGGGTTATCTGGACCCATATAAAAATATCATCCCAAATGGATACGAATTTAATATTAACAGAGACTATCTGTTGCCCATTCCTATAGGGCAAATAGTGCTAAACACACAATTGGAACAAAACCCTGGATGGTAAAATTTTGACAAAACTAAAACCGTAAAGTTAGATTAATTTTTTTATTTTGTTTGACAAGGATGCCCACTTCTATTTGGGCATTCTTTTTTTTATAAAAAATTAAAACTCATATTTGCTGGATTAGTATATCAGATAATAAAATCGTCAAAAGTGTAAATTTATTAATTATATACAGTTTTAGTTTTGGTGCGCTTATATTCTTATTTTATTCTTTTACTAGCCCTAGCAAATATTGCCCGTATTCATTTTTTGATAAAGGCTTTGCTAGCTCTTTGAGTTGTTTTTTATCTATATAACTCATATAATAGGCAATTTCTTCAAGGCAGGCTATTTTTAAGCCTTGGCGTTTTTCAATGGTTTCTACAAACTGGCTGGCTTCCATTAATGAGCGGTGGGTTCCTGTATCTAGCCAGGCAAAGCCACGTCCCATCAGTTCTACCTTTAAAGTGCCTGACTGCAGATAAACTTGATTTACAGAGGTTATTTCTAGCTCACCGCGATTGGAGGGCTTTATTTGTTGAGCTATAGATACTATATTGTTGGGATAAAAGTACAAACCTGCTACGGCGTAATTTGAAGCTGGATTTTTTGGTTTTTCTTCAATGGATAGCACATTGCCCTTAGGGTCAAAGGCAACCACTCCATAGCGTTGCGGGTCGTTTACTTTATAGCCAAAAATAGTGGCTTTTTTTTCTTTTTCTACATAGCAAATAGCCTTTTGTAGCATTTCTGGAAGTCCGTGTCCGTAGAAGATATTATCGCCTAAAATTAAACAGACATTGTCAGAGCCTATAAAGTCTTTTCCAATAATAAATGACTGAGCTAGTCCGTCGGGTGAGGGCTGGGCTATATAGCTTAGCTGAATCCCAAACTGATTGCCACTGCCGAGCAGCTTTTTAAAATTACCTAAATCTTCAGGGGTAGATATGATTAAAATTTCTCGAATCCCAGCAAGCATTACCACCGATAAAGGATAGTAAACCATGGGTTTGTCGTATATGGGTAGCAATTGCTTGGAAACTCCTCTGGTAATGGGATATAGGCGAGTGCCCGAACCGCCTGCTAGTATTATGGCTTTCATTTTTTGTTGGGTTTTATTCTGTCGCCCGAACCTTTGCCACTTAAAGTAGCAAAGATATATTGAAAATACTTTTTGGCATTTAAGTTGTTTAGCATTTCTGCATCAGCTTTGGCTAGTTTTTCTGGGTTAGACATATCTATTTTGCTAATTTGAGCTAAACCTGTAATCCCTGGTAAATAATCATATATCCCTTTTTGCGATCTTTTTTTTATTAATTCTTTTTGATTAAATAGGTTGGGTCTTGGTCCTACCAAACTCATATCGCCTTTTAAAACATTTATTAATTGTGGTAATTCATCAAATTTGAATTTCCTTAAAAACCCTCCCAGCTTTGTCACTGAATTACTGCTTATCAAATGAGTGGCTACTGACTTAGTATTTATTGACATGGTTCTAAACTTTAACAAGGTAAAGGGTTTTTGGTTTTTACCTACTCGTTGTTGCTTAAAGATGTGATGACCTGTATCAAAAAGTCCTGCAATATAAATAATTAAACCTAAAGGCAATAGAACTAGTATTCCAAAAAAGGAAAAAACAAAGTCGAAAAAGCGTATCATGTTTGGATTTTAAAACTATTTATGGTTAACATTATCCCGTTTTTTGATGTTAAAGGCAGATCTTTACCTATAGCTGCTTTAATTTTTTTATGTGCAAAAATAATCATCCCGCTGTATGTCTAAAAATTAGACATAGATGTTTCATTTACTTACTATAATAATACTCTATTATTATTTTTATTAATATATCGGTTATCTCCATCAAAAATGATTATATATTTTTATCCCAATAACACCATTTTGTAAACTTCTTGCTAAAAGGTCCCGTTACTCCTGTAATTAGTATTGATTTGTCTTTTAAATTCATCATTTTTATAATTTCATAACTACAAACCCTTCTTATCCTTTTCATCCAACAAGCCCTTAATGTCGTAAACCACCGATTTGCTATTTCTAAACCCTGATATATCCAATCCTTTAAACACTGCATGCGCCACGCATAGCACAATAGCATCAAATGTTTGGGTGGGCGGCTTACTTGTCAAAGCTAAACCGTATTCACGTTTTAACTCTTTTTCACTTGCCCAAGGATCGTAAATTGTGATATCCGTGCCGTATTCTTTTAGGGTGCTAACTACATCTACCACCTTGGTATTGCGCACGTCAGGGCAGTTTTCCTTAAAGGTAATCCCTAATACCAAAATTTTAGCTCCTTTAATTTTAATATCACTTTTAATCATCAGCTTTATTACCTCAGTAGCTGTATACTTACCCATACTGTCGTTTAGGCGTCGTCCTGCCAAAATAATTTCGGGATGATAGCCGTACTCTTGGGCTTTTTGCGCTAAATAATAGGGATCAACTCCTATGCAGTGTCCGCCTACCAAGCCAGGTTTAAAGGGCAAAAAATTCCATTTTGTTTGGGCGGTAGCCAGCACTTCGTGGGTGTTGATATCCATCAAGTTAAATATTTTTGCCAATTCATTTACAAAAGCTATGTTGATATCTCGCTGAGCATTTTCTATTACCTTGGCGGCTTCTGCAACTTTAATAGAAGGTGCTAAATGGGTGCCTGCCAAAACTACTGATTTGTACAACTTATCTACTTTGCTTTCTGTTTCGGAACTTGAGCCTGAGGTTACCTTTAATATCTTCTCCACTGTGTGTTGCTTATCTCCCGGATTGATTCTTTCAGGCGAATAGCCTACGTAAAAATCTTTATTGAACTCTAATCCAGAGTACTTTTCTAGTACAGGAACGCACTCTTCTTCGGTAGCTCCTGGATATACTGTTGATTCATAAATTACTATATCTCCTTTTTGCAAAACCTTACCCACTGTTTGGCTTGCTTTTAACAAGGGCTTTAATACAGGTCTGTTATTTTTATCAACAGGAGTTGGAACTGTAACTATATAGTAGTTGCAGTCTTTTATGTCTTTAGCTGAAGTGGTGCAAAACAATCCTTTTTTATCGGATATTTCTTTGAGCAATACTGCTTGCAATTGCTTGTTTTCTATTTCAAGGGTAATGTCCTCACCCAATTTTAGCTCGTCTATTCTCTTTTTGTCAATATCAAAGCCTACAGTTAGGTATTTGGTAGCAAACAACTGCGCTAGTGGTAAACCTACATAACCTAAGCCTATAACTGCTATTTTTATCTTATCCATTAATTATAAATTATGCCAATACCAATCTATAGATTGCTTTAATCCTTGTTGTAAAGAGTACTGCGGTTGGTAGTTTAACAACTTTTTCGCCTTATCTATACTTGCTAAAGAATGAGCAATGTCGCCCTGTCTGTTTGGACCGTAATTAACTGCTATATGCTGTATACCTGAATCGAACTTTGACAGATAGTTTTTTATATAACTCACCAAATCATTTAATGTGTTTCTTTGTCCGTAAGCTATATTGTAAACAGTATTTACAGCTTCTGCTTTTTTGGCTGACAAAGATAATATATTTGCCTGTAATACATTGTCTATATAGGTAAAGTCTCTTGAAAAGCTACCATTGCCATTAACAGTTGGCGATTCTCCTTTGATAAACTGTCTCACAAATTTAGGTATCACTGCTGCATAGTCTCCTTTGGGATCTTGCCTTTTCCCGAAAACATTAAAGTAGCGAAGCCCAATGGTTTCTAAACCATAAGTTTTAGCAAAAACATCGGCATATAATTCATTTACGTATTTGGTAATAGCATAAGGCGATAGAGGCTTGCCTATCAGTTCTTCTATTTTAGGCAATTCTTTAGAATCTCCATAGGTGGATGAACTCGCTGCATACACAAAGCGTTTTACTTTGGCATCTTTTGAAGCCACCAGCATATTGAGAAAACCGTTTATATTGGTTTCATTAGTAGTTACAGGGTCTTTTATCGACCTAGGTACTGAGCCTAAGGCTGCTTGATGAAGTACATAATCTACTCCTTTAACAGCATTTCTGCAGTCGTTTAAAGTTCTAATATCGCCTTCTAGTAGTCTAAACCTCTTATTGCCTAGCAAGTGAGTTATGTTTTCTCTTTTACCTGTAGCAAAATTGTCTAAACAAAGCACTTCATTGTTCATCTCAATGAATTTGTCGCATAGGTTTGAACCTATAAAGCCAGCTCCTCCTGTTATAAGTATCTTTTTTTTACAAAAATTCATTTTTGAAGTCAATTAATTTTTGATGATGACTTTTTAAAAAAAATCAAATACCATTCTATAAAGTTTTTCACTCCTTTTTTAAAATTTATTTTAGGCTTGTAATCAAAATCATTTATTAACTTTTCTACTTTAGCCCAAGTCTTTTTAACGTCTCCCATGTGCATGGGTAGCATATCTTTTTTAGCTATGATTCCTATATTTATTTCTATTTCTTCAATAAACTCTAATAATTTAATTGAATCGTTATTCCCTATATTATAAATTTTATACAATTCTCTGTTTTTTATAGTTTTCTTTATCACCCTTTTCAGTCCTTCAACAATATCATCTATATAGGTAAAGTCTCGCTCCATATCTCCATTGTTAAATACTTTAATTGGGCGATTGTTTGAAATTGCATCGGCAAAAAGCATGGGTGCCATATCGGGTCTTCCCCAAGGACCATATACTGTAAAAAACCTTAAACCAGTTGTTGGTATTTTATATAAATGGCTATAAGCGTGCGCCATTAGCTCGTTGCTTTTTTTGGTAACAGCATATAAGCTAACAGGGTTATCTGTCTTATCTTCTTCAAAAAATGGTATTTTCTTGTTAGCACCATAAATGCTAGAGCTACTTGCGTATACTAAATGATTGGTTTTGTGATGCCTGCAACATTCTAAAATATTTAAAAAGCCAATTATATTGCTTTGCATGTATACATTTGGGTTCTCGATACTGTAACGAACTCCCGCTTGAGCTGCTAAGTGGCAAACTACGTCAAATTTTTCAGTAGTAAAAAGTTTAAATAACTCCTCTTTATCTTCTAAATTGATTCTAACAAACTTTAAATTCTTATAGGTGTTGCTAAATGTTTTTTGATAAAAATTTTTAGCGTTTTTTACATCTAATCCAAGTTCGCTTAATCGAGCAAACTTAAGATTAACATCGTAATAATTGTTGATATTATCAATGCCAATTACTGAATTTCCTTCCTCTAAAAGCCTTTTGCTTATATGAAAACCAATAAAACCAGCTACTCCAGTAATTAAAACTTTCATTAATTCTTGCCTATTTGATAATATTCAAAGCCCATATCTTGTAAATTGAAAGTATTATATTGGTTTCTTCCATCAAAGATAATTGGGTAGTTTAGTTGTTTTTGTATTTCTGAGAAGTCTGGCGAGCGAAACTCTTTCCATTCGGTTAGCAAAATTAAAGCATCTGAGTGTTTTAAAACTTCGTATTTATAATTGAAATACTCAATATTTTTTACATCTTTTAAATAATATTGCTCAGCCATTGGCATTGCTTTGGGGTCATAAGCGTGTATTTTCGCGCCTCTTTTTGCCAATTCTTTTACTACATATATAGAGGGTGCCTCGCGCATATCATCAGTGCCAGGTTTAAATGACAATCCCCATAGGGCAAAAATTTTACCTGATAAATCTTCTCCAAATCTTTTGATAAGTTTTTCAGCTATAATATACTTTTGCTTGTTGTTTACCTCTTCTACCGATTCAATGAGTCGTGCTCTATACCCGCTTTGTTCAGCTATTTTCTTTAATGCCCTGATATCTTTGGGAAAGCAGGAACCTCCATAGCCCGAGCCAGGGTAAATAAAACTGTAACCTATTCTCTTATCAGAACCTATACCTATGCGAACATGGTTGATATCGGCATTTACCCTTTCGCAAATATTAGCCATTTCATTCATAAAGGATATTTTAGTGGCCAGCATAGCATTGGCTGCGTATTTGGTCATCTCTGCCGAGCGCACATCCATTCTTATAAAGCGATCGTGGGTTCTAAAAAACGGACTGTACAACTCTTTCATCTTTTGAAAAACAGACTCTGAACTTGCACCTATAACTACGCGGTTAGGCTTCATAAAGTCGTTTACAGCGTCGCCTTCTTTTAAAAACTCAGGATTTGAAACTACTTCAAAGTCAAAGTCTTTGCCTCTTTTTAGCAATTGTTGTTTTACAACTGCTCTTACCCGATCGGCAGTGCCTACAGGTACGGTTGATTTGTTGACTATTATTATACTGCAATCTATTTTTTGTCCTATCTCTGTTGCTGCTCTTAAAACATATTGCAAATCGGCAGAACCATCCTCACCCGTGGGAGTTCCCACAGCAATAAATACAATTTCAACTTGCCTTAAGGCTTCCTCTAATTCAGTGGTAAAAAACAAATTCTTTTTTTCAATATTTTTTAGCACCATATTTTCTAACCCAGGCTCGTATATAGGAACTATGCCCTTGTGTAGTTTAGCTATCTTTTTACGGTTAGTATCAACACAAATAACCTTGTTTCCCATTTCAGAAAAACAGGTTCCTGAAACCAAGCCTACATAGCCTGTGCCCACTACGGCTATATTCATTTTGCCTTGTTTTTTTTATAGATTATTGACTGCTTTGTTTGCTCACTATTTATCTTTAAGTTTTAAACTTTCCTTGTTGTGAACCTCTTTTCTGAGTCCGCTGCTTGAAAAACGGTGCTCTCTTTTGTTAAAATACAGTTTAATTCCTTTTTTTTCGCAGTAATCGCGACCAGTAAATTGCTTGTTAGCATACTCATCTCCAATGATTCTGACATCGATATGAAACGACTTTAAAATATCTTCCAAATCTTGCTCGGTAGCATAAGGAACTATTTCATCTACATACTTGCATCCTTTTAATTGAATGTACCTTTCAACAACGGTTTGTACAGGCTTGTTTTTACCAGGTCTGTCAATAGTAGGATCTGTTTGAAGTCCGCAGATTAAGTAGTCGCACTGACGTTTGGCTTCTTCTAACATTTTAATATGACCTGCGTGAAGTAAGTCAAAAGTGCTAAAAGTAATTCCTATCCTCATACAATTCAATTTAAGCCATTTTTTATTGAGTTTAGCTATTTTATAAACAAGCGTAACTAAACTTTGCAGATATTTGTTTAATTATCGTATCTTATTCAGATACTTAACTATATGTTTAATTTTTGTTATTGAGTATTTTATACATTTGATATAAACTGTAGTATAAACCAAATTTTATTACAAACCGCATTTATAAACAACTTAATTTGCATACAATAATTGGTTACTAGGAATACACAAAAGATATTAAATTAATAATCAATGCTGTAAAGCTGATTCTTTTGTCAATAATTCTCGCTTGGTTAAAACGCAATACAAAAAAATTACCTCTACTGCAGGACAAAGCCCTAATAGGTGGGCGCAAAGGGATTCGAACCCCTGACCCCTTGGGTGTAAACCAAGTGCTCTGAACCAGCTGAGCTATGCGCCCTATTTATTTATCGCTAAAAATTGTGGGCGAGAAGGGATTCGAACCCCTGACCCCTTGGGTGTAAACCAAGTGCTCTGAACCAACTGAGCTACTCGCCCCCTTATTATTAAGGCGGACGCAAATATATAACAGTTTTTACAATTAACAATACCTTTATTCAACAGTTTATTAAGTTTTTGAATTTTTTAATAATGCAATATTAAAACAATTGATAACAACAATATTAAAACAAGCATCTGTACAGTTACATTGCTTAAAGTCAATTTATTACATAAATTTAATTGGTAATTGTTTGCTGTTCGCTACTGTTTTCATATAAAACTTCAGCCACTACAAAATTACTGCCACCTATATAGGCTAAATCATTAATTTTCAAATTAAAAAGCAGATGATTATAGGCAGAGGCAACCGAAGGATATTTTTCCCCTTTTAGTTCGTATTGCTTTGCTTTTGCTTGGAGTTTTGATTCTGAAAGCCCTCTCGGAATAGCAGGTTTACAAAAGTAATACATTGCTTGTTTTGGGAAAAGAGGTAAAATTTGATCTAAATTCTTATCCGATACAAATCCTAAAACTATATGTAGGGTTTTAAACTCTTCTTTCTTTAGTTGATTTAATACACAAAGTAAAGCTTCTTTGTTATGTGCTGTATCGCAAATTATTTTTGGACTGGTTTGTAAAACCTGCCATCTTCCCTCTATACCAGTGTTTTTTACAGTATTTAATAGTCCTTTTTGAATATGTATTTGTTTAATTTTAAAATCTTTTAGGTATTTAAGTGCTGTAAGTGCTGTTTTTATATTAAATTTTTGATAATCGCCTAGCAAGTCTGTACTGTACAATGTTTTACTTTCAGAAGCAAATACAATTTCGCTGCAGCACTCCTCAGCCCTTTGTACAAAAACAGCTGTAGTTTCCTGTTGTTTTTGCCCAATAATTACTGGAATCCCAGTTTTTATAATGCCTGCCTTTTCTTGGGCTATTTCTTGTAAGGTATGCCCTAAGAACTGTGTGTGATCTAAACCTATATTGGTTATAACCGACACCTCGGGCGTGATGATATTTGTAGAATCTAAGCGCCCTCCCAATCCAACCTCAATAACTGCTATATCAACTTTTTCTCTTGCAAATTCACTAAAAGCAAAACCTACTGTCATTTCAAAAAACGACAATTTTTGCTTATCTATAAACCCTTTGTTTTGCTGAACAAAGTCAATGACTTTTTCTTTTGAAATATCTAACCCATTAATGCGAATTCTCTCCGTAAAGCTCTTTAAGTGAGGCGAAGTATACAAACCTACCTTATATTTGGCTTCTTGCAAAATTGAAGCTAACATATGACTGGTTGAACCTTTGCCGTTGGTTCCGCCTACATGAATGGACTTAAATTTTTTTTCAGGATTCCCTAAATAAGCACAAAAAGCTATTATATTGCTGAGGTTTTTTTTAAAAGCTATTTTGCCATCTCTTTGATACATAGGTAGTTTAACAAACATCCATTGAGTGGCTTCTAAATAAGTCATTGTATTTTTTGGCTTTGGTTTTAAACACAAAAAACGATAAAAGCATCTTTTTAATCGCAAACACAAATATATACCAGCAAGTTAAATTAACAAGTTTTTATACTAAAATAAAGAGCTATCTTTACAACATGAAATTTTAATGATAAGTGTTTTAAATAAAAATGAATTGTATAATTATATTTTAATACTTTATAAATCAAATATTAATCGACAGATAAAGTTAAGCTTTAAAAAAGAACTTATGCAAATGTCAAGCATTTAAATAGTTCAGTAAGCTTATCTGTATCAAAAAAATATCACAAAACTTGTATATATTTTTATAAAGCCTAGTAATAATGAAACAAATTTTAACTTTAGTTATTTTTTTTGTGCTTACAAGTTTTTCAGTAGGACAAAATTTAAGAGACTTAGATACTTATACGGTTGAACAATTTTATAAAAAAGTAGAACTAGAAAGAGGCACTCTTGACGAAGACGGACGTAAGATTAACTATATTTATGTTAAAACTGAACTAGATAAGGGTGATTATAAAATTGAATTAAGCGATTCAGATGGCAGTTTATACAAAGTAAATGACAATAACATTTTTATAAAATTTAAATACTATTTTGGATATGCTGGCTATTCAACTGAATGTCTTTTAAAAGTAGGATATTACAAATCAATAGTTTGTAAATTAGAATAAATAATTACAACATAAATGTTGACAGTTTTGTTTGCCTAGCAAAAAACCGAGTAAAAAGCTGAGATATAAGCTGTCAAATTGCTTAAGCGTTTTCACTGTAGTGGAGGTTGAAATGAAATTGCTCCTTTATTTTAATCGGAATTGCCTTTTACCCCCTGTATAACGGTTCGTTTTTCTTTTTTACAATTAAAAATTTGGCTAGTAGATATTTTGTATTATCACAAAAAACTAACTCTTAAAATTGCGTTAAAAATAATTGTCGATAATTAGTGTATACTCTAATAAAGTATCTTTAGCGATATTCTAAAAATCAATAAATACTTTTAAAGTTTTTTGACAAAGCCAAAAAAAATTGCGAGTATCTTGAGGGTGCAAAACCCAAAACAAAAACAATTAATAATTTGATTGACAAACTATCTAAATTTTTAAAAAATGAATAGACTGACTTTTTTACTGCTAATTTTCAGCATAGGTGTAAAGGCTCAAATTCCTTTATCTTACTATCTTCCTCAAAATATAAAGTACAATCCTAAAATACCTACGCCAAAGTCTGTTATTGGTCATGATATAGGAGAGCGACATATTAGTCATGATAAATTGCTTGCCTATATGCAATCGGTTTCAATAGCTTCTGAAAGAATATCCTTAGAAAACAGAGGAGAAACCTATCAGGGCAGACCGCTGCTGTTATTAATAGTTACTTCAGCAGAAAATCACACAAAATTAAATGATATTCAAAAAAAGCATATCGCTTTAACTAATGATGAGCACTTAGATGTATCGGGACAGCCTATAGTAGTGTATCAAGGTTTTTCTATTCACGGAAATGAAGCCAGTGGGTCAAATGCCGCTTTAGCTCTTATCTATTATTTAGCTGCTGCTCAAAGTGCTGAGCTTGAAAACTTGCTTCAAAACACCGTAATTTTGTTTGACCCTTCATTTAATCCGGATGGTTTGCAGCGTTTTGCTAATTGGGTAAACAATCACAGATCAAAGAATATAAATTCAGATTCAAACGACAGAGAGTTTCACGAAGGCTGGCCTAGGGGAAGAACCAATCACTATTGGTTTGATATGAACAGAGATTGGCTACCTGTGCAATTGCCTGAGAGCAGTGCACGTATAAAAACATATCACGATTGGCTTCCCAACATATTAACTGATCACCACGAAATGGGCACTAACACTAGTTTTTTCTTTCAACCCGGAGTTCCTAACAGAACCCACCCACTTACGCCTCAATTAAACCAAAAATTGACAAAAGAAATAGCAATTTATCACGCAAAGGCTTTAGATAAAATAGGCTCTTTATACTATACGGAAGAAGATTTTGACGATTTTTACTACGGAAAAGGCTCAACTTTTCCTGATATAAATGGAAGCATAGGGATACTTTTTGAACAAGCAAGTGCAAGGGGTCATGCCCAAGATAGCGATAATGGACTTTTGAGCTTCCCCTTTGCTATCAGAAACCAATTTACAGTAGCCTTGTCAACCCTTAAAGCTGCCAATAAAATGCGCGTAAAACTATTGAGGTATCAGCAAGATTTCTACAAACAGGTTAGAAGCTTAAAGCAAGATAAGATCCTTGTATTTGGAGATGAAAAAGATGCTGCCAAAACTCATCAACTTGCTGAGGTGCTGCAAAAGCACAGAATTGTATTTCATCATCTAAAAGATGATTTTGAGACAAAAGAGAAAAAATTTAAAAAAGGTTATGCCTATGCAATTCCTTTAAAACAGAAAAACCACCGTTTAATAAAGGCTATGTTTGAAACTCAAAAAACGTTTAACGATAGTTTGTTTTACGATGTATCGGCATGGAGTTTTAAGTTTGCCTTTGGGCTCGATTTTGTTGAAAGCCTGCCGGCTAAACTACTAGGAGAGCCAGTAAAAGAGCTAAAGAAGCCAAAGGGTTTTGTGAGTAGTATAAGCAATATAGGCTATTTAATACCTTGGAATGAGTATTATGCGCCTAAGGCATTAAACCTTATTTTTAGCAAGGGTTTAAGGGCTAAAGTATCGTTAAAAAATTTTAAAAACAATCAAATAACATTTGATTACGGAACCCTTTTTGTGCCAACGCAAAAACAAGACTTGAGTACAAAGGGCTTGTACAAGTTTTTAACAAGGGTGGCAAAAGAGTGTAATTTACCTATTTTTGGAGTAGCCACTGGTTTAAATGAAGGAATTGATTTGGGTAGCAGAAATTTTAAAGCTCTTAAAAAACCTACTGTTGCCCTTTTGGTGGGAAAGGGAATAAGCAGTTATGATGCTGGCGAAATTTGGCATCTGTTCGATCAAAGATTTAACACTAAAATAACTAAGCTAGATACCGATTATATAAATACTCTAAATTTGAGCAAATACTCTACCATTATTGCGCCTAACAGCTATGCTTTAAACCAAAATACAATTGCTAAACTAAAAAGCTGGGTAAAAAATGGTGGAGCGTTAATAGGGTATCGCAATAGTTTAAAATGGCTTGCTAGTCAAAAGTTCATAAATATTGAGTTTAACAAAGCTAAAAACGACACTGTAAAAAATGTTTCTTATGAAAATAAAGACCTAAAATACGGTGCTCAAGTTATAGGAGGAGCTATTTTTGAAGCGAGAATAGATAGGTCGCATCCAATAAACTTTGGTTATAAGAACGATAAATTAGCTTTGTTTAGAAATACAACCTTGTTTATTAAGCCCGATAAGAAGAGCTATAACAACCCTGTACTGTACACTGAAAATCCGTTGTTGAGCGGTTATATTTCAAAGGAAAACTTAAAAAGCCTAAAAAACACCTCAGTTTTTAAGGCTCAAAAACTAGGTTTAGGCAGGGTTTTGATCTTTACTGATAACACCAACTTTAGAGGCTTCTGGTTTGGCACTAACAAATTGTTATTCAATGCTGTATACTTTGCTCATCTTATGTAAAATTTGATTTTTAAAGTATAGCATTTGTCTTAGCAGTTTATTATTTATCCGCCAAAGTCATCAAATCGGATATTTTCATCGGGGATGCCAAAATCCTGTCCCATTTTTTCAACAGCTTTGTTCATTAAGGGCGGACCACAGAAATACAGTTCTATATCTTCGGGCGATTCATGCTTGCTCAAATACTGCTCAATTACGCAGTTGTGAACAAAGCCTATAAAGCCATCGCCTGGAGCATCGATATTTTCTTTAACTCTCCAGTTGTCTTCAGGCAGAGGTTCTGACAACGCAATGTGAAACCTAAAATTAGGAAATTCTTTTTCTAAGGCCATAAAGTGTTCTAAATAAAACAATTCACGCTTAGAACGACCTCCATACCAATACGATACCTTGCGCCCTGTTTTTAATGTTTTAAATAGATGGTAAAGATGTGAACGCATAGGAGCCATACCAGCACCGCCACCTACATATAGCATTTCGGCTTCTGAAGGATTGATAAAAAACTCACCATAAGGTCCTGATATTATAACTTTATCTCCAGCTTTACGTGAAAACACGTAAGATGAAGCTATGCCAGGGTTAACTTCCATCCACTGGTTTTTTGCTCTGTTCCAAGGAGGGGTAGCTATGCGGACGTTTAGCATAACCTCTCGACCCTCGGCAGGGTAAGATGCCATTGAATAAGCTCGTTCTTCGTGTTGTTCATTTTTCATGACTAAGGGCCACAATCCAAATTTATCCCACTCTAGTTTGAATTTATCAGGTGTATCGTGTTCTTCAGGATGGGCAGTAATGTCGATATCTGAATACTTAACCTCACAAGGCGGAATTTCAATTTGTATGTAACCTCCTGCTTTGTAGTCCATATCTTCAGGAATTTCAACAACAAATTCTTTAATAAAAGAGGCTACATTGTAGTTGCGCACCACGGTTGCTTCCCATTTTTTAATTCCAAATATTTCCTCTGGAATTTCAATTTCCATATCTTGCTTTACTTTTACCTGACAGGCAAGGCGAGCCCCATGTTGCAGTTCTTTACGAGTAAAGTGAGGAGTTTCTGTTGGTAAAGCTTCACCTCCACCTGCATGAACATGACATTCGCATTGAATACAGGAGCCACCGCCGCCGCAAGCTGAGGGCAAAAATATCTTTTGATTTCCCAAAGTGGTCAGCAAAGTATCACCCGAGGGCACCTCAATAGTTTTGTTGCCATTAATGGTAATTTTAACAGGTCCAGAGGGCGCCAATTTTTGCTTTACAAATAACAGCAAAGCTACTAATAGCAAAATTAATGCTAAAAATACAAATACTGTAATAAGTACGGTTCCTCCTATATTGACTTGTTGTAATGCTATCATTGATTATTTGTTGTTTTTTTAGTGTTTTCGGCTAATTCTTTGCTTTTTTCTTTGGATGCTAAAACAGCAGAGTTTGCAGATTTGTGTTTTTTAACCTTAAACTCAGGTTTTATTTCTTCTTTTACTTTAGTGAGGATTTTTTGTTGTTCTTCACTGCTTTGATCTCCTCCAGTTAGCATGCCACCAAAACTCATAAAGCCAATAGCCATGAGTCCTGTTATAATAAAGGTAATTCCCAATCCTCGCAGGGCAGGAGGTACCAGTGAGTAGCGTATTTTTTCACGTATGGCTGCTATTGCTAAAATAGCTAAAAACCACCCAATGCCCGAACCTATGCCATAAACTAGCGATAGGCTTAAACTAGGAATTTCGCGCGATTGCATAAATAGCGAGCCTCCTAATATAGCGCAGTTTACCGCAATGAGAGGTAAAAATATGCCTAGTGAGTTGTATAAACTGGGAGCAAATTTTTCAACAATAATCTCTACTAATTGCACCATGGTAGCTATGGTTGCTATAAACATAATAAAGGATAAAAAACTCAAATCGTAATTTGCGTAATCAGCTCCTAACCAAGCCAAGGCACCTGGTTTTAAAATATACTGATCTAAAAGCCAATTTATAGGAACAGTAACTGTCAATACAAAAATAACAGCAGCTCCTAAACCTACTGCAGTTGATACCTTTTTAGAAACAGCAAGGTAAGAGCACATACCTAAAAAGGTAGCAAATACCATATTATCGATAAAAATTGATTTAAAAAGCACTTCTAAATACTCCATATTTTATGATTTTTAGTATTAAGGATTAAAACTTTAGTTAAAAATATCTTAAACTTGTTTTTAATCTTCAATTAGTGTTTTGTTTTTACTGCGTTGTATCCAAATAATAATGCCTACCACAATTAATGCCATGGGTGGCAATAGCATAAAACCATTGTTTTCGTAATTCAAAGCGTACAAGCCTGTTTTTTCAATAGGATCGCCGAGCACTTTAATTCCCAAAAGAGTTCCTGAACCTAATAGCTCTCTAAAAAAACCTACAATTATTAAAATTACTGCATAGCCTAAGGCGTTACCTATACCATCTAAAAAAGATTTCCAAGGACCATTACCTAAAGCAAAGGCTTCAAAACGCCCCATGATAATACAATTGGTAATAATTAAACCTACAAAAACCGATAAGGTTTTACTCAGTTCATAGGTAAAGGCTTTTAATACTTGATCAACTATAATTACTAAAGTGGCTATAACTATTAGCTGTACTATAATTCTTATTTTTGATGGAATTATATTTCTGATTAATGAAATAACCACATTGCCTAAGCCTAATACAAATAATACAGAAATTGACATGACTATAGAGGCTTTTAACTCAGCAGTAATTGCTAAGGCAGAACAAATGCCCAATACTTGAATGGTAATAGGGTTGTTGTCCGCTAGAGGGTCTTTAATTAAAGCTAGGTCTTTTTTTGATAATAGTCCCATAATTAGTTTAAGGTTTTAAAGTAAGACAAGTATAATTCTAATTCGGATTTTATCATGGCAGATACGCCATCGCCTGTAATAGTGGCTCCGGCAATAGCATCTACTTCGTTGTCGTTCTTGTCTTGATTCTTTGGATCGGCGTTTGACTTAGATACCTTAATGCCTTCAAATTTGCCATTTTTCATCAAATTCTCGCCTATAAAATCGTCCATAAAAAAACGTTGATTAATATTGGCGCCTAAGCCTGGTGTTTCTACTTGATGGTCAAAAAACACTCCTTGAACCACCATGTTTTTATCTAAGGCTATATAACCCCAAATGGCATCCCAAAGACCTTTGCCTCTTATAGGAACTATATAATAGGTTTTGCTCTGCTTTTCTCCTATAAATAAAGGCAGTTTTCTGGCTATGCCTTTTTTGGCTAAGGCTTGCTCTTTTTTTATATCAATCAAATAAGCATTGTTGTTTTCTACAATTTTATTTCCTTGAATAATGAGTTGTTTTTTAATGTATTTGGCAAATTTTTCAGCTACTTTATTTTTTGAAACAAATACAACACTGTTTTTGCCATTTTCGTTAACTCCCATGGCGTATAATATGTTTTGCTGCTTTTCGATGCGCTTATTTGTATCAATTCTATTGCGAAGTGAAGAGGCAGTAAATGCCAATAGCACTCCTACTGCCAATACCATCCCGATGGCAAAAAGCACAGTGTATAAATTAGCATCAGTTTTCTTATTCATTTTTAAAATTATAAGATTTTAATGGTTTAAAGTTTTGATCAAACTCAGTTATAATTACAATAATAAATTATGTTTTGCTTAATCATTTACCAATTATATTTGCTTCAAGTTTTTTTATATTCCTTATGTTTTATTTTCTGTTTAAAACACACTAATAACAGTTGATAAATACAATAATTTTTTGTGTGGCTAATCACTTTTAATTTTAATTCTTTTTAGTCTTTTTTTAACATTTGCTTGTACTACGTAATGGTCTATGGTGGGCGCAAAAACATTCATCAATAAAATAGCTAGCATAACTCCTTCGGGATAGGCTGGGTTAAATACCCTAATCATGATTGAGATAAAACCGATTAAAAATCCGTATATCCATTTTCCTTTGTTTGTTTGTGTAGCTGTTACAGGATCGGTTGCCATATACACAGCACCAAAGGCAAAACCTCCAATGAGCAAGTGTTTCCAAAAAGTAAAATGCATAAGTTCATAAAACTTACTGCTTTGATTTATCCATTCAAGGGCAACTACTTGGTTAAAGATAAAACCCATTGCTAAAGCTCCAATTACGGATGATAACATAATCCGCCAACTTCCTATCTTGCTAAAGATTAAAAACAAAGCGCCTAATAAGATAAATAAAGTAGAGGTTTCTCCAATTGACCCAGGGATAAAACCAAAAAACATATCAGAAACCGAATAAGTCAAATTTTGTTTTTGTGCTAAACTTCCCAAAATAGTTTCTCCCGAAATAGCGTCAGCAGTAGCGGCTCTTTCTACGGCCCCGTGTACCCATACTTTATCTCCTGACATCCAAGTTGGATAGGCAAAGAACAAAAAGGCACGTATGGTTAGTGCAGGGTTTAAAATGTTCATTCCGGTGCCGCCAAACACTTCCTTTCCTATTACTACTCCGAATGCTACTGCCACGGCTAGCATCCAAAGTGGCAAATCAACGGGTACTATAAGAGGCACTAGCATTCCTGTTACTAAATAACCTTCCTCTACCTCGTGTTTTTTAATAACTGCAAATATAAACTCAATGAGCAAACCTACTGAATATGAAACAATTACTAAGGGTAAGATTTTTTTAAAACCTAAGCTAAAATTATTTAGGTTCCAAAAGCTATTACTAAAAAAAGAAATGCTTTCGGGAGGAACAGCGTTTCTTAAACTAAGTGCTAGGTTATGTTGATAGCCTGCATTAAACATTCCAAATAACAAGCAAGGGATCAAGGCCATAATTACTATGTTCATGGTTCGCTTTAAATCATCTGCTGCTTTTATATGAGTTCCTCCCTCGGTAGTTTCGTTTGGCAAGTACAAAAAGGTGTGTATTGCGTTAAAGGCAGGTGCCATTTTAGTGCCTTTATACTTTTCTTTTAAATTATGTAAGTTTTGCTTTAAGCCCATTTCTTATCCTAATTCTTTTTTCATTAAATCTAATCCTTGTCGAATGATTTTTTGATGAGGTTGTTTTGATACGCAAATAAACTCTGTTAATGCAAAATCTTCAGGGGCAACTTCATATGCTCCTAAACTTTCCATTTCGTCAAGATCTTTGTACATGCATGCTTTTAATAGTTGCATAGGGTAAATATCTAAAGGAAACACTTCTTCATATGACCCCGTTACTACAAAGGCTCTGTGTTCGCCGTTAGTATTGGTGTTTAAATTGTATTTCTTTTTTGGTTGTAACCATGAAAATGTAAGGGCTCGCGAAACTGATATTTTATTAAATACGGGTTTATTCCATCCAAAAAACTCATAGTCATTGCCTTCGGGTATTGCCGTAATTTGATTGTCGTAATATCCTAAAAAATCATCTAGATGCACTTGTTTTCCGCTCAATACATTGCCACTTATAATACGTGTGTTATCGGTTTGTAAATTGCCTTTTGTCAGAGTAGCGATTTGTGCTCCTGCCAAAGTATTAACGTATTGCGGTTTGTTAAATTTAGCTCCTGTTAAAGCAATGGTTCTGCTGATATTGAATTTGCCCGTTAGCAATAGCTCACCTATTACTACCAAATCTTGAGGGTTAACAAGCCATACTACTTCGCCTTTGTTAATAGGACTGATACGGGATATTTGCACACTTGGGTTCCCGGCTGGATGAGGACCCGATATGTTGTGCAGCACAATGTTTTTACAGTTTTTAAAAGGTGATTGTGTTGAGTTTTTAGCTATACAAACATGGACTTTACCCAGAGTTAGCTTGCTAAGTGCACTTAAGGCTACTTGTAACTCTTTTTCTTTACCTTTTAGAGTGTAGTTGTAATCAGCTGCCAATGGGGCACTCGCATAGGCCGATACAAAAATAGCTTTGGGGGTTTGGTTGGGATTGGCTATTACGTCGTATGGGCGCTGCTTGATAAAGGGCCAACATCCAGAGGTAAAAAGATGATTTTTAAGTTCTTCTGCCTCTATATTATCTAGATTTTTTGTAGGAAAATGTTTGTACTGCCATTTGCCATCGGCAAGTATTTTAATGCTCAATACTTTTCTTCTCGAGCCGCGTGCAATTTCTGAAATCTTACCACTTATAGGACTCGGAAATAAGATGCGACTGTCATTTTTATCGTAAAACAATGCTTCGCCTGCTTTAACTTCAGCGCCTTCTTTTACTAATATTTTAGGAATTACTCCATGAAAATCACTAGGTTTAACTGCAAAAATACTAGATTTTGAGGGTTTAACAGTGAACTTTTCTGCTTCGCCAATAAGCCTTATATCTAAACCTTTTTTAATACGAATGTCTTTTGACATAGTAATTGAATAATTTTATTCTCGTAAAGAGACATGCAAATTTAAAAATTTTGATTGCTACTTAAATACAATTCCTTTTTAATCTTTAGTAAAAACAACTATTTATACCTATTCTAAACAAAGTGTTGATTTTTAAGGCATTTTTTTTATTATGAAAGGTTTTTTCAATTATCAACTAAAAGGAGTATCGACAAAATACTTGCAAAAATATTTGAACTGGCAAAAAATTAAAGACCAATTCAAAGACTCAACGCAATGAATTAAAACAGTGTTAATAAAATCTTTAAAACGAAGTGATACTCTAAGTATTTATAAAAATATTGGAAAGGATTATATTAAAATTTACAAACCATCGCAACTTTTGAGTTTAGCCAATGTTTTTAAATGTAAAAAGATATGTAGTTAAAAAAGTGAATATATCTTAAATTAACAATCTTGATAGTTCCATTCTATAGTAACAGAAAAAGTGTTTCTTATATACTTAATTGTTACACTTCTGCTTCCATCTCCTAGTATTTTTTTTATTGTTTTTTCTACGCAAGATTTGCTTCTACATGTTTTTTTTTCTGTTTTACAAGGTTCTGAGAAATAAAAATTACTTCTTAATCTTTTTTTATTTATGATATTTTTTAACTCTTTATTTGCATAGTTTACATAAATTTTATTTTCTATTTTTCTGAAATTAAAATTAATTTGTTTTTTATTTTTATTACTATCAATATAAGAAAGTAATTCATCGCTTAGAGAGTTAATCCCTTTAGATAAATCAAAAACTCCTTTAGATAAATTTAAATTTAATTTTATGTTAAATGATTTATTATTTTTTATTTGGTCTTCATTTTCATTACATTGGGTAAAAAACAAAATACTTAATAATAATGTAAAAAAACTTGTAATTTTTCCTAATTTTTTCATCTATATATAATTTACAACTTCTTAAAAAATCAGTAGTTTGTGAATTTACAATCATTCCGCTACTTGTCTAAAAATTATGCATGGATGTTTTATTTTAAAGCAAATAATATTTTACAAATATATTTAATTAATTTTAAATAAAAATAAGTCGCTGACTTGCTTTTTAAATTATTTTTTTTGTAGAACTACACTTTACAGCGGAGAAAAACTTCGGTTTAAAGGCAGAGCCCTTATTAAAAATTTTCTTTTGAATCAATGTTTTAACCTCCTTTTACTTCTTAAGTTCTTACAAAAGTATTATTCTTTGTAAAATACAAGACCATTGCGCGGTAAGCTAACAAAAAAATGACAAAAAAATCGAACTTTGAAAGTATTTGTACAACTTTACTGAATCTGCAAACTTACAGAATTAAAATTTTTAACAATTTGTTAAATTAACTTTATACTAATCAATATCTGTTTTATTTTTTTATACGTATGTTTCTTTTTCCCGTCGCTTACTTCAAAAGGAAGCACAACTAATAGCCTTAATAGCTCAAAAAAATGCAGTAGCTTTTTCATTGTATTTTATGTAACTTATTCTTTTGCAACAAAACTATAAAAAATAAACTTATGTGTGTGCTTAAAACAAATAAAAAACAATTTATACAACTCTGTTTAATTTTTCATATAAGAGCATTTTTAGTTTTATATAATTTTTTATCTCTTCTACATTAGGAGGCGCTTGCTTAGCTTCTATTTTTTTTAAGATTTCTTTAATTTTTATATCTATCAAAACCCTTCTCAAATTTAAGATAGCATCATTTACTAATTTGGGCAAAACATCAACAGGTTTTGGTATGGTTATTTCCTTTTTCTCCCAATTGCTCAATACATATTTTTGATCATCCATTATCAAGTTAACAATCATGCTTGACAGTTCTGTATTTGAGTGCCTTACCAATTGATCAATATCAATTTTTTTGCTTTGATTTAATTGGTTTATCAATTCTTTATAAGCCAATCTAAACAACTTGTTTGAAAACTCAATCTCATCTTCCTGTAAATTCAAATACAACTCATTAAAAACAGTGTTTTGGTATTGTTGCTTCTCTAATATGCGCTTATTGTTTTTGTCAAAAGCAACTATCCAGTTAACAAAACAAACCGTTTGATTTCCATATAACAATAGTATTCTGATGATTTCTTTTTCCAAAACAGCTAGCTGATCAATTTGCTGAAATGACTCACTTGATTCTTTGTCTTTTACAATTTTTATAGCCTGTGTTGTTTTTGTGGTAGCTTTAGCTTTTGCAAGAGTCGATCTCTGAGCCTCTGTAGATTTTTTTTGAAGTAATTGTGCTAATTCGCTAAACAATACTTGTTCAGAAATACTCATTAATTTTGCGCACTGCTGTATGTATATTTCTCGCTCAATAGCCTTGGGTATTTTTGCTATACTACTTACTATATCTCTAATCAAGCTAGCTTTTTGTGCAGGATTATTTTGTGCTTCTTCAATAAATAAAGAAACTTTAAATTCAATAAAATCCTGAGTGTTATGTTCTAAGTAGTTTTTTAACTCTTCACTTGAATGCGATTTTGCAAAGCTGTCAGGGTCGTCTCCTTCGGCAAACAAAACCACTTGAACATTGAGCCCTTGCTCAAGTATTAGGTCAATACCTCTAATTGAGGCCCTAATACCTGCAGGATCTGAATCAAAAAGCACTGTAATATTTTTTGTCAGTCTTTTTAGCAAATACACCTGCTCAGGCGTAAGTGCTGTACCCGATGATGCTACTACATTTTCTATACCCGATTGATGAAAAGAAATTACATCAGTATAACCTTCAACCAAATAGCACCTATCTGACTTGGCAATTTCTTTCTTAGCATGATACAAACCGTAAAGCACCTTACTTTTGTTGTAAATTTCACTTTCAGGCGAGTTTACATACTTAGCAACTTTCTTATCCTTAGTTAGAGTTCTTCCACCAAAACCAAGAACCCTTCCCGACATACTGTGAATAGGAAACATTACCCTACCTTTAAAGCGGTCAAACTTTTTACTTTTATCGCCCTCTTCCTTTACTATGGTTAAGCCAGTGGCTTTTAAATGTTTTAACTCATAGCCCTTTGTCAAAGCCGCCTCAGTAAAGTCATTCCACTTATCTTTGCAGTATCCTAATTCAAATTTTTCAATCACAGTTTCATCAAAACCCCTTTCTTTAAAATACGAAAGCCCAACAGCCCTTCCTATTTGGGTTTGCAGTAAAATTTCACTAAAATAATCTTTGGCAAATTTTGATACTAAAAATAAATTTTCTCTTTCGTTTATTTGTTGTTTCTCTTTTTCCGACTGCTCAACCTCTTCAACTTCAATATTGTATTTTTTTGCTAACCACCTCACAGCCTCAGGAAAAGTGTAATGCTCGTGTTCCATTAAAAAAGAAATTGAATTTCCTCCTTTCCCCGTGCTGAAGTCTTTCCAAATTTGTTTTACGGGCGAAACTACAAACGACGGAGTTTTTTCATCCGTAAAAGGACTAAGTGCTTTAAGATTAACTCCTGCCTTTTTTAACTGTACAAATTCTGCTACTACTTCCTCAACACGAGTGGCTTCAAAAACTTTATTTATAGTTTGCTGAGAAATCATTTTTTTTGCAAATATAACACAAAATTAAAGCTTTTAATTAAGTGAGCCAAGCCGAACAATTATTGTTAATTAATATAATAATTTTAATTGAATAAGTATTTATAATTACATATTTTTGCTGCAAAATATGACAACACAATGAAATTAATTTACTCTTTTTACCTGTTAATTATATGTATGCTACCTGTTTTTTCTCAAGAAACTATAAGCATACCCGACATAGGATTTGAGGAAGCTTTGATTGATTTAAAATTTGACTCAAACGGATTAAATGGCAATATTTTATTAAGCGACGCTCAGTATATTAAAAACCTAAATATAAACTCACCTCTTAACAATGAACAATTGCCCAATGTCAATTCTAAAATTAAAGATTTAACGGGCATTGAACATTTTACAAATCTTACCCGTTTAGACTGTTCTGGAAATGAAATAGAAAAGATTGACCTTTCAAAAAACCTGAAACTATCCTTTTTAAACTGCCGTGAAAATAAAATTAAAAGCCTAGATCTTAGCAATAATCCAGAATTATTTTCAATTAGCTGCGATTACAATCAACTCAATTCAATAGTACTTGGCAGCAAGCCTGTTTTAAGAGACTTATACTGCAATAATAATCAGCTTACCTCAGCGGATGTTAGCCAGTGTACCGCTTTAGAAAATTTAGACCTAAGTTACAATAATATAGCCGAGATTTTAATCGATAAAAAAACTTATGATAAGTATTTTGAAGGATGGCATAAGGACAGCAAGGCTCAATACAAAGAAGATATTGATTATGAAATTGCCCGACAAATAATTGAAAAAGTAGATAAAATTAACGAGTCAATAATAGATACAAAAAAAACTAAGAGCTCTGATAAAGATGCAAATGCTAAAAAAGCTTCGCAGTTAAATAGTAACTTGTCTAATAATAACCCGTCTAATTTTTATCAAAAGTTTAAGCGGTCGGTAATTTTAGAATACGATAAATTAGTTTTAAATTCAATGCATTTGCAAAACTGCAAACAGCAAATTGAAAAGAAGTACCAAATTGACTCTGATCTTTTCGCTCAATGGATTTCACAATTTGGCAAACTTAAAATAAAAGAAAATTTACAAGTGGCTCATACCTCTGAAAACGCTACTGATATTTATAATAAATTTCAACAAGAGGTAGTTAAAGAATACGAAGCGTCAATTTTAACCCCCAATTATATTTTAAGCAAAAAACAAGAAATCATAAAAAAATACCAAATTAAACCTGAAATATTTGATGATTGGATTAATAAATACGGAAAACTCACAATAAATACTCAAGCTAATACAAAAAAAACACTTTCCTTAGATTATTTTAAAGAATTTAAAAAAGCAATGGTTTTAGAATATGAAAAATCTGTTTTAACCCCCACCTATTTAAAGAGCAAAAAAACGGAAATTCAAAAAAAATACAATTTAAATGCAGATGAACTAAGCAATTGGATAAGTGAATTTAGTGCAATTTACTAATATATCACCACCTTCAAAATCAATTGTTTAATTAAAATATAATTATTAATGTTTTTGTTGTAATTTTAAATTGTAAAAATTAACAAATGAATATTTTGCACCTTGACACTAACCATAAGCTATTGCTAAGTGAATTAAGTAAGCGCGGATTTGCTAATGATGAAGACTATACTTCGAACAAAGAGCAGATAAAAAACAAAATCCACTTATACCACGGAATTGTAATTCGCAGTCGAATAAACCTCGATAGGCAGTTGCTCGAAAAGGCAAAAAACTTAAAATTTATTGCAAGAGTTGGCTCGGGTTTAGAAAATATTGACAGCAAATATGCCAACTCTAAAGGCATTTCGTTAATATCTGCCCCTGAAGGAAACAGTAATGCAGTAGGCGAACACGCTCTAGCTATGCTACTGTGCATGTTTAACAAACTAAATAAATGCGATAAAGAAGTTAAAAAAGGTAAGTGGTTGCGCGAAATTAACCGCGGTGTTGAGCTGCAGGGCAAAACAGTTGGTATTATTGGATATGGCAACACAGGAAGAGCCTTTGCCAGAAAGCTAAAGGGCTTTGATTTAAATATAATTTGTCATGATATTAAACTAGGTGTAGGTGATGAAAATTGCAAGCAGGTTAGCCTGCAAGAACTTCAGGAAAAAGCAGATATTATCAGCCTACACATACCACAAACCAAACTAAGTATCAATATGATAAATTATAAATTTATCAAAAGTTGTAAAAAGCCTTTTTGGTTAATTAACACAGCTAGAGGAAAGCTAATTGTTACCCAAGACTTAGTCGATGCTCTTAAAAGCGGCAAGGTTTTAGGAGCTGCACTCGACGTTTTGGAATACGAAAAAAAATCGTTTGAAAACTTGTTTAAAAACAAAATTCCAAAAGCTTTTAGCCACTTGATTAAGTCTGATAAGGTATTGCTATCGCCTCATATAGCTGGTTGGACCTTAGAGAGCAAGCAGAAACTAGCTCAAATTATTGTCAATAAAATTACTGTAAAATTCTCACCTTTTAACTAAGTTAATACTTCTCTTTTTCGTTGGGAAAATCACAAGTTTTTACATCGTCAATATACTGTGTAAAAGCATTGATCATCTCAGTGTATAAGTTTAAATATCTTCTTAAAAACCTCGGACTAAACTCGTGTGTCATGCCAATCATATCATGAGTAACCAAAACTTGACCATCAACGCCATTGCCTGCCCCTATGCCAATTACAGGAATTGTCAGCTCATCTGCTACTTGCTTGGCTAAACTAGCAGGAATCTTCTCTAAAACAATCGCAAAACAGCCTAACTCTTGTAAAGTTACTGCATCTTGTAGCAGCTTTTTAGCCTCGGCTTCTTCTTTAGCTCTTACCGTGTAAGTACCAAACTTGTAGATAGACTGTGGCGTTAGCCCCAAATGTCCCATTACGGGGATACCTGCGGTTAAAATTCGAGAAACTGACTCAGAAATCTCACTTCCACCTTCGAGCTTTACAGCATGTCCGCCAGACTCTTTCATAATCCTTATAGCTGAATGTAGAGCATTTTTTGAATTTCCTTGATAAGTTCCAAAAGGCAAATCTACTACAACAAGCGACCTTTTAACAGCTCTAATTACTGAACTCGCATGATATATCATCTGATCTAAAGTAATAGGCAAAGTTGTTTCATGTCCTGCCATTATATTTGAGGCAGAGTCTCCAACCAATATCACATCAATACCTGCTCGGTCAACAATCTTAGCTAAAGTATAATCATATGCAGTAAGCATTGCTATCTTTTCTTTATTTACTTTCATTTCAATCAATGATTTTACGGTAACTCTTTTGTATTGTTTTTTTGTAATTGTCATTTTTGATCACAGTTTAAAGATGGTAAAAATATGAATTTTACAACTATTTACTAAAAACTTAATTTAAATAATAAACACAACATTTCAGTTGTACAATAAATTTTCCATCGACAAAAAACTGAGTACAAAAAGTTAAAATATAAACTGTAAAGTTGCTTACACTTTTGCTGCTATAGCTGAAGCTGAGTGGAGTTGTAGCTTAATCTTATCAAATTTTTTACAAAAAAAATAGGGTTAAAACAAAAATAATTATACAAATTTTTAGTAGGCAATAGTTGTTTTAAAAAATTATTGTATATTGCAGCGTTAAAAATTAATTAATTAATCTAAATTATAATTTAAGCTACACAATTGTTTAATTAATTTAAGAAGTGTATAACTCCCCCTACGTAACTGTTTATTAAATATTTAGTGGTAAACAAATAAAAATTGAATTTAAGTATTAAAATATGCAAATTCAACCAATAATTAACCACTAAAACAAATGCCTATGAGATGTAAACACCTTATATAAAAAGATCATCTTTGAGCAGTACTTTACTATTTAATACATAACATATAGTATAAGTATAAAAAACTAGAAATAGCAATATATTTTTAAAAGATGAATTAGCCTAAATAAATTAATCGTAAAAATGTCTAAAAAGTATGAGAAAACTTCTTAACCTATCGGGAAGCCTAAATCTGTTATCTAGCTTAAAAATAAATCTCAGTGCGCTTTTTATATTTGCAATATTCTTTGCAGTGCAAGCAAATGTCCTTACCTGCTCAACGCACATCAATAAAGTAGAATTTCAATTTGTTTATAAGATAAATAATGCCAATTTAAACAGAACAATACCTGCAAAAACAAAACGCATTATACCTATTTTAAATAGAGCTGTTAAAACCTCTTATCTAGTTGATAAGCAAATTTTATCGGCAAATAGCATCCAGCCAAACCCAAACAGAAAGGTTGCAACAACCGCTGATATACAAAAGACTACAATCACAGGAAAGGTCACCGACTCCAATGGAGTTCCTCTACCAGGTGCTAACATTGTAGAAAAAGGGATCGCCAATGGAGCGCAAGCCGATTTTAATGGCAACTTTTCCATTTCAGTTGCCAATCAAAATACAGTACTCATAATTTCTTATATCGGATTTATAACCCAAGAAATATCTGTTAGCGGACAAAACAATATCACGGTTGTACTTAAAGAAAACACTTCACTATTGGAGGAAGTGGTTATAGTTGGCTTTGGCACCCAGAAAAAAGAAAATCTAACAGGTGCTGTCCAATCTGTAGAGTTCAATAAGGTAATATCAGACCGACCACTGAGTAATTCTGCTATAGGCTTACAAGGAACCATCCCAGGATTGGTAATTACCTCCAACTCTGGAGAGCCTGGAGCTGAAGGAGTGGGCATCAACCTAAGAGGCTTTACTTCCATCAATGGAGGGTCGCCATTGATTTTAGTTGATAATGTTCCCGTTAGCTTAAACGATATAAATCCACAAGATATCAAAACCGTCACAGTCCTTAAAGATGCCTCCGCTACTTCAATTTATGGAGCACGGGCAGCCTTTGGAGTTATTCTAATATCTACAAAAAGACCTCAAGGTGATAAGATAAGTTTTGAATATTCTGCAACCACTTCATTTTCAGAACCAACTCAAATTCTTAAAAAAGCATCCCCAATTGAATTTGTAACTGCAATGAAAGATTGGGGAAGAAACCCTTATTGGGCATTGGGAGAAGACATAGCAACTTGGCTAGATTTTTTGGAGCAATACAACGCCAACCCAAATAATTTTCCAGAAGGTTTTGTAATAAAAGATGGTATTAGATACAGATTAGAAGAAAATGATCATGTTAAAGATTTTTACAGCGATCCTGGTTTTGCATCAATTCACAATATAAGCCTTGGACAGGTTACCGATAAATCCTCCTACCGCTTATCCTTAGGCTATACTACAGAAAATGGAATCATGGTTAGCAGTGCCGACAAATTTGAGCGATACAATATAAATACATTTTTAAAATCAAAATTAACCGATAACTTAACTGCTGAGTTCAATATGTACTACAGAAACAGCAATAAATTGAGACCTAGAGCCCAGTACAACGATATAGTAAAAATACGCACTTTTGAAGGTCAAGGTCTATTTGAAGAGCCAGATGGCACACTTACACCTTACGACACACCTTCTAATATTGTTAGCTTAGAAAAACCAACAGAAGACCTAGTCAGAAACCTGCGCCTATTCGGAAAACTGACATACAATCTGCTACCAGGCTTTAAATTAACTGGCGAATACAGCTTTCAAACTAATAATTTTGAACGCTATGTAGTTAATTTAGACCCTCGTTATATACGCTTTGACAGATTGGCTCCAGCTGGAGGGTTTGCAGAAAATACCTCCTATTCAAATACGCAATCTAACTCCGTTTACAAAGCAACTAATATTTACGCAAACTTTGATAAAACTATTGGCAAAAATCACAATTTTAACCTGTTAGCAGGTTTCAATTACGAGCAGCAAGAAGGAAAAAGCGTTATTGTATCTAGAGGAACATTAATCAATCCAGAACTTCCCTCAATCAGTGGCGCCACGCAACCCATAAATGCTAATGATTCATTTTACGAGTGGGCAGTTGCCGGGTATTTTGGACGTTTTACTTACAATTATAAATCTAAGTATTTTTTAGAAGTAAACGGGCGGTATGATGGTTCCTCGAGATTCTTAAAAGGCAACAATTTCGGTTTTTTCCCTTCCGCTTCTGTGGGTTGGAATATTTCCAACGAAAGTTTTATGGAAAAAATAAACTTTGTAAGCCTGTTTAAACTTAGAGCTTCATATGGAGAAGTTGGGAATCAAATAGTGTTGTTTCCGGGAACTCAAATTCAAAATTACTATCCAGCAATTCCAACATTTGCTCCTTTTACTATTGGTTATATTAACCCCAACACAAATCAAAATACAGTTAGCCTTGGTGTACCTGGCTTAATAAGCGATGGGTTTACATGGGAAACAGTAAGAACAACTAACTTTGGGATAGACCTAAACTTGTTTAACAACAAGTTTACTTCATCACTTGATATATTTAAAAGGGAAACCTTAAATATGATTACCAGTGGTCCTGAACTGCCCTCAATCATCGGAGCTACACCACCTACAGCAAATGCCGCTGATTTAGAAACAACAGGATTTGATCTAAGCATAACATGGAGCGATCGCATAGGGGAAAATTTTACTTATCAAATAGGGTTTAATCTGCACGACAATAAGTCTATAATTACCAAATTCCCTGGAAATGAAAACAATTTGCTAAACCAGTTCTACGTGGGGCAGAATATCAATGAAATTTGGGGATTTGTAACTGATGGCTATTATACCGAAGCTGATTATGTCGATGGATCTTTAAGTGAAAATCTAACTGGAGGCACACTACTAGACGGGGTTCCTTCCTATCAAGGTATTTCCGAAAACCCTGGAGATATTAAATATAAAGACCTAAACGGAGATGGAATAATATTCACAGGAAACAATACATTGGAAGATCCGGGCGATAGAAAAATAATTGGCAACAGCAACAGAAGATTTCAATATGGTTTTAACGTCACTTTTGGATATAAAAACTTTGATATGTCAGTTTTTGGCAATGGAGTTGGCAAAAGAGATATATGGTTAGGAAACCCAGCGTTTTGGCCGCTTTTAGATCAATTTGGCAATGTGTTCAAACATCAATTAGATTATTGGACTCCAGATAATCAAAATGCCTATTACCCGAGAAACTATTCCTTTGATGGATCTAATTACGGAAACAGCAGAAGAGTACAAACAAAGTATTTGCAAAATGGCAGTTATTTGACCATTAAGAACATTACTATGGGCTATAATTTCCCATTGAGTATTTTAGACAAGCTATCCTTAACAAAGTTACGTGTTTCAATTTCAAGTGAAAACCTATTTCTATTTGATCACCTACCAGACGGACTACATCCAGAATTTGCAAATTTAGGAAGTGGAGCTGCTTATCCTTTCCAAAGAAAATACGCATTGGGAGTTAATATAGGCTTTTAAAAAACAAAACAATGAAAAAAACATTTAACATTATAATTATGTGCCTACTGCTGATGTTTGGCAGTTGCGAACTCGATATTGTACGAACTCCTTTAGATGAATTTTCAAATTCTACCGCATTTTATACCTATTCAAGTGTTCAGACCTATGCTTGGAGATTTTATACAGTGCTGAGAACAAGACCTAAAAACATTTTTAACGCTGGAGGCACCAACTCTGATATAATGACCAACGGTTCTTCCCTAAATGGCAATAACTGGCTTTGGCAGCGTATTACTGTACCATCTACAAGCGGGTCGTGGTCAAACCGATATAAGGACATACGGGAAATTAATATCATGTTAGATAACCTAGAAGGCTCAAGTATGACAGATGCTCAAATAAATCACTGGCGAAGTGTTGGGTTTTTCTTTCGCTCATTAGCCTATTTTAGGCTCATATCGATATACGGCGCTGTACCATGGGTAGATAAAGAACTAAGCGATTCCGATACTGACATTTTATTTGGTCCTAGAACACCGAGAGATGAAGTGGCTCAAAATATTCTAAACGATTTGCTGTTTGCAGAGGCCAATATCAAACCTGAGGGAGATGGACCTAACACTATAAACACTCATGCCGTTAGAGCTTTAATTTCACGTTTTGGACTTTTTGAAGGTACCTGGCGTAAATATCACAACCTTGGAGGGGAAACTGCCTATTTAAGGGCCAGCACAAATGCCTCAGAAAAATTAATTGCAGATTTTCCCTCAATAGCAAGCAATTATTATTTAGTAAATCACTCGGACGACCTGAGCAATGTTCCAGGAATAATACTGTACTACCAATTCCTTTTTGGACAAACCACACATTCTATACATCACTATAACAGAAGTTCTAATAATCCTAGAATAGATTTTACAAAGGCTGCTGCAGATGCTTTTTTACTTTCAGATGGAAAACCGCGTTCTACCAGTCCGCTTTTTGAGGGCGACACCAATCCTTATAATGAGTTTAGAAACAGAGATTACAGAATGTACTTTACCATTAGTCCGCCCTATGAAGTAGTGGGCAATATTGATGGAGACAAAACAGTTTGGGAACACACAACAAACCCAGCTGACAGAGAATATATAAATTTAATGGAAAGTATAGCACCCGATTACTTGCAATTGCCAGAGTTAAATTGGGCGGGTTTTGTACAGCCAGTTTCGCCAAATTGGCGTTGGGCAGATAACCCTAATGGCATTTCTTTTGATCCAGGATATAATGTTACAGGAACTGGATACAAAAACTTTAAATGGTATAATAGCAAAAAAATTGGAATTCGAAATAACGATGAAACCGACCAGCCTATTTTTAGAATGGGTGAAATTTTAGTCAATTATGCGGAGGCTAAATTTGAATTAGGAGAGTTTAATCAATCTGTAGCAGATATAACTGTAAATAAGCTTAGGGTAAGAGCTAATGTTGCTCCTATGCTTGTAGGGAATATAGATGCAGATTGGGATACTGATAGAGACCCTAGTGTTAACCCTATTTTATGGGAAATAAGAAGGGAACGCTTAGTGGAACTCATGGCAGAAGGGTTTCGTTTCAACGATTTGAGAAGATGGAAAAAAATGAACTATGCCGCAGAGAAAAAATTGGGAAGATGGGTGAACTCCAGTGAGTTAAACGCTCCACTACCTATTGAAAATAATGCAGCTAACGGATATGTTTGTTTTAAAGAAAACTGCGCTACCCCACCTCCTTTCCCAGAGCATTATTATTTATACCCAATACCGTCAAACGAAATTGTAAAAAACTCACAATTAGAACAAAACCCTGGATGGTAAAATTTTAATAAAATTAAACCCTTAAAATCTAATCAGTTTCTTTATTTGTTTGATAAGAATGCCCACTTTTATTTGGGCATTCTTTTTTAAAGTTTAGTTTAAACCGCAAATGCAATATTTTAGTTGTACAATAAATTTTTTCTCAATAAAAAATGAACAAAGTAGAAAGTAGTTCCGACTGCCTAATAAAACGGGTTTTGTTACTCGAGTCGTTTGTGCATAATTTGGGATAAACAAAAAAACTTCTGAAAATAAGATTAATATAATACAATTAATACACTAGATACAAAAACTAAATATCAATGTGCCTCCAACCAATTGTTGCCAACGCCAATATCTACCTTTAAAGGAATTGATAGCGGAAAGGCATTTTCCATTTCGTGTTTTATAATGACTGTAAGACTTTCTAATTCGTTTTTGCACACGTCAAAAACCAGTTCGTCGTGAACCTGCAAAAGCATTTTAGACTGGTAATTTTTATTAATTAACTGCCTGTGAATGTTTATCATTGCTAATTTAATAATATCGGCAGCACTACCTTGTATGGGTGCATTTACAGCATTGCGTTCGGCGGCTCCTTTTACAACAGTATTGCGCGAATTTATATCTTTTAAATAACGCCTGCGTTTAAGTAGTGTTTCTACATAGCCGTACTCGCGTGCAAAATCAATCTGTTTAGCTACATAGTTGCGCAACTCCGGATAGCTTTGGTAATAAGCATCAATTAAAACTTTTGCCTCTTTTCTACTCAAGGTAGTTTGATTGCTAAGGCCAAAGGCCGAAACCCCGTAAATAATACCAAAATTTATGGTTTTAGCTTGACTACGTTGTTCTCTACTTACCCTATCTATAGCTACCTCGAAAACCCTTGAGGCAGTTGAAGCGTGAATATCCTCGCCCTTTTTAAAGGCTTCCATCATATTTTTTTCACCACTTAGGGCGGCTATGATTCGCAGTTCTATCTGACTATAATCAGCTGCCAATAGTAGGTGGTTTTTATTTTTGGGAATAAATGCCTTACGTATCTCCTGCCCTCTTTGGGTTCTGATAGGGATATTTTGCAAATTGGGATTGTTTGAACTCAAACGTCCAGTTGAAGTCACTGCCTGCGCATACACAGTGTGGATTCTTCCAGTTTTTGAATTAATTTCATTGGGCAAGGCATCAACATAGGTGCTTTGTAGTTTTTTATATTGACGAAAAAGTAGAATATCTGCAATAATTTTGTGCTCGCTTGCTAAATAAGACAATACCTCTTCAGCAGTTGAGTACTGACCTGTTTTAGTTTTTTTAGGATTGTTAACCAGCCTTAGCTTTTCAAACAAAACAATCCCTAATTGCTTGGTAGAGGCTATGTTAAAGGACTCTCCTGCTTGCTGATAAATGCTTTGCTCTAAATGTTGTATGTCAGTAGTTAAATCTTTAGAAAGCAAACTTAAATATTCTGTATTTAAGTTAACACCTTCAATTTCCATAGCACTTAGCACGTTTACTAAGGGTATTTCAACTTCTGTAAACAATTTATGGGCATTGACTTTTTTTAATTCTTTTTCAAAGTGCTCTTTTAATTGCAAACTGATATCGGCATCCTCAACGGCATATTCGCATTGCAGCTTAGCTTCAACCCCGCGCATAGATAATTGATTTTTCCCCTTTTTGCCAATTAATTCGGTTATTGAAATAGGCTTATAATTTAGATAGGTTTCAGAAAGTACATTCATACTGTGCCGCATATCTGGGTTTATCAAATAATGTGCTATCATGGTATCAAATAATTTGCCCGCAACCCGTATATTGTAATTTGAAAGCACCTTGATATCGTATTTTAAATTATGCCCTACCTTTTCAATAAACTCATTTTCAAAAAAAGGAATAAATTCGTTGACAATTTGCTGAGTTTCTTCTTGATTTTCAGGCAAAAGCATATAATATCCCTTACTAGCTTCCCAAGAAAAGGCAATGCCTATTAATTCAACCTCCAAAGCTTTTAGTCCGGTGGTTTCGGTATCAAAGCACACCAAACTCTGCATTAAAAGTTTTTTGAGCAATAGCTTTCTACTAAGTGGAGTGTTTACTAGTTGATAAAAATGAGCAGTGTTTTGTAAGTTTTTAAACCCTTCAACCTTGTCATTTTCAACAACAGCCTGCTCAGTGCTAGCAAGGTTGGCAAACAAATCGAGTTGTTGCGATTCATTATTTATCGCACTTTTATTGTCACTTAAAAAAAAGGTTTTTTTAAAATTGTCGGCAAGTCTTCTAAACTCTAAATCCTGAAAAATTTTTATAACTTTTTCAATATCAGGTTGTTTACACGCAAGTTCATCCTCATTTAGGTCAATAGGAACATTTAATATAATAGTGGCTAATTTTTTTGAAAGCAGACCTAAACGTTGGTTATCGGCTACTTTTTGTTTCATTTTGCCTTTTAATTCATCAATGTTGGCAAACAAACCTTCAAGACTACCATAGCTTGCAATAAATTTCTTAGCTGTTTTTTCGCCAACCCCTGGCAAGCCTGGTATATTGTCGGATGCATCGCCCATCATTGCCAAAAAATCTATAACTTGCTCAGGTTTATCTACTTCAAATTTAGATTTAACCTCTTCAACTCCCCACTTTTCATATTGATTCCCCATCCTTGGAGGACGATACATAAAAATATGTTCAGATACTAATTGAGCATAATCCTTATCAGAGGTTACCATATAAATATCAAAACCCTGCTTTTCAGCCTTTTTTGCTAAAGTGCCTATAATATCGTCGGCTTCGTAGCCTTGTTTGGCAATCGATGGAATTTTCATCGCCTCTAATATTTGCTCTATATAAGGTACAGCTATTTTAATAGCCTCAGGAGTTTCGAGCCTATTAGCCTTATAGGCAGAATATAATTGGGTTCGATCAACACTTCTGCCTTTGTCAAAGCAAACTGCCAAATAATCAGGTTTTTCTCGCTTTATAACATCAAAAAGCGAATTAGTAAAACCCAAAATAGCAGAGGTATCTAACTTTTTTGAGTTAATTCGCGGGTTTTTAATAAAAGCATAATAGCCTCTAAAGATCAAAGCGTATGCGTCAAGTAAAAATAATCGCTTTCTATTTGCCATTTATAGTATATAATATAGTATTTTAAATTAATTATAAGCCATTTAGCCCAAATAAAACTGCTAAAAACACAATAGGTAAAGCTACAACTTTTTTGTAAAACTGTTTTTGTGCTAAACTGTGGTAATAATTGCTTGTTTCTTAGTTTATTTTTTAAATTAAGCTACCTTTGTATATTGCTTAAATATTAAGTTATGCCACGTTGGTTAGTTATTTTAATTGTAGTTTTTTTAATAGTCTCTATTTTTGAAATATATGCCTTTCAGGCTTTAAAAACACTTACTAAAAATAAACTGCTGCGTTATGGCTGGCTATTTACAAGCAGTATTATTTATGCGTATTTTTTTTTTACGATACTCACTTCAGACCAAAGCTCGGGACAGACAAAGCAGTTTCAATGGGCTTTTGGCTTGTTGCTTTTAGTTTTGCTTCCTAAATTGACTATTAGCTTTTTTTTGCTTGGAGATGACTTATTTAGAGGACTAAAATACGTAAAAACGTATTTTTTTTCAGAAAACAAAGCCTTGTTAAGCGAAAGGAGGAAGTTTATTTCTCAAATTGCTTTAGGTGTAGCCTCTATACCTTTTTTAAGCCTGCTACATGGTATTTTTGTAGGAAAATACAATTATAAGGTACTTAAGTACAAATTGACTTTTAAGGATTTACCCGAAGCATTTGACGGGTTTAAAATTACTCAAATAAGTGATATTCACTCGGGAAGCTTTGACAATAAAGAGAAAATAGCTTATGGGGTTAGCTTGATTAATCAGCAACAATCGGATGTTATTTTATTTACTGGCGATATAGTCAATAATTTTGCTAGTGAAATGGAGGCTTGGATTCCTGTTTTTTCACAACTGAAGGCTCCTTTGGGCAAGTTCTCAGTTTTAGGGAACCACGATTACGGCAATTATTCTGAGTGGAAAAACAAAAAAGACAAAGAGCTTAATTTCAAGTCTATAAAAGAAATACATCCTAAAATAGGCTTTGAATTACTGTTAAACGAAAATAGGTATCTCAAAAAAGATGGTCAAAAAATTGCATTGATAGGAGTTGAGAATTGGGGTAAGGGCTTTCACAAAGCAGGTAATTTAAGAAAGGCTTCAGAAGGAATAAAGCAAAGCGAATTTAAAATTTTGATGAGCCACGACCCAAGCCATTGGGAGCACAAGGTAAAGGGTGATGATTTTAATTATCACTTAACTTTGAGCGGTCATACACACGGTTTGCAGTTTGGTATTGAAATTCCCGGCTTTATCAGGTGGAGTCCGTCTAAATATTTTTACAAACAATGGGCGGGCTTATACCAGGAGTTTGGCAGATACATAAATGTAAACAGAGGCTTTGGTTACCATGCTTTTCCTGGCAGGGTAGGTATATGGCCTGAAATTTCTGTTATAGAGTTAAAAAAAGCTTGATTTTACTGAGTCTTTGTATTTTAATAATAAAAAAATAGTATTTTTAGGCGCTTGATGAATTAATATTGTTTTATGACAAAATTTGGAGAAATTATAAGCTCTGACAAACCTGTATTATTAGATTTTTATGCTGATTGGGTTGACTCTGACCCAAGCATGGAAACTTTGCGCGATGTGGCAGCTGCTCTGGGCGACAAGGCTAGAGTGATTAAAATTGACATCAAAAAAAATAAAGAATTGGTCGAGGCTTTACGCATAAAAGGCAACCCTACATTTATGATTTACAAAAGCGGTGAAATAAAATGGCGACAAACAGGTGAACAGGATGCTAACACACTGATAGGTTTGGTGCAAAAATTTTTTTAATATAATATCAAAAATTTGTTTTTGCAAGTTATTTACGCCATTTTTTACACAAACCAACCTTGCTTAAAAAAAAGTCGTAATTATTAATGATTAAGCTAATATTGTTGATTATTAAAGCCCTACGAGTTTTTTATAAAGTGGCAGCTAATCTGCTTCCTTGGTCTATGGCTCTTTTAGCATCTAATTCTGCTGCTATATCGGCACCTCCAATAACGCTAACAGGAACTCCTTTAGCTTTTAACGGTTCTAAGAGTTCTCTAAAGGGAAGTTGTCCAGCGCAAACTACAATATGGTCAACCTCCAGTACTTTTTCTTCATTGTTTTGGATGTAATGCAAGCCTTTATCGTCAATTTTGCTGTATTGTGCTTGATTTATAAATTGTACCTTTTTCTTTTTTAAATTTTGTCTGTGAATCCATCCTGTGGTTTTTCCTAGATTAGACCCAAACTTCCCCTTGCTGCGTTTTAACATAAATATTTGCCTTGCCGAAAGCTCAATTTTTGGCTCTACTCCCTCTATGCCACTTCTCGAATTAAGGCTGCTGTCTATACCCCATTCCTGTAACCAGGCTTGTATATTAACACTGTTTGACATGCCTTGGTGACTTAGATATTCCGATAGGTCAAAGCCAATGCCACCAGCTCCTATTACGGCAACTTTTTTGCCTACAGGCTTTTTGTGTTTTAATACATCTATATAATTGAGAACTTTTTTATGGTTTATACCTTCTATCTTTGGAACTCTAGGCTTTATACCAGTAGCTAAAATTACATGGTCAAAATTTCCGTCAATTAGATTTTTGACCTGAACCTTAGTGTTTAACTTTAATATTACCTCATGTAGTTCAATTTGTCTTTTAAAATAGCGAATGGTTTCGTGAAACTCTTCTTTACCTGGTATGAGCTTTGCCATATTAAATTGTCCACCTATTTCGGCTTCAGAATCAAAAAGAGTTACTTTATGACCGCGCTTTGCTGCCACTGTTGCTGTTGCCAAACCTGCAGGTCCTGCTCCTACAACAGCAATGTTTTTTGGGTAATTTGCTGGCTTGTAGTTTAATTCAGTTTCATGACAGGCTCTGGGGTTTACCAAGCAACTGGCAATTTTATTTTCAAAAACATGGTCTAAACAAGCTTGATTACAAGCAATGCAGGTGTTAATTTCATCTTCTCTGCCCTCTTTAGCTTTATTGACCCATTCGGGATCGGCCAAAAAGGGTCTTGCCATTGAAATCATATCTGCATGTCCTTTGGTTAATACTTCTTCAGCAATGTGAGGCATATTAATTCGATTTGAGGTTATTAAAGGTATAGATACCTCTGCTTTCATTCTTTTGGTTACCCAAGTAAAGGCTGCTCTTGGTACTGAAGTCGCTATGGTTGGAATTCTCGATTCATGCCAGCCTATACCTGTGTTAATTAAAGTGGCTCCAGCCTTTTCAATTTCTTTGCCTAGCTGTACTACTTGCTTCCAAGTACTGCCATTTTGTACTAAGTCTAGCATAGATAGCCTGTATATAATAATAAAATCATCGCCAACTGCTTTTCTAGTTTCTCTTGTCAATTTAACAGGAAATTTTATTCTGTTTTGATAGCTTCCTCCCCATTGATCCTTTCTGTGGTTGGTCCTCTTTACAATAAATTGATTGATAAGATAGCCTTCTGAACCCATAATTTCAACTCCGTCGTATCCTGCCTCTCTAGCTAGTTTTGCTGCTCTCACAAAATCGTTGAGGGTTCTGCGTATGCCCGAATCCTTTAGCCCAAAAGGTTTAAATGGAGTTATAGGGGCTTTTACAGAGGATGGAGCAACGCTAAATGGATGATAGGCATATCTGCCAGTGTGTAAAATTTGCATGCATATCTTAGCTCCTTCACTATGTACGGCATCGGTAATTTTTTTGTGTTTTTTTGAGTGTTTTTTTGTGCTCATTCGGGCTGAAAAAGGAGCTGTCCAACCTTGAATATTTGGAGCTATACCACCAGTGACAATTAAACCTACCCCTCCTCTGGCTCTTTCTGCGTAATAGGTAGCTATTTTGTGCACACCGTTTTTTGCCTCCTCTAACCCAGTGTGCATTGAGCCCATTAAAATCCTGTTTTTTAAAGTAGTAAAACCCAAATCAAGGGGTTTAAAAATATGTTTATACTTGTTCATAATATACTAGTTTTTGTTAACTTACTATGCGTGCATAGCAAATGCAAGATACTAATATTTTACAAAGTAAAACACAACTTTAAAATACAATAAATTTAGATCAATACTTGCTGAAAAACTGACTTATATAGCTTTTTGTACAAGCGATAGAAAGTGTATCCGAGTATTAGCCCCGATAGGTATCCAAAAAAAACATCAAGCGGATAGTGTACTCCTAAAAATATTCTACTCAGACCAAAGAACAAGGGGAATAAAAAAAGCAACTTAATGTATGTAAACCTCGATTTGAGCAATAAAAACATATAAAAACTAAAAGTGGTTGACAGTGAGGCGTGCCCCGACCAAAAACTAAAGCCTTGAGGTTTGTATGCAAACTGTCGCAAGTATTGTTGTAATTCGGGAGTATTACAGGGTCTTAGCCTTTGTGTAAAATTTTTAACCAAATTTGTAAATTGATCTGAAAAGGCGACAAGTATTATTATAAACAGTAAAGTTAACATTCCTCTTTTTAAGCCAAATTGCTTAAATACTAAATACAGTAGAAAGATAAAAAGCGGCGTCCATGTAAGTTGTTGAGTAATGAATAGCCAAAATGTATCTGTAGCTTGATTTCCTAAATTGTTTAAAAAAATAAGAAGTTCTCTATCTAAATAAAGTAATTGATCTATCAAAATTTACTTTTATACTTTTAGTACTTCAAATATCAAATCATATTTAATAAATGGGTTTAAGAGCTCTTTTTTATATTCCTTAGGTAATGCTGAATAAAAACTTTGTGTTTTATACACTTTCCCCAAACCTGCAACTAAACTCTGTTTATTGTTCATTTAAAGGTAAATACAAAGGGTTTTTTCTTTATTTACACCCAAGTCTATTTTTTTAACATTGGCAAGTATAAAGTACAACGAACTAATGCAGATAAATTGAAGTTTATCTTTTTGTCCTTGCTTTCTGCAAACTCAGTATTTTTAAATACAAATTGATAGTTATAGCGCGTCAATAATGCTTTTTTCTTTTTAAAACCTTACTTTGTTTGTTCTATTTTCTTTCATCTTTTTTTTTGGCAACATTAGCTAGCTCATTTTTAAAAACTTTGGCTGCTTTAAACCTTTTGGCCTCCTTACCTACTTTAATTATTTTTACTTGTTTAATGTAGTCGTTTTTTTCAATTGCATTTACCACGGTTTGACCTTGAGCAACTATGCCAAAAATTGTGTGTTTCCCGTCAAGCCAAGGTGTAGCTTTATGAGTTATAAAAAATTGACTAGAATTGGTTGAGGGTCCTGAATTTGCCATAGACAGAATCCCTGCTTTATCGTGCTTGTATATTAGCTCTCCTTTGTTGTTTAGAGGAAATTCATCTGCAAATTTATATCCTGCATTTCCAGATCCTGTTCCTGTGTAATCACCTCCTTGTATCATAAAGTCTTTTATCACCCTGTGAAATTTAATTCAGTTATAATAAGGCTTCCCTTTTAAAGAAATGGTCATCAAAGGGTTATTGCCTTCTGCCAAGGATACGAAATTAGCTACAGTCATAGGAACTTTTTTTAAATACAGTTTTACAAGTATATCTCCCTTATTGGTTTGCAGATCTGCATATAAGCCTTGCTCAAGTTTTGGGTATTTTGTCGTTTTACAAGTTGTAAATAAAACAGCTAAAAATGCTAATATATAAACCGATTTCATTTTTAATAAATTAATTTACAAATAACTAGCTAACATTTAATGTTAGTTCAAAAATTTTGCAAGGCTTATTTTTAAATTAAGTTTTAAGCTTTATACTTAATTGTTAATTTCGAGCAGTTCAACTTCAAAAATCAAAGTTGAAAAGGGTTTTATTTTTCCTCCTGGTCTAGGTGTGGCACCATAGCCTAACTCGCTGGGAATAAAAAATTTGTATTTTGCTCCAGGTTTCATTAATTGCAGTCCTTCAGTCCAGCCTTTAATAACTCTGTTTGCATAAAAATCTGCTGGTGTTTTTCTGTCAACTGAGCTGTCAAATACTGTTCCGTCAATTAGGGTACCGTGGTAGTGAACCTTTACTTTTGAATTAGCTTTAGGGTTTTCTCCTTTTCCTTTTTTTAGTATTTTATACTGCAGCCCACTATTGGTAACAACTACACCTTGCTCGGTTTTGTTTTGTTCTAAAAACTTTTGGTTTTCCTTTTTGTACTCACCAAACTCCTCTTCTGCTTTTTTTGCTTGTTCTTCTTGCATTTTCTTCACTCTTTCTTCATTCTTTTTCTGAAAATAGCTGCGAATAATATTGCTTACCTCTTTGGTATCGATTAAAAAATTGGCAGAGTCTAATCCATTTTTGTATCCTTGTACAAATAGATCATTGTTCATCTCTTCAAAACTGACTTTGACTTTGTTTGCCATATCTATTCCTAAGGCATAGCTAATTGAATCAATTTCATTGTTTAATGAACTCTTTGTTTTAAATTGTTCTTTGTTGCATGAAGATACTGCAATTCCTATTGCAAAAGTAGTTAGTAAAAACTTGGTTGTTTTCATTGTTGTGTATTTGTTTTAATTTCTATTAATGTTACTGTGCTTTTTATGGCTTGATTTATGCCTATTTTGTTCCCGTCTCCTGTTATGCCAAAAGCACTGTAAGAAGGGATGACAAAGGTAATAGTTTCTCCGGTTTTCATCAACTTTATTCCATGTTGTAGGGCTGGAATAAAATCTTCCTTGTCTACCCTGTATTCTATTGTTTGGTGTTGGTAAATAATATGATCATTTATACTTCTAATGTCGAATTCAATTTCAACTAAATCTCCTAATTTTGGGCTTATACTTTGAGAAGTATCTTTTTTTTCGTAGTAATACCAGTATCCGTTAGTGCTTACTTTGTAATTGTTTAACGTGTCTTTTGCAATTAATGATTCGAGTCTTTCTTTTTGTAATCTGTTTAATTTTTTGTTGCTTTCAATTATTTCGTTGTAAAAATTTTGACTTATTTGTTTTTTAGGTCTTCTAGCTTGTGGCTCCTGACAACATATAAGTGCTGAGCTTAATGCTAAAATATATACTATCCATCTGTTCATCTTTACTTTACTTTTATTGCTGCTTTGGCAAAAGTGTTTTTTATTATTTAAATATAGGTGCTTCTTTATGTGAGCAAATTTAGTTTTATAAATCTATTTTTACTTATTTTTATTCTTTACTTTTAAAATACTTGACAATTAGCTAACAATTCACTTTTGTACTTAGGCAGTAAGGATTCAAATTTTGTTACTGTATCTTCCATATTCAATTTGCTTTTACCTCCTGCTGCATTGTTGTGTCCTCCTCCGTCAAAGTAGTTTTTGGCAAATTTATTTACTGAAAACTTCCCTTTTGATCTAAAAGAAATTTTAATAATGCCTTGTTCTTGATCTTCAATAAAGATGACTCCAAAGATAATTCCTTTTAACGACAGTGCATAATTTACGATCCCTTCTGTATCTCCTTTTTGACAGTCGTATAGTAATTTCTCTTCTGCCGTTAGGGTTATAAATGCTGTTTTGTAAGTTGGCAATATTTTTAAATTGCTAATTGCTTTGCTCAATAGCAACAATCTGCTATGGGTAAATGAATCGTTTACATTGCTGTGTATTTTGTCGTTTTCAGCGCCTTTATCAATTAAATTGGCAACTATTCTGTGTGTTGTGCTGGTTGTTGATCGAAATCTAAATGAGCCAGTATCGGTCATAATACCTGTATATAGGCAAGTTGCTATTTTTTTATCAATCAGAGGAAGATTTCCCATCATTTCAATAAAATTATATACCATTTGACAGGTTGAAGACATAGTAGTGTCAGAATACATATACGTAAACTCATCGGGTTCTTGATGGTGATCTATTAAGGCAATGGGGCTTTTACATTTTTCTAGTGCTTGTTGCATATCGCTACCCACTCTGTGCAAGGCATTAAAATCTAACAAAAAAATTAAACTTGACCTTTGCAGTGCTTTTAAACATTGACCATTTTGACGACTAAACAAGCATGTGGTTTCTGAACCAGGCATCCAATGTAAAAACTCTGGATAGTCATTTGGCATGATTACCTGTGCTTTATGCCCTTTTTTTTCTAAGTAATGCATAAGTCCAAGTGACGAACCTACAGCATCTCCGTCTGGATTTTTATGCCCAATAATAACTGTATTTTGAGACTTAGATAATAGCTTTTGTAATTCTTTAATTTGTTTTAAAATCATTAGTGGCAAAGATACAAATTAAAGTATTATTGACTTTATTATCATTCGTTTTTGTTCCTTAATAGGAGTAACTTACTTTGTTGTTTTTAAAAGTGTAATCCATATCTCACTTAATACAGTTTTACGTAAAATGAGTTGATCTCCATTGGCAAGTGCTTTAATGCAACTAAGATATTTTGACGTATTCAAAAATCAAATTAACAGCGGTTTTCTCGTCTTTTTACAGTCATTTGAATAACTTTTTTGACCAATATTTATGTTCTGTGGAACTGCTATAGAATCGGATTTGCTGTGAAAATAAAACATACGGGGTTGTTTGGCAATTTTTACAAGTCGCGCTTTTTTAATAGCACATATGACAGAAGTATAAAAATTACTGTCCAAGTAATTACAATAATTATATTTAAAAAACCTACCGAATAATCTTTTACAAACTCTTCTTTCATATTATCTACTATAATTTTAAAAGATTTTAGCCTTGTAAAAGGTTCCTTTATCAGGTTTTGCATAGACTCTAGGGGGAGGAATTGCATTACTGATTTTATAGCCTCTCGCTTGCCTACACGCATATAAAGGTAGCCTCTTATCACAAAATTTTCAACTATGTATAAAACTATCACGGCTGCCACTGCAAAGGCTGATTTTTTTATTAATATACCAAATAACAGTCCTAAGGAAAAAAAGGATATCAGTTTAACAAAAAAACCAATAAAGTAATCTAAGTCTGAAAAAATAACACTAAAATGCTTATTATCAGAATGAATAAGTCCTAATATAAGAGAGGTAATAAACACAAATAGGGTTGATGCTAATGCAAATACTATTATTGTATAAAACTTTGATAGTATAAATTCTTTTTTGCTCAAACCATCAATTAAATTTTGCTTTAAGGTTTTATAGCTGTATTCGCTGGTCATCATCGAAATAATAACTAGTAATAAAAAAACTTTAAATACAGATGCCATATAGGTATTAAAGTGCCAAATGTAGGGGAAGTTAAATATGCCCTGATTTGCCAAAAAAAACTTTATAGGACCTAAATCAAATTCAATACTAGCTATTAGGGCTATGGATGTTAAAAGCCCAAAATATATGGCAATAAGAATTTTAGCTGCTTTACTGTATTTTAATTTGTATAATTCTATACTTAAAAGTCTGTACATAGTTTAAAGGGCTTAGCTTTTGTTGGTTAGATATAAAAATTGCTCCTCTAAACTTGGCTTTCTCTTAATTAGATGAGAAACAGCAATATTGTTTTCAAATAAGTATTTGTTTAGAGTAGCTGCCGATATGTCGTTTTCTAACTGTATAATTACCGTGTTATTACTTATATTTACACTTGCCGTTTCGTAGTAGTTTTTTAAAACATTTACTAAATTGCTTATATCTCCGTCGGTTTTTACTTCAATAATGCCATTTGAAGCTACCATGGTTTCAACTCTTCCGCTGTATAGCTTTAATCCTTTTTGCAAAACAATGACGTGGGTGCATATTTTTTCGACCTCGTCAAGAAGGTGTGAGGCTAGTAAAATTGTTGTTCCATTGCTTGCAATTTTTTTAATGATTTCTCTAATTTGATGAATGCCTTGTGGATCTAATCCATTAGTGGGCTCGTCTAAAATCAATATTTCTGGATCATTTAAAAGTGCCGATGCAATAGCTAAACGCTGTTTCATGCCTAGAGAATAGGCTTTAAACTTGTCGTTTTGTCTTTCGTAAAGTGATACGATTTTGAGTTTTTCATCTATTTTAGCATAGGAAATTTCTTTTATTTTACAGATAAGCTTTAAGTTTTGTTTTGCTGTCATATAAGGATAAAAATTAGGACGCTCAATAATAGCACCTGTTTTTTTTAATGCCTTATGGGTTGTAATGCTCCGGTTGTACCAACTAAATGAACCCGAGCTTTTATTGACAACATTTAAAACTATGCCTAAAACTGTTGATTTGCCACTGCCATTAGGACCTAAAAGTCCGTAAATATTTCCTTTTTTTACCTCAAAAGATAGGTTTTTAAGGGCTTGTATTTTACCGTAATTTTTTGTGAGGTTTTTTATAGATAAGATAGTTTCCAAACTAATGTTTTTTGTTGCGCTTTATCTTTAAACGACATATACTTACTTTTGTTACAAAGCAAAGTAAATTTATTAGTCAAAAAAATTTATGCTCAATAAAAAACCTATATTACAGCGTGTATTTTTATCACTACGATTTGTCAATTAAGCGAAAACCCTCGCCGTGGATATTTAAAATTTCAACATTTTCGTCAGTTTTTAAATACTTTCGCAACTTAGCAATATAAACATCCATGCTTCTGGAAGTAAAGTAGTTATCATCTCTCCATATTTTAGTCAAGGCAAGCTCGCGGGGCATTAAGTCATTTTTGTGTACGGCTAACATTCTGAGTAATTTACTTTCTTTTGGCGATAGTTTTTGTGCCTCATTGCCATTATAACTTAAATGTCTTAACTTTGAATTGAAACTAAATTTACCTATTTCAAACTCAAATACTTCGCTTTCTTTTACCCTTTCGCTTTCTTTGCGTTGTAGTATAACTTTTATTTTGTGCAACAAAACCTCTGAATCAAATGGCTTGTTTAAGTAATCATCAGCACCAACTTGATAGCCTTTTAAAACATCGTCTTTTAGAGTTTTTGCTGTCAAAAAAATTATAGGTACATCTTTATTGCTTATTCTTATGTCTTGTGCTAGTGAAAAACCATCTTTTCTGGGCATCATTACATCTAAAATGCACAAATCGTACTCGGCATTTTTAAACATAATTAATCCGTCAATGCCATCCTTAGCATGCGTTACACTATAATTATTTAAACTTAAATAATCTTTTAAAACGGTACCAAAATTTGGATCGTCTTCTACTAATAGAATTTTTTTATTCCTCATTATATTTTTAATTTAGATTAACGGTAATTTAACAGTAAATGTACTTCCTTTGTTTTTTTCACTTTCAACATAAATAATTCCTTGGTGGTTGTCAATTATTTCCTTTACATAAGCCAAACCTAAGCCATGACCTTTTACATTGTGAATATTTCCTTTTTGTTCTCTGTAAAACTTATCAAAAATATACTTTTGGGCATTTTTGCTCATGCCTATGCCTTTGTCTTTTATCTTTAATATTAAAAACTTGTTTGTGTTTTCGGTGAAAATATCAATTTTAGGTTCTTTTTCAGAGTATTTTAATGCGTTTTCAAGCATGTTTACAACTACGTTTGTCAGGTGGAATTGGTTTCCTAAAACCTTTGTTGAAATTGCGTTAAAATGTGTGTTTATCGATGCATTTCGACTATTGGCCAAAAGTTGTATATGTTCTATGGCATCATTTGTAATATTGTGAATATCAATTGCATATTTATTAATCTCTAATTGTTTTTTTTCTAATTTTGATATGCGCAATACATTTTCAACCTGCCCGTGCATTCTTTTGTTTTCATCGCGTATCATTTGCACGTATCTAAAAACTTTTTCTTGATTTTGTATAATTTGTGGATTCTTTATTGCATCTAAAGCAAGGTTTATAGTGGCTATAGGTGTTTTAAACTCATGAGTCATATTGTTTATGAAGTCAGTTTTAATTTCTGAGATCCTTTTTTGCCTTACTAATTGATACAGCGAGGTAGAAAATGCAGCTATTATTATACCAATAAAAAGCAGAGAAAGCAGCAGGATTTTTATAATTCCAGCAATCAGATTTTCGCTTTTTTCGGGAAACTTTATATACAGTTTGTATTTACTGTTGCCATTTTCATCCTCAAAAAGAGGATAATAAAAATTATCATTGGGTTGTATATTAAAATAACCCGATTTTAATGGAGTAGCAAATCCATCTTCGTAAACGCCGTATTTAAAGGCTTGTGTTATATTTCTCTTACCCAACTCTTCTTTTAGTGTTTGGTTTAATTCTTTATTAGTTATCCTTTTATGAATAGGGGTAAATAACTTGCTTTGTTTAACAAAATACTCAAATTGCTTTTGTTGCCAATAAGGAAAGGTTTTAACTATTGAAAACCTGCTTTGGTTTACTAGAGGGGTTTTAAAATCCTTATTATTTGATGTAATTACTTGTGAAAAGAAAATGTCTTCTTTTCCTGTGAACTTTTTTAAAATTATACTATCATTATCAATAAAATTTACTGGTATTTTAAAATTTTCTTCTAAAATAGTGGTGCCAAATGTAAATTTAGACTTATTTGTGGTGTCAATTTGCTGAAATAAAAAGTTTTTAATTTCTGCATCCTGTCTGAGTTTGTTATCTTTAAAAAACTGACCGTAATTTAATTCAAATTTTTTTATCTCTCTGTCTTTAATTCTTTCAGCAGTTCCTGCTAGTGCTATAGTAACATTGTTTTCAAACTGTTGCTGTTTGTTTTTTATAGCATCTTTAATCCAATAAACTTGAACCGATATAATTCCAACTAAAGAAATACTCATTAAAACTACAATAATAATAAATATTTTTTTACCCATCGTTCAAAAATAAATTAATTAAAGGGGGTAGCGTTTTATTTTAACTTAAATTAACAAATACAGTGTAATATTAATAAATGTTTAAGAAATAAATCTTTTGCACTGAGCAATTGTATTTTTTAAAGTTTCGTGTATTTTTAAAACCTGTTTTTTAGTGTTTACTATTTCTAAATTATTAATTAAATAGTGCGATTGGATAATTTTTTTAGCATCGCACCACTGGTTTTTAATTCTGTTTTTAACCTCTTCTGAAGTTGTTTTATCTCTTTTTATAACCCTTTGAATTTTTAGCTCTAGAGGCGCTGTTACTGTAATTATTTTATTGCAATAAGCCCAACTTTTATTTTCAAATAAAATGGCGTTTTCGTAAACTGTGTAAAGTCTTTTTTTATTACTTGCAATAAATTTTTTTAAATGCTCGTAAACTACTGGATGAACAATTTTATTTAAAGTCAATAATTTTTCCTTGTTTTTAAATACTATATTGGCCAAATAAGCACTGTTGACTCGTCGATTTTTTAAAACCTCTTTCCCAAATTCATTTATTAGCTTAGTTTTAATTGTCGAAGAATTGTTCATCAATTTTTTAGCTTCGATATCTGCATTATATACAGCTACGTTTTTACAGCTTGCAAATATTTTGGCTACAGTTGTTTTACCACTTCCTATTCCTCCTGTTAAACCAACAATCATAACGGTTATTTAAATATTAAAAAGTCGATTTTGTCGGGCTGTAATCTTACCGATAAAACTTTGTTGTTTTTTATGTTTAGCTTCGGAATTAAATAGGGTAAATTGTGCTCCTCAGATTCTTTATAATTGCATAAAACCTCAAATGAACTCTCAGTAATTGCATTAAAATTTTTTAAGCCCACTTTGTATATTACAACTGCTTTTTTTGGAAAAATATTAATGTTTTTATCCTTTGGCAGATCTACAACTGTAATAGGAATCTCTATTTTCCCTTCTGTAAATTTGTCAACGCTGATGGAAAGCCTTACGGTTTTGTGTTTTAACTTTATCTTGCTCGGCTCTACAACTCTAAACGACTGACTAATATTATCGGAAATATTGTTAAACAAAATTTTTTCAGTGCCTATGCTATTTATGTTTTTAAGATCTTTTTCAGTGCCAAATACACTCATTGAATCAGGGATAATTTCAATGGGTTTTGCCAAGTCGTAGCCTTTTTTATATGTTATTTTTAGGTCAGGTATAACTGGAATTTTTTTTGTAAGCAACTTGCTAATTGTAAAAAAAATTGTGTCTTGGTTAAAACTTTTGAGTGTAAGCCCTGATAGTAACTGCTTTTGTATGTCTGTAAAAATATTTTTGCTCAACAAGTAATACAACGAGTTTGATTTTAGCTTTAAATTTTTTAAGTCAAACACTATAGGCTTTTTCATAAAACTCAAAGCAATTAGCTTAAACCCACTTCCTTTAATTAATAGCTCAATATTTTCTTGCGGTTTGGTAAGCAGGTACTTATCTTGCTTAAGGTTTTGATAATTAACAGCAAAGCTTACCTCTGTTGTGTATTCTTTAGAAAGATTCATCAACAGCCAAAACAACAATGAGGCTATTAGAAAACCTAAAAATATCCGTGGTATAGAAGAAAAAGCCTTTGCCATAAGCCAAACATAAGTGCCTGTGTTTATTTGCTCAACTCCGAATTGTACTTTTTGCTGAGTTCCATAGAAATAGCCGTTCGTTCAAATTTTATTTTTCCGGCCCCTGTTTCTATAGCTACAGTGTTGTCCTTATCGTTGATTTCAGCAATTTTACCGTGAATCCCACTTGAGGTTACCACCCTAGTACCTTTTTTTATAGATGATTGAAATTTTTTTTCTTTTTTTTGACGTGTCATCTGAGGACGTATCATAAAAAAATACAAAACAACCAACATAAGTATAAATGGCAACATATTGGTAAAACTCTTACTGTCAATTTGTAAAAAAAATAATTGCATAGGCATAAAATTCTATTGTTTTTTTTCTTTTGGACTAACCATACCCGTTATTTTTAAGGTTTCTATGCCTTTTTCAGTATTGGTATATAGGCTTACAGTTTTTGTTTGTTTGTTTTTTCTGCCATTTGTATTAAAACTTACCTTGACATTGTCTGCTTTTCCAGGAGCAATAGGTCCTTTGGGCCATATAGGCACTGTGCATCCGCAGGTTGCTTTAGCATCTGTAATTATTAAGTCAGATTTGCCCTTATTTGTAATCACAAAAGTAGTTTCTACTAATTTACCTTCGGTTACAGTTCCAAAATCATAAATTTCTTTGTCAAAACTAGCAACAGGAGCTCCTATGCCAATTTTACTGTCTCTTTTTTCAGCTTGCGCTAGGTTTTCTTTATTGACCTTTGACCCTGCTTTATTTTTTTGGCAGGAAAGAATTGCCGATATAGCAATTGCTAAAATTAAAACTACTTTTTTTATCATGTTTACTGTTATTTTGATAATTAGGTAATATTTTTTGCAAAACTATTGAATAAGTTTTTGCAAAAATAATTTGCTGTAAAAATACTAATTTCTTACAATAATCCTCTTCCAATTTTAACCATGGTATTTGAGGATATATATTGCTTGGCTAGTTGATCTAGAATGCCGTTGATAAAATATCCACTTTTTTCACTAGAGTAATCTTTGGCGAGCTCAATGTATTCATTAATGGTTACCCTTCTGGGAATAGAAGGAAAATGCAAAAATTCAGTAATACCCATTTTAATTAAAATCATATCTACATAAGCTATTCGCTCGGTTTCCCAACTTGGTGTTTTTTCTTTAATATCACTTTCGTATTTATCGTAATTCAATACGGTTTTTTTAAATAAGTTCAATACAAAATCCCTGTCATCTTGATCTTTATACAAATTGCTCAACACAAATGGATTTTTGCTGGTTTGCTTGCTTAAAGTTTTTAAAACCCAAGTGTTGACAAAGGGTATATCATCAACCCATGAAATAATTTTATCCTCAAAATAGTCTGCCAATTTTTCATTCGGAGCTATAATATCTCTAAAAAAAGTAATGACAAAACTCTTGTCGTGCTTGTAAGAATCTTCATTGGCATCCATATATTCTTTATACAATTGACTTTCGAGCAGTTGATTAAAAATAATTTTTATATATTTATTATCGTAATGCCAATAGTTTAATTTTTTTTTCTCTGTATATTTTTGCAAACTTTCGCTTTGACTAATAATTTTTATCAAGCGGTTGTTAATAAATTTAGTATTGGGATTTAGATCTTCTTTAGTGGCAAGGTGCTTTTTTTTTGAAAGCTCAATTCTCTTAATTGCTAGGTTTTGTACCTCAATTAAGATTTGCAGATTTAAAACATACAAATCAAACATTTTTTGAATGCTGTATTTCAAAAAACTTTCCTCCTTAGCCAAATCGTAACTGTTTGATTGTTGCATAGCGTAAACAGACTGCATTACTTTTACTCGAATATGTCTTCTATTTATCATCTTAAAGAACCTTGAATGGGAGACTGTAATTTGTTTCTAGTAATATTACAAAAGTAAATTTTTATTAACTGCTATGCAATTTTTAATCTGCATTAAAAATACAACAAAGCACTTTAAATAGTCATAGAAAACAATTTGGCTTTTGGTTGTTTTTGATGCAGTTTTTTATCAAAAGCCATGCAAATATTTCTGACAAAAGGTCGTGCTTTTTCTGGTACAGTTAAACCATTTGGACTAATTTTAACCAAGCCATCGGCAATCATTTCATCGAGTTTTTCTATGTGATTTTTTAAATTTGAAATTTGAAGTCTTGAATTTTCCCACGATGTTTTAAAATTACACATAATATTTAAAATATGCTGGCGTATAATTAAATCTTCTTTTGATAAAATATGACCCCTAAAAACAGGAATTTTGTTGTTATTAACAAGTTCTTCATATTCTTTAACCGATTTTGTGTTTTGTGCAAAACCGTACCAAGAATCAGAAATTGCCGACATACCTAAGCCAATCATCAATTGGGTTTTATTAGCCGTATAACCCATAAAGTTGCGGTGCAAGGTTTTGTTTTTTGTAGCCTTGTACAAGCTATCGGTGGGTAAGGCAAAGTGGTCCATGCCTATTTCTACATATCCCATTTGGGCAAACATTTGTTTGGCAATTTCGTAGAGTGCTCGTTTTTCCTCATTTTTTGGCAAGTCATCCTCGTTAAAACCTCGCTGCCCGACTCCTTTTACCCAAGGAACGTGTGCGTAGCTGTAAAACGAAATTCTATCGGGCTTTAGCTCCTTGGTTTTATTTATGGTATGTATTACATTTTGTTTGGTTTGAAATGGCAGTCCGAAAACCAAATCATGGCTAACTGAGGTATAGCCAATTTTACGAGCCCACTTGGTTACTTGTGCTACTTTTTTAAAGGATTGTATTCGGTTTATAGCTTTTTGAACCTTAGGGTTGTAATCCTGTACTCCATAACTCACACGAGTAAACCCTAAGTCAAACAGAGTTTGCAAATGTTGTTTTGTGGTATTGTTAGGATGTCCTTCAAAGCTAAATTCACAATCATAATGTGCACTTGCAAATTTAAGCAATCCTTTAATTAATCGTTTTAATTGATCCTCAGAAAAAAAGGTTGGAGTACCTCCTCCCAAGTGAATTTCTTTGATAATTGGAGTTTGATCAACCAAATTAACATACAATTGCCATTCTTTTAAAACAGCATTGATATAGGGTTGTTCTACTTCATGACGCTTAGTAATATGCTTGTGACAAGCACAAAAGGTACACAAGCTTTCGCAATAAGGCAAGTGTATGTACAGGCTTATCCCTTCGCGATGATTGCTTTCTTTAAAAGATTGCCGAAAGGTTTTTAGCCATTTTTCTTTTGAAAACACCTCAACATCCCAATACGGCACAGTAGGATAACTAGTATAACGCGGACCAGGTATATTGTATTTTTGAATTAGCGATGTCATAATTGTTGTAAATTTTACAGCACACAAGCCTAAGCAATACTTAAAGCAATATCAATCATGTCTTTAAATGTTTGTTCGCGCTCCTCTGCCGAGGTTCTTTTACCGGTAACCAAACTGTCGGAGATGGTTAAAATAGAAAGTGCATTTACCTTGTATTTAGCAGCTACGGTATATAATCCTGCTGTTTCCATTTCTACACACAGCACTCCGTAATCAGCCCATTTTTGAAAATTATCAAATTCATCTTCATAAAATTCATCTGAACTCAAAATATTTCCTGCTTTTAAAACTATATTTTTTTGCTTAGCCACTTCAACAGCCTTTTCAAACAGATAAAAGCTAGCAGTAGGTGCGTAATCAGCACCGTTAAAACGAATTTTATTTAATCCTGAATTGGTTGATGCTGACATGGCTACAACAATATCTCTTATCCTTATATCTTTTTGATAAGACCCCGCAGTGCCCACGCGTATTAAATTTTTAACTCCGTAATAATTAATTAATTCGGTAGTGTAAATTAAACAAGAAGGTATCCCCATACCCGTTCCTTGAACAGATATTTTTTTACCTCGATACATGCCTGTATAACCTAACATGCCTCTGATATCGTTGTAGCAAGTTTGGTTTACTAAAAAGGTTTCTGCAATCCATTTTGCTCGCATCGGATCACCTGGCAGCAAAACAGTTTCAGCAATATCTCCTCGCTCAGCCTGTAAATGTAAGCTCATAAGTAGTGTATAATAAGGTTAGTAACTGTTTTTGGGTGTAACCTTATCGGTTACTAATTTCACTCCAGAAGAGGTGCCTAAGCGGTCAACTCCTAAGCGTATATATCTTTGAGCAGTTTCTAAACTATCAATACCACCTGCTGCTTTAATTCTTATTTTATTTTTAGCTGCTTTTTTCATCAATACAATATCATCAAAAGCAACTCCTGCTGTTCCAAAGCCTGTTGAGGTTTTAATAAAATCTGCCCCCGCATTAATTGCCAATTGAGTTGCTATTTCAATGTGCTCTTTGCTCAGATAGCAATTTTCAAAAATTACTTTTAAAATACAGTTTTTTACAACTGTTTTAAGTTGGCATATCTCATTTTCAACTTCTTTATATTTGCTGTCTAACAAGTTGCCAATATTTATAACCATATCTATCTCAGTAGCACCGTTTACCAGAGCTTGCTCAGCTTCAAAAAGTTTGGCTTCCGCAGTCATCGCCCCTAAGGGAAATCCAACAACTGTAGCAATTTGCACCGAGCTTTCTTTAAGTTGCTTTTTTGCTAAAGATACATAAGAGGCATTTACACATACTGCATAAAAACTGTATTGCACCGCCTGATTGCACAAATTGACAATATCATTTTGTCTAGCATTAGCCTTTAACAAAGTGTGGTCTATATACTGGTTAATTTCCATCTGTATTTACATTGAGCAAACTGTAATAGCAGTTTATAATTTATTTATATAGATAAAATGACAAAGTTACAATTATTATTGCTTATATTTATTTTAATTTATTTTGATCATTTTTAAAGCACTTAAATTCAGCTAATAAATGCAACTTTTAGAGGATTTATAATTTGTGTATTTTTTTATTATTTATCTTTTTACACAAATAAATTAAGCGTTTTATTTTTAATCACTTTACTAAAATTAATAAAAATCACTAAGCCTACTGTTTAAACTGTATAAATTTTAGCCCTATTTTTTAGCAAGTTTGCTCTACAAGCCTTATATTAGTATTTTGTTTAAAAATTTGTTTCACTTTAACTCTTCAAAATCTAACTAGTAGATGAGTACAGCCACACAATTATTACAGCTGCGTAAAGTTTTAAGTGGCGAATTGTTTTTTGACGATTTACATAAAAATATTTACGCTACTGATGCATCTGTATACCGCAAGCTCCCTTTAGCAGTAGCTTATCCTAAAAATGTAGAAGACTTGCAAAAGCTCACTGCCTTTGCCCTTAAAAATAAAACAACTTTAATACCTCGCACAGCAGGAACTTCACTAGCAGGTCAATGTGTTGGTGAGGGCATAGTGGTCGATGTTTCAAAATACTTTAACCGCATACTTGCCTTTGACGAGGCAAATAAGAGTATTACTGTGCAGCCTGGCGTTATTAGAGATGATTTAAACAGATTTTTAAAGCCTTTTGGCTTGTTTTTCGGACCTAATACTTCAACTTCCAATCGCTGTATGATAGGTGGCATGGTTGGCAACAACTCCTCTGGCAGCACCTCAATACGCTATGGGGTTACTCGCGACAAAACACTATCGATCAAAGCTTTACTTAGTGACGGAACTGAAGTTAATTTTTCAGAAATCACTTCTGCAAAATTTAAACAAAAAATGCTCGAACAAACACTAGAAGGAAACATATACAAGGTTATTTACAGTGAACTTATTAAAAAAGAAACCCAACAAGAAATAATTGAGCAATTTCCCAAAGCTAATATCCACAGGAGAAATACAGGATATGCCTTAGATAGTTTTTTGAGTTCCAACTTGTTTGGAGGCGAGCAAAACACAATTAACCTTGCTAAATTTTTGTCGGGTAGCGAAGGAACTTTAGTTTTTTTTACTGCCTTAACCCTACAACTCGACAAACTCCCTCCAAGGGAAAGCATTTTGGTTTGCTCTCATTTTAGCTCTATAAACGAAAGTCTAAAAGCTACACTTACAGCTATGAAGCACAACTTATACACTTGTGAACTTATGGACAAAGTGATTTTAGACTGCACCAAAAACAACAGTAAACAAATTAAAAATCGCTTTTTTCTACAAGGCAATCCCAAAGCAGTTTTAATGTTAGAACTCAGAGCGAACACCCTTAAAAAAGCAGAGAGCTTAGCTGATAAATTAATTTACGACTTACAAAATAAGGGCTTTGGTTATAGTCATCCAAAGGTTTATGGAAAAGATATTGACAAGGTTCACGAATTGCGCAAAGCTGGTTTGGGCTTGTTGGGAAATATAACAGGCGACTTAAAAGCAGTTGCTTGTATTGAAGATACAGCAGTTGCCCTTGAAGACCTTCCATCTTATATAAATGAGTTTAGCCAAATAATGAATAAATACAAGCAAGAGGCTGTTTACTATGCGCATGCAGGAGCAGGTGAGCTACATTTACGTCCTATACTCAACTTAAAAAAACAAAAAGATGTTGCACTTTTTAGAAAAATTACCACCGAAACTGCCCAATTAGTTAAGCAATATCAGGGCTCTTTTAGTGGTGAACACGGCGATGGCATAGTTCGTGCCGAATTTATTCCGCTTATGATTGGCAACAAAAACTACCAATTGTTGCGAAAACTTAAAGATGCTTTTGATACAAATGCGATTTTTAATAAGGGTAAAATAACCGACCCCTACCAAATGGATAAAAACTTGAGATACACAGCCGATAGAAAAGAACCTAAAATTGCAACTATCCAAGATTTCTCTGATAGTCAAGGTATTTTAAAGCTAGCTGAAAAGTGCAACGGTTCGGGCGATTGCAGAAAGCCTGCCCAAGCAGGAGGCGCACTTTGCCCTAGTTACAGAGCCACCAAAAACGAAAAGGATACAACCCGTGCTAGAGCAAATGCTTTAAGAGAGGTGCTTACCAATAATACAGCAAAAAACAAATTTAATGCAAAGCAGCTCAAGCAAGTTTTTGACCTGTGTTTAAGCTGTAAGGCTTGTTCAGGGGAATGTCCTAGCAATGTTGATATAGCAGCCATAAAAGCTGAATTTTTATATCAATACCAACAATGTAATGGTTACTCATTTAGAGACAAACTGTTTGCTAACAACGCTAAATACAACAAAATAGGCAGTAAGTTTCCTAAAATTAGCAATTTTATTACCAACACTGCTTTAGCAAAAAAAGCTATGGGTATTGCACAAAAACGCAGCGTCCCCAAATTGGCAAATAAGCCTCTTTACCTTTGGCTGCAAGAACGTACAGAACGAAATGGAAAAAAAACAATCTACCTGTTTAACGATGAGTTTACTAATTACTACGATACTAATATAGGCAAAGATACTGTGCATTTGTTTGAAAAATTAGACTATAGGGTTAAAATAGTTCCACATGCTGAAAGTGGACGCAGTTATATATCTAAAGGTTTTTTAACACAGGCCAAGCAAATTGCCAATAAAAACATTGAGACTTTTAAAGATATTATTTCTGAAAACACACCCTTAGTTGGCATTGA
>JBKDZU010000023.1:0-6318 GCA_047971505.1 Tenacibaculum sp.
AAAACACAATAAGTGATGATAAAGGAATATAAGAAAAGCACACCGCTTTAGTCTTAATATAATTATACTAAACTATAAAGTAAATTTAGAACTATAAAAAAAGTAATGCGTTATCTTATTAGCTCCTGTTAATTTCCCAAATAAATAAAAGTGTTGACCGACAAAAAACTCGGTCGGTTTTCAATGGCCTTATCTGAGCCGCCAGTATTTATTGAAAAATTATGAATATGATTCCCTGAAACACCCGTGCTAAATGTATGCGTATGATCTTCGTTAAATGTAGTGGCTATATCATTGCTATTAGTTACAGCAAAAGTTTCTATAGGGTCTTTTTTTGGTTCAGTATGAGCATAGGCTTTTTCTTTTTGACCACTAAAGTGTTGATGTGCTCCTCCCTGTGAAGTTACACCAGTATGTTCGTGACCTCCTTCTCCCTCTAAAGTTGTGCCAATAAAATTAACATTGGGCAGGTTTTCTTTAGCAAGTACTACAGAATTTTGACCGCCACTGTTAAAAATACTCTCACCCTCATCTTTTACTTTTAAAAATAACCCTTTGGCATCGGGTAAACTGCCAGATAAACCCAGTGATATAGCAACTCCTTGAGCTTTTTCTGGAAGCTCTGTTAAAGATCTTCCGTTTAGTTCATACCAACCTAAATGATCAGAAGTTTGTATTCCGTATTTAATATCGCCATAAACAACAGCGTTTTCTTTATGAACAATTTCCCAATTTGTTCCATTGTATTTGTAAATTTTCTTATCGTCAGTATTGTACACCAACGACCCTTCCTTGGGCTTCGGATTGATAATATTGTTAAAATTCTCACTTTTAGACCTTGGCAAACTTAGCAATGAATATCTATCTATCTGCCCTGATACATCAATCAGTATACTAAACAAAAATACAGCTAATATTACTTGTTGCTTTATAAAAGCCGCACAAATGTATAAATGGTTTGACTTAAACATAATTAACAGGGGGGGGTTAAAAAAACTATGTATTTTTTATTTAGGGAATCTTTGTCTGATATTGCACTTAAAATTTCATTATATGCATTTATAAACGTTAAATTATTGCTTCAAGTTATTTATAAGCCGCAATTCAATCTAAACAATATTGTAACAAAAATAAAGACAACTACCTAAAATAACAAATTATAATTTAAAAAATTTATAGAATACAATTATGATCAATATATACACTTAAAAAATTGAGCATATTGTACTTATTTTTTGTAGTTTAAATTAAAACTCTTATTTTCAGAAGTTTTTTAGATTATGCGTAAACAATTCAAACAACCGAGCCCCATGCAAAATCTTATTATTATAAATACATCCTAAAAAATAGAGTTTTATAGCTGATACTATACAAAATTAAAACTTTGATTTTGAGTAACATAAGCTAATAAATTAAAAATATAAAATAAAAGCCTTATTCCAACCTTGTATTTTATTGTAACCCTAAATAAATAAATGTATTTACTGCTAAATAAGGTTGATACCTTTCAAAAGCTTGGTTACTGCCACCGCTATTTACTCTAATATTATGGCTATGAGTGCCAGAACGAAGTGTTTCCGGGTAAACAAAATCTTCTGGTGCTCCTATTGCATATTGGTCATTCTCACCAGTGCTAATACTTTTATCAGATAAATAATAATGCGTCCTACTACTATATTTGTGATTATGATCTCCACTTGTATCAGTAGATCCTGCAAAATTAACATCAGGCAGGTTGCCTTGCGTTAGTGTAGTGGTAGCTTTACCGCCGATATATCCAATACTTTGGTTTGTGTTGGGGTGCTTTAACACCCTGTCTTTTGCATCGGGGAGTTTTGTTGTAAAGCCAAGTGCTTTAGCTTGTTGTTGAGCCTTATTGGGTAATAAAGATATTTCTCTCCCGTCGAGGATATACCAACCTGAATGGTCTAGAGGTTGTACACTGTATTTTATATCGCCATAATCGTGTTCTTTGTGAACAGGAAGCCAACTAGCTCCATTGTATTTGTAAATTTGATTATCGTCAGTATTGTACATCAAGGATCCTTTATTTGGAGAGGACACTTTATCCATTTCAGATTTTCCAGCCTTAGGAAGCGCAAATAAGGAATATTTACTAATCTGTGCTGATGCACTAACTAATACACTTAACAAAAAAACAGCCAATAAAACTTGACGTTTTACAAAAATTGCAATAAGTGTGGGTGAGGAACAGAGAGAAATCATAATTTTAAAATAAATTTGTTAATAAATAATTGTTTTAAAGGTTGTATAAAACTCGCAAGCGATTATTCTACTTTATTTTAATCTTTTTAATAAAGCTTACTATATAACATCTCTATTATGCAGTGCAATTATAAAGATAATTATCCGAATAATAAAATACATATCTAGATAATTATCCGCTTTTATATCAATTTAAGTAAACCAGCGGTACTATGAAACTATACCATTATAATTGAAATATATCATTAAAAGTTACTTAATATTTTGTTAACATTATTATAACGCCACTTTTCTCGTTTTAAAGTCTATAAAGTATAGTTAATAACAATAAACAGTAATTATATGCTCAAAAAGAAACTATTTATCTTTTTTACACTGCTGAGTTCTTGCGGAATATTTTATGCACAGCAGATATCCTTAAATTTTAAGGATAAAAAACTGGAAACTATTTTTTCAGAGATCAACAAACAAACAGGCTATGTTTTTTCCTACAGCACACAAGTAGTAAACACAAGTCAAAGGGTTACAATTAAAGTTAAAAATCAAAGCCTTAAAGAAGTGCTTGCACAAATTTTTAAAGGTAAAAACATCAGCTTTGAAATAACTGGTAACAAAAAAATTTTACTTACCAAACATATCAATACTACTAATTCTTATGGTCAACGGGTTATAAGAGGAGTGGTAAAAGACGCTTTTGACGAACCTTTACCTGGAATAAGTATTATAGAACAAGGCACAACCAATGGTACTACCACTGATTTTGATGGAAATTTTGTGCTCAATACAGCTAAAAATGCCGAGTTAGAAATTTCTTCTTTGGGTTATAAAACACAAAAAATAGCTGTAAAACAACGCACTGAATTTCAAATTCAATTAGAGGAAGAAAATAGTCAGCTAGAAGAGGTAGTAGTTATTGGGTATGGAAAAAGCCAAAGGCAAAAATTTAATGGAGCAGTATCTCAAATTAAAGCCAAAGCCCTAAACAATTTTTCGAGTGCTAATTTTGAACAAGCTTTAGCAGGCAACATTTCGGGCGTTCAGGTGCTGGGAAACACAAAAAATCCTGGAGAAAACTCAGTAATTCAAATAAGAGGATTAAATACCTTAACTGCAGGCACCAACCCACTGATAGTAGTAGACGGTTTTCCGCTTACAGAGGGTTCTTCCTTTAGTTCAATCAACACTCAAGATATTGAGTCGGTAAATATACTTAAAGATGCCGCTTCTGCTTCTATCTATGGATCAAGGGCTTCAAATGGAGTTATCCTAATTACCACAAAAAAGGGAAAGACAAGCAATTTAAAAGTTTCTTATGACGGTTATGTAGGAATACAAAAGCGTATAGATAATTTTAAATTGGTCGATGCTTACGACAACGCTATTTACGATTATGATGCGAGAAATTTTGGCTATATATCAGGGGGTAACGATAGAAACATTGAAGACGACAACGCCACAAGAGATAAAAAAGGAAACAATAATAGGCGAAGTAGAATACCCACCTATTTACAAGCTTATTTAGATAAACAACCTGGGCTTACCAACACCAACTGGGCAAACGAGGTATTCAGGCCTGCAGTACAGCAAAACCACTATATAAACTTAAGTGGGCGCAACAAAAAAACCAACTATTCTTTTTCTTTAGGCTATCTGAATCAGGAAAACATAGTTGCTCTTTCTGATTATAAAAGATATACCAGTAGTATTAATATAAACGGAAGCATTAGCAATTGGGCAAGGGTAGGAATAAGTTCAAACATATCTTTGTCAAACAGCAATCCTACAGGGCAGGCGGGTTGGTCTATTTACTCATTAGACGACGGACTTCAACCCGACCCCAGTTTTTCAATCATACTAATGCAGCCTTACTACCCTGTTTACAATGATGATGGAACCTATGCAATATCACATCAACTAAATGACAATAACGAAAATTGGGACAGCCCTATTTCAGAAAACACTTTAGCACAAACTGCCCTATCCGATTTTTTTGAAAGACGCTTCAGAGTGTTTGGCAATACCTATTTAGAAATTGAGCCTATTAAAAACCTAAAGCTAAAAACATCCTTTGGTGGAGATTACAATTCAGCATTTACAGAGTTTTTTGCTCCTAATAATTTTGGCAACTACAGAACGCCTATAGAAGCCAATATTACCAAAGCTTTTGAAAGAAATGCAAGTCAACAAAATTTTATCAGCGAAAATACATTAAGCTATAAAACCTATATAGGAGAACATAATTTTGAAATTTTGCTAGGCTTTAGCTACCAGCAAGAAAACCTTTTCAACACCAAAGTTATAGCCGATGGAGGCTTTACCGATAATTTAATAAGAAACGTATCTGGCTCTACAAAAACCACCTCAGTACCACTGAGGAGTAAGTGGGCTTTAGTATCATATTTTAGTAGACTGCAATACGAGTTTGCCAACAAATACTCTTTGGCTGTATCTTTTAGGCAAGATGGCTCCTCTAGATTTGGCAAAAACACCAAATTTGGTAATTTTTCATCCTTTTCGGCAGGCTGGACTATCAGCAATGAAGCTTTCTTTCCCGGTAAGTTTCTCATTCAATTTGCCAAGCTTAGATTTAGCTGGGGGCAAACAGGAAACAATCAAATAGGAAACTTTGGCTCAATAGCTTTAGTTGATGCAGATAACTATGTTTACAACAATGAATTAACCTCTGGGTCTTTTACCAGCACCTCGCCCAATCCCAATTTATCTTGGGAAACCAATACAGCAATTAACCTAGGTTTAGACTTAGGCTTGTTAAACAACAAAATTTCTATAATTGCAGAGTACTACCAATCAAACACTATAGATTTGTTGTTAGAGGTTCCTGTACCTGAGCAATCAGGTTTTCAAACTTCATTGCGAAATTTAGGAAAATTAAAAAATACAGGATTAGAGTTTGAAATTAACGGCAAAGATTTTCTTATTGGAAATATTAAACTAGGCTTTAACGCAAATATAAGTGCCAATAGCAATGAAGTACTTGCCTTGGCTGATGGTCAAAGTCAAATTATTGAAAGTGTTGAAAACATGAGTTTTATCACTCAAATAGGCAGTAGTATTGCGCAGTTTTACGCCTATGATATTGCAGGAGTGTACAAAAACCAACAACAAATTGACAACGACCCTATTACCCCCTTAAAAGGGACAGAAATAGGCGACTACATAGTAAGGGATACTAATGGAGATGGTGTAATTAACACAAACGACAGAATTACTTTGGGAGACTACAATCCTGATTTTACCTATGGCTTTGGTTTTAACTTTGAGTACAAGGGTCTAGACCTAAATGCGCAATTTACAGGGATAAAAGGAAGGAAAGTATCGGACAGGATGCTTTTATACGGAGATAGCGGCGAAGGCTTCTTTATGCCCACACAGTACTATTTTGACAATTACTTTAGCGACAGAAACCCAAATGGCTTTTTTAGAAGACCCGATTTTTCGAGCTTTTCATCGGCGGGCAGACTCACTCGGGCTTCCAATCTTTCGGTGTACAATGCTGACTATTTTCGTTTAAGAAGCCTGCAATTAGGCTATTCGCTACCTCAAAAAATTATTTTCAACTCAGGGCTAGACAAGCTAAGAATGTATATAACTGGAAACAATATTTTTAATATAAGTTCATACAGAGGTTATAATCCCGATGCAATTGATGTCAGAACAAACAAAAGCCAAACCCTAACCCGAGGATGGATACAATCGGCAAGCCCTTTAACTAGGTTTATAGCCCTTGGAGTAAATATTACATTTTAAAACCACAAACAAATAAAACATCCACACCTAATTTTTAGACATACAGCGGGATGATTACAAATTAACAAATTACTGTTTTTTTAAGCAGTTGTAAATTATAAACATATGAAATCCCATAAATAAGCAAATATATCCACCGCCATGAATATCTTTGCTGCTATGGCAGCAATAGAATACACACAGGTGATAAAAGTGGGCTGTGGCATAGATGTTCACAAGGACATTATAGTAGCGACAGTTCGTAGTAGCAATAGCGAGTATAAGACTCGTGAGTTTGGAGCCTACACAAGTTCATTGACAGATTTAAGAGATTGGTGCAAGAGC
>JBKDZU010000024.1:0-29893 GCA_047971505.1 Tenacibaculum sp.
CTCATCTTAAAAAGTAATAAACCGCTATAGCTGGGTTTACCTGTTGCACTTGTTCCTTTGGTGTAATACTGGTTTATCAATCCTGTAATTGGTTGCCAATCTATAAGTGTATTGATTTGATTGAAAAATGTTCGCTTTATCTTTCGTGAACGTAAATCGCAAATGCTATCCGCTAATGTGGGATGATGTATTAATTCCATAAAATAAAGATACAAAAAAATACAAAATTATACTAACCTTGCAACGGTCTTTAATTATAGGCTTTTTTTTTAAAGCATTATCTAGAGGTTTTATTCCAGTTTTTTTTATCGAGCCATTAAATTGCTTAGTTTTATGTAACTTCGTGGCTATGGATTTACTATTTTTAGGCATATTGAGTGGTTTTGCAATATCTTATTTTATCTTTCAGCGATACACACAGGCAAGCAAAAAAAGCTTAACTGAAAAACAGTCGGTTGTACTGTTAGATAAAATTAAAAAAGTTGTAAAGTTAATAACTGTTGAAGGAGAGTTTGCTGAGATTTATCACCATCAAAATACTAAGGAAAAGTTTTTAGGTTTTCTAACCAGCAAAAAAAAAGCAATTATCCTAATTAAAGCAAAAGTATTTGTAGGTTTTGACTTTCAAAAAATCAAAATGCAGGTCAATACACAAGCTAAAACTATAGTTTTATCAGAATTTCCTAACCCTGAGGTTTTTTCTGTTGAGCCTGATATAAGCTTTTACGATATTCAAAACGGCATGCTGAACAAATTTAATGCCGAAGAATTAAGTCAAATAAACAAACAGGCTAAGGAGCATATTTTGCAAAAAGTAACAGAAAGTAATTTAATGCAAACGGCAAATAAAGAGGCTTTAGAGGCTATAAGGTTGATGAATAGCTTGGCGGAAACCATTAGATGGAAGTTAAACTACGACTCTTTAGAACTTCCCTATGACAAAGACAAAATAACAAAACGAGGTAATTTATCGAATTAACTGTTTTACAAGCAATAATATATTTGGATAAATTGCTAACTTATTAAATAACATCAAATAACTTGCTTTATTATGAATATTGAGCAATTATATCAATACTGTAATTTAAAAAGAGGGGTTACTGAAGAGTTTCCTTTTGACAATCAAACTTTGGTTTTTAAAGTTATGGGAAAAATATTTGCTCTTACAAGTTTGGAAACTTGGGAAAAGGGCGAGGCAAAAATTAACTTAAAATGCGATCCTGAGTGGGCTGAAGAATTACGTGAGAAATACAGCAACAGTATAAAACCAGGCTATCATATGAATAAAAAACATTGGAACACCCTTAGCTTAAATGCTGAAATATCAGATACGTTTGCCTTTTCATTAATTGATCACTCTTATAATTTGATTGTAAAAGGGTTGAGCAAAAAACTTAAAGAAAAACTCAAAAAACTATAAATTTTTATAGCTTGAATACAAATTCAATATTGAGTTAAAAGTCTTTATGTTTAAATAAAAGCCTAATAAGAGAATTTAGCCAACACAGTGAACTGCCTCCGCAAAGGCAGTGCATAAAACAACAACCGATGGCAACTTTAATGTTTAATTTAAATTTATTTGTATGAAAAAAAATGCATTAAGAACCTTGTACAAACAAAAGAGAAATAAACTTAACACTGCACAAAAAACTATCTTTGAAAAAAGCATTTACTGTCAAATTTACAGTATGAGTTTTAAAGAATTTAACAATATTCATTTATTTCTCAGCATACAAAAACATAATGAAATAAACACCCAGCCCCTTATTGATTTTTTTAGAAAGCAAAATAAAAAAATTATTACTAGCAAGTGTAATTTTAATAATAATTCACTATCGCATTATTATCTTAAAAAAGGCACTGAGCTAAAAACTAATAAGTTTGGAGTTCCTGAACCTGTAAATGCAGTAGAAATAAGTGTTAAAGAAATAGACTTAGTTTTTGTTCCGCTTTTAATTTCTGATACTAAAAACTACAGAGTAGGCTATGGTAAAGGATTTTACGATCGCTTTTTAGCAAGTTGCAGAAAAAACGTAAAAACCATAGGGCTAAACTATTTTAGTCCAGTTAAAACTATTTCAAATCTCGATAAATTTGATATCCCATTAAATACAGTAATTTACCCAAAACTTTAATTAAAAAATTTAACCATTCATAGAAATTAGAAACTCTTCATTGTTTAAAGAGTTTTTAATTCTTTGTTTTATAAACTCCATCGCCTCTATTGGGTTCATATCTGCTAAATACTTGCGCAATACCCACATACGCTGTAAAGTTTTTTCATCTAGCAGTAGATCGTCCCGACGTGTACTCGATTTTATCAAATCAATAGCAGGGTAAATTCTTCGGTTGGCAATATTGCGTTCTAATTGTAATTCCATATTACCGGTGCCTTTAAATTCTTCAAAAATAACCTCATCCATTTTTGAACCCGTTTCAGTAAGTGCTGTGGCAATAATTGTTAAAGAACCTCCATTTTCTATATTACGTGCAGCCCCAAACAAACGCTTAGGTTTGTGTAGTGCATTGGCATCTATACCCCCTGAAAGTATCTTGCCAGAGGCAGGTGCAACGGTGTTATAGGCTCTTGCCAAACGAGTAATAGAGTCTAATAAAATTACAACATCGTGACCGCATTCTACTAAGCGCTTTGCTTTTTCTAACACTATATTAGCTACTCGTACATGCTTCTCAGCTGGTTCATCAAAAGTAGAGGCAACTACCTCTCCTTTTACACTGCGTTGCATGTCGGTTACCTCTTCAGGGCGCTCGTCAATTAGCAGTACAATTTGATAAACTTCGGGATGACTAAGGGCTATGGCATTGGCAATATCTTTTAACAACATGGTTTTACCTGTTTTTGGCTGTGCCACTATCATACCCCGCTGTCCTTTCCCTATTGGAGAAAACAGATCGATAATTCTAGTTGAAAGTGAACTCCCTTTTCGTGCTAAATTAAATTTCTTATCGGCAAAAAGCGGCTTTAAATGTTCGAAAGAAATTCTGTCTCTTACCATATTAGGATTCAAACCATTTATCTTTGAAACTCTTATCAAAGGGAAGTATTTTTCTCCTTCCTTAGGAGGGCGCACGTTTCCTCTTACAGTATCTCCTGTTTTTAAACCAAATAGTTTTATTTGCGATTGAGATACATAAATATCATCAGGTGAAGATAGATAATTGTAATCTGACGAGCGCAAAAAGCCATAACCGTCAACCATCATCTCTAAAACTCCTTCGCTTTCAATTATTCCATCAAATTCAAAATCGGGATCTCTATACTTATTGCCGCTTTTGTGCTTATTTTGGTTTTGATGATGTTTCTTATTACTGTTTTGATTTGTTGAGCTATGCCCATTTTGACTACCTTGTTGACTGCCTTGATTACTTCGTAAAACTCTTTTGTTAGTTTGATTGTGTTGCTTTCTTTCTTCAACTTCTTCTTTTTTAGCTGTTCTTTCTATAGCTGTTCTTTCTAAAGTGTTTTTGATGCTAGCTACTAGCGATTTTTCATTGCTTTTGCTCTCTTCTTTGTTTTGCACGCCTAGCACCTCGGTTTTACCATCAAACTCAGTTGAGCTTTTCAACACTCTTTTCCTTTTGGGTCTTTCCTTTTCTACAACTTCTTCATACAGCTTTGCTTCACTTGGTTTTGTTTCACTCGGTTTTGCTTCTTCTTTTATAGCTTCAGTCTGTGCGTCTAAAATTCTATTAGCCAAATCTAGCTTTTTTAATTGGCTTATTTTTTTTAAACCAATAGTTTTAGCAATTACTTGTAGTTCAATTAATTTTTTGGATTTTAATTCCGAAATCTCAAACATTCGTTAAAATATTATGTTAATAATTCTTCAAAAGAATTTAAAGTTATTTTCAATTTTCCTGATTGCTTAGGTTATATGAAGTATATAACAATTAAAAGTGCGGCCATTTTAAAGTACAAATATATATAAAATAATTAATTTATTGTATTTTTTTTGTATAAATGCTACTTTTGCTTTTTTAACACTTGTCAATGATACAAAGAATACAAAGTATATATTTATTAATAGCAAGTTTACTTTCGGCTGTTTTAACTCATAAGCTAAGCTTATGGTATACAATTAAAAGTAATAAAGTTGTTTATGCTTTTGATTTGCTTTTTGAAACTTCTATTTTTCAACAAATAATTCCGCTGTTGTTTTACGGCTCGGCAATTATATCTTTAGCAAGCATTTTTTTATTTAAAAACCGACAATTACAATTTTCTTTAGGCAGGCTTAATTTATTGATCAATCTTTTTTTATTAGGCTTGCTGTTTTTTTTATCACTTACTCTAACGGGTGATGCTGAGGTTTCTGACAAGGGACTAGGTATGTTTATTCCTTTTTTAGTAATATTGCTAATTATATTGGCAAATAAGGCTATAAAAAAGGATGAAGAACTTGTAAAATCGGTTGATAGATTGCGATAAACTTCAGCACTTTTAAAGCCCGTTATAATATCTTTTTTTACAGTTCGTTTGATAAGCAGGACTTTACCTGCTTATATACATATTATTATGGGTAGGTAAATTTGATTTAGAACTGCCAATTGTTTCAAACCTATAGGGCAAAGGACTAGCAAATTTAGCTGACCTAGACTTTGTAGTTATTAAATCAATAGTTTTTGCTAACAGAGGCTCACTTTCCTCACCTAAAACTCCCAAATTGCCATAATCTTCAAGAAGACTTGTATTAGGGCTTATTCCTTGTTTTTGATTTTCATTATTTTTATTTACAGATTCGATTATTATTGGCAGCATGGCCCAAGTGTGATTAGGGTTAACACTTTCTCTTTGAAAATCGGGCGAATCGTACAAAAGAACTGAGCCAACGTATTTGCCCGTTGTAGTATCGCCAACAGTTTTAACATCAATATATGGAGTTAAACAGTTAATCAATAGTTCAGAAGCAGATGCCGAACTATTACTGATAATAAAGTAAACTTCGTCTAATTCTAAACTGTTAATAGCAATGTTATTGCCAATTTTATCTGTAAATTTTTCTATTTGTATTTCCTGACTTAAGCTATTAGTAATTTTGCTGTTAAACAGGTGTTTGGCAAAAACTTCATCAGTAAATTGACCTGTTATCATACTTCCTAAACGAACGGCAGTATTAACTGAGCCCCCACTGTTGTATCTCAAATCTACAATTAGATCGGTTACCATATCACTTTTAAATACAGCAAAGGCTTGATTTAGTTCAGAGTCAGAATTAGAAATAAAAGCATTGTACATCAGGTAACCTATTTTTTTTGTGCCTTTAGTAAATGTTTTGGCAATATAAATAGGTTTTTCAGTATAAGTGCTTTTATTTAAGGTAATGGTGGTGTTATTTTCTAAAGGATTTCCATCGTTGAAATCTGCCAAAGTAATAGTAAAAGAACTAGCGTTAGAAAACAGTAAATTTCTAAAATTTTGGTCTGTTAACTGAACTCCGTCCACTTTTGTAAAAATCATACCTCTAGTAATACCTTTAACTACGGCGTCAGTACCTGGAATAACATATCTGACATGACCAAAAACATTTGTTGGATCATTTTTATACCTATTCAATCCAAACTCCATGCCTGTGGTTTGCGTAGTACCTTCTAGTGTTTGTTCAAGGGCATTATAATCATCGACAATTAAAGACCACTTGTCAATTGAACTTCTTTGATACAGTAAACTTTCAAACAAAGAAGCAGGATCGTTAAAGTTAGATAGATAATCGTACAACTGTTGGTCAGAATTAAAGCGACTATCGGACAGATCGGGGATGTTCTCTTGCCATAAGTAATAAGCGTTTAGTCCTTTCCAAACAAAACTCTGAACTTCAATATCAGTAGGTGTGTCATCTTTCTCACTACAAGAAAATAGAATTAAAAAAAAACCAAAAAATAAAACTAGTTTATATATTTTCATTACTGCGGTCATATCTCTTTTTTAAAAAACGCAAGGTAACAAATATTATTATATATTTTAAATTTAATGTAACACCTCAATTCCGCAAGTATATTTTAAAAAACATGTTAAAAATTCACTAAAATAAAGCCTTACAAATATTTGCAAGGCTCGATTTTTTTCACTTATTTAGGTGAATATTTAAAATAATTAAATTCAAAGGTAACACCTTTCGGCGGATTACACCTTATGCATAAAAGGTTAAGATCAAAAAAGTTTGCACAGTTGATTGATAATCATTTGGCAAGCATAGCAAAAAACTTAAAATACAGTTATTCAGATCTCTTTTTAACACATCTTTATACCGTTTTTTGTGGAGGTAGAGCAATCGAGGATGTCAATTATCTAAAAGTACTCTCGCCCGATATAATTTTAAAAGGCAATGCAGAACTGGCAACTAACTGTGATTATATACAAACGATTTAAACCACTACCTGCGGATTTAATGTAACAAAATTTTAGTCAATTCGTCTTATAAATATAAATAGCACATAAAATGCTGTTTAATTAACGCAAAAATGAAGCAATCAGACTTTTTAAAAGCTGTATTACCATTTAAAGATAAAATTTTTCGTTTGGCAAAAAGACTTTTGGTTTCAACAGAAGAAGCTGAAGATGCTACTCAGGAGTTGTATTTTAAATTGTGGAATAATAAAGAAAGGTTAGCCGATTGTAAAAGTGTAGAGGCTTTTGCAATGACAACAACAAAAAATTACTGTTTTGACCGACTAAAGTCTAAACAGGCAAATAATTTATCCATAACTCACAATAATTACAAGGAAAAAGATGCTTGTTTAGACAAGAAAATTGAAAACAACGACACAGTAAGCCTAATACACAAGCTTATTGAAGAGTTGCCAATGCAACAAAAAGTGATTATTCAGTTGAGAGATATTGAACAGTACGAATTTGATGAAATAGGCAAAATAGTAAGCATGAAACCTATAGCAGTAAGAGTAGCATTATCAAGAGCCAGAAAAACCATAAGGGAAAAACTTATTAAAAAACACAGTTTTGGACTTAGCTAACATAAAAAAATTATTGCAAAAATATTTTAATACAGAAACGAGTTTGCAGGAGGAGCAGTTTTTGCAAAAATATTTTTGCTCAACAAGGGTTGCCCCCGAGTTAGAGGAATACAAATCGATATTTGTTTATTTTAAAAATAACAAAAACTATAACTTTGGCAAAGAATTAAAGTTAAAGTTTAAATTAAAAAGAAAAAAAATTAGGATGCAATTGTCAATAGCAGCTTCCTTAGTTATTTTATTTACTACATATTTAGGCTTTGAAAGGTACAACAGGTATCAGCAAAAAAAACAGCTTAAACAAATAGAAGAAATCTTATTTGTTGTTTCCGAAAATTTAAACAGAGGAAATCAAGCACTGTACAGCATTTCAATCAATCTAAACAAAGGCAGAGAGGCTATAGAATATTTAAATACTTATGAAGAAACTGTAAACAAAGCTGTTAAAATTATAGACAATAAAAATAAACTAAAGTGAAAACTTAAAAAACATATTCAATATTACAACAAAGGTATGATAAGGTACGTGGTTGCATATAAAAAAATTAAAAAAGCAATAAATATTATAAAAGACAAAACCCTAAATACAAAACTTTACAAATTGAGTTAAGTACCTATTATAAAGACTAACAAACAAAATAATAAATAACAGACTTAATGATTTTTTTCTAATTTTATTAAAGTTATTAAAAATAAAATGTTTAACCTAAATTTATAGTGTGAAAAAAATAATATACATTATAGTATTGCTTGCCTGTTCAGGTATTGCTTTTGGGCAGTCAAATTTTGATGCCTTAGAAGATATCAATGGAATAACCTCGGTTATTGTTACTAAAGATATGTTTGAATTATTGAGCAAGTTTCCCGATGCAAAATCTAAAAACATGGATGTATTTAGCATAGCAAAGGGAGTAGATGAGCTTAAAATATATACATCTCAAAGCTCTCAAATGACTGCTAGTATGGAAAAAATGGTTGTCAAAGTTGTAAAAGAAAACAGCTTAACTGAACTGATGAGAGTAAACGATAAGCAAAACAATACAAAAATTTATATAAAAGCAGCTAAAAATAAAAATTTTGTAAGCCAGGTGCTAATGTTTGTAAAAGGCAAAGATCATAACGATAAAACCTCAGAAACAGTAATTGTAAACCTAAATGGCAATATCGATGTTGACAAACTTTCAAAAATAGCAGTTAAGTATGTAGGAAATAATTAAAAGTAAAAAATTAAAAACAACACTGTTTGCTAATCAACTATGTAAAATCATAGACTTATTTTCTTTTGAGCAAAGCCATATAAAAACCATCGTAGCCAGAAATATGAGCAAGCACCTTTTTATCTTTTATAAAAGTGAAATATCTTCCAGCTTCCGAGTTTAAAAAAAGCTTAATATTTTCTTGATTTTCAGATGCTAATACAGAGCAAGTAGCATATACTAACAAACCGCCTGACTTTAGTGTTTTAGAATATCGCCCTAGTATTTCTCGTTGCTTGCTTTGCAAATTATTTAAGTGCTCGGGCGATAGTTTCCACTTGTAATCCGGATTTCTTTTAAGCACTCCCAAGCCCGAACAAGGCACATCTATCAGTACTCTATCTGCTTTATCATATAAGCTTTTAATACCTGTTTTGCAGTTAACAACTTGAGTATTTATATTATAAACCCTGTTTCTGTAGGCGCGAATTTTTAGTTTTTTTAATTTACTTTCATGTATATCTATAGCTGTAATCTTACCTTGATTTCCCATCAAAGAAGCCAAATGAAGTGTTTTACCTCCAGAGCCAGCACAAGCATCAATTACCTCCATACCTGGCTCTACCTCTAAATAAGGAGCTACTAACTGAGATGAAGCATCTTGAATTTCAAAATAACCCTTCTTAAAAGCCTCTGTATTAAGAATATTACTGCGCTCTTTTAATCTAAGCGCATCTTTATAGCCTTTTATAAAGCTAGTTTGCACACCTTGTTGGGCTAAAACTTTTTGAAGCCTTTTCTTATTGATATTTAAAGTATTAGTACGCAGTACTACCTCAGCTTGTTGGTTTAAGGCAGCAATTTCTTTAGTCCATACCTGCTCGCCAAGCTGTTTAACACCTAAAAGGTCAATCCAATCAGGAACCGACTCTCTAAACTTTCTTACCTTATAGATATTAGCAAAATCAAGTTCAACTTGCTCTTTTGAAACTTTTGCTATTTCACTCCAATCAGGCAGTTCTATCTGTTTTAGCACACAGTGAACAGCAAATATTTTCCATAGATTAGATGAAGAACAAGTGTTATTTAGCCCAGCAAGCTGGGTGTATAATCGCTTTTTACGTACTATATCATAAGTAGTTTCGGCAATAAACCTTCTATCTGTTGCGCCTTTGCGTTTATCGAGTTTTAAAGCCTGCTCAACTGCTTTATTAGCGTAAATACCCTTATTAAAAATTTGGTGTAAACAATCAACAACTGCAAAAGCTAAATTTTTATACAACCTCATCAAATGAATTAAAAAAAGTAAAGATAGCTGAATTTAACAGTTTTTTGTACTTTCGTTTAGGCAAATAATACCCAAATGACTTTGCAAATAGGAAATACCAAGCACTAAGCAATTTTGATATAGTGTTAATAAGGTAATTTACACTTTAGTTAGCTAAATTCCATCAGCAAAGCATATAAAACGGCAATTATTTATAATACAGTAACTAAGCTATATGAAGATAAACCTACCGTTAAGCTATATAAAAGATTTAGATACAACAAAAGCACAACTACTAAACACTGAATTAGGAATAAAAACCTGTGCAGACTTACTGCATTTCTTCCCTTTTAGATATATTGATAAAACCAAGTTTTACACCATTGAGGAGCTGCAAAAAAATATAACCGAAGCACAAGTACTTGGCAAAATAACCCACTTAAAAACCATAGGTCAAAAACGAGGTACTAGGTTAGTAGCTAGCTTTAGCGATGCCACAGGAACTATAAAGTTGGTTTGGTTTAAAAAAGTACATTGGATTAAAGACAACTTAAAACTCAACACTCCTTATATTGTTTATGGCAAGCTAAACTGGTATAGACAAATGGCTAGTATGGTGCATCCTGAAATAGAAAGTGCACAATTGCAAAACAAACCAGCAGTTATTCAACCTGTTTATCACTCTACCGAAAAACTTAACAATAAGGGTATTTCAAATAAAATATTGCAAAACTTAGTTAAAAATTTACTTGAACAAGTATTTGCAAGTATTGAGGAAACACTGACCCTGTATATTTTAAACCAGCAGCAATTAATTGACAAAAGGGATGCTTTGTCAAATATTCATTTCCCTAAAAATAAAGACTTGCTAGCCAAAGCAAAACGTAGGTTAAAGTTTGAAGAATTATTTTTTATACAATTGCAATTACTTCAAAAGAAAATAGCGCGAAAGGCAAAACTAAAAGGCTATGTTTTTAAGGAGGTAGGCAGGCAGTTTAACAATTTTTATCACAACTATTTACCCTTTCAATTAACCAAGGCACAAAAAAGGGTTTTAAAAGAAATACGCAAAGATCTAGGCTCCGGATTGCATATGAATAGGCTATTACAAGGCGATGTAGGTTCAGGGAAAACCATAGTGGCACTGTTGAGTATGTTACTGGCAATTGATAACACCTATCAATCAACACTTATGGCACCTACCGAAATACTTGCCATTCAGCATTACAACGGACTGTTTAACTTGCTAAAAAACACAGATATTAAACTCGATTTGCTAACAGGTTCAACAAGAACAAAAAAAAGAAAGGAAATATATGAAAATCTAAAAAACGGAACCTTGAATATACTTATTGGCACTCATGCGATTTTAGAAGAAAAGGTTGAGTTTAACAATTTAGGACTTGCCATTATTGATGAACAGCACAGATTTGGGGTAGAACAGCGCTCAAAACTATGGAGAAAAGGAGCAAGTAAAAAAGAACCCATCCCTCCTCATATTTTAGTGATGACCGCAACACCTATCCCTAGAACTTTAGCTATGTCTGTTTATGGCGATTTAGATATTTCAATTATTGATGAATTGCCACCTGGGAGAAAAGAAGTTAAAACCATACACCGAAACGACAGCCACCGCCTAATGGTTTTTAAATTTTTAAAAGATGAAATTGCCAAAGGACGACAAGTGTATATAGTGTATCCTTTAATCAAAGAGTCTGAGGCTATGGATTACAAAGATTTGATGGATGGATATGAAAGCATAGCAAGAGAGTTTGCTGCACCTAAGTACCAGATAAGCATAGTTCACGGGCAGATGAAGCCTGCTGATAAAGATTTTGAAATGAAGCGGTTTGCAAGCGGAAAAACACAAATTATGGTAGCCACTACAGTTATTGAAGTAGGAGTTGATGTTCCTAACGCTACGGTTATGCTCATCGAAAGTGCAGAACGATTTGGACTAAGCCAATTACATCAACTGCGCGGAAGAGTAGGCAGAGGTGCCGAGCAGAGTTACTGCATACTTTTGTCGAGTTACAAGTTATCTTCTGATGGAAAAACCAGATTACAAACCATGGTTAACACCCATGACGGTTTTAAAATTGCAGAAGTAGACCTAAAGCTAAGAGGTCCAGGAAACCTTATGGGAACCCAGCAAAGCGGGGTTTTAAACCTAAAAATTGCCGATATAGTTAAAGATGCTACACTTTTAAGTGACGCGAGAAAAACCGCCGTTAGTATTTTGCAAGACGACCCTCTTTTATCAAAACCTAAGAACAAGAATTTGCTAAAAACATATCAACAGTTACAAAAAAAACAAGGTATTTGGAGCTATATCAGCTAACCTTAAAATTTTCGCACTACACCATAAAATACTTTTGTATTATTTTGTTGTTTTAAGAGTTTTGTTAATTAGGCATAATTAAAGTTTTAATCTAGTCATCTTGTAAACGTTAATAAACTCATTAGCTTGTTTTTATTTGATTTCTAAAATTGTTTTAACACACCACAAAGCTATATTATCTGTATATAATTTAGCAATTAAGTGTCTACTAAAGTTAATAGCAAATTAGATATTAAAACAAAACCCCAGCACTTTTACATACTAGGGTCTGATAAAAAAACAAAAAAACTATTTTTTAAAACTTATAGTTTACTGCTAAATTAAATATGCTGCCTAACTTATTAAAATGCATTGCATCGTAAGTTACTTGTGGATACCTTTGATTAAAGGTAATTATGTTTGATTGCACTTTAACTTGTGCAGGATCATTAAGTATGGCTTGTCCTGTAGCATTTTCTGCCTTAAAATTCCACTGTGGAAGCACATTTAATACATTGTTGGCATTAAAGGATATTGTCCAATTGCTATCCATATTAAAATTAACACCCAAATCAGTAACAATTTTAGGTGTAAATTCGGTTCTTAGGTTTTCATCTAAACCTGTTTGTTTAAATACAGCTTTACCGAAATAGGTATTGTTTACTAAAAAGTTAAAATTGCCTATATCATAAGTAGCACCTTGTATCCATTTTGTTTTGGGTCTTGAGGTAAATACTAGCGCTTCTCTGGTAGGAGTTATAACGGACTGCTCTGAGCTTGTTGCAAAAGGCGGATTTTTGACAGTTCCATCTACTTCGTTTCTAATTGTGTAGTTGCCCGATAGGTTAAGCCCTAATTTGCCAGTGCCTAAGTTTATATTTTTATAGTTAAATACAAAGTCTAAACCTGAGGTTTTAGAATTTATAGCATTGGTAAAGAAAGCTATATTTGATAAGGTTTCAAAATCAGAAGTTTGGGGTGGTTTTAATGCTCCACTCAAAATTATCCTGTCATTTACGGCTATGTTGTAGTAGTCAATGGTAAATGAAAAGTTTTTTGTAGGTCTAGCCCCTATGCCTATGGTAAAGTTGTTAGATTTCTCAGATGTTAAACTAGGTATTTTTAACAATTTAGCTTGTGGAGATATATTGTTGATCAAACCTTGAATTTGTATGCCTCCTTCAGAAAAAAGATATTGAGATTTTTGTGTATAAATTTGGTGTAGGGTAGGCGCTCTGAATCCTGTTGAAAAGGAGGTTCTTAAAGTGTATTTATCGTCGACAAACTTATAGCGAGAACTCAATTTCCAAACAAAGGTACTGCCAAAATCAGAGTAGTTTTCAGCCCTTACTGTGCCACTTAGTAAAAAATCTTTGTTAATATCCCAGTCTAAACTCAGATAAGCACCTAAATTATAGCGATTAAAGTTTTTTGAATCTTCAGCTCTGTTACCTGCAAAGGAATCGGAACCCTCTTGTTCATAAGAAGCTACGTCGCCCTCTATAATTTCAAAATTTTCAGTTCTAAACTCTGTACCAAATGCCAAGGCAATTTGCTCGCTTAATGTTTTAGAAATATCGATATTCCCCACTATATGATTAAAGGCAGTACCTCCTGAATTAAAGTTAATAGGACTGTTTTCTCGGTACAAGTTAACAGGAGTAATTTCGTCAGTATTATCAACAATTCCATTGTTGTTTAAGTCATTAAAATCAAGCCTGTATACAAAACTGGAGTTATGTGAATTGCTAACTGTATAGGTTTGTTTATTGCCTCCAAAGGTAGCTGCCATATCTAGGTTCCAGCCATTTACTATTGATTTAAACCCGATGGTACCGTTATAGTCATTTAAGTCTCCGTCAAGTGTAGGACCATAGCCGTCATAACCATTGGGGTTAGTTGGATGGCCGCCAGGAAAAAAGTTTGCCAAATACGGATTTGTTTCAACAAGTTGCCAATAAGGAGTTCGATAGTTAGCAAAGCTGTTTACCTTTTTGTAAACATAAGCGGCATTAAAATACAGTTCATTGTCATTTTTTAAGTCTACAGCTCCGTTGATTAAAAATTTAGCTGCAGTAGTTTCTGGAACTCCGTTGATATTTCCTGCATCGGGTCTTCTCGACAAAAATTCTTCGACAAAGGCTAATGCTTCATCGGGGTTTACAAAATTGGATTCACTTGGATCAGTTGTATTGTAAAATTCAGCCACCTCGCCTTGTGCGTCAACAACGCCAGGTCGATTAGCTAGTACTCTTTTAGAGAAGTCTATAGTGTAGTTTATAAAACCTTTACCCTGACCAACTTTACTGCCATTATTAACGCTTACTCCTAGCATTTCACCATCGCCTTTTCCAGTAATACCAGCTCTAAAGGTTGCTGATCCGTTTTTGTAATTATCTTTTAAAATAATGTTCATCACCCCAGCAATGGCATCTGAACCATATTGGGCAGAGGCTCCATCGCGCAGTATTTGTACCGATTTAATGGCATCGGTAGGAATTGCCGAAATATCGACACCTGTTTCGCCCACACCTGGTGCAGCTTGTATATATAATAAGGCACTTAGGTTTTTTCGCTTTCCGTTGATCAAAACCAAGGTACGGCTAGGCCCCATATTTCTAATTTCAAAAGGATCTAGTATTGACGTTGCATCTTGCACAGCTGAATTAACGGAGTTAAACGAAGGTATTTTGTATTGCAGTGCCTTGTCAAAGGTAGTTTGCCCTGTAGCTTGCAACTCCTCAACCCCAACAATATCAACAGGTAAAGGGCTTGAGGTATTGCTACGGGCTGGTGTTCGGCTACCAGTAACAACTATTTGTTCTAATTGTATCCCTTCTTTTAGCACTATGTTAAAGTTTGTTTTACCGTTAACAGCTATTTCTTGGGTTTCAAAGCCCGAGTAGCTAACTACTATAATGGCTCCTTGTTGTACTGCTAGTTTGAACTTACCATCAAAATCAGTTGTAGTTCCGTTTTTTGTGCCCTTTTCTACTATATTGGCGCCTGGCAAAGGGAGATTATTGCTAAAATCATTTACAATACCAGATATCTGTACTTGAGCCCATGAAAGGCAACCGATACCTATGGCAAAAATTAAAAATGTTATTTTTTTCATAAATAGATTGTTTTTAAATACATGTTTTATAACTTTTAATTAAGTTAATATTGTGTTTTAGTTAGTATTAAGAGCATACTGTTTTTTTTACACTCTTTAATTTTTTTTAAAAATTAAACTAAATGCTTAACTGATACGATTTGTTTATATTATACAAAAATTAATTTGTTAATATAGCTAATATAAATATCATACATAATAATATAACTTTATAATGTTGTTACTGATTCACTAAAATTGACTTAGTGTTTTTTTCATTTTCTGACGAATTTTGTCTAGGCTTAAATTATCAATGCTTCCTAAATGAGTGTGTTTTTTAGAAGTATCGGGAGTATAAGTGCCTTGGGCTATGGCATCGCTTATTTTTTTATAGGCTGCTCTAAAACTCATGCCATTTTCAACAAGTGTATTGATATTGTCAACCGTGTATAGATATTTGTATTTTTCTTCATTGAGATCTACATCGTTTACAATTACCTGTTCAATGGTGTAGTTGAAGATATCTAGCGCAGCTTTAAGATCTTCAAAAGCAAAAATTACAGTTTCTTTTAATAGCTGATAATCTCTGTGATAACCGCTGGGTAAATTATTGGTAAGCAATAACACCTCTGTATAAGTAGATTGAATTTTATTGCATTTGGCTCTTATTAATTCAAAAACATCTGGATTCTTTTTATGAGGCATAATACTACTTCCGGTGGTTAAGGCATCGGGTAGAGATAGAAAATTAAAATTCTGACTCATATACAGGCAAATATCCATAGCAAAACGCGCTAAGGTATTACTTACACTACTCAATGCCATACTCAAGGTACGTTCGCTTTTTCCTCTGCTCATTTGGGCTGCTACCACGTTGTACTTTAAAGTGGCAAAATTGAGTTCTTTGGTTGTAAAATTACGGTCAATTGGAAAGGAACTTCCGTAACCCGCAGCAGAACCTAATGGGTTTTGGTCAACCGTTTTTAAGGCTGCCTTTATAAGGTATAAATCATCTATTAATAATTCTGCATAGGCTGAAAACCACAAACCGAAAGACGAGGGCATGGCTATTTGCAAATGTGTGTATCCGGGTAATAATTTGTCTTTGTTTTTTTCTGCTAACTTTAGCAGGGTGTTGAAAAGTACTTTTATTTTATCGGAAATTTGATTAAGGTTGTCTTTGTAATAAAGATGTAGGGCTACCAAAACTTGATCGTTTCGCGAGCGTGCTGTATGTATTTTTTTACCAGCTTCGCCATATAATTGCACCAATTCGAATTCAATTTTAGAATGTACGTCTTCAAATTGAGTTTCTATTACAAAAGTGCCTTCTTTAACTTGTTGCTGAAGTGTTTTAATTCCATCGGTTAGCATTTCTAATTCTTTTTTAGAAATAATTTGAGTGAAAGCCAGCATTTTAGCATGTGCTAAGGATGCTTGCAAATCGTATGGAGCAATGTAGAGGTCTATTTCCCTATCCTTTCCAACTGTAAATTGCTCCATTTTTTTATCTATGGATAAACCCTTGTTCCAAAGTTTCATTGTATTGTTATGCTTAATTAAGCTGTCTGCTGCCTTATTGATAAAGTTGACATTTTTAATAGCTTGCTTATTGCTTTCTTTAAGGCATGATGACAACAAAACTACAAATATAAATAATGTATTAATATAAAAGGTTTTCATGTGTTCATTATATAATGTATATTTTGTTTATGTAAAACTCGTCAATTATATTGTCATGTGTTAAAAGTTTTGATATAGCTTGCTTTATGATAACTTTAATTTGATTCAATAATTTGTTGCAATTTAATTAATTGATTTTATTAAAATATTGTGACTAGTAATATATTAGTTTTACAACAATATTAAAAGAAATATTTTTTAAAACCTATAGCTTACAGTTAAGTTAAACAAAAAGCCTAATTGGCTAAAGTGATATCCTTCATAAGTCATTTGCGCATATCTTTGATTAAAAGTAATTTCGTTTAATTGTGCTTTTATTAAAGTAGGATTGTTTAAAATTTTTTGTCCAGCGGCATTTTCGGCTTTAAAACTCCACTGGGGCAGTATATTTAATAAATTGTTGGCGTAAAATGTTAATTCCCAATTGTTATTTATAATGAAGTTTACTCCTAAATCAGTGACAATTTTTGGAGTAAACTCGGTTCTGAGATTTGCATCTAAGCCCGGTTGCTTATAAGTAGTTTTTCCGAAGTAAGTATTATTTAGAGAAAAACCAAACATGCCTATGTTGTAAGTGGTTCCTAAAATCCATTTTGTTTTAGGTCTTGAGCTAAGATATAAGGCTTCTTGGGTTGCATCTATAACAGATTGCTTTGTATCTACTACAAATGGTGGATTTTTAACAACTCCAACTCTTTTGTTTTTTATTGTGTAATTTCCCGATAGGCTAAACCCTAGTTTGGCAACACCCAGTTTAAGCTTACTGTAAGCTAACACAAAATCTAAGCCCGAGGTTATTGTGTTTATTGCGTTTGAAAAAAAACGAATTTTCTCTAAGTTTTTAAATTCAGATGTATTAGGCGGGTCCAAATTACTACTTAAAACTATCCTATCTTTTATAGCGATATTATAATAATCCATAGTAAAAGAAAGATTTTTAAATGGATTAGCGCCTATACCTATAGTAAAGTTTGTAGATTCTTCAGGTTTTAGTTTGAGTATTTCCAGCAAACGCGCTTGTGGGGATACATTATTAATAAAGCCTTTAATTTGAATACCCTTGTCAGGAACTATGCTAAATTGAGTTTTTTGCGTGTAAATTTGGTGCAGGCTAGGTGCTTTAAAACCCGTTGAAATAGATGCCCTTAGGGTGTATTTATTATAGTCAAACTTATAGCGAGAACTTATTTTCCAAACAAAGGTACTGCCAAAATCGGAGTAGTTTTCGGCCCTTGCTGTGCCACTTAGTAAAAAATCTTTATCAATATCCCAGTCTAAACTCAAGTAACCTCCTAAATTATAGCGGTTAAAGATTCCTGAGTTCTTGGGCCGATTGCCAGGAAAAGAATCAGAGCCATCTCCGTCATAGGAGGCTAAGTCACCCTCTATAATTTCAAAATTTTCGCTTCTAAACTCTGCGCCAAATGCCAATGCAACTTGCTTGTTTAATATTTTGAAAATATCGATATTACTCACTATGTGGTTAAAGTTAGCTCCTCCAGTATTAAAGTTGATCGGGCTGTTTTCTCTGTACAAATTAACAGGAGTAATCTCGTCAGTATTATCGGCAATTCCATTGTTGTTTAAATCATTAAAATCAAGCCTATATACAAAACTGGGGTTATGTGAGTTGTTAACTGTATAGGTTTGTTTGTTGCCTCCAAAAGTAACAGATAGATCTAAATTCCAATCATTTACTATTGATTTGAATCCTATAATGCCATTGTAATCGTTTGAATTTCCATCAAAACTAGGGATATATCCATCATAGCCATTAGGATTAGTTGGATGGTTGCCAGGAAAAAAGTTTGCTAAATATGGAAAATCTGTTAAAGATTTCCAATAGGGCGTTCGATAGTTAGCAAAGCTATTTACTTCTTTGTAAACATAGGCAGCATTAAAATAGAACTCATTGTTGCTTTCTAGACCGAAAGCTCCATTAACTAGGAATTTAGCTGCAGCAGTTTCTGGAACTCCGTTGATATTTCCTGCGTCGGGTCTTCTCGACAAAAATTCTTCGACAAAAGCTAATGCCTTATCGGGGTTAACAAAATCTGGCTTACTTGGGTCGTTTGTATTATAAAATTCAGCTACCTCGCTTTCTGCATCGACAATTCCAGGTCGATTAGCTAAGGCTCTTTTAGAAAAATCTATGGTGTAGTTTACAAAGCCTTTGCCCTGACCAATTTTATTGCCGTTATTAACACTTATTCCTAGCATTTCACCATCGCCTTTTCCAGTAATACCAGCTCTAAAGGTTACCGAGCCGTTTTTATAATTGTCTTTTAAAATAATGTTCATTACCCCAGCAATGGCATCTGAACCATATTGGGCAGAAGCTCCATCGCGCAGTATTTGCACCGATTTAACAGCATCAGTAGGGATTGCCGAAATATCCGTTGCCGTTTCTCCTACTCCTGGTGTTCCTGTATACAAATGAGCACTTATATTTTTGCGTTTTCCGTTAATTAAAATCAAAGTACGGCTAGGCCCCATATTTCTAATCTCATAAGGATCTAATATTGAATTGCCATCCTGTACAGGTGCATTAATAGTGTTAAACGAGGGTATTTTGTATTGCAACGCCTTGTCAAAGGTAATTTGTCCTGTGGCTTGTAACTCCTCAACCCCAATAATATCAACAGGTAAAGGACTTGAGGTATTGCTACGAGCTGGCGTTCTGCTACCTGTAATCACTATTTGTTCTAATTGTATTCCTTCTTTTAGCACTATGTTAAAATTTGTTTTACCGTTAACAGCTATTTCTTGGGTTTCAAAGCCCGAGTAGCTAACCACTATAATGGCTCCTTGTTGTACTGCTAGCTTAAACCTTCCGTCAAAATTAGTTGTAGTTCCATTTTTTGTTCCTTTTTCTACTATATTAGCACCTGGTAAAGGGCTATTGCTAAAATCGTTTACAATACCAAATATCTGTATTTGAGCCCATGAAAGGTAGCTGATGCCTATAACAAAAATTAAAAATATTATTGCTTTCATAAATAGACTGATTTTAGAAAAACATACTTTATAATATTTAATTTAATTAACATTTGTTTTATGTTAATATTAAGAGCATACTGTTTTTTTTATACTCTTTATTTTTAAAAAAAATGAACTAAATGATTAATGGTATAGCCCTCAAAACAAATTGCACTATTTTTTAAAACGGATTGTATCAAAAGTGCACACTTTCTATCAGTACAAAGTTTTGTTGTGATGCCAAATTTTAACAGTATAACAATACCCCCTTGTTGTAGATAGTTCCTGTGCTAAAATTCATAAAATAATATACTAATCAATATATTGCACTTAAAAAAAATTTAATTTCATATACTTTGTAGTCGCTAAAATGGTTAATTATAGTTTTTTTTAAAGCCAAAGCTTTATAAAGTTTACTGAACACTTCAAAACTGATGAACACTGCAAAGCATGTTTGTCAAAAATTAAAATAGTAAAAACATCTAAATATTTTACACAAAAAATTATATGCAACTAAGTGCTAATCGCAATAAAGTATATTTTAAAATAAAATAACTTATTTTTACACATTATTTTAATCTTTTTTAAATAAGTTATGAACAATATCGAAAGCTTAAAAGAAGCTATTAGTAGTATTTCAGAAAAAAAAGGCACAAAGGAAAATAAGCTACAAGCAATTTGCGATTACTTAGCAACTAATATTTTATATTACGATTGGGTGGGATTTTATTTTAAAAACGGAGAAAAAGAGGAATTAAAATTAGCTCAATTCAATGGAGAACCTACCGAACATAGCACTATTCCATTTGGTAAAGGAATATGCGGACAGGTTGCTATTAGCAATCAAAACTTTGTAGTACAAGATGTTACAGAGCAAGACAATTATATTTCCTGTGGTTATAAGGTAAAATCTGAAATTGTGGTCCCTATTTTTGTCAACGGAAAAAACATAGGACAAATAGACATAGACTCTCATACACTTAAACCGTTTACAAAAGCCGATGAAGAATTGTTAGAATTTGTTTGCAAAAAAGTTAGTACTTTTTTATAAAAAACACTTGACTGTTAGATCTTTTTTTACTAGTTTTGTAACTATTACTAATAATTTTATTAACATTAAACTCCCCCTAAATTATGAACAATAAAGATCTCTCTAATTACACTAGCTTAAACGATAAAAAACCTCTGCCCAAAGCCCAACAACAATCATTCTTAGAAAAGTTTACCGTTTGGTTTAGAAATTTTTTAGAAAATGCAGAATAATTTTTTTAAATCAAAAAACAAGTATATTATTGTAAAACACAACGGTTTTAGTAATTTTGTTTGCTTTATTACAAAAGGTAAAGATGAGCAATACGAAAACAATTAAATCGGCATTAATTTCAGTTTTTAACAAAAAAGGTTTAGAACCAGTAGTTAAAAAACTCAATGCTTTAAATATTAGCATTTATTCAACTGGAGGAACTGAAAAATTCATTAAAGACTTAGGAATCAGTGTTATCCCAATTGAACAAATCAGTTCTTATCCTGCTATTTTGGGAGGAAGGGTAAAAACAATACATCCGAAAATTTTTGGAGGCATTTTAAATAGGCAAAACCACGAAAGCGATGTTGCAGAAATGGCAACATATCAAATACCTCAAATTGATTTGGTTATTGTAGATCTATATCCCTTTGAACAAACAGTAGCATCAGGAGCTTTAGAACAAGCTATTGTAGAAAAAATTGACATAGGCGGTATTTCTTTAATCAGAGCTGCTGCTAAAAACTTTAAAGATACCTTTGTTGTATCATCTACTGAACAGTACTCCAAATTTTTATCAATAATTAATAGCACTAATGGTAGCACTACACTTGCACAAAGAAGAGATTTTGCAGTAAAAGCCTTTAACATTTCTTCTCACTATGACACAGCTATTTTTAACTATTTTAATCAAGACGAAGCTATTTTAAAAATTAGCGAAAACACAGCTAAAACACTTCGCTATGGAGAAAACCCACACCAAAAAGGCTACTTTTTTGGCAACCTAGATGATGTATTTTATCAATTACAAGGAAAAGATCTGAGTTACAATAACTTACTAGATGTTGATGCAGCTATAAACCTAATGAATGAGTTTGCAGAAAAAAGCCCAACCTTTGCTATTTTAAAACACAATAATGCCTGTGGCTTGGCTCAAAGAAAAACTCTACAACAAGCTTATGCAGATGCATTAATTGCCGATTCTGTATCTGCCTTTGGAGGAGTTTTAATTGCCAATACAACTGTAAATAAAGCAACTGCACACAAAATTAACATGCTTTTCTTCGAACTTATAATAGCACCTTCTTATGACGCAGAAGCATTAGAACTTTTAAAAACAAAGAAAAACAGAATTATCTTAGTTCAAAAACAAATTTCACTAGCAAACAGAACTGTCAAAACTGCGTTAAATGGTTTTTTGGTTCAGGATAAAGACTGTAAAACTGATAAATTAGAAAATTTTAATTACCTCAGCAATAAACTACCTTCAGAAAAAGAACAACAAGATTTATTATTTGCCTCAAAAATATCAAAACACACTAAATCAAACACTATAGTATTAGTTAAAAACAAGCAATTGCTTGCCAGTGGAACAGGACAAACAAGTAGAGTTGACGCCCTAAAGCAAGCCATTGAAAAAGCAAAGCGCTTTAATTTTAATCTAAGTGGTGCAGCAATGGCAAGCGATGCATTTTTCCCTTTTCCAGATTGTGTAGAAATTGCCCATAAAGCAGGAATAAAAAGTATAATTCAACCTGGAGGTTCAATTAACGATCAATTGAGTATTGACTACTGCAATCAAAACAATATTGCAATGATATTCACAGGAATACGACATTTTAAACATTAATTTTTTTTAACGCATATTTTAACGTATAAACAATACATATTTTTTAATAGATTTGTGTAAACATACATTATAATTTAGATAAAACACAAGCAATTTATGGGTTTTTTTGACTTTATGACTGAAGACATTGCCGTTGACTTAGGTACGGCAAACACTTTGATAATACACAACGACAAGGTAGTTATTGACAGTCCTTCAATTGTAGCTAGAAACAGACTTACGGGCAAAATTATAGCTACGGGTCATGAAGCCAACAGAATGCAAGGAAAAACGCATGAAAATATAAAAACCATCCGACCTTTAAAAGATGGAGTTATTGCTGATTTTCAAGCATCAGAAGAAATGATCAAGGAATTTGTCAAAAAAATTCCCGCCATTAAAAAAAAGCTTTTCCCTCCTTCGCTACGTATGGTTATTTGCATTCCCTCAGGAATTACTGAAGTAGAAAAACGCGCTGTTATCGATTCGGCACGTCATATGAATGCCAAAGAAATATATCTTATTTTTGAACCCATGGCAGCTGCCATAGGAGTTGGCATAGATATTATGGAACCTAAAGGGAGCATGATAATTGACATAGGAGGAGGAACCACAGAAATTGCTGTAATAGCCTTGGCTGGCATAGTGTGCGACCAATCGGTAAAAGTTGCTGGCGACTTATTTACAAACGATATTATGTACTATATACGAACTAAACACAACTTGTATGTAGGAGAGGTTACTGCCGAGAAAATAAAAATTCAAATTGGTTCAGCAACCGAAGACTTAGACAGTCCGCCCAAAGATATGATGGTGCAAGGTAGAGATTTGTTGAGCGGAAAACCTAAACAAGTTACGGTATCGTACCGAGAAGTTGCCAAGGCACTTGACAAATCCATACTTCGAATTGAAGATGCCGTTATGGAAACACTTTCAAAAACCCCTCCAGAACTAGCTGCCGACATTTACAATACAGGTATATTTTTAGCTGGAGGAGGCTCTATGCTAAGAGGACTTGACAAACGACTGTCTCGAAAAACAGATCTGCCCGTATACATAGCCGAAGATCCTCTAAGGGCTATCGTAAGAGGAACAGGCATTGCCCTAAAAAACCTCGAGAAATACAAATCAGTATTAATCAAATAAATATTAATGGTTATATGCAACAGCTTGTTTATTTCTTACAGAGGTATAAGTATTTTTTGTATTTTTTATTCTTAGAACTAATAGCCGTTTCATTGATTATTAACAATTACTCTTTTCATAAAAGTAAATTTATAAATTCTGCCAACCTCATTTCTGGAAAACTACTACATAAGGCAAGTAATATTAAAGAGTATTTGCACTTAAAAAAAGAAAACAAACTGCTTTTACAAGAAAATACTGCTTTAAAAAACAAATTAGAACAATTTTATATGCTTGCCGATACTGTTGAAATGTTTTCTGTATTAGACACTTCAGTTTTTAAACAAAAGTATCGATATATAAATGCCAAAATAATTGCAAACAATTACCGCAGCCCATATAATTTTTTAACGATAAACAGAGGAAAAAATCACAAACTTGACTCAGAAATGGCAGTTGTAAACAACAAAGGTATTGTAGGGATAACCGAATCGGTATCTGCTCAATATTCACGAGTTCAGTCAATTTTAAACAAAAACAGCAAAACTAATGCACGCTTTAAGCACAGCCATCACTATGGCACACTTCAATGGAATGGAAAAAACTACAACACGGTACAGCTAACCGATATCCCTAGGCAGGCTATTGTTAAAATAGGCGATACAGTAATTACAGGTGGTAAATCATCCATCTTTCCTGAAGGCATACCTATAGGGACCATTAAAAGCATCCCTAAAAAAATAACTGCTTCAAATACTTTTGATATACAGCTGTTTAACGATATGACAAAAATTAAAAACATTTATGTAATCATTAATTTTCACAAAGATGAAATAAACACTTTAACCCCTAAAAAATGAATAAAACTGTTTATTTGATAATTTTATTTTTTTTCTTTGTTTTATTGCAAGTTTTAATTCTTGACAATATTATTTTGCTAGGCTATATAAACCCTTACTTGTACATAGCCTATGTTTTTATTTTCCCTTTAAACCAAAAAAGAATTTTATTTTTATCCGTTTGCTTTTTGCTAGGCTTATCTGTTGACCTATTTTCTAACTCAGGAGGCATACACGCTTTTGCCACCTTATTTATAGGTTATTTAAGACTGTTTCTCATAAGAGCAATTTTTAAAATAAGCAAACCCGAATACCTGCTTTTTAACTTGCGCCTAGAGAGTTTTGACAAAGTTTTTAACTACACAAGTATTTTAACTGTTATACATCATTTTATATTGTTCAGCTTTCTAAACTTTAGTTTCCACAATATTTCAAATGTGTTGATTAACACACTTTTTTCAAGTATTTTTACATTGTTATTATATTTTTTAGGGAGTATTATTTTTAGAAAAAAAGTTACATGAAACGAAGTTTCTTATTAGTGTTTTTAATTACCTTAGTAGGTATTATTTATATTGGAAGACTTTTTCAACTACAAGTTGTTGATCAAAAAAATCAAAAGCCAATTATAGGCTCAACAATAAAAGTAGAATACGACTATCCAGAACGCGGTTATGTATATGACAGAAACGGAAAGCTCTTAGTTGCAAATCAACTATCTTATGACGTTATGGTTATTCCCAAAGAAGTAAAAGCCTTTGATACAATTCAGTTTTGTGCACTCTTAAAAATAACCAAACAAAGCTTTTTAAGGCGCTATGCAAAAGCCGAAAAATATGCAAGATGGCTTCCTTCAGTTTTTCTTAAACAGCTTTCAAAAAACGATTTTGCTTATTTGCAAGAAAAATTGCCAAAGTTTAAAGGCTTTTATATTCAAAAGCGTATAATCAGGCACTACCCTATTAAATCGGCAGCTAATGTATTAGGCTTTATCGGCGAGGTTGACGAACAAAAAGCACGCGCAAGCAACTACTACGAACAAGGAGAATTAATTGGCATACTCGGTATAGAAAAGCAATACGAAGAGGTTTTAAGAGGGCTTAAAGGTAAAAGATTTTTTACAAGAAATAATTTAAATGAAATTACAGGATTGTACAAAAACGGAAAAATGGATACATTAGCAATCTCAGGAAAAGACTTAACCCTAACTATTGACAGCGAATTACAACAATACGGCGAACAATTAATGCGAGGTAAAAGAGGTGCTATAGTAGCCATTGAGCCCAAAACAGGCGAAATTTTAGCCCTTATCACAGCTCCTTCTTACGACCCTAATTTATTGGTTGGAAGAAAGCGTTCAAAAAACTCAGTAAAATTATTTTACGATACAATTAACAAGCCAACTTTTGACAGAGGCTTACAAGCTATGTATGCTCCGGGGTCTCCTTTTAAAATTATAAACGGATTAATTGGTTTACAAGAAGAGGTTATTGACCCCAACTTTTCTGTAAAATGTTATGGTGGATATCTTTACGGGAAAAAAAAGCATCAATTCATGAAATGCCACTGTGGTATAGTAGGATATCCTATTCGGTTAAAAAAAGCAATATCAAGGTCGTGCAACAGCTATTTTGCTACCGTTTACAGAAAAATAATAGACAAGGCCGAAAATGCTAAAATTGGCTTAAACAACTGGAGTGTGCATGTTAAAAGCTTTGGTTTGGGTAACTATTTAGGTTACGACTTGCCAACTGGTCAAAAAGGTAGAGTGCCCAATTCAAACCATTACAACAAGTGGTATAAATACCCGTGGGGAGCTACCCATACCATATCAAACGCTATCGGACAAGGTGAGGTAGAAACTACTCCTATGCAATTAGCTAATATGACTGTAGCTATAGCTAATAGAGGCTATTACTATCCGCCACATGTAGTAAAAAAAATCGATGGTAAAGCTAATACAAACAAAACCTATACCCAGCGCATAAACACAAGTATTAATCCAAAATACTTTGACTTAGTTATTGATGCTATGCATGAAGTATTTACTAAAGGAACCGCTAGAGGTAGCCAAATAAAAGGTATTGATATTTGTGGAAAAACTGGTACAGCAGAAAACTTTACCAAAATAAATGGAGAAAAAGTACAACTAGCCGATCACTCCATACTAATAGCTTTTGCTCCAAAAAATCAACCTAAAATTGCCCTAGCAGTTTATATTGAAAACGGGGGCTATGGCTCTACCATTGCTGCGCCGCTTACAAGCTTATTAATCGAAAAATACCTAACAGGTAAAGTTAAGCGAAAAAATACAGAAAACAGAATACTAAATTTAAATCTGCAAAACCAATACGATAAACTAATACCTAAACCCGATAGCTTTGCGCAAAGAACAAAATAATATTTTTGAAGGAATTGACTGGATAACCGTAACTCTTTATTTAGTATTGATCAGCTTGGGTTGGTTAAACATTTATGCAACTTCTTGGGATGAAAGTAGCAGTGCAACTTTCAGTTTTTCAGCCCGATATGGCAAACAACTTATTTGGATTTGCTTTAGCTTTATACTCATTATTTTTATACTGTTTTTTAATTCAAAGTTTTATGAAAAATTTTCCAGTTTAATGTATCTTTTTTCAATCGTAACATTAATAGGAGTTTTGTTTATTGGTAAAAAAATTAACGGTGCTGTATCCTGGTATAGCTATGCAGGCATAAGCGTTCAGCCATCAGAATTTACTAAGGCATTTACAGCACTTGCTCTGGCAAAACTAATGAGCGACCGACAGTATAATTTAAATCTATTAAAAAATCAAATAAAAGCATTTATAGTTATTTTCACCCCTGTAGTTTTAATTGCTCTACAACCCGATATGGGTTCTTTGTTAGTTTATTTTTCTTTCTTTTTTGTACTTAACCGAGAAGGGCTAACTCTATCGTATTTTATATTAGGTTTTTTTTCAATTATACTTTTTTTACTCACCATAGCCTTTGGCATTAAATGGGTTTTAAGTATAACCTTAGCTGTAATTACCATATACGTAATATATGTTGGTTATAAAAACAAGCGCTTTTTAATTTTTAATATCTTTAAAGTAATCAGTGCTTATTTACTATCTAGTGCCTTTATAATAGGTATTGGTTATACGTATAGCAATGTGCTTGAGCAACATCAAAGAAACCGCTTTGATATTTTATTAGGAAAGATAAGCGACACCCGAGGCATTGGCTACAATACTTACCAAGCTGAGCTCGCTATACGATCAGGAGGGCTAACTGGAAAGGGCTTTCTAAAAGGCGATCGAACACAAGGAAACTTTGTTCCTGAACAAGATACAGATTTTATATTTAGCGCCCTAAGTGAAGAATGGGGGTTTTTAGGAGGTGCAATAATAATTATCCTATTTATGTTTCTTTTGTACAGAATAATTTATTTAGCCGAAAAACAAACAAATAAATTTGGAAGAATTTATGGCTACGGAGTAGCTTCTATTATTTTTTTTCACCTAGCAGTCAATATAGGCATGACCATAGGTCTTTTACCAACTATAGGAATACCTTTGCCTTTTTTTAGTTATGGAGGCTCCTCCTTTTGGGGCTTTACACTGCTCCTTTTTATTTTTATACGCTTAGATGCTCATAAAAAATACGATTGGTAAAAAGGAGCAATCTACTTTATCAGATCTTTCCAAGCACTTTGAAGTGCATTCCAATCAGATTATCAAATGGAAGCGAAAATTTCTTGACAATGCCTCCAAAGCCTTTAAAGGCACTAGTAAGCAAGGTCAGGAAAAGAAAATGGAGAAATTATACACCAAGATAGGCGAGCTAGAGGTTGAACGAGACTTTTTAAAAAAAAAAAGCTTATGAAAAAAACCGGACTGTAAAACAACGTAAACAATTAGCTGATAAGCAGTATAAGAAGGTAAGTTTTAGCAAACAAAGCGAACTTGTGTTAAACACTGACCGGAGTAGCTTGTATTATGCTTCCAAAGGGGAAAGCGAAAAAAACTTAAGGTTGATGTGTCTAAAAATAATCAAGAGATAATACAATATTAGCAACTGCATTTATAAATAAGCCAACTTCGAGTATACTTTTAGCAACTGAAAAATTAAAATTTGCGCCTGAATTGAATATATATTAAACTACAAACAATAATTTACAAACTTGTAACCTCAAACAAACTAATAAAATACAGAAAGGAAACTTACAACATGGTATATTTTCAATTGCTCCTTATGGTTTTTTTTTAAGAAAGCTTAGTATAACTTTATAAACAAAGTAACATTTACAAAGTACAGACATAATTCACTCAACTAAATATATATCCAACCGTTAGCTGCAAGCTAAAAAAAAGACATTTTAGCACTTTTGGTTTTCGTCAATACAAAAACCAACACTGAAAAACCAACTATAAAATAATAGAAGATTGTGATAAGGATAAGCCCCCGTGACAGAGAAAGAGTATCCAACTATAGTGCAGATAAAGATACCTCATGGTTAAAGAAAGTAGGTTTGTTTTTGAAAAAGTTTACAGAAAAACTTATTTGTTGCTAAGATAGAAGCTTGGTATTGAACTTAAGCTAATTATTTTTTGGGAATGCTTGCTTGTTGTAAATAAACAACAGCACTACTCCTATGCTGATACAGGTATCGGCGGCGTTAAATATAGCGTTAAAAAAAGTAAAACTTTTTCCTTCGTAAATAGGAAAGTACAGCATATCGACAACTTTACCGTGAAATAGGCTACCGTAAGGATTTTCAGCAAACAGTGTGGCTACCTTTCCATGGGAAGAATCAAAGATAATTCCGTAAAAAACAGAATCAATTATATTCCCAACAGCACCCGCTAGTATTAAAGAAATGGCTATTATAACTGCTGTGTGTATTTTTCTCTTGATGGTTTGAGCAAGCCAATAAATAATCCCAATTATTGCAACTAACCTAAATAGGGTTAAAAATAACTTGCCTGTTTTCCCGCCAAATTCAAAGCCCCAAGCCAGTCCGTTGTTTTCAGTAAAGTGAATTTTAAACCAATTTGAAAATACTATCACTTCTTCACCCAAACTAAAATGGGTTTTTATATATATTTTACTTATTTGATCAATTAAAATTGCTGTAAAAAAGATAAGTATTGCTATGTTTTTTTTTGACATATGATAGTAATAAAAAAAGCAAAAGTACAAAAATTAGTAAATTGCAATTTGTCACTTCACATTAGTTTTACATTTAAGTAAAAAAGTTAGATTAAGACCATTGCAAAACCCAACCTTATTTTTGTTTAGGTTTCTACCTTGATGCTTTTGAGCTAAATTTTATTCTACCTTACTATTTTTTGTTGATTTTTGGATGGATAATCGCACTTAATTAGGCTTATTATCTCTTAATTTTGACAATTAGACGCAATTATCCCTGGACTTCTATATAAATTGTAGCACATTGCTTCCAATAGGTTTTGTGTGTGCATTTTTCTAATACCTCTATATCTTGCAGTACCTCCATTAAACCATCTTTTTATGCCACCAAATGTGCGCTCTACTTTAA
>JBKDZU010000025.1:0-45171 GCA_047971505.1 Tenacibaculum sp.
AAATAAGGTTGGGTTTTGCAATGGTCTTAAATTGTAGCACATTGCTTCCAATAGGTTTTGTGTGTGCATCTTGGCTACGGGGCCCCGATACCTTGCCACTCCTCTCTTTAAACTAAGGGTACTGTGGACTGAGGATACTTGGTCAATGTTCAATCCGCAGAAATAACCAAAAGGAATACTGTCATTTATGCGGTCTTCAACCTCATAGTCGCTAAGACCGTACCATGTTTGAAGTAAACACATTTTAAATAACAACAAACCGTTGTAGCTGGGTTGCCCAACAACACTTTTGCCTGTGTTGTAATGTTTGCTGATGACTTTTATTACGGATTTCCAATCAAGTTTATTAATTTGATTGAAGAAAGTTGTTTTTATTTTTCTGGCTCATATATCGCAAATACTATCTGCCAGTGTAGGGTTTTTGTGTGAAATTATGCCTAAATATACAAAATAATATGCTGATAGATAGAGTTTTTTTAGATGATTTTTTATCCTCTTTTGTCGGCTTTATTGTGCAGTGGTCTTATAATTGACAGAATTTAAATTGTGGATAGCTCGGTTTGCTTACAAATTTAGATAAGTAGTTATAGCTTCGTAATTCGGTTTTATCTATGTTAAAAGCAGGCTTAGAAAAATCAATGCTAGTATTTATATCATCTAGCTCTTTAACCAATTGTTGTTTTTTTGCTTTGGTGAGTTCGCCATCAATATAACCTAACGTAATATGTGCTATAAAAGGGCGAGTAGGTTTAATATTGTGCTGATTTAAGTCAGGGTTACCATACAGTTCTTCACGAAGTTGTATAATAGCTTTCCAGTGTTGTTCATCTTCAATAACACCTAAAACGCCAAAAGCAGAGTCGAAAACAGCAACACCTGTAAAGCTTATTTTTATGGATGATGCTAACGGTAACTCAGTTGTTTTGTCAAAAGCATTTTGGATAATTTCAGGATAATTTGCCTCTAAACCTTTATTGATAATATGCTCTTTAAACCTACTGCCAGAAAGTGTATTTGCCACTGTTTGATGAAAACTCTCCTGAGGCATCATATAAAAATGATGTGGCAATTGCATTGTTTTTTGTATGCGATTTTGAAGATTCACTAATTTTTTTGAAAGTTCCTCATTGTTTGGGTTTGTATCTAACATTGATACTATAGCGTATCCTTTATAATTTTGTGGATGCCAAACACCCTCAATACATTTAAATTTATTGGTTGGTTTTAGCTTTTCGATACGTTGATTTAAGCCTTGCAAGGTTGTTTCAAATGCTTGACGCTCGTTGTGATGTTGCTGTGTTAATTCAGTAACTTTTTGTGATGTTAGTACGTTATGATATACTGGTTCTAGAATTTTACCGTCTTTTAATTCAATAACTCTATCAGCAATACGCTCCATCGTATAAGGGTCGTGCGTGATGCATAGCACAGAGGTGCCTTGTTTTTTAAGATCTAAAACCATACTAATTACAATATCTTTGGTTTTTTGATCTAACGAAGCAGTAGGCTCATCAATTAACAATAAGCTTGGTTTAGAAATAATGGCGCTTGCTATGTTTATACGTTGTTGCTCACCTCCACTAAACGTTGATGGATATGCATCCCAAAGATCTTCGTTTAATCCTAATTTTGACAAGTATTCTTTGGCAATTTCTCTAGCCTTTTCCCAAGATTCGCCTTTGCTTACTAAACTACCTGCAATTACATCAATAGCAGTAACTCTTGGTATTACACTTAAAAATTGCGAGCAGTATGTAATTTCACTTTTGCGAAGTGCTAAAACCTCGTAGTCATCTGCTTTAGCTAAATCTATACTGCCAAACTTTTTAGAGTTATAAATAATTTTACCTTTGCTAGGAATGCAGGTTCTGTAAATGCATTTTATGAGTGTAGATTTTCCTGCACCCGACTTTCCTGCTAATCCAATAATTTCACTTTTCTTTATATAAAAATCAAGATTATGTAACGCATCAATTACCTTATCATTTAAAATGTGCATAGTAAATGTTTTACTTAGCCCTTTTACTTCAATTGTGTTATTCATAATAGCTGCTTTTACAATAATGAACTCACCAATAGTTGTGTATAACTATGTTGTGGATCTTGTAGTATTTGATCTGTTAATCCTTTTTCAACAACGCGTCCGTTTTTCATTACAATTGTTCTGTCGGTAAGCATTTTAATAACATTTAAATCGTGTGATACAACAATTATAGCAATGTTTAAATCTTGCTGTAAACGGCGAATCATATCTAATACTCTTGCTTGTACAGATACATCTAAACCTGTTGTTACCTCATCTAAAAATAACAAAGGCGGATTGTTGGCAATAGCTTTTGAAATTTGCACACGTTGTTGCATGCCTCCACTAAAAACAACTGGAGTTTCATCCATTCTCAATACAGGTACTTCAGTTGATTTTAATAAGTACGAAGCTCTTTTGCGAATGCTGCCTACATGAAAATTACCTGCCATTAATAATTTTTCAGCGATATTTCCTCCTGATGAAAAGCGGAAATTCAATCCATCTCTTGGGTTTTGATATACCATACCCATTTGATGATTACGCAAATAACGCTTTTGCTGGTTTGATACTTCTAAAATATTAGTATTTCCATTTCTATATCCGTTTAAATATGCTTTACCTGTTGTGGCTTGTATATTGAAATATAGCTGTTTTACTACAGTGCTCTTACCAGAACCACTCTCGCCAACAACACCTAAAACTTCTCCTTTATGTAGGGTAAAATTAATATCGGCACAGGCAACAATAGCACCTGTTTCAGGGCATTGGTTTGAATTAAACAGCGGTCCTGTTTTGTTAACGGAATCTGCAGAGTGCTCACCGTAAATTTTTGTGAGTCTTTCAACTTTTAAAAGCCAATCTTTATCTGCCATGTTTAATTATTGTTAAAGGCTTTGTTTATTTTTTCAGTTAAGTACTTGTTTGTCCACTGTATAGGTCTTTTATTTTTTTTGATTTGGTCTAAGAAATCGCTGTCGTTTACTACGTGTGTTGTTTGTCCGTCTGAACCGTATAACTCATCTAAAAAGGCTATTTCTTCGCCTGTAATTTCACATTTTAAACCTTCGAATTGTTCAATTTTAAACTTGACATCTTCAAACTCTAAAGGTTCAACAGTGGTGTGAGGTGGAACAGCGTACAAGCGTTTTTCTCTGCCTGCGCCAAATAAGTACAGGTTTTCTGAATTACTTAAATTAGGAATATCCCAACGTGGTATTGGCGATGGAGACATAACATAGCGCTTGTTTACTTTTACAAAATAGCCTGCACCACGCATAATATCACCAAAATGCACAAACGATTCGTATAACGGCACCCAAATTTTAGCATAATCTGCTTCGGCGTGCATTTCTCTAGTTTTTTTCTCATAACGCTCAACCCCTCGTAAAGGCTCTGGTTGGGGTACTTGGAAAACCATAATTTGATGCGATTTTAATTTCTCTTCCGTAATACGGTGACGTGTTTGAATTATGGTTGCTTTTGAAGTTTCAAAAGTAGTATTGCAATTGGTGGTGCTTTTTACGAAATCTCTTAAATTACAGGCGTTTACACTAGCGTCACTGCCTTGATCTATAACCTTATACGTATCTTCTTTACCGATTAGTGCTAGAGTAACGTGTAATCCGCCAGTTCCCCAACCACGTGCAATTGGCATTTCAGGTGAACAATAAGGTACTTGATACCCAGGTATGCAGACTGCTTTTAAAAGTTTAAGTCGTATTTCTCTTTTTGTTTTTTCATCTATGAAAGCGTAATTGAATTGTCTGTTAAATTTTTTTTCTTCTACCATAATTAAATAAGATCGTCGTTAAATTGTTCTAAAACTCCAACTGTTTTTACAGGTTGTTCTTTGTCTTTATTTTCTTCTATACGCTTTACTGCTTTACGTAAATTGTTTAAACCAGATTGGAACGTTACATAGTGTGGTAACTTTAAGTGGTTGGTAAACCCTAAAGATTCTACACCTTCGGTATGATACAATACAAACTCTTGATCATTTGCAGGAGCATTATTACCAGGGATACGCATAGTTCTATCTAAAATACCCATACAAATAGCTTTGGTTTCATTTTGACCAAAACACAATCCGTATCCTATTGAATAATACGGTACTTTTGCTCCACTACCACCTTTTGTAACTGCTTTAGAGATCATCTCTGCTTCAGTAACTCGTATTTTACCAATATATCTTATTTTATTTCTATGATCTTTAACATGTATATCTGCCAAACCAACGCGTAATTCTCCAATTGTTGGGTGTACACTACCATGACCGCGCATACTACTATAGCCTAATGCCATAATTCCTCCAGTTTCTGCTCTTGCTAACATTTGTAATCTGGCAGAACGAGGTGCAGGGTATTTTACCGCTACACGAGTAACATCTAGTATTGAAGTATCCTCATCATTACCAACACCTTTTAGTAGATCTTGATCTTTTAATAAATCTACTACTTTACCAAAGGTTTTAATTTCTCCTATACTTGCATTGTCAATATCCTTTTTAAATTCTGTTAGGAATTTTTTCATGTCTTCATCGCTTTCGGTAGCTAAATTTACTTGTAGTATACGTTGTGTGTAATCTCTGGTTGGTCCTAAAATTTGTCCGCCAGGAATGTCTCTAAACGATGATGAAATTCGCCTTTCTATAAACATATTTTTGGTGTTTATAGGCTCGGAATAATAATTTCTTGGAAGGGTTGCTCTATAAGCCCGCATTATAAAAGCAGCTTCTAAAATATCTCCTTCTACTTGTTTTAAAGCCAATGCGCCATATTCTGGAGCATAAAAAGAGCCTTCGCCCATTATTTTGTCAATGGCTAATCTGAACTGTGATTTGATTTGCGCAACATCTACAGGAGAGGTTTGTTCGCCTAAGCGATAAAATTCTACTAAATGTTTTGCGTTTTCTATGGCTTTAATTCCGCCTTTTACTGCAACATATCCCATAATTTATAGTTCTGAGTATTTGAACTTATTCGATCTTGGTATACATAAAATAGTGCCTTCTTTATCTGTAAAAATAGCATCAACTCCAAGTGGATATTCAAGATTTTTTTTTGTTAGTGCCGTTAATATTTCTGTTGAAAGCCCATCTACATAAACATCTTTAGTATTTTTTACACCAGGACCATCTAAGGTTATTTTTATTCCGTTTTTTAAGGCTGTTTCAGAAATTTTTTTGGTGTCAATAATTATAAATGCTCCGTGTTCAGGATATTCTGGAAGCCCTGATTTTGCTTGGTCTATAACATTGGTATTTTCACGAGTTCCTGAAATGAAAATAAAATCAGCTTTGTGAACTTCGGTAGGTGAAGATGATGTGTTTAGTAGAAAATAATAATTTATCTCATCTTCTTGACTGTATGAATTATTAAAGCTAACATCGCTGTTCATTAATGCAAAACCTACTAAGGCAGATGCTTTATTGACTTCATTAGGTACATTAATATCAGCATCTAATATAGCTATAACACCGGGGTTAGCCATACAATATAGTATAGTTCTATATTGCTTTTGAGACTCAAAAAGGTGGTCGTAATTAATTTCTCGTATCATAATTATTAGCTTTGTTCCATTAATTTGAAGTTGACTTTTGTTTTTTGTATTTCGTAGTTCTTTTCTTTTTCTTTACTACTGATAAGCTCGGCTTCTTTATTGAGAAAAGTAATTACTTCATTGTGGTTTTCATCATCTAACTGCAATACAGCATCAATAACCGCTTGACAATAAGAACGGGTAGGTTCATCGCCAATGCAAATACCTAAGCCTACTTTATTATTTATAGATACTTCGGTTTCAGTAATGAGAACTTCCCCTAAATAAAATTCTTGATGTTCAACACTATCATTGGCTCTTACCATAGTAAGACCTATAGTTGGTTTTTTAGTGATTTTTACTTCGTATTTACTTTCTATATTTTCAACAATAATTTTAATTCTTTTTAAATTGCCTTCAATTAATATATAGTCGGTATTCATTAATTATCTCATATTTTTACACCAACAAATCTATAGTGGTATTATTTTTAGTTTGTTAGCTTTGAAATAATTTTTTGTAAAAAAATTAAAGAAATGTTAGATTTACAATAATTGGTTTTATTCTTTTAGTCTGTAGCCAACTCCTCTCACAGTTTCTAAATAGTCTTTATACTTGCCTAGTTTTTTCCGTAACCCAACAACTTGTACATCGATAGAGCGTTCGGTAACAATATAGTCTAAACCATTTAGTTTTTCTATAATTTGATTTCTTGTAAAAACTTTACCTGGTTTATTTACAAATAAATATAGTAATTTAAATTCAGAGTAGGTGAGTTGTAGCTCTTTGCTGTTAATGTAAATTTTGTACTTTTCTTTATCAATAACAAAATCTTTAAAAGCAATAGATGATTCTCTAGTTTCTTCTTGACTTAAATATGTTGAGTTTTCTAATTCTGATTCTTTAGCAGTAGTTTTTCTAACTTTGTTCGGTGTCTTTTTAGCTTTTATTAGTTTTTTTGTTCTTGAAATAAGTTCTTTTATTCTGGTAGGTTTCAACACATAATCATCAGCTCCCATTTCTAAGGCTAAAACAGCGTATAATTCATCGCTTTTAGCTGTTAGCATTATGAAAGGAATGTGAGAAGTTTTGGGATTAGACTTGATCGTTTTACATATTTCAATACCGTCAATATCAGGCAACATCCAGTCACAAATGACAGCATCTGGGTTATTTTTTTTTATAAATTCAAGCCCCTCGTTACCTAAGCTAAAAGTCTTTACATTAGCTCTTTCTCTAGAGTAGTTGTAACTCAAAATCTCTAAAATATCTGCTTCATCATCTATGATAACTATTAGTTTGTCTTTCATTTGGATATTTTTAAATGCCGTAAAGTTGCATTTAAACTATTAATATAATGTTAGTATATTGTTGGTGAGTGGTTTCGCAGTTTATCATTTTGTTAATAAAATATGTTTAAGTGTTAAAATTTTGTAAATAGCAGCTATTGAGTTATAAAACTCGATTTTTGGTAAATTAATGCAGTGCTATTTTTTTAAAATAGGGCAACTACTTTAGATACCACCTCAAATCCGCAAGGAGTTTATCAATAACTAATGCTACGCAGGGAACGCAACTTAAACTCTGTATGATATTTTTTTGCGTTTTAGTTGAGTATTGTTTTTTTGATACACAAAAAAACCTTGTTGATTAGCCAACAAGACATTGCAAATAATACAGATTCAAAAAAATGAAAAATTATACTTACTGGTAGCTATTTCCTTTTTATATTTTCCTAAAATTGTAAAGTGGATATTGTTTTATATCTTAAACTGCGGATTTTCAATCCAATTCATTTCCCAACCATTTATAAACATTCATATAGTCAGCATTATTATATTCGAGCAACTTACTTGAGTAAAGCAGTGTCAATATATGAAAGATTTGGCTCAAACACATCCTTTATATTGTTATACGAAAATGATATAACGTTTTCAATTTATTCGAGTTTATTTGTACATTTTATAAATTCTATACTTTGTTTTTTCAATAAAACTCTTGATGCTAAAACTTTATTTTTTCTTTATAGATGTCTGTTTTAATTAAATTTCAATTTTATTTTCTATCTCTACTGTGTTTTTATAAGTGTCAATTCCTTTAGTGTTGGCTGTAAATTTTAAACAACCATTTACCCAAACATGTGATATTTGAGCAAAATTGGCGTCTTTATTAAATGAAACTAAATCGGCTTTTTTGCCAATTTCTATTGAGCCAATTTCATTGTCCATTTGTAAAAATTTCGCAGGATTTAATGATACGTAGTTAATAGCTTTACTAGGCGATATTCCTGAGTTTATCATTTTAATAAATGCACTTAACATAGTAGGGAGGTGGTAATCGCTACACAGCATATCTACTAGGTTTTCTTCCATAGCATCTGCACAAGATAAGTTGCCACAGTGAGAACCTCCTCTAAAATAATTAGGTGCTCCTAAACATACCCACATATCTAATTCTTTTGCTTTTCGAGCCGCTTCAATGGTAGTAGGCATTTCTGAAAGCGTAGCGCCAAAATTTTTACCTTGCTCTACGTGCTTAACAGTAGTGTCGTCATGGCTTCCTAAAGGAATAATACCATCAAAAATTGCTTGAATTTCTTTACTCTTATCTATCTTACTTTTTTCTTCTATTTCTTTTGTTGCTTGAGCGAGATACTCTTCAACAGTAATATCAAATGACTTTGCTCTTTTTTCTATAGCATCTTTTGACCTAAATTGTCGTTGACCTGGTATACTTTCGTTTACCACAACAAGCCTAAGAGATTTAATCCCTTTTATTTGCTCTAAATAATTTACCACCTCTTCAGAATTTGGATCTAATCGAGAGTGAATAAAATGTCGGATTAACCCTGTTTCGCTTAAGTTATCTAGAGCCTTACTCAACTCAACAGCCCTTTGGTAAGTTCTATTTGTTATAGAATTATTAGAATAATTTATAGCTGTAAAGAGCGTAGTAATTCCACAAGCTGCAGCTCTTTGATCCATAAAGTGAAATGCGAAAGGCATAGGAAAATTTGCACTAGGTCTTGGGTGTAGTTCTTTTTCGATATAATCAGAATGTATATCAATACATCCTGGGGTTAGCCATTGTCCTTGTAGGTTTATCCCTTGAAGATGAATTTCATTTGTTTTTTCAATACTAGTAATTACTTTGTTTTTAATTTGAACAGTTCCTGTGAAATCTTCTGTAGGTGTTACAATCCTCGCGTTTGTTAAAATCTGAATCATCGTATTTACTTTAACCCAAAAATCACCAAACAATATTAGAAGTAAATTAGCTGATTCCTAAAAAAAGATTAAATTAATTGAGTTATTAAGTTAGGTTTTGCTTAATTTGATTCCAGGTTATTGGCTGATTATTTATCATTCTTATAATATAGTTGTGCCAAATTGTGTTTTTGGATTGTGATTTGTTAATGCGATAGGCAAATTCATCAAAATACTTTTGGATAGGTGATTTGCTTACATATATTATGACCGTTGCACGGCAAGACTAATAAAAAAATGGCAAAAAACTAAATATTAAAATCTAATATAATTGCGCAATGGTCTTAATTTATAAACGAGCTAAGAAACGTCGACAAATTTCATCGTGTTATCTCTGTGTTGGATATATTGCTTTGTCATAGTAAAAAAGCACTATAGCTTTTTGTATTGAAACGCTTAAAAAAAACACATGAGGACAGTTTATTTAAGCGGTTGGTCGCTTAAAATTTGAGAGCGCAGAAAGTCAGAAATTTTTTCAAATAAAGAAATTAATATAACGGTAAATAAAATTAAGGCTAAAGCGTTTTTGTAGCGTAACATTTTCATTGCCATATGAATTTCAAATCCAATACCTCCACCACCGAAAATTCCTAACCCAATAGCTGAACGTAAATTCACATCAAAGGCATAAAATAGGTTTGAAATAAAAGAGGGTAGCACCTGCGGTATAATACAATATTTAATTACTTGTAATTTAGAAGCGCCAGTGGCGTATATAGCTTCAACAGGTTCTTGTTCTACTTCTTCAATAGCATCGGCAAACAATTTACCAAACATACCCATGGTACTTATGGCTAAAGTTAGCATACCAGCAAAAGAACCTAAACCAACAGCAATTACAAAAACTAAAATAATTACGAGTTTAGGAATTGCACGCTCTATAGACATTAAAAGCCTAAAAAACACTCGTACTATTGGGTGCGGACTTGTATTTCTTGCTGCTAAAAAGGCTATTAGTAGGGCGATGCTTCCGCCAACAGCCGTTCCTAAAAAGGCCATTGCTAAGGTTTCGATTATCGAAGAAAAAATATTTCTTTTTTTCCATAGAATTTCTATGTTTGGCGGAAACATCTCTCCTAATAAATTTATTAAATGATGCCCGTCTGTAAAAAATAAAATAGGATTTAATTGTAAAATAGTAGATATAACAACTATAACAACTGATAAGGCAGAGAAAATAATTACACGTTTTTTGAGCTTTTTTGAAGGTAAAATACAGTTAGGTTTTACTAAACTCATTTTACTTTAACTTGGTATTTGACAATATTTTTTTTCTTAAATAATCTGACAGTCTTTCCGACATAAAAACCAATAATAAAACTACCAAAATGGCCATAGTAGCTCTTTTATACTCTAGTAATTGAAATGAATAATAAATTTCATAACCAATACCACCAGCACCAACAGCTCCTAAAAGTACCGATAGTCGAGTGGTTACTTCAAACCTAAATAATGTGTTAGAAATTAACGATGGAAGAATTTGAGGAATAATTACGTACTGTATTACTTGCATTTTTGTAGCTCCTACTGACTGAATTGCTTCGATGGTTTTAGGGTTGACTTCCTCTACAGCATCTGAAAATAAACGCCCTAGCATTCCTAAACAACCAATTGCCAGAGCTACAACCCCGGGAAAAGGGCCTAAGCCTAAAGCGGCAACTAATAATAAAAGTATAATAATTTCTGGCAAAGCTCTTTCTGTTGCCATAAAAAACCTACTTATTGATTTTAACCATAAAGGAGATAGGTTTGAAGCCCCTGCAAGTGCAAAAAAGAATGATAAAATAGCCCCGAAAATGGTAGCCAGAAAAGAAATCATAATCGTTTCTATTGCTGGGTATACCATCTCTGGTAATGCATTCAAATTGGGGGGAAACATTTCTTTTAAAAATGACAATCCATCGAAAAGTCCTTTTTTTAATGCTCCAAAACTAACATTACAAAGTATTGCCGAGTAGTAGAGCAAAATACTTGTTGCTAAAGCAATGAGCGGGATTTTTATTTTTTTTGTTTTCAAAAGCGTTTTTTATAGTGTAACCGATGCTATTTGGCTTGTTTGATTTTCTATCTCTTGTAGTTGGTCTCCGTAAATTTCTTCAAGCATACTTTCAGAAATATCAGAATTGCCATCATAAAATATTTTACCGTCTTTCAGGGCAATGATTCTGTTACAACATTTGCTTGCTATTTCTGGCTGGTGGAAAACGCCAATTACGGGCATCTCTTTAGATAACGGTTTTAGCCATTTCATTATTTTTTTAGCATTTGAAGGGTCTAAATTAGCTATAGGCTCATCTGCTAATAAAATTACAGGCTCTTGAAAAATAGCCCTTGCAATGGCTACACGTTGCATTTCGCCACCGCTTAACGAAGATACTTCTCTGTTTGCTAATTTTGATATTTTTACTTTTTTAAGCACTTCTAAAGCTTTTTCAAATTCTTTATCGTTAAACCCTAAAAACAAACTGCGAAACTGGTTTATTTGCCCTAGCTTACCAATAATTACATTTTCTAAAACACTTAATCGTTTTACTAAGTTGAAACCTTGAAAAACTACACCAATTTTTTGATGCATAAACCTCATTTTCTTGCCTTTGTACTTGGTTATATCGTGCTTTTCTCCGTCAATATCAATAATTATTTTCCCTGTAGTTGGCTTTGTTAATCCGTTTATACAGCGCATTGTTAAAGTCTTTCCTGCACCACTTGGTCCTAAAATACCTATAAAGTCTCCTTTTTTTGCTTTAAAAGAAATTCCTTTTAAAATTTGCCTACCGTCTTTGGTTGATTTAGTTATATTTTCTACACTAATCATATTAAACTATTTGTTTCAAAAGTAAGCTCATGTAGTTAGGTTGAAACAAGACAAAGATTAAGGTTTTGTTAGTATTGTGTTTCACTACTTAATTTTAAGCCCTCGTTAATTTTAGTAATGGCTTTAAATCTGTTGAGAGCACCTATAATGTTTTTGTCTTCATCAAACTCGGACCAAATATATCCTAGTAAAGCCAAACCGTTAAAACCAAGTATTTTAACTTTAGCAATTTTAGTATTGTCCATACCTCCTAAAGCAATAATTTCAGGTTTCACATCTTCTTCTTGTAAAAAACTCTTCAATTTAGTTAAGTTGAATTTGCTATTGTAACCTATGTTGGAAATACTATCAAAAATTGGGCTCAAAAAAAGGTAGTCGTAAAGTTGAGAATTTCGCATTATTTCATCGGTAGAGTGTACAGAAAAACCAATGTACTTTAAAGGGTTATCCTCAGCATTTAGCTCTTGGTCTTTTAAAAATTCTTCGTAGGAGTATTTTTTTGTGAAATGTGCACCTTTTAACTCATATTCTTTTACCAAATGAAAATGCGAGTGGATAATAACTCTATCTCTAAAACATTTAGGAATGCTTTCTATATAGTTTCTTATTTTTTTTTCTGTATACGTTTCCTTTCCACCTAAATGCTTGCAATCTAAATCTTTTCTTAGGTGAAAAGTAGTTAGCCCGTTGCAGAATAATAAATTTAAAACATGTATTTCGTTTGAAATGTCGTAAAAACTACTAACTAATGAAATTTTCATTTTTTTTTTACGATAAAATTATTCAATTAATCTGTTATTTTTAGCAATACTTCTTAGTTTGTCATAATCTGAATCAGAAACAGGAATGTACTTTACATTATAACCATATTGATAGTGAATTGCCTTAGCTGTTTATTTAGCCGTAATGTGTAATTTTGTTAATGCTTTTTTAATATAGGGTTTTAATTTTTCGCTGAGTTTATTGCTCACAAAGAAAGTTTCCATTTGAATAGGTTTTGAGTTACAAATAATTTTATAAAATTGTTACTTGAAATTTTTCCTCTTCTTGTGAATATTCGTAGAGAGTAATATCATTCTAAAAATATCGTTACCAGCACCACACCCTAAATTGTAGTCTGGTATTTGCTATGTATCCATTTACTTGACTACAATTTTCTTTAGCGTACTCTTTGCTTTAATCTCACTGTCGTTGATAGTTTTTAGCTATTAATTATCAATTGTTTAGATCTTTGTTTACAAAATTTGCTAGACGTTTAATATCGCTATACATTTTATCTTGTGCAGGAATATACACTAGCGAAGAATCATTCCATTCTTCATAAAAATACCCTGCTGTTTCGGGTGCTTTATCTGCCATTTTTACATAGGCATTTCTAACTTTAGTTTTTAGTGCATCAGATATACCATTTCGTATCGTTACTAAATCTACAGGTAAGTCTTTAGACTTCCACAATATGGTAACTTCTTCTTCTTTTAACATACCGCGCTTAATCATTTTATTATAAACTTTGTACGAGCATCCTGCTACATCAATTTTACCTGTAGCTAAAGCCAAAATAGTAGCTGTATGGCTACCAGAAAACAGTATATCTTTAAAATGTGTTTCGGGCTTAATTCCTAAAGAAATTAAATGACCTCTTGGCACTAAATGTCCTGAAGTAGAAGCAGGATCAGAAAAAGACAGCGAAAATTTATTTGGCGTATCAACTAATTGCTGAATGCTAGTAATACCTGCTCTTTTATTTGCTACAATTAAACTGTTATAGGTTGCTAATTTTCCTTCTCTGCTTGCAGGAACAACCAGAGCTTCAGCTCCAGCTTTTTTAGATGCTAATACATAAGAAAAAGGTCCGAAAATAGCAATATCGAGTTTTTCACTACGCATAGCCTCAATTATTGCTGTATAATCATTGCCTTTATATACTTTTACAGGAATTTGCAATTCTTTAGATAAGTAGTTAGCTACAGGTTTTAGGTTTTTAATCATTCGCTCTGCTTCCTCAGATGGTATAAAACCAATAACCAACTCCTTTGGATATTGATTTTTGGTTGCTTTTTCATTACAAGAAAAGCACATAAGTATTAGAAGAAAAATATACAATTTGTTCATACTCTAGGTCCTTTTTAACGACGTAAATTAACACTAGATACATTAGTACTTTATTAATTGATTATTAGTACATTTTTATTTATTTGCTAACTTAATTCTTGAATTCGACATAATAAATATAACTTTTAATAAAACTATTTAAGATAAATTATTTTTAAAACGTAAAAATATCAGGCAGAGTTTAAATTACACTCCCGTTGAGCTAATTTTTTTATTGAGATAGTATATCGATAAACTTTTGACCTGATACTTCAAGGCTAGTATCATTATTTAAGATGATTAAATTATTATTACCTAAAAAAGAATTAAACTTTCTGGTTCGTTTAATTCTTTTTTCGATCTCTTCTTTAGTTTCTCTACCTCTTTTTGTTAAACGTTTTCTAATAGTGTCTTCACTAGCAGTTATCAAAATGGTTTTCATGTTAGGATATTTTTTTAAAGCTTCGCCATAATACCCTCGAGAACCGTTAATAACCACATTTACTCCTTGTGCTAAATAAGAATTTATATGGTTGCTTATCCCATAATATTTGTTATGGCTATGCCACCATAAGCTGAAAAAGGAATCATCAATTTTTTTTAGAAACCCTTCTCTAGATATAGGCATATGGTCTTCACCGCCAGCCTCTGAACTTCTTGTTATATAGCGCTTAGGAAAACGAACATCAGAGTTTGCTAAGGTTTTTTTTGCTAAATATAACAAAGTGTCTTTTCCAACACCCGACGCACCAACAACATAAAATAGCGTTCCTGTCTTCATAATATTAAATGGATTAAAAGGACTTATTAGTAAATTATAGGATTCAGTTTTTAGGGTTATATTTTTTTGAATTAAAGAGTTAATATTTTCTGCGGACTTAATTACTGATGTTTTTGCAGATAAAGAGTCGAAGAAATAAAATTTTATGAATAGCACTGCAAATAAATATTTTGTACCTGAATACGAATTTTTCAAGACTTCGAAGGGTAGTAAAGTTAACTTGTAATTGCTAACCAAAGTATTATAACTATTCCGCTTATCTATAACACTGGTTATAACAATCTTTTTAGAATGAAATTTTGCTGTAATTTTTTTAATTAACTCTTCAAAAGAAGAATCAAAGCTATCAAATAACAATAGTAACTCGGTTTTATTAGGAGTTATGATATCTGCTATTTCTAGCAGCTTGTAAAAGTTATTTATTGTGGAAGAGTTTATATAAGCTTTATTGTTATTACCACATATTGGGTCTACTATTATATCTTCTGTGTTATCTTTATAAACAGCAATATTTTTAACAATAATATCCATTTGTTGTGTGTTGAGTAAATATCCTGTATAAATAACCAATCGTTGATTATTGTTTTTTGCCAACTCAAAACTACTAACCAATGTTTCTTTAAACGGAATACTAATTTTTTTATGACCTTGCATGTTACCAAAACCGCAGGCAATTAAAGTAGGTACTGGTATAACACTATTCTCTAAAACACTTATTATACTTTTTATACCCGCATTGCCAACAGTAGGCAGACTTGTAATTGCTAAAACTTTTAAACTGCCATTACATACCTTTAAAGCTTAAAAGTTGTCAGAATACCAATGAAGAAAAAACTTCTTGGAAACATGCTAAATATAGCCCGCAGCTATTAAGTTGTTTGCTTAGTATCTTTAAACGTTTGTTATACTCACCGTCACATTTCCATGTGTTTACAGTAGCTATAGTTATTATCATAATTTAGTTCACTAAATTAATGGTGGGTAATTCATGTTTTGTTAAAATTAAATTAGTTTACTATTAATCCTTTGTCAGTGTAAAACAGAGGCTCAACTGGCCAAATCGGTCTGTTGTAAATTACTAGTAGGGAATAGTTAAAATACAAAAAATATATTGTATATTGCAGTATTAAAAATAATATTAAATACAAACTAACTTAAACGCACCTATTTATGAAAAAATTATGTATAGGAATGCTGCTTGTTTTTACATTATTTTTTGTTTGCATATTGCAGTCGCAAGAAAAAATAGTAAGTGGTAAAATTTTAGATGCTACAACCAGCCAACCTATAATTGGTGCAGCTTTAGTTATCAAAAACTCAAAAATAGGCACATCAACTGATTTTGATGGTCAATTTAGCATTAAGGTTGAGGTTGGAGATGTTTTAACAATAACCTCTTTGGGTTATAAAACTGCTGAAGTTACTGTAGGGCAGGAAGAAAAACTGCGTATTTTATTAAAATCGGATATTTCTGAATTAGACAAAATAGTTGTGGTGGGTTATGGAACTCAAACAAAAGAAAGCCTTACGGGTGCAGTGAGTCAAATATCTTCAGAAGCATTAGAGAGTCGACCTGTAGCAAATGCTGGGCAGGCTCTGCAAGGACTAATTCCCAATTTAAACATAACCATACCTAGCGGAGCACTTAATGTAACTCCTAGAATAAATATAAGGGGAGGAACCACATTCACTTATGATGATAATAAAAAAAGATACACTTTTGTAACGGGTAGTCCCTTGGTATTGATCGACGGTATTCCAGGGGATATTAATTTGTTAAATCCAGATGATATTAAAAGCGTCACTGTACTCAAAGATGCAGCCTCATCTGCTGTTTATGGAGCACGCGGTGCTTATGGAGTGGTATTGGTAACTACTAAAAAAGGGAAAAACAATGAAAAGCCCAAGGTTTCTTATACTAGCTCTATACAATGGAATAGCCCCTCGAACACTCCCAATTTGCTGGACGCTTATACTATACAACTGGCCTCAATGAAGGCCTTAGAATTGGAAAATAAAACCCCCTCTTCTGATATGCAACAAAAACTCAATAGGATTAAAGCCCATATAGACAATCCTGAGAAGGAACCAATTTATTATATGTCTCCAGGAGGTGATATTATATGGATAGGCAATACACGAGTTTACGACGAGGCAGTAAAAAGCTCAACTCCTATGGTAAAGCACAATTTAAGTGTAAGGGGAGGAGGTTTGAAAAATTACTATTACGCATCTTTTGGATTTCAGAATCAAGATGGCCTTTACAAATTGAATACAGACAATTTTAAAAGGTATAATGCTTTATTAAATATAAGTACAAAGGCAACCGATTGGCTGTATTTAGATTATGGTGTACAATACAACAGTACTGTATTTAAAGAGCCAGTAAGTCCAGCTGGAAAGGGAGGTTGGTGGAGGGCTATGTCTCAAGAACCGGGTAGAAATATCAATATGCCCGTAAGAGCCCCCGGTTATTCACCAGCACCTGGAGTATATACAGACAATATACTCTCTTTTATGGATTATGGCTCGTCGAATAAGGTAAACAAAGAACTATTGACCTTGTCAATCACTCCGACGATTAAGCTCTTAAAAGATTGGAAAATAAAGAATAGCTTTGCTTACAAATCCTATAATTTTAAAAGAAAACAAGTAATTCCCTCACATGAAAGGATAGAAAGACGCTGGGACTCACGCACTACAATACACACAGACCCGAGCAGAGTAGAGAAATGGAATAGTCACTACAATCAATATATATTAAATTTGTGGAGCGATTATAAATTTGCCTTGGGGGAACATAATTTTTATGCTATGGCAGGATTCAATCAAGAATGGTATGTATATGAATCCTTGTATGGCAAGGGAGAAGAATTGCTAACTCCAAATATACCTGCAATAGACCAAACCTTAGGCAATGAATTTGTTGATGATGTTGAGAGTCATTGGGCTCTAAGGGGAGGCTTTTACAGAGTGACTTATAATTTTGACAATCGATATTATTTAAAGTCTGACGGCAGGTATGACGGCACTTCTAGATTTCCTAAAAATAGTAGGTTTAAGTTTTTTCCGTCCGTTTCAGCAGCATGGCGAATTTCTGAGGAAAAATTTGTCGAGTTTACCAAACCTGTTTTAAACCAACTTAAATTTAGGGTGTCATACGGCAGTTTAGGCAATCAGAATATTTCTAGTTTTTATCCCTATATACTCAGTTATGGAACTATTTCGCAAGTGGGTCATCTTTTTGACGGACAGCGTCCGTTTGGAGTTCTCCCTCCAGGGCTTGTAGACTCTAACCTTACTTGGGAAACAGCCTCTACCTTAGATTTTGGTGTAGACATAAGACTGTTTAACAAGTTAAACCTGACCTTTGATTGGTACAAGCGAAAAACAATAGATATTTTGGTAACTGGGGATAAGCTGCCAGCTGTGTTAGGAGCAACACCTCCTAACAAAAATTCTGGAGAATTAGAAACTATAGGTTGGGAATTGATAGCCAATTGGAAAGATCAACTTCAAAACGGCTTAAGATATGATATAAACTTTACCTTGTCCGACTATCAAACCGAGGTAAGTTCCTTTGGTGGAAACCCAAATGGCATTGTTTCTGTACTTTATCAAGGTCGGAAAATGGGTGAAATTTGGGGTTATGAAACACATGGTCTTTTTCAAACTCAACGAGAAATTGATACTGCTCCAGATCAAAGCCTTCTCAACTCCAATTGGTTCCCCGGGGATGTACGCTATAAGGACTTAAACGGAGATGGTGAAATATCCCCAGGGTCTAATACACTAGAAGATCCAGGAGATCGAAAAATTATAGGTAACAGCACTCCTAGATATCAGTTTGGGTTTAATCTTAATATTGCATGGAAGTCTTTTGATTTTAATCTTTTTTTACAAGGAGTAGCAAAAAGAGACTTTTGGATTTCAGACTCTATGTTTTGGGGTGTAATAGCTGGAGGTACAGGCACTTGGGAGGTATACGATAATTCATGGACTCCAGAAAGAACCGATGCTTTTTATCCTGCTTATAAAAATAAGGGAGCTAATAGGTTGGCACAAACCAGATATTTGCACAATGCATCTTATACAAGGCTTAAAAATATTGCTTTGGGGTATTCATTGCCCATTTATATTGCAGAACGAATCAATATAAGTAAGTTGCGTTTATACTTATCGGGGTATAATCTTTGGGAGTATACTCAAGTGCCCAGTATTTTTAATCCTGAGAACATGAGCGCCAATTATCCTTTATTGCGCTCTATAGCTATTGGGCTTCAGGTTACTTTTTGAGATGCTAAAAATATATTATCGCGAAGCTAATTGTAAAAAAACTCTAACCAAGTGACAAAATATTTGCTTACTAGCCTTATATTATCATTAATATGTAAAAAGAACTAAAAAATGAAAAAAATATATACAACAATCATAGCAGGTTTGGGGATTTTGTTTTGGAGCTGTAACGACGATTTTATTGAAAGATATCCATTAGATGCCATTAATGATGAAAATTTTTGGCTAACAGAACAAGATCTTGAGTTATACGTAAATCCTTTTTATCAAACTTATATATCGGGTCATGGATATGTATGGGCAGATTCAAAAGTGCAGCCCTATGGTTATACGGTAGGGATGGCCTATGGAGATATAATTACCGATAATGCTGCTCCACAATCGTACTCAAGGGTGGCGGCAAACGAGTATATTGGTCATATTCAAGGAAGCAGCGGCAGTGGAGGGTGGAGTTGGTCTAATGTCAGGAAACTCAATTACTTTTTAGAAAACTACAAAAGAGGCAATGCAAAACCTAGTGCTAAAAATTTGTATTTAGGAGAAATTTTATTTTTTAAGGCTTGGGAATACTTTAAAAAGGTAAAAATTTTTGGCGATGTTCCGTGGCTTACAAATGTTGTAAAAGTAGATTCGCCTGAATTGATGGGGGAGAGAACACCTAGAAAACAGGTAATGGATTCCATCATGTTTATTTTAGATAAGGCGATAGCCTATTTGCCCGCTAAAGGACAACAAAAACCAGGTAGGCTAAACAAGGATATAGCACTGCATTTAAAATCGAGAATAGGTCTTTATGAGGGAACTTTTAGGAAATACCATTCTCAATTGAGTTCAGATGCAAATAAGTTTTTAAGAGCAAGTGCAGATGCTTCAGAAAAAATAATGTCTGGAGCTTATGCTATTCACACTGGAGGCGATGCACAAAACGATTATTACAACCTTTTTGCGCAGCTTTCTTATGCTGGTAACAGTGAGGTTATACTGTGGAAAGAGTACAGTAAGTCCGAAGGTTTGGGGGTAGCCTTTAGCAGATATTACGCTTTTAATTCAAGACATAGATTTGGAGCTACAAGATCTTTGGTAGACGAATATTTGTGTGTTGATGGTTTACCAATATCGGAGAGTCCTTTATTTGAAGGAAAAGATTCTATTCAACAGGAGTTTTTAAATAGAGATCCGCGGTTGAGGCAAACCATTTGCAATTTTGGGGAGTATGCATTACAGTCAGGAGTATTTGGAGCCGACAATGCACCTTTACCAAATATCCCCGGATTAAGTGGTCAGAAATGCCCCACTGGCTACAGGGTTGGCAAGTGGTTTTTAAACAACTTAGCAGATTGGAATAGTGTTACTCTAGGCATGCAAGCAGCACCTATGTTCAGATATGCTGAAACCCTGCTGAATTACGCTGAGGCAAAATTTGAACTTGGAGAGGCAAATCAAGATGTAATTAACCAAACAATAAACGCTATAAGAGCCAGAGTGAATATGCCACCACTTAAGGTTGACAATATTTCTGACGATATTGAACTAGATACTAAATACAGCACCTATGTAGGCTATACTCCCAATCCTCTTTTAAGAGAAATTAGAAGGGAAAGACGTGTGGAATTAGCTTTTGAAAACTTTAGATGGGATGATTTGATGCGCTGGAAAGCAGGCGGATTACTAGAAGTACCAATTGAGGGCATAAAATTTGTTCAGCAACAGTTTCCTACTGTAGTTATTGGCACAGATATCTTTTTAAGTGACAAAGGATATCTTTTACCTTATTTTCAAACCTTGCCTAGTGGGAGAGTGTTTAATGACAGGCAATACTTTTTCCCAATTCCAGTAGAAGATTTGGTGTTAAATCCAAATTTAGTACAGAATTCTGGGTGGTAGAAGAAAGTGAGTTGGTTGAATTTGTATAACTGCAGTTTTAATATCAAAAAAACAAAGCGAATTATACATTAAAATTTATATATTGGCATTCTTATTTAATATGATGAATTTTAATCTTTTTATATAAAACTTAAAATAAAAATGAACACTAGTATTGAGAATTTAACATGGCGTTATGCTGTTAAAAAGTTTGACAAAAACAAAAGACTGTCAAAAGAGCAACTAAGCATTTTAAAACAAGCTTTTAATTTAACCCCAACCTCTTATGGGCTTCAACCTATTAGGCTAGTTGTAATAGGCAATAAAAAATTGCAAGAACAATTAGTGCCTCACACTTGGAATCAGCAGCAGGTGGCTCAAGCCTCTGAGCTTTTTGTAATTACAGTTCTCAGTAAAATTAGTATAACTGATGTTGAAAATTATTTTAGTTTGGTTAAAGAATTAAGAGGCACTCCTGATAAGGTTTTAAATCCGTTTAAAGAAATGCTATCCGATAGTATAAATAGCAAGTCCGAACAAGAGCTGTATCAATGGATGAAGAACCAAGCGTATATCGCTTTAGGAAACTTAATGACTGTTGCCGCCAACGAGAAAATTGATTGTTGCCCTATGGAAGGCTTTATACCAAAAAAATACGATGAAATACTGGGCTTAAACAAGCATAATTTAACTTCAGTTTTGCTGCTACCCGTTGGGTTTAGGGCTGAGGATGATTTTATGAAAGACCTAAAAAAAGTAAGGAAAAGCCTAAGCGATACAGTAATAGAATTATAATTTATTTAAAAAATCATCAATGCAACCCCTACACACGGCTTTGCTTATACTTGGTTATTTTGGTGTTTTAATTTTAATATCTCATTTTACAGGAAAATTTGCCAATAACAATACTTTTTTTAAGGCTAATAAATCTTCCTCTTGGTATTTGGTGGCTTTCGGTATGATTGGCACTTCGCTATCTGGAGTAACCTTTATATCAGTTCCGGGTTGGGTTGAAAGTCAGCAAATGGGCTATATGCAAATGGTATTAGGTTATGTTTTAGGCTATGCTGTTATAGGGCTAGTTTTACTTCCTCTTTACTACAGACTAAATTTAACCTCAATATACACATACTTAGACCAAAGATTTGGAAAATATTCGTACAAAACAGGTGCTTCTTTTTTTTTATTGTCAAGGCTTATAGGTGCCTCATTCAGATTGTTTTTAGTTGCTAACGTACTTGAGTTGATTTTGTTTAATACATACGGCATTCCGTTTTGGTTTACAGTACTTATAACTATTTTACTTATTTGGCTATACACCTTTAAAGGTGGCATAAAAACCATAGTTTGGACAGATACCCTGCAAACTCTATTCATGCTCATTTCAGTTGCGATATGTATTTCAGTAATTAAAGACAGCTTGCAAATAAGCAATTTGCTAGAATATATCAGTCAAAATAAGCTGTCTAAAATGTTTTTTTTTGAGGATGTAAAAGCGGCTAATTATTTTTGGAAGCAATTTTTTTCTGGAGCATTTATAGCTGTAGTAATGACGGGTTTGGATCAGGATATGATGCAAAAAAACCTGACTTGTCGCAGTTTAAAAGAAGCTCAAAAAAATATGTTTTGGTTTACCTTAGTATTGGTAATTGTAAACTTCTTTTTCTTAGCACTAGGAGTTTTGTTAACCGATTACGCTCAGGTAAATCAAATAAATGCCAGTAAAGACCAGCTATTCCCTTTAGTGGCTATGCATGGGGACTTAGGTGTAGCAGCATCACTGTTTTTTTTACTTGGGCTTATAGCTGCCACCTATTCAAGTGCCGATAGTGCTTTAACTGCCTTAACCACCTCATTTAGTATAGATATACTAGAGATTGACAAAAAGTTAGAAACTAAAAAAAGCGAGGCAATCAGAAAAAAAACACATGTACTATTTTCTTTTATACTTGCTATTATTATTTTGATTTTTAAGTACTTTATAGCAAATGTTAGCGTAATTGCCAAAATTTTTGAATTTGCAGGTTACACCTACGGTCCTTTATTAGGGCTCTATGCCTTTGGATTGTTTACTCGTAAAAAGCTAAAAGATAAACAAGTGCCACTTATATGTTTAATATCGCCATTATTGACCTATCTGATAAATCACTACAGTATAAAAATATTTGATTTTGACTTTGGTTTTTTTATTTTAGCACTAAATGGTTTAATTACCTACTTAGGGCTTTTAATCATTTCTTTAAAAAACACTAAATTTATTGTTTTGAAAAAGGTCTAGCTAGAGTTTATAGCAAAGTATCACTGCATAAAAACTGCATTATGCAAGCTCAAACAAATTAATAAAAAAGCTTATAAGTAAAAGTAAGTTTAGCGTAAAAACTGTATTTTTACTTTTTAATAAAGAAAATATGTTAGAACTAGCAGGAATTATAATACTAGGTATTTTAGCGCAATGGGTTGCTTGGAAATTTAAAATTCCAGCCATACTTCCACTTATTTTAATTGGATTATTTGTAGGACCTATTGCAGCTGAGTTTTTTAGTGAAGATGGTCACAAGTGGATAGAACCTATATGGAATGGAGAAAAAGGTCTTTTTCCAGGCGAGGGATTATTCTATTTCGTTTCTTTGGCCATTAGCGTAATACTTTTTGAAGGAGGGTTAACTCTTAGAAAAAGCGAAATAGCTAACGTTGGACCCGTTATAACCAAGCTAATTACTTTAGGAGCTGCCGCAACTTTTGTGTTAGCTGCCATAGTAGCACATTATGTTTTTGACTTGGGATGGGATATATCTATGCTGTTTTCGTCTTTAATCATAGTAACAGGACCTACAGTTATATCTCCCATATTGCGAAACATACCTTTAAAAAAGGATGTTGCTGCTGTACTAAAGTGGGAAGGAATTTTGATAGACCCTATAGGTGCCCTAGCTGCAGTTTTAATGTTTGAGTTTATAAGTGCTGGTGCTGGCAGCGGTTTTACAAAAACAGCATTATTGGAGTTCGGAAAAATTGTACTATTTGGATTTACTTTTGGATTTACCTTTGCACACGGGCTTATTTTTATTATCAACAAAAAATTAATACCGCGTTATTTGCTAAATGTAGTTTCGCTTTCTTTAGTTTTATTTGTATTTGTTTTGTCCGACTTGTTTGCTCACGAATCTGGATTGCTATCAGTAGTTGTTATGGGAATGGTTATTGCAAATAGCAAGCTAAAGAGTTTTGACGAACTGCTGTACTTTAAAGAGTCTCTATCTGTTTTGCTAATATCTATTTTGTTTATCTTACTGGCTGCTAATATGAATATAAGCGAATTGCTTTTAGTATTTAACTGGAAAGCCGTTTATTTATTTGTAGCAGTGGTATTTGTTATCCGTCCTTTTGCTGTATTTTTAAGCACTTATAAATCGAGTTTAAAGTTAAATGAAAAACTGTTTGTCAGCTGGGTAGGTCCTAGAGGGATTGTAGCTGCTGGTATAGCCTCTTTATTTGGATCAAAGTTAATAAAACAAGGCATAGAAGGGGCAGAGTATATTACTCCTTTAGTTTTTATGATAGTGCTGGGTACGGTTTTGTTCAATGCCACCACCGCCCGTATGTTTGCTAAATTAATTGGAGTGTTTTTAAAAAGCTCAGAAGCTATAGTTATGATAGGGGCATCAGACTCGGCTCGAATCATAGCAAAGTATTTAACAAATTTTGGCAGAAGAGTAGTGCTGTTAGATCAAAACAAAAGCTATGTAGAACAAGCCAAAAAACAAGGTATTGAGGCTTTTGATATAGATATTTACAACCACAGTATTGACAATGTTGTAGAACTGAGCGATGTAGGCTATTTAATAGCCATGACAGGTAGCGATGAGGTTAATAAATACGCCATTAAACAATTTTCGGAAATTTACGGCGAAAAAGGGAGCTATCGCCTAGCAAATGTAAGCGAGGTTAAAACTAAAGAATCAGAAAATGACGATACACTTTTTACATTAAACGACGATTTTATAAAACTTAGCGAAAGTGCCAGAACTTATCCGTCGATTAATGAAGTAAAGATAAATGATTCAGATGATTATATAAAAAAACGCCGCCTTATAGATCAAGAAGAAAAAGCTGTTCCTCTTTTTGTTCGCAATAACAATAATATAAAAATTATACCAGAGGTTGATATTTCAAAAATAGGCACAAATGATATTTTGGCTTATTTAGGAAAGAAAATTGAATTTTAACACTCTTTGTCTTTGTGTATAAAATGCAATAACCCACACAAGCCCTAAATAAACAAGGTTAAGCCTCTCCTGTTGTACCACCGTAGTTCATCGGGAAGGGAGGCTTTTCGTAATCCTTTATCTCGCCATGTGCTTGTTCAAATCTATGTATATTATCCAACAAGGCTTTTGAAAGCCTTTTAGCGTGTTGTGGTGTTAATATAATTCTCGATTTTACCTTTGCTTTAGGCACTCCAGGCATAATATTGATAAAATCAACTACAAACTCTGCCTCCGAATGATTTATAATTGCCAAATTACTGTAAGTTCCTTCAGCAATTAGCTGGTCTAGTTCAATATTTATATTTGGGTCATTTTTTTTTTCTGCCATAGTCAATATTATTGATTAAAATAAAGAGACCTCTAATATAGAAATCTTCTTAGAATTACACAATAGCAATTTTACAAGCTATTCTTTATTTCATCTTTAGGACCTACTATCAAGCTGTCATAACTTCTCATTCCTGTACCAGCAGGTATTCTCTTACCGACAATTACATTCTCTTTTAGCCCTTCTAGCATATCTACTTTACCGCTTACTGCCGCCTCATTTAACACTTTTGTGGTTTCTTGGAAAGAGGCAGCTGAAATAAATGATCTTGTTTGTAAAGATGCTCGAGTTATACCCTGCAATACCTGTTCTGCTGTTGCAGGTTGAGCATCGCGAGCTACTACCAGATTTTTGTCAGATCTCTTTAGCAAGGAATTTTCATCTCTTAGCTGACGAGCTGTAATAATTTGTCCAGATTTTAATTTTTTAGAATCACCTGGCTGTTCAACAACCTTATTTCCGTAAATTTTATTGTTTTGCTCAATAAAATCATTTTTATGAACCAATTGATTTTCAAGGAATAAAGTATCACCCGAATCAATAATTTTTACTTTGCGCATCATTTGACGAACTATTACCTCAAAGTGCTTATCGTTGATTTTAACCCCTTGTAAACGATACACGTCCTGTATTTCATTAACCAAATACTCTTGCACTGCAGCAGGTCCTTTTATATTTAAAATATCTGTTGGCGTAATAGCACCGTCAGACAAGGGCATGCCAGCTTTTATAAAATCGTTTTCCTGAACCAAAATTTGATTAGATAATTTGATTAAATACTTTTTTATTTCTCCTGTTTTTGATTCAATTGATATTTCACGATTACCTCTTTTGATTTTTCCAAAGCTAACCACACCGTCAATTTCAGTAACAACTGCTGGATTTGAGGGATTACGCGCTTCAAAAAGTTCAGTTACTCTTGGCAAACCTCCAGTAATATCACCTGCCTTGCCCGATTTTCTAGGGATTTTAACCAATATTTTTCCCTCTTCAACCTCTTCTCCGTTACTGACAATTAAATGAGCTCCTACTGGTAAGCTGTATGAGCGCAGTGAGTTGCCATTTTTATCTTCAATAATTAGAGATGGAATTATCTTTTTGTTTTTAGAGTCAGTAATAACCTTTTCCTGAAAACCTGTTTGTTCGTCAATTTCAACAGAATAGTTTAGTCCTTGCTCTAGGTTGTCAAACTTAACCTTACCTGCAAACTCACAAACTATAGCTCCGTTAAAGGGATCCCACTGACAGATAATATCGCCTTTTTTAATTTCCTTGCGATTTTTATTAAATATAATTGATCCGTAAGGGATGTTGTTTGTTGCAAGGGTAGTTCCAGTTTTTTTATTGATGATTTTAATTTCGGCTGTGCGCGAAATTACTATATCGGCAGGTTCACCTGTATTGTCCTTACCTTTAACTGTGCGCAGGTCGTCAATTACTATTTTTCCATCAAACTTAGCTATTAATTGATTTTCTTCAGAAATATTTCCGGCCACACCTCCAACGTGAAAGGTACGCAGGGTAAGCTGTGTGCCAGGTTCGCCAATTGACTGGGCTGCAATAACTCCAACTGCCTCACCTATTTGTACTTTTTTGCCTGTCGATAGGCTTTGCCCATAGCACTTAGTACAAATACCCTGTGTTGATTCGCAGGTTAAGGGCGAACGCACTTCTACCTTTTCAATTTCTGCCTCTTGTATAAGATCGGCTACTTTTGGCGTAATTAAATGCCCTGAGCTAACCAGCAGTTTATTGCTCTTAGCAGAATACACATCGTATAAGGCAGTACGACCAGAAATTCTATCACTGATAGATTCAATAATCTCATCGTTTTTCTTGAGTGGAGTAATTTCTAAGCCTCTTAAAGTACCGCAGTCCTCATTATTTACAATTACATCTTGAGAAACATCGACCAAACGACGTGTTAAATAACCCGCATCAGCAGTTTTTAAGGCTGTATCTGCAAGCCCTTTTCGCGCTCCGTGTGTTGAAATAAAATACTCTAGGATTGACAAACCTTCTTTAAAATTTGAAAGAATAGGGTTTTCAATAATTTCTCCTCCAGCTGCTGTTGATTTTTTTGGCTTAGCCATCAACCCACGCATGCCTGTTAGCTGTCTAATTTGCTCTTTAGATCCACGAGCTCCTGAGTCAAGCATCATAAACACCGAATTAAAACCTTGTTGATCTTCACGCAAGCGTTTCATCGACAATTCAGTAAGTTGATTATTGGTTCTGCCCCAAATATCAATTACCTGATTATATCTTTCTTTTTGCGTAAGCATACCCATATTGTAGTTTGTTATTATACCATCAACCTCTTGGTTTGCCTTATCAATCATAGTGTGCTTTTCTGGCGGAATAATAATATCCCCTAAAGAAAACGACAGTCCGCCCTGAAAAGCAAATTTATATCCCATATCTTTAATATTGTCTAAAAATTTGCCAACAGCTGGGATATCTGTTACTTTTAAAATTCTAGCAATAATATCTCTTAAAGATTTTTTGGTTAACACCTCGTTAATATAACCTGCTTTCTCGGGTACTACTTCATTAAAAAGCACCCTTCCTACAGTTGTTTTAATAATTTTGCTAACTAGGTTTTTATTTTTATCTAAATCTTTAGTTCTAACCTTTATTTCTGCATTTAAGTTCACTTTGCCCTCGTTGTAAGCTATAATTACTTCATCGGGTGAGTAAAAGGTTATCCCCTCGCCTTTAATAGGCGATTCTGGTGTAGATTTACGCTCTTTAGTCATATAGTAAAGACCGAGGACCATGTCTTGCGACGGAACAGTAATAGGTGCCCCGTTGGCGGGGTTTAATATGTTGTGCGATGCCAGCATCAACAACTGTGCTTCGAGTATAGCCTCCGAACCTAATGGCAGGTGAACCGCCATTTGATCACCGTCAAAATCGGCGTTAAAGGCGGTACAAACTAAGGGGTGTAGGCGTATGGCTTTTCCCTCAATTAATTTGGGTTGAAAGGCCTGAATACCCAGTCGGTGTAGGGTAGGAGCACGGTTTAACAGCACGGGATGCCCTTTGATTACGTTTTCTAAAATATCCCAAACAACGGGGTCTTTTTTGTCGATAATTTTTTTTGCCGATTTTACTGTTTTAACAATTCCTCTTTCAATTAATTTGCGTATTACAAAGGGTTTGTACAACTCGGAAGCCATTTCTTTAGGCAGTCCGCACTCGTATAGTTTAAGTTCTGGACCAACAACAATTACTGAACGTGCAGAGTAGTCAACTCGCTTCCCCAGCAGGTTTTGACGAAAACGACCCTGCTTTCCCTTTAAACTATCGGACAGAGATTTTAAGGCTCGGTTCGATTCAGTTTTTACTGCCGATGCTTTGCGTGTATTGTCAAATAGCGAGTCAACCGATTCTTGTAGCATGCGTTTTTCATTGCGCAAAATTACCTCGGGTGCTTTAATTTCCATTAAGCGCTTTAGGCGATTGTTGCGTATAATTACACGTCGGTACAAATCATTTAGGTCTGAGGTTGCAAAACGCCCTCCATCTAGAGGTACTAAAGGACGCAGTTCGGGTGGAATTACTGGAATAACTTTCATAATCATCCACTCGGGTTTGTTTTCTCTGTTTGCTATCGATTCTCTAAATGCTTCAACAACATTTAAGCGTTTTAGGGCTTCGTTTTTGCGTTGCTTAGAGGTCTCGTTGCTTGCCTTGTGGCGCAACTCGTACGAAAGTTCATCTAAATTAAGTCTTTCAAGTAAGTCAATTAAGCAATCGGCTCCCATTTTTGCGATAAATTTATCGGGATTATCATCCTCTAGGTATTGATTTTCTTTTGGGAGTTGCTCAACAATATCCAAGTATTCTTCTTCTGTTAAAAAGTCCATTTTTTTTATGGCTTCGCCCTCTGCGTTTTTAGCAATACCTGATTGTATTACCACATAGCGCTCGTAATAGATAATCATATCGAGCTTTTTTGAGGGTAAGCCTAGCAAATAGCCCATTTTGTTTGGCAGCGATCTAAAATACCAAATATGCGCTATGGGCACTACTAAATTGATATGTCCAACCCTATTTCTGCGCACTTTTTTTTCGGTAACCTCAACTCCACAGCGATCGCAAACTATACCTTTGTATCTAATTCTTTTGTATTTGCCACAGGCACACTCGAAGTCTTTTACCGGACCAAATATGCGCTCACAAAACAAGCCGTCTCTTTCGGGCTTGTGAGTGCGATAATTAATTGTTTCGGGTTTTAATACCTCGCCTTTTGAGGTTTCTAAAATTGATTCAGATGAGGCTAAACCTATTGAAATTTTGTTAAACTTCTTAACTGTGTATTTTTCGTTTTTTCTTGCCATAATAATGGATTCGAATTAAATGAGTGTCTTTTAACCAATACAAATATTGATAAGTGGTTGTACTTGAAATACTTGGTATTAATTTCGAGTTTTAGTAAAACAAGCTCAAGCTAAAGATAAATGTTTTTATAATTTGTAAAGTGCTGCAAAGCAAAGCGCTGCAAAAGTTTTGTTTTGCTTTAAATTTGTTTGATTTTAACGCTACAGTGTGTGAATTATGCATTTAATTAGATTTAATATTTTGGGATTTTGTTTAGTAGAGTGCCTTGTAATTATTAGGTTTGTGTTGTTTATTCTTCTAGTTTAACGTCTAAGCCTAAGCCTTTTAGTTCGTGCAATAATACATTAAATGATTCGGGTAAGCCTGGCTCGGGCATAACTTCACCTTTAACTATGCTTTCGTAGGTTTTTGCTCTACCTTGTACATCGTCAGATTTTACTGTTAGTATTTCGCGCAAAATACTCGATGCGCCATAAGCCTCAAGTGCCCATACTTCCATCTCTCCAAATCGCTGTCCTCCAAACTGCGCTTTTCCTCCTAAGGGTTGTTGGGTAATTAATGAGTACGGACCTATTGAGCGAGCATGCATTTTATCTTCAATCATATGTCCTAGCTTAATCATATAAATTACTCCTACGGTAGCTGGTTGGTCAAATCGTTTCCCTGTTCCACCGTCAAATAAATAGGTATGACCAAATCGGGGTATTCCTGCTTTATCTGTCAATTCGTTAATCTCGTCTAAGGATGCGCCGTTAAAAATTGGGGTTGAGTATTTTTGATTTAGTTTATGACCTGCCCAACCTAGTACAGTTTCATAAATTTGTCCTATGTTCATACGCGATGGCACTCCTAAGGGGTTTAAAACTATGTCAACTGGTGTGCCATCTTCTAAAAACGGCATGTCTTCTTGGCGCACTATTCTGGCAACTATTCCTTTGTTTCCATGGCGTCCAGCCATTTTATCACCTACTTTTAACTTTCGTTTTTTGGCAACATAAACCTTGGCTAGTTTTAATATGCCTGTCGGTAATTCATCGCCAATAGAGATAGTAAATTTCTCGCGTCGCAGTATTCCCTGTAAGTCGTTTAGTTTAATTTTATAATTGTGCAATAACTCAACTACTAATTTGTTAATTTTTTTATCAGTAGTCCAGTTGCCACTTAAATGAGCAAAGTCTTCAACTGAGTTAAGCATTTTTTGAGTAAATTTTTTGCCTTTTGGCAAAACCTCTTCTCCCAGGTCGTTGAATACTCCTTGCGAGGTTTTTCCGTTAATTAACTCAAATAGTTTGCTTATTAGTTTCTCTTTGAGTTGGTCAAATTTAATTACAAAGGATGCTTCTAATTCAGATATTGCCTCTTTGTCACGTGCGCGCTTGTTTTTGTCTTTTAAGGCTCGCTTAAACATTTTTTTATCAATTACTATTCCTCTTAACGAGGGCGAGGCTTTTAGTGATGCATCTTTTACATCGCCTGCCTTGTCTCCAAAAATAGCGCGTAAGAGTTTTTCTTCGGGTGTGGGGTCAGACTCTCCCTTTGGCGTTATTTTTCCTATTAGTATATCTCCTGGGCTTATTTCGGCACCGATGCGAATCATTCCATTCTCATCTAGGTCTTTGGTAGCATCTTCAGAAACATTGGGTATATCATTGGTAAGTTCTTCTGCTCCTAGCTTGGTATCGCGAACATCTAGCGAATATTCATCAATGTGAATTGAGGTAAAAATATCTTCTCTAACTACTCTTTCAGAAATTACTATGGCATCTTCAAAGTTATATCCTTTCCAAGGCATAAAGGCTACTTTCATATTTCTGCCTAGGGCTAATTCTCCTTGATGGGTGGCATAGCCTTCGCAAAGCACTTGTCCTTGTTCAACTCTGTCGCCTTTTTTAACAATGGGTTTTAGGTTTATACAAGTACCTTGATTGGTTTTTCTGAATTTTATTAAATCGTAGGTTTTTTCGTTGTCGCTAAAGCTAACCATCTGTTCTATTTCAGACTTGTCGTATTTAATAACAATTTTATTGGCATCTACATATCCAACTTCTCCAGCCCCTTCGGCATTGATCAATATACGAGAGTCTTTGGCTACTCTTCTTTCTAGTCCGGTGCCTACTATGGGCGATTCGGGTTTTAATAAAGGAACTGCCTGACGCATCATATTAGAACCCATCAAGGCACGGTTGGCGTCGTCGTGTTCTAAAAATGGAATTAAAGATGCTGATATTGAAGCAATTTGATTGGGTGCAACATCAATATAGTTTATGGTTTGCGGAGTTTCAACAGGAAAATCACCTTCTTCACGGGCAATAATTCTATCGGCTGCAAAAGTTCTGTCGGCATTTACTGGCAGGTTAGATTGGGCTATTTTCATGCCTTCTTCCTCTTCGGCAGTTAGATAAATTGGTTCTTGGTTTGAAATTACTCCGTTTTCTACCTTTTTATAAGGCGTTTCTATAAAACCTAAATTGTTGACCTTAGCAAATACAGCTAATGATGAAATTAAACCAATATTGGGTCCTTCGGGGGTTTCAATAGGGCATAAGCGTCCGTAGTGTGTATAGTGAACGTCTCGCACTTCAAATCCTGCTCGCTCTCTTGATAAACCGCCAGGTCCTAAGGCCGAAAGGCGTCGTTTGTGGGTAATTTCAGCTAACGGATTTGTTTGGTCCATAAACTGAGACAACTGGTTGGTGCCAAAAAACGAATTAATTACAGAGGATAGGGTTTTGGCATTTATTAAGTCGATTGGAGTAAATACCTCGTTGTCGCGAACATTCATGCGTTCGCGTATGGTTCGCGCCATGCGCGCTAAGCCCACACCAAATTGACCTGCTAATTGTTCGCCTACTGTTCTTACCCTTCTGTTCGATAAGTGGTCAATATCATCTACCTCAGCTTTTGAGTTAATCAACTCAATTAAGTACTTGATAATTGTAATTATATCATTTTTAGTTAGCACTTTTTGGTCTATACTCTCGTCTAAGCCAAGTTTGGTGTTCATTCTAAATCGCCCTACTTCGCCTAGGCTGTAGCGTTGTTCAGAAAAAAATAGCTTTTCTATAATTCCTCTGGCTGTTTCTTCGTCGGGCGGTTCGGCGTTGCGCAGTTGTCGGTATATGTACTCAACAGCTTCTTTTTCAGAGTTTGTAGGGTCTTTTTGTAGGGTGTTGTGAATAATTGCGTAATCTACTTGCTGGTTGTCTTCTTTGTGCAGCAATATTGTTTTAGTGCCCGATTCTGTTATTTCTTCAATGTGTTCTTTTTCTAAAATTGTATCGCGGTCTAATATAATTTCATTGCGTTCAATCGATACAACCTCTCCTGTATCTTCATCTACAAAGTCTTCGTGCCAGGTTTTTAAAACTCTGGCAGCTAATTTGCGTCCTAATATTTTTCTAAGCCCAGCTTTTGTTACTTTAATTTCTTCGGCTAGGTCAAATATTTCGAGTATGTCTTTGTCTCTTTCAAATCCTATGGCTCTAAACAATGTTGTAACGGGTAGCTTTTTCTTTCTGTCAATATAAGCGTACATTACTTGGTTTATATCGGTGGCAAATTCAATCCAAGAACCTTTAAAGGGAATTACCCTTGCTGAATACAATTTAGTGCCGTTGGCGTGAAACGATTGACCAAAGAATACACCTGGCGATCGGTGTAATTGAGATACTACAACACGTTCGGCTCCGTTTACGATAAAGGTGCCCGAAATGGTCATATACGGTATGGCTCCTAGATATACATCTTGAACTATGGTTTCAAAATCTTCGTGTTCTGGGTCAGTACAGTAGAGTTTTAAGCGCGCTTTTAGGGGCACGCTATATGTTAGACCTCTTTCAATACACTCTTCAATACTATATCTGGGCGGATCAACAAAATAGTCTAAAAATTCTAATACAAATTGATTGCGTGTGTCAGTAATGGGGAAGTTATCCATAAAGGTTTTGTATAAACCTTCATTACTCCGCTCTTCTGCTTTGGTTTGCAGTTGGAAGAAGTCTTGAAAAGATTTTACTTGGATATTTAAAAAATCAGGATAATCAGCCCCCAAATTTGACTTTGATGAGGCAAAGTTTATTCTTTTAGTAGTGTTTGTGGTTGCCAAAGAGATGCTATTTTTAAATTAAAAATATTTTTTTGAAACACAGGGCTTCAAGAGTATAATTTTTTTAGTAGTTGATTGAATTTTCAACATATACAAATACAAGGTACATAAACTAAAAAATTTTAATTCAGTGCATTAATGTATATGTATGCACAAAAGGGCCTAGGTTAAAAAAACACCAAGTTTTTAAAACCTAAACCTTTATTTTGTTCTTTTTAAAGTGGGGAAGCACTTTTATTTAAGTTCAACTTCAGCCCCTGCCTCTTCTAAAGATTTTTTAAGACTTTCAGCTTCATCTTTTGATACTCCTTCTTTGATAGCCTTGGGGGCTTTATCTACTATAGATTTAGCGTCTTTTAAACCTAAGCCAGTTAGTTCTTTAACTAATTTAACAACTGCTAATTTAGATGTTCCAGCAGCTTTTAAAATAACGTCAAATTCAGTTTGCTCTTCAACCTCTTCGGTTTCGCCTGCTACAGGTCCTGCAACTGCTACAGCAGCCGCTGCGGGTTCAAGTCCGTATTGTTCCATTAATAGATCTGCTAATTCGTTAACTTCTTTTACTGTTAAGTTTACCAATTGTTCTGCAAAATTTTTTAAATCTGCCATTTTAATTGTATTTAAAATTTTATTGTTTAGTTTATTTAGTGTCCTAGTTATTTTTCTGCTAGTGTTTTTAGTATGCCTACAAGCTTTGTTCCGCCCGATTGAAGTGCTGAAACAATGTTTTTAGTAGGCGATTGTAGCAATGCTATTATATCAGCTACAAGTTCTTCTTTTGATTTTATGTTGACAAGTGAATCTAATTGATTGTCTCCAACATATATTGACTCTTGAACATAGGCTCCTTTTAACAAGGGCTTGTCAGATTTTTTTCTGAATTCTTTAATAACTTTAGCAGGTGCATTTGCTACCTCAGAAATTAACATAGAGGTGTTGCCCTTTAGGGTTTCAGATAAATTGCCAAAGTCTTTAGTTGAAACTTCCATGGCTTTTGCCAACAAAGTGTTTTTTACAACAGCCAACTTTACGTTTGCCTTATAACAGGCTCTGCGTAAGTTTGTGGTGGTTGCAACATCTAATCCAGAAATATCGGCTAAATAAATAGTATTTGTATCTGCTAGCTTTGCTGTTAAGTCTTGTATTACTTGTGATTTTTCCTCTCTAGTCATGATTAAAAATTTTAGCTGCTTTACGATACAGATTTTATGTCTATTGCTAATGAAGGACTCATAGTTGAAGATATAAAGATGCTTTTAATATAAGCTCCTTTTGCCGATATTGGCTTTAGTTTAACAAGTGTTTGAATTAGCTCGTTTGCATTTTCGGCAAGTTTTTGAGCATCGAACGAAACCTTTCCTATAGATGCGTGCACTATGCCAGTTTTGTCAACCTTAAAGTCAATTTTACCAGCTTTTACTTCTTGTATGGCTTTGGCTATATCATTGGTTACAGTGCCAGTTTTTGTGTTTGGCATTAAGCCTCTAGGGCCTAGTATTCGACCTAAAGCTCCTAATTTTCCCATAACGCTAGGCATGGTTATTACAATATCAATGTCTGTCCAACCCGACTTGATTTTTTGAATATATTGGTCTAAACCTACATAATCTGCTCCTGCTGCTTGTGCCTCGGCTTCTTTATCTGGGCTTACTAATGCTAATACTTTTACATTTTTACCTGTACCGTGAGGTAGGTTGACAATTCCACGTACCATTTGATTTGCCTTGCGCGGGTCAACTCCTAAGCGCACTGCTAAGTCAACGGATGCATCAAATTTTACACTTGTTATTTCTTTTACCAAAGTTGATGCTTCGCTTAAATTATAAACTTTTGAATTGTCAATTTTAGCACGGGCATCTTTTTGCTTTTTTGTTGTTTTGGCCATCTTTAAATTGAGTTTAAGTTTATACTGAAATTTCGCCAGTTACTGTAATGCCCATAGAGCGAGCTGTTCCTGCAATCATTTTTGTTGCCGATTCTATATTAAAAGCATTTAAATCGGTCATTTTGTCTTCGGCTATTTCTTTAATCTGATCCCATGTAATGCTTGCTACTTTTTTTCTGTTGGGTTCACCTGAGCCTTTTTTAATTTTAGCTACTTCCATTAATTGCACCGCAGCAGGTGGTGTTTTTACTACAAATTCAAATGACTTGTCGGTGTAAACGGTAATAACAACAGGTAGTACCTTGCCTTGTTTGTCTTGGGTACGCGCATTAAACTGCTTACAAAACTCCATAATATTAACCCCTGCGGCTCCTAATGCTGGTCCTACTGGTGGCGATGGGTTTGCAGCACCTCCTTTAACTTGTAGCTTTACTATTTTGCTAACTTCTTTTGCCATTGTTTAAGTTTTTAACTATGCGCTTAATGTGGAAGCTATAAACGCACTTTGGTATAAATTAGGTGTAACAGTTATATTTTTTCTACTTGCATGTAATTAAGTTCTAAGGGAGTTTTTCTTCCAAAAATTTTAACCATAACTTCAAGTTTGCGTTTTTCTTCGTTAACTTTTTCAACAGTACCGTTAAAGCCGTTAAATAAACCATCAATTACTTTAACAGTTTCTCCAATATCAAAAGGTATGGTTATACTGCTGTCATCTTTAATTGAGAGTTCATCAACCTTGCCTAGCATTCGGTTTACCTCTGCTTTTCTCATAGGAACGGGGTTACCTCCTTTTACTTCGCTTAAAAACCCTACAACTCCTGTAACCGATTTAATTACGTGTATTACCTCTCCTACAAGATTTGCCTCTATCATTATATAGCCCGGAAAATACACTTTTTCTCTGTTTATCTTTTTGCCTTGCCTAATTTGAATAACTTTTTCAATAGGCACTATAACTTGTTTTACAAAATCAGATAAACCATGACGCACTATTTCGGTTTCTATATAGTTTTTAATTTTGTTTTCTTTGCCTCCAACAGCTCTGAGGACATACCATTTCATCAATGATTCTGTCATTTTTAAAACATTTTAAAGTAGTTGTCTAGGGCAAAGCGAAATACTTTGTCGATGCCTGCTACTAACAACGCAAAAATTACGGTAAACGCAGCTACAACTGCTGTTGTTTTTTGGGCTTGTTCTTTCGATAACCAAGTCATATTTTTGTTTAATTCTTCAAAAGAATCTTTTATGTATTGTATAAGGTTACTCATAATTTTTTACTCTATAATAAGCCTAGTTAAAACTTTACAACTAATCTTTAGGGTTGCACGGGTTGAGAGACTCGAACTCCCGACACCTGGTTTTGGAGACCAGTGCTCTACCAACTGAGCTAAACCCGTTTTATTCTACAAAAGAAGCCTATTATTTGTTAAAAAGGCTGCTTATTAGTTGCCTAAAAGGTTCGTAGTTAGTCTAGTATTTCGGTTACTTGGCCTGCTCCTACTGTTCTGCCGCCTTCGCGTATTGCAAATTGCAAGCCTACGCTAAGGGCAATGGGTTGAATTAGATCAACTGTTATTGTTAAATTGTCTCCTGGCATTACCATATCTACCCCTTTTGGCATGTTAATATTGCCTGTTACGTCGGTTGTGCGAACGTAAAATTGAGGGCGGTAATTATTGTGGAAAGGAGTGTGGCGTCCGCCTTCTTCTTTTTTTAATATATAAACCTCTGCTTTGAACTTAGCGTGTGGAGTTACTGAGCCAGGTTTAACAATAACCATACCTCTTCTAATTTCATTTTTATCTATACCTCTTAACAATATACCTGCATTGTCTCCAGCCTCGCCTCTGTCTAAAATTTGACGAAACATTTCAATACCAGTTACTGTTGATGTCAGTTTTTCGGCACCCATACCAATAATTTCAACCGGGTCTCCAGTATTTACTATACCTGTTTCTATACGTCCGGTAGCTACTGTACCTCTACCGGTAATTGAAAATACGTCTTCAATAGGCATTAAAAAGGGTTTTTCTGTGTCTCTTGGTGGCTCTTCAATCCAGCTGTCAACGGCTTCCATCAATTCTAACACTGTGTCGACCCATTTCTTTTCGCCGTCTAAGGCTCCTAGTGCTGAACCTTGAATTACGGGTCCGTTGTCGCCGTCGTATTCATAGAAAGATAATAGTTCTCTAACTTCCATCTCTACTAGTTCTAGCAATTCTTCATCGTCAACCATGTCAACCTTGTTCATAAATACAACAATGCGCGGAATGCCAACTTGACGGCCTAATAAAATGTGCTCGCGGGTTTGTGGCATAGGACCATCTGTAGCGGCAACTACCAAAATAGCACCATCCATTTGAGCGGCACCGGTTACCATGTTTTTTACATAATCGGCGTGACCCGGACAGTCAACATGGGCGTAGTGACGGTTAGCTGTAGCGTATTCTACATGAGAAGAGTTAATTGTTATGCCTCTTTCTTTTTCTTCTGGAGCGTTGTCAATTTGATCAAATGCTCTTGCTTCGGAGTATCCTGCATCTGCCAATACTTTTGTTATTGCAGCTGTTAAAGTAGTTTTACCGTGATCTACGTGACCGATAGTACCCACATTCAAGTGTGGCTTTGAACGGTCATAAGTTCCTTTTGCCATGATTATAAATTTTAATTCTTAGTTAACTTTATTATAAGAGCCAATGACGGGACTTGAACCCGTGACCTCATCCCTACCAAGGATGCGCTCTACCAACTGAGCTACACCGGCTCAAAACATTTCAGTGAAAGATTTAAAATCGAGTTATAACCCATTGGGCTTGTAAGTGTAATGCTTACCAACTGAGTTTCTTTCATCTGTTGAGTTTTGTGGGGAGAGCAGGATTCGAACCTGCGAAGTCGAAAGACAACGGAGTTACAGTCCGTCCCATTTGGCCGCTCTGGAATCTCCCCAAAATTTACTGTTTTTGATGAGCTTTGGCAAAAAAAAATACTAAAAGCCTAAAACAGGTATATTTTGTCGCAAAAAAAATGCTGCAAAACCTGACTTAGTCAAATAATACTCAGTTTTTGTACTAAAAAACAGTCCGTTATTTCTAACGGACTGCAAATGTAAAAGTATTTTTTTAATTTTTAAATATTTTTTTATTATTTTTTACAAGGAAGTGATTGACCTTGTTTTTTCTTTTGATTTTTTTAGCTGCCTCTTTAGCGATTCTACACTGATGCTCAAGCCTTCTTCAAAGGTTTTGCACTGCTTTTTTACAATTAATTCATTTCCTGGAATATTGATTTTAACTTCTGTTATTTTATTTTCTTTTTCGCTTGTTTTTTGTACTTTTAAATAAACCTCTGCGTTGATAATTTTGTCGTGAAATTTATCTAAGCTTCCAACTTTTTTTTGAATGTAGTTTGACAATTTTTTGCTTGCTGTGAAATTTACCGATTGCGTAAATACCTTCATAATATTTGCATTTTTTAAGAAGACCCTCTAGGGTGGGTCTTGTGAAACACTTTTTTAATTTCTTCCAAGCTACTGTGAGTGTAAACTTGTGTAGAGGCTAAACTTGAATGCCCTAGCAGTTCTTTAACCGAATTTAAAGACGCTCCATTGTTTAACAAATGGCTAGCGAATGTATGCCTAAGGATATGTGGACTTTTTTTTGCCTTTGGCGATACTTTGCTAAAGTATGTATTTACTATTCTATAAACAAGAGTTTCGTATAATTTAACACCTTTTTTGGTTATAAGCAAGTAATTGTTAACTGTTTTTGCTTTTAATTTGCTTTTTTGGTTTAAATAAAGTTTTATTGTTTTAACAATATAGGGCAGTAAAATTACATATCTTTCTTTGTTTTTTTTTGCTAATATTTTTAGGGTTTTAGAGTTGAGGTCAAGGTCTTCTTCTTTTATATTTATCAATTCTGCTTTTCTAATTCCAGTTGAGTAAAGCAATTCAATTATTAAATAGTTCCGCAGCTCTTCAAAATCGCTTTTGTCTTTTAACTCGTCTGTTACTTGGGTTACCTCTTTTTCTGTAAATGGTATGCTTATATTATTTTGTGTTTTTAAAGCTTTGTGTGTTGCTAGTGGGTTGCTTTTTATTTCTTCAATTTTTAGCATAAAATCGTAAAAGCTTTTTAAAGAACTTATTTTCCTGTTTACTGTTCTATTTGAAATGCCTTTGTTTACAAGAGCTACTATCCAAAATCTAATATGTTGATAGTTTGCTTGTTCTATGTTTGTTTCTTTAAAGTGTTTGTTACAGTACTTTTGAAAAGCTGTTAAATCTGTACTATAGGCAGTATAAGTGTGGTTTGAGTATTTTTTTTCGTAGGTTATATAATTTAAAAAGGCTGTTATAAGCGTATTGTACATTGATCTATATTGACGGATTGTTAAATATAGGTTTGGCTTAAGCATTGCTTTTTCAAAAGTAAATAATAAAATTAATATAGGTGGTTTTTGCACAGAAACTTATAAGGTGCAATTTTGACTGTGTGTGTTTTTGGTACAATTAGTTTTGTTTGTTAACTAGCTTAAGGTAAAGGGTGTTTTAAGAAAAGTAAAAAACTGTGGTTGGAGTGGGCTTGTAGCTTAAATTTTAAGGGTATTTTAATGTTGATGAAAATTAGGAATATGCTTTTGAACCTTTACGCCTTAAAAAAAGAGGTATAATGCCTTATTTTTTATACAGTTAAAAAAAGGCACTAAAAAAAACCAAAACTTGCCCTAATAAGGGCAAGTTTTGGTTAAAGAAAGTATAAAAAATATAAAAAGTGTTACAATATTACAAAATTTTATTTATAAACTCCAGTTAGTCCAGCCGTTTAACCAGTTGTCATTTTCGGCAAAGGCACCGCGGTAGTTTACCACTGTAAAGAAACTATTGCTGTTAATGTTTGTAAAACTGGCAGAGCCTAGCAAGCTAGAGCCAGCTAAAGGGTTAAGGTTGGGCTGTACGCCAAATATACCACTCCAGGCACTAGCAGATAGACCTGCAGCAGCTGCCATGTCAACTTCTTTTATACATCCATCTGCTTCTAAAATACTGTTATTTAGCGCGGGTCTTAAAAAGGCAGCATCAAAGTCAGTATCTGTAGCATCGTCAAGGGTGGCAAAGCCGTCTCCTTCAGCAGGTACTACCAAGGTTGTGTTTTTAACATCAATTAGGCTATTATTTGGTATAGCACTGGTGTTAAAATTAGCTGCACCTGTATCATCGCTGATTCTGATACCGCTGTTAAAACCAAATATTACACTGTTGTACAGGTTTTGGTCAGAGTTGTCTCTTAGATAAATACCTGAACTGTAATTTAAGTGTACATTTTCGCCGCAGTTGTTTTGGTAAGGACCTATTACAGTAAAGTTGCTGAGGTTGGCAGAGGTATAGTCGTTTGGACCATTTAGATAGGCAATGTCTTGGTCTCCGTTGGTTTCAATTCCGTTTATCGGGTGATTGTAAAGAAACCCGGGTTTGCCTCGTGGCTCTCTGATAGCTACCCCAAACTGTAGGTTGCCCTTATAGCCTTGGTCGGTATCAAAGTCGTCGTCGCTATTGCGGTTGGCAACTAGGTATTTGCCATTTACTGTACCGCCAAAAAACCCAAAACCATCGGCAAAAGAAAAAGAAACTTGGATGTACTCAAGGGTAGTGCCCGAACCTACACCGCCTAGGGTAAGACCGTTGAGATTGTTATCTTCTCCAATATTGTCTCCAGCATATTCTATGCGTATATAGCGAAGTGTACCCGAGTTGTCATTGTTTACTGCAGGTATGCTTCCGTACAAGCCCGTATTATTCGGAACAGGCAAGCCGTTTATTGCGCCTATGCCATTTCTAGTTCCCAGAATAAAGGAGTTTTGACGAATGTTTACCGAAGCCCTGCCTAAAACTACTACACCTCCCCAATCACCGGGTTCTGGTCTATTATCATTTGAGGTAAATACTATGGGCTGGCTGGCAGTGCCCGAGGCTTGTATTTTTGCGCCTCTTTCAATTACCAAGGTGCCCGGAGCTATAGAGCAACCAGTACCTGTGTAGTTACCTTTAATGGTAACTCCTGGCTCTATGGTAATGGTTTTACCATTTTGCACTCTAAAATAGTTGTTTAAAATATAGGTATTGCCTGTTTTTAGGGTAATATTTCTGTTGACTATTACATCTCCATTGTTAATTAACTTAAAGTTAAAAGGAGCAGGGCTGTTAGGGCAACCTAAATTAATAATTGCCTTAGCTTTGGCAGTTGTAGTAGCAGTAGCTCTTTGATTTAGGTTTTGTATATCTTTATTTTTACAACGTATAAAACCTAGTAAAACAACGGTTAGCACTAAAGGGAGTTTAAAAATAAATTTATTCATTTTTAAAAAGTTTTAAATTTTGCTTATATAGTATTTATTTTTTTAGTTTAACTGGGCAAAAAGCACAGGGTTTAATATAATAAAGTATAAGCGCAAGTAGGTTATTCTATTAATACATCAAAGTAATTAATATCGACATTAATATTAGTATTGTTAGTGTTAAACAAAGTTATTATATCAGTGCCGTCTAAATTGGCGCGCTTAAATATGTTAGCATCATTAAAAAATAAAAAGCCGTTTTTGCTGTCTAATACTATGTTTTTGTTATTGACTTCAAGTTCGATAAAAGGACTTAGCTTACCCCCATCCATGGTTCCCTTGAGGATTATATCTTTTTTTAAATTTGATATATAAAGTCCTCTAGTGCTGGGGTTAATAGCTAGTGCTGTAATATGAGTTATATCGTCGTATAGTTTTTGGGGTGTGCCACCTTGCAAGCTACCTTTAAAAACTGCATAACCATTTGGGCGACCTCTTTTATTATATTTTGTTGCATAGCAATAGTAGTTTTGTGCCTCTGTATCTATTTTTATTGATCTAAGCAAAACATCTAGTATAGTAGCAAAGATATTTGTTTGCCCATTTTGTAAATCCATTTGGTATAGTAAACCTTTGCGCTTTGCTTTTCTGCCCGACCCTTTTTTTTCTGCCACAGCAAAGTATAGTTTATTTGCTCGGGCATCTAAACTTAATCTATTTAAGGTATATGTTAATTCATTTTCTTGCTTAGGTATGCTAAAAACCTCTTCGGGCACTCCATTTCCGTCTAGGGTTGCCCTGTGTATTTTATAAGAATCTGTACTATCAGTTATCCAATAAATAAGACCTCTTTGGCTATCTAATAAGGATGTACTATTATTATATGCTGGTTCATCAGTATTATACAATACTTCAATATTAGCACTTTCCTCTGTTATAGAGGCTTTGTATATCTTTTTTTCACTAGTCCAAAAAACTCCCTTTAGCTGGGGCGGGCTGCTTAGCTTAAAGTTTACAGGCTCAGACTCTAGCCCTCGGTGCTTAATTTTAACTTTATGGCTGCCCGGTGTAAGCCCTTTGGGTATGGTAAAGGTGGTGCTTAATTTTCCTTTATAGGGTTTAACCTCTGTGGTGGCTAGCTCCTCTGTGCCCAGCAGTACACTTGGTTGGTATTTATTGCCCTGATAGTCTGTGTCAAAATATCTGCCTACTATCTCAATTACGCTGTTTACTATGCCTTCGCTGGGTGTTATGCTTGTTATTTGCGGGTTAGGAAACCTGAGGTCAAGCTCAAAATGCTGCTCCGACATTATTTCCTTGCCCCTTACATTGATCATTATAGAGCCTTTATTATTATTTTCATTTTGATCATCTCCTCTTTCAACTATAACTGTTAATTCGGTAGGAGTGGCTTTTTTAATCAATAGCTCATTACTAGTGGTATTACCAGTTATGGCTGAGGTAAAGTAAACCTTGTTGCGTGAAGGGTATTCGTGGTCAAAGCCCGTGCCTGTTATTACTATTTTTTCGGTTGCTCTTGCCTTAAGTGGTTTTATATCGCTAATTGTAAGTTTAGGTAGGGGGGTTAGTTCGTCGTTTAGGCTATTGTCGCAAGATTGCAGTAAAAATAGTATGGTTGTTAAAAATAAACTAAACACTTGGCTAAGCAAGGTTTTTGTGTAATTAAATTTCATATTAAAAAAAAATTGCTTATTTTTATTTATTATTATGCCTTATCAAAAAAAATATTTTTTACACCCCTTTATAAGTTTTGTTTATTTTTTATCAATAAAAGGGAACTGTGTAAAAAACCAAAACCCACCCCTTGAAAAGGGCAGGTTTGGCTTAAAAATTATAAAAAAACTACAGTAAAATATATAACACTACCAAAGTGGGTTGTTTATAGAATTTTGTTTATTATAAACTCCAGTTAGTCCAGCCGTTTAACCAGTTGTCATTTTCGGCAAAGGCACCGCGGTAGTTTACCACTGTAAAGAAACCATTGCTGTTAATGTTTGTAAAACTGGCAGAGCCTAGCAAGCTAGAGCCAGCTAAAGGGTTAAGGTTGGGCTGTACGCCAAATATACCACTCCAGGCACTAGCAGATAGACCTGCAACAGCTGCCATGCTAACCTTCTCTATTTCGCAGTCACCTGCTTCTAAAATACTGTTATTTAGCGCTGGGCTTAAAAAGGCAGCATCAAAGTCAGTATCTGTAGCATCGTCAAGGGTGGCAAAGCCTTCTCCTTCAGCAGGTACTACCAAGGTTGTGTTTTTAACATCAATTAGGCTATTATTTGGTATAGCGCTTGTGTTAAAATTAACTGCACCTTCTGCACCTTTATCATCGCTGATTCTGATACCGCTGTTAAAACCAAATATTACACTGTTGTACAGGTTTTGGTCAGAGTTGTCTCTTAGATAAATACCTGAACTGTAATTTTCGTGTACACTTTCGCCACAGTTGTTTTGGTAAGGACCTATTATAGTAAAGTTGCTGAGGCTGGCCGAGGTATAGTCGTTTGGACCGTTTAAATAAGCGTCGTCTTGGTCTCCGTTGGTTTCACTTCCGTTTAATGGGCGAGAAGAAAGGAAACCCGATTCGCCTTGTGGCTCTCTGATAACTACACCAAACTGCAGGCTGCCGTTATAGCCTTGGTCGGTGTCAAAGTCGTCATCACCATTGCGGTTGGCAACTAGGTATTTGCCGTTTACTGTGCCTCCGAAGAACTCAAAGCCATCGTCTAAACCAAAAGATACTTGTATATACTCAAGTGTAGTGCCCGAGCCTACGCCACCTAGGGTAAGACCGTTGAGTTCATTGGCTTCGCCAATTTCGTCTCCAGCATACTCTATGCGTATATAGCGAAGAGTACCCGAGTTGTCATTGTCTACAGCGGGTATATCGCCGTATAAGCCTGTATTGTTAGGAGTAGGCAAGCCTTCTATGGCACCTATGCCGTTTGCTGTTCCCGAAACAGCAGGGTCAACTTTGATATTGACGCTAGCTCTACCTAAAACTACTACGCCTCCCCAATCACCGGGTGTTGGAGCACTGTCGTTTGAGGTAAATACTATGGGTTGGCTGGCAGTACCTGAGGCTTCTATTTTTGCGCCTCTTTCAATTACCAAGGTGCCCGGAACTATAGAACAGCCAGTATTTGTGTAGTTACCTTTAATGATAACTCCCGGCTCTATGGTAATGGTTTTACCATTTTGCACTC
>JBKDZU010000026.1:0-60145 GCA_047971505.1 Tenacibaculum sp.
AAATAGTAAAGTAGAATAAAATTTAGGTCAAAAGCATCAAGGTAGAAACCTAAACAAAAATAAGGTTGGGTTTTGCAACGGTCTTATCTAATCTATTTTGCTATTTATTAGCTGTTTTTAAGTTTTTTAGTAAGCCTTAGTTAACAATACAAACTTTTACAAAAAACCTAAATTTTAAAAAACTGTTTGCTTTGATTAATTTCAAATTGTATACTTTTAGCTACACTACAACTAAACTTTTTATAAGCTTTTCAACTTTTAAAACAATGATTCAATAATTTGCTTTAAGCTTATTCTTTCTGCCTCTGCTTTGTAGTTTTTTACAATTCTGTGTGCTAAAATAGGCAGGGCAACGGCTTGTACATCTTCTATATCAGGCGAGTATTTGCCCAATACTGCTGCGTGAGCTTTGGCTGTTAAGATAATATTTTGCGATGCCCGTGGTCCTGCACCCCAATCGATATACTGCTTTACTAACTTTGTTGCTTTGTCAGAATTAGGTCGGGTTTTTCCAACCAAAGATACTGCGTATTCAACCACATTGTCAGCTACTGGGATTTTGCGTATCAAATTTTGAATTTCAATGATTTCTGTAGCCGAAAATACTGAGTTTACTTTTTTATTTGTCAAAGAAGTAGTGTTTTTTACCACCTGCACCTCTTGATCAAAGGTGGGATATTCTAAGTTTATAGAAAACACAAACCTATCGAGCTGAGCCTCAGGCAAAGGATAGGTTCCTTCTTGCTCTATAGGGTTTTGGGTAGCTAATACAAAAAAGGGCAAACTCAACTTGTGTGAGTGTCCTGCTATGGTAATTGACCTCTCTTGCATGGCTTCTAGCAAAGCAGCTTGGGTTTTGGGAGGAGTCCTATTAATTTCATCGGCTAAAACTATATTAGAGAATACAGGTCCTTTGATGAATTTAAATTTACGATTTTCATCTAATATTTCGCTGCCCAAAATATCTGAGGGCATTAAATCAGGCGTAAATTGAATTCTTTTAAATTTTAACCCTAAGGCTGAAGCAATTGTATTTACCAACAAGGTTTTGGCAAGACCAGGTACTCCAATTAAAAGCGAATGACCTGCACAAAAAATTGACAATAAGCTTAAATTTATCGCTTCTTGCTGACCAATAATTACTTTTGATACTTCTAGTTGGAGTTGCTCGTATTTTTTTACCAAATTATTTACAGCAATAACGTCAGACATGTGTAATGATGGCTTTAAGATAATATATCCTGAGTTAAGTGTTTTATTTATTTTGCTTTTTCCAATCTTTTTTAAAATTGCACTTTTTATAGTCTGCACTTAACTTTATATAAGTGTTTTGTATTTTTTCGCTTGACCATTTATCGAGGGCTTCTTCTTTCTTTTTCTCTAAGGTAAATTGTTGCATTCTTACGTAATCGTCAATTATATCTGCCTTGTGAGTATCTGTTCTTTGTTTAACCAGCATTACTTTGTACATTTTTTCTCCTCCTCTAGCCTCATCGTAAAATACTTCCGACAATTCACCTTGTTTTAGCTCGCTTATTCTTCCAAACAAATCAGGGGGCATTCTAGTGAGTTCAAAAGTGGGCTCTCCTGTATAAGGGTTAATTAGCAAACCTCCGCTTAGCTTAGTTTCTTTGTCTTCAGAGTATTGTTCAACTGCCTTTTTAAATGTAAGTTTACCTTGCTCTATTTGTTCTATTATATTTTTTATTTCTTGTTTGGTTTGTTTTAGCTTTTCGTCAGATATTTCAGGTTGAATCAAAATATGAGATACCTCTCTCCCCTTTCCCCTAATCTTGTGTAACTTGATAATATGATATCCAAATGCAGTTTTTACAGGCTCGGATATCTGTTCTTCTTCTAAAGAAAATGCAACCTCTTTAAATTCTTTTATAAAATTAGTTTCTTTGGTTATTATTCCTAAATTTCCTTTGTTTTGCGTAACAGTAGGATCGTCAGAATTAACTATTGCTTTTAAATCGAAACTCGCTCCATTTTCAATTTCTAGCTTTATTTCGTTTAGCTTATTTATAATTCTTTGTTCTTCTTGTTGATTTGCTTCGGCATATAAAACCAATTGTGCTAGTTCAACCTCAGCAGGAATTTCGGGTAATTCTCCTTTTTCTTTTAGTCCGTTGTAGTAAACCCTAACCTCTTCGGGAGTTACGTCTATATCTTTTGTTATTTCGTGCTGTTCTTTTTCAATTAAGGCGTTTTCTTCCTGTACTTTTTGCAGCTCTTTTCTCAGGTCTTCCATATCGTTAAAGCCATAAGCTTTTACAACTTTTTCTTCGCTTCCGTATTCACTTATAAAAAAGTCTATACTTCTGCTTACCTTGCTGTCTATTTCACTTTGTGATATGGTAACGCTATCTATAATTGCGTGATGTGCTAGTAGCTTTTGTTTCATGAGTTCTTCGAGCATTTCGCAATTAGAAAATACTATTTTTCCTTCGCTTCTGAGTTCTATATCTTTTTTAAACTTTTCAATATCAGAGTCTAAAACTATGTTTTTACCTACAACTACTGCCACTCCATCTATCTTATTTTGCTGAGCTTGAAGTGTAAATAAAACAAATAACAAAACTGTTAAAATACTAATATTCTTTGAGGTTTTTGTTCTGAATAGCATCATTTATAAGTGTTTTTTCAATTTCTCTAATGAGTTCTAATTTTCGTTTGTGCAAAATTATTTGCTTTATCCTAGCTGTTGCATAGCTTAAAGGTGCTGTTTCGTTTTTATTTAAAATTTTTTTTATAGCCACCAAATATACTCCTAAACTATCTTCTTTTTGTATAAATTTTGATTTTTTTAATAAATTTTCTTTTGGCTCATTGTTTAAAAAAGGGATTTCTTTTTTTAAATGATTAACAGTGAACCATGTGCTGTCTTGTAATTGGTATGATTTTATGCTTAACAGGTGCTTTTCTAATTCTTTGAAGTCTTGATCTTTTGCCGATTTAAAACTTTTTGTTATTTTTTCTTTTTCAAAGTGATCTTTTCCAAAATAAATATAATCAAATTGCAATAAGTCGTGCTTTAGCTTAAAGTTTTCTTTATTGTACTTGTAGTATTGTTGAATTTCTCGGTCAGTAATTAAGGTGTCTAGCTTTTGTTTTATTAGTTTTTCTTTGTAGTTATTTATATATAAACTCGATCTGTAGTCGTTTACTAGTTTTTCTATCTCAAGGCTATTTACTTCGGAAATATTTTCCTCTGCCTTAATTAAAAGTAGTTGTTCTTTTGCCCAAGTAGTAATGAGTCCTTTGGCAATTACAACGCTGTCTTGTTTTGTTAGGTTTTTGGGCAGCAATTTAATTATGTCTTTTTTGTACAGATGTTTATTATAAACAGTTGCTATGGGTTTTTCTTGTATACTTTGTTGCTTTTTAAAACTTATTAAATCGCAACTTATAAACATTGAAATACTTAGTAACAGCAAAGATATATTCTTCATCAATTTACATAAATTCTATATAGTTAATAATTAATTTAGCGGTTTTGCCTGCTCTTTGGTTTGAGTTTTAAAATTTAATTTTTTTAACAAATAATAATTAAATAAGCCATACTTTATATAGGACTAAATAGCAAATACAGGTGTATGCTTAAACAAAGATACAACAGAAATACATAAAGCTAGCTGACTTGTTTTAAAAAAACTTATTTAGCTTCTGTTTTTTAGTATTTCTTCAATAGCTTTTAAGCTAGTATTTTTGGCTTTGAGCAAAATTAAGTAGTGATACAGCAAATCGGCAGCCTCGTTTTTAAATAGATCTAAGTTGCTATCTTTTGCCTCAATTATAAGTTCAACCGCCTCTTCTCCAACTTTTTGTGCTATTTTATTGATTCCTTTTTTGTAAAGGGTATTAGTGTATGATGATTTTATATTTTGACAAATTCTTTGTTCAATTTTTTGTTCTAGCTTATAAACAAAGCCTTTTGTGCTTTCTTTTCCAAAACAAGAATTATTGCCTTTATGACAAACAGGTCCTTGGGGTTCTGCTTTAATTAGTAGTGTATCGTTATCGCAGTCTATTTGTATTTCCTTTACATATAAAAAATTTCCTGATTCTTCACCCTTAGTCCACAGCCTGTTTTTACTTCTGCTAAAAAATGTAACTTTTTTTTTGCGTTTGGTTTGCTCAAAAGCCTCTTTGTTCATATAGCCTAACATTAGCACCTGTAAAGTGGTATTGCTTTGTATAATAGCAGGAACTAAGCCCTTGCCTTTTGTGAAATTTATATTCATCGTATAGGTATATTGCTTGCTTTTAGTTGGTTTTTTAAGGTCGAAATTACTATTTCTCCATAGTGAAAAATACCTGCTGCCAAGCCTGCACTGGCTTCTGTTTGGGTAAATAGCTGCTTAAAATGCTGGGGGTTACCAGCACCTCCTGAGGCTATGACGGGTATACTTAGAGCTTGGCTAATTTTTTGCGTAATATCGAGGTCAAATCCATTTTTGGTGCCATCGCTACTTATAGAGGTCAACAAAATCTCTCCTGCTCCTAGTGCTGTTGCTTTATTTGCCCAATACAGGGTTTCGAGTTCGGTTTGATGTGTTGCTGCCTTGGTAAAAACTTTCCATTTACCATTTACTTTTTTTGTATCGATGGCTAACACTATAAATTGACTCCCAAATTGATTTTTTAATTCGCTTATAAGTTGAGGCTTATGCACTGCCGCTGTGTTAATGCTTATCTTATCTGCTCCAGCTTTTATCAATGCAAAAGCATCGTCAATTGTGCTTATTCCTCCGCCTACAGTAAAAGGTATGTTTATTTCTTTGGCTATTTGACGAACAAGAGTTAAAAAGGTTTTTCTATTTTCAAGTGTTGCAGTAATATCTAAAAAAACCAACTCATCGGCACCTTGTTTTGCGTATTGTTTTGCCAACTCAATTGGGTTTCCCGCATCTTTTATATTTACAAAGTTAACTCCTTTTACCGCTCGTCCGTTTTTAATATCTAAACAAGGAATAATTCTTTTTTTTAGCATTTTGTATAAATTAATTATAAGTTGCTATGAGTGTTGTTTTTAGTTTAGGATTGTTGATTATTTTATTGATCTGTATTTTTTGTATACTGTTTTTTTGATTAGTTGCTACACTATATAACTCGCAGTTTTTATATACTTTATTTTAATTCAAAAATAATTGCAGTTCTTTTAGTTTTATAAAACCTTCGTATAGGGCTTTGCCTATAATGGCTCCTTTGCAACCTATTTTTTTTAATTGATGCAAGTCATCAATACTCGATATTCCTCCACTTGCCGTTAAGTTTACTGAGGTTTTGTTTAAAATTTCTATGTATAAATCTGTTGAACTGCCTTGCAACATCCCATCTTTAGCTATGTCGGTACAAATACAGTTACTCACTGATTTTTTTTGATACTGAACAATAAAATCAACAACATTAACTTTAGAGGTTTTTAGCCAACCTTGGATGGCTATTTTTTTGTTTTTGCAATCGGCGCCTAAAATTACTTTATCACTGCCATAGTGCTGTAGCCATTTCAGAAATAATGTCGGATTGTTTATAGCTACACTTCCTCCTATTATTTGATAAGCACCACTTTCAAAAGCAATGTGAGCGTCTTTTTGTGATTTTAGCCCACCTCCAAAGTCTATTTTTAAATTGGTTTTTATCGCTATCTGTTCAAGTATCTTATAATTGATAATTTGGTTTGACTTGGCTCCATCTAAATCTACCAAATGTAAATACTGCATTCCGTTAGCTTCAAATTCTTTAGCTATTTCTAGGGGCTGTTCGCTGTATATTTTTTGCTTATTGTAATTTCCTTTGCTAAGTCGAACGCATTTCCCATTTAAAATATCTATGGCAGGTATAATCTTCATATGTTTTTGCTTATATCAAGTTATAGAGTTAAAAAATTTTTTAGCAATTGCTCGCCAACTGTTGATGATTTTTCGGGATGAAACTGCATGGCATAAAAATTTTTTTGTTGCATAACTGCGCTAAAGGTTACAATATAATTACAGGTGGCTATTGTAGCTTTACAAAGTTCTGCATAATAGGTGTGAACATAGTACAGGTTGTCGGTTGCTGCTGTGTTTTTTAATATTTTGGAAGATTTGTGTTCTGAAAAATTATTCCACCCTACATGAGGCACTTTGTCATGTGGAGGGAATCGCTTGGTTTTGGTATTAAAAATTCCCAAACAATTTATATTGCCCTCTTCCGACCACTTACACATTAATTGCAAACCTAGGCAGATGCCTAAAACTGGTTGAGTTAATGTTTTTATTAGCTGATCGAGTTGCCTTTCTTTTAAATAATTCATAGCCGATTTTGCCTGACCTACTCCAGGAAATATTACTTTGTGAGCTTGCTTTATTGTGTCGGGATTATTTGTTATAACACTTTGATAACCAAGGCGAGAAAGTGCATTTTTAACTGACCCTATATTGCCAGCATTGTACTTTAGTATTGCTATCATATCTTAATATTTATCAATTATAGCTAATCAGCTATTTATTGTATTTCAGTAAGCTAAAAGTTATTTTTTATAAAAATCCTTTGGTTGAAGGTAGTATCATTTTAGACGCATCACGTACTACAGCTGCTCTTAAAGCCTTTGCAAAAGCTTTAAAGATGGCTTCAATTTTATGGTGTTCATTTATTCCTTCTGCTTTTATATTTAAATTACATTGAGCGGCGTCAGAAAATGATTTAAAAAAATGAAAAAACATTTCAGTTGGCATTTTTCCAATCATTTCTCTTTTAAATTCAGCTTGCCATACCAACCAACTTCGACCTCCAAAATCTAGGGCTACTTGAGCTAAACAATCATCCATAGGTAAGCAAAAGCCATATCGGTCAATACCTAATTTGTCGCCTAAGGTTTTTTTAAAAACCTCACCCAAGGCAAGGGCAGTGTCTTCAATGCTATGATGTTCATCTACTTGCAAATCTCCCTTTACTTTTATGTTTAGGTCTACTTTGGCATGACGCGCTATTTGATAAAGCATGTGATCAAAAAAGGCAATTCCTGTATCAATAGCACTTTCCCCAGTGCCATCAATATTTAATTGAATTGAAACCTGTGTTTCATTGGTGTGCCTTATCAGTTCTGCTTTTCGTTCTTTGAGTTTTAAAAACTCGTAAATAGCATTCCAGCTATTTGTTTCTAGAGCTATAAATGGTTTTAGCTCTTCTGCCTTTACGGTGAGTTCGCTGTTGCCTAAATTAGATTTATTGTTTAAGTATACAGCTCTTGCTCCGAGGTTTTTTGCTAGTTCTACATCGGTAAGACGATCGCCTATTACAAAAGATTTAGCAATATTATACTTGTCAGTAAAATAATGTTTTAACAAACCCGTGCCAGGCTTCCTTGTTGGCTTATTGTCTTTTGCAAAACTCCGATCTATATATTCATCTGCAAAAACTATTCCCTGTCCTTTAAAGGTATTTATAACAAAGTTGTGCACAGGCCAAAAAGTGTGTTCAGGATAGTGCTGAGTTCCTAAGCCATCTTGATTGCTAACCAATACTAATTCAAAATCGAGTTCCTTTGTAATTTTACTAAGTGCTAAAAATACTTCGGGGTAAAATTCTAATTTTTCAAAAGAGTCAACTTGTTGATTAACAGGTTCTCTAATCAAGGTCCCATCTCTATCTATAAATAGTACTTTTTGCATCTTTGCCAATGGTGTTACGGTTAAAAAAAGCTAAGTTTATAAGTTGCAAACTATCTATTTGTGTTTAAAATAATCTTTAAATAAAATTTGTTTTATATTCAATACATTTGCCTAACTTAAAGGGAATACAAATAGACGGATTTTTTTTTAATTAACTTTTATGGGTTAGTATTTTTTTTAAGTCAAAATTATTTTTTCAAATGCAAATAACTAAATATACATAATAAGAAAATACTAAAATGCTTAAAAAACTACAAAAGTGACAGTTACAGTTTTTATTTAATATTAAATTAAATATGTTTATATTGGCAAAAACTACTAGTTTACAGTATTGTTTTCTGTATATATTTCAATTTATTTTATAGTTTTTATAAGTATTAAAAACCTACATTTGCTTTTTTAAATTTAACAAACAATTTACAAAAGATAATTTAAAAATGGCTTTAGTAAAACCTTTTAAAGCAGTTAGAGCAACACCCGATAAGGTTGCTTTAGTTTCATCAAAGCCTTATGAGGCTTATACTAAAGAGGAACTCAATGCTAAGCTAACCTTTAATCCTTTTAGTTTTTTGCATGTAATAAATCCTAGCTATAAGTACCATAAAATAGATTTAACTGAAGAACAACGATTTAAGCTTGTTCACAACAGATATTTAGAGTTTAAGGAAGAGGGTTACTTAAAACAGGACAAGCTTCCAGGTTTTTATATTTATCAAAAAACTAATGCCGATAACTCTTTTTGTGGAATTATAGCAGCTACTTCTGTTAATGATTTTTATAACAATACTATTAAAAAACACGAAATCACGCTTGAGCAAAGAGAGTTATTATTTGAAAAATACCTAAAAAATACTGGTTTTAACGCTGAGCCTGTTTTGTTAACCTATCCAGATAATTCACTTATTGAATCAATTATTGAAAAATACAAGGCGAACACGCCTGAGTACAAATTTACCTCGACCGATAAAGATTTGCACTTGCTTTGGATTGTAAATAAACCTGCCGATATTGAAAAAATAATACAGACCTTTAAACAAGTTAACACCTTGTATATTGCCGACGGACATCACCGCACTACCTCTTCTTGTATATTGGCAAAAAACTTAGCCAAACACAACCCAAAACACACAGGCAAAGAAAACTATAACTACTTTATGAGTTGCCTATTGCCAGAAAGCCAGCTTTGTATTTACGAGTTTAATCGATTTGTTAAAGACCTAAATGGACTAAGCCCTGAGGAACTCTTAATTGAGTTAGATGCCAGTTTTAAAATTCAACACAAGGGACAGGAACTTTACAAACCAAAAAAAAAGCACAGTTTTAGCATGTATTTAAACGGTAGTTTTTACTCGTTGGCATTGCGCAAATCAGCTTATAAGTTTATTGATCAGCTAAGTGACTTAGACGCTCAAATATTGTTTAAAACAGTGCTAAAGCCTATTTTGGGTATAAATGACATAAGAAATAGTTCAAAAATTATATATTCACAAAACAAATCAGGAGGTTTAGAGCTAAAAACTAAAGTAGATGAGGGCTTGTTTAAGGTTTCGTTCGGAATGATGCCAACTCATATATTCGAAATAAAAAACATAGTAGATTCAGGTTTAATAATGCCACCCAAAACAACTTATATTGAACCTAAACTAAGAACTGCACTAACCATTTACGAAATTTAGTTTTAAACAACTCTATTTATGATTAAAAAAAGCTTACAAAACATAAAAAACAATCTGCCAAAAGGAGTTACTTTGGTAGCTGTTTCAAAAACAAAAACTGTTGCCGATATACAAGAAGCCTACTTGGCTGGACAAAGAGTTTTTGGAGAAAATAAAGTGCAAGAAATGCTCAGCAAATACAACTCTTTACCTAAGGATATTCAATGGCACTTAGTAGGGCATTTACAAAAAAACAAGGTAAGGTACATGGCTCATTTTATAAATTTAATTCACGGGGTTGACAGTTTTAAAACTCTACAAGAAATTGACAAGCAAGCAAAGAAGCACAACAGAGTAATCAACTGCTTGTTACAGGCTAAAATCGCTAAAGAAGATACTAAGTTTGGCTTGTTGTTTACTGAAATTGAAAAAATACTACTATCTCAAGAACTAAATGCACTTAAAGGAGTTCAGGTGGTTGGTTTGATGGGGATGGCTACCTTTACAGATAACCAAAAGCAATTATCAGAAGAGTTCTGCTCTTTAAATAATTTTTTTAAACATTTAAAATCTAAGTATCCAAGGCTACAAATACTCTCTATGGGAATGAGCGGAGACTATCAAATAGCCCTTAAAAATGGCGCTACCATGATTAGAATTGGCAGTTCTATTTTTGGAACTAGAAATTACACCAATAATACTTAAAATAAATAGTTAAAGCAATATTTATACCACTGTAAATAAAACCCGATGTAACTTACTTATTATTTATATTTTAAAAAAAAATATAATACACCTAAAATAGAGTTTACGATAAAAGAAAGTAATTTGTTGTAAAAAAAATCTTTAAAAATTATCAAATTAAATATATTTGTAGTTTTGATTTGCAGATAGTTTTTTACCGATAAAACCTCTCGCTAAAAGCTTGATTTATAGTCGTTATACAATCGTCAGTAAGTCAGCTAAAGCATAAGCTAATTGTTCTTTTAATTTTTTAAATAGTATAAAAATCGCAAAAAAGGTTTTACAGTTTTACAACCTAACATTTAATTTATTTAGAAATCAACAAGCAGAATTGCCAATTACAAGGGCATGTGTTTTGTCAAAACAAAACTATTTTAAAATTGATTTAGGCTTATTTAAGTAAAATATATTTTGTCAATAATTTAAACACAACAAAATATTAGCCCGCAAGTTTAAAGTATCCAAAATATAAAAATATATAAAATACTCATAAATAAAGTTTAATAAATTGAGTTAATAAAGATTTTTTAAAAAATGACAGATAAAACAATAAATAGCAGGCTTAGATATTTTTTACTGATCTTAATTAAAATTTTAAAAATCAAATGCTGAACTCAAATTTATTAATGTCAAATAAGCAGTGCGTAAATTCTGAAATACAGCATAATTCTGAATTAGCTAACTGCATATTACCATAAATATATAAACAGAATTAACAGTATGAAATTTATTGTATCTAGCACTCAATTATTAAAACGACTACAAGTTTTAGGAGGGGTTATAAACAGCAATAACACCTTGCCAGTTTTAGATAATTTTTTATTTGAGTTAAACGAGAATAGATTAAAAATAACATCTTCTGATTTAGAAACCACTATGAGTGCCTTGGTCGATGTTGAAAGCACCGATGAAATAAGCATAGTAGTAAACGCTAAATTGTTATTAGAAACCTTAAAAACTTTCCCTAATCAGCCTTTAATATTTAAAATTAATTCGGAACACACCCTTGAAATAGTATCCGAAGCAGGTAAATACGATATGGCATATTTTAGTGGAGATGAATTTCCTGAATTTGTCGAACTCCCCTCACCAAGCACAATTACCATACCCTCGCATATTTTGCTAAAAGCTATTGACAAAACCTTGTTTGCCACAGGCAACGATGAGCTACGACCTATTTTAAACGGTATTTTATTTGAATTTAGCCAGCAAGAAATTAATTTTGTTGCAACCGATGCCCACAAGTTAGTAAAATACACTAGAACTGACTTAACTGCAGAAGGATCGGCAAAATTTATTGCCCCTAAAAAACCCTTGCAAATTTTAAGAAATGCGTTGATTGATGCTAAAGATAATTCAATTATTGAATTCAATGAAAAAAACGTTATATTTACCTTTAATAAATTTAGGCTCACTTGTCTTTTAATAGAAGGAAAGTATCCTGATTACAACATGGTTATACCCAAAGAAAACCCTAATAAGCTAACCATTGATAGAGCTAGTTTTTTAAATTCAGTTCGTCGTGTTTCAATTTTTTCAAGCAAGACAACTCACCAAATACAATTAAAGATGGCAGGTACCGAATTAAATATCTCAGCAGAAGATATAGATTATTCTAATAAAGCAGATGAACGCCTAACCTGTCATTACCAAGGTGATGATATGCAAATTGGATTTAACTCACGTTATTTAACAGAAATACTAAACAATTTAAACTCAACCGAGATATTGCTAGAGATGAGTTTTCCAAACAAACCAGGACTTATCACCCCTATTGATAATACCGACAACGGAGAGCTAATTACTATGATAATAACTACCATCATGTCTAATTAATTAGTTTTGTATTATTATTATTTACTAACTTATAAGTTAATATATTTTGAACATTGCTATAAACCTATTGTTTTTCAAAATAAACACAGTTTATCTCAAGTGTATAAACTCCAAACGATAAGCATGTTATTGTAAAATAAATTTTTGTTTAAGAAATATTTAACAGTTGTATATTTGTTGTTAACAATATTTAGCCTTAAAAAACATAAATTATTGTAAATTTACTTTTTACAAACTAAACACATACTATGGGAATTATTATTGCAATAGCAAATCAAAAAGGAGGTGTTGGCAAAACCACAACTACTGTAAATTTAGCTGCATCTTTAGGGGTTTTAGAAAAAAAAGTACTTTTGATTGATGCTGACCCTCAGGCAAATGCTTCCTCTGGTTTAGGCATAGAGGTAGAAAGTATTGAAGTGGGCACTTATCAAGTTTTAGAACATTCTACAAGTTCAAAAAATGCTGTTATTAAAACAGAATCACCAAATGTTGATATCATTCCTGCTCATATAGATTTGGTTGCAATTGAAATTGAATTGGTCGATAAAAAAGACAGAGAATTTATGTTAAAAGCTGCCATTGAAAGCATCAAAGAGCAGTACGATTTTATTTTAATTGACTGCGCACCTTCTTTAGGGCTTATCACACTAAACTCTCTAGTAGCTGCCGATTCTGTTATCATACCCATACAATGCGAATACTTTGCCCTCGAAGGTCTAGGCAAATTGTTAAACACCATTAAAAGTATTCAAAAGTTACACAACAGAGAGCTTGCCGTTGAGGGTTTATTATTAACCATGTTTGACCCTCGATTACGCCTTTCAAACCAAGTAGTTGAAGAGGTCAGAAAACACTTTAGCTCGATGGTTTTTGAAACAATTATATACAGAAATATACGCTTAAGTGAAGCACCAAGTTATGGCGAAAGTATAATTTCTTATGATGCAACTAGTAGAGGTGCGACAAATTATCTAAATTTGGCTAATGAAATTTTAAATAAACACAATTCATCAAAAAATTCAGTTCAAAAGGCATAATTAAATGGCAAAAGCAACAAAAAAACAAGCACTTGGCAGAGGCTTATCGGCATTGTTAAAAGAAACGGCCGATGTTAACTCAGCTTCTGACAAAGATGCAGATAAATGGGTAGGTAATATAATTGAAATAGGCATAGATACAATTGAAGTAAATCCCTACCAGCCTAGAACTTACTTTGATGAAGAAACCTTACGTGAACTTGCCAGCTCAATAAAAGAACTTGGAGTTATTCAGCCAATTACAGTTCGAAAACTTGCTGACAACAAGTTTCAGCTAGTATCTGGAGAACGACGTTACAGGGCATCAAAACTCATTGGCAATACAACAATACCTGCCTATATACGCTTGGCAAACGATCAAGAAATGCTCGAGATGGCCTTAGTTGAAAATATTCAACGAAAAAACCTCGACCCTATTGAAGTAGCACTTTCTTATCAACGCTTAATTGAAGAAATTAAACTTACTCAAGAAAAACTCAGCCTGCGTGTAGGCAAAAAGCGCTCAACGGTTACTAACTATTTGCGTTTGTTAAAACTAGATCCTATTATTCAAACAGGGATGCGAGACAGTTTTATATCGATGGGTCATGGCAGAGCGCTAATTAACCTTGACAGCGCCACAGATCAGTTAACTATTTACGAAAAAATTATTCGCGATAAACTATCTGTACGCCAAACTGAAGATCTAGTTAAAAATCTAAAAACAGGCACCCTTAGCAAGTTAAGACAAAAAAAAGCTCTACCTAAGCATATTTCTGACGGAGCCAAACAAATAAGTGAATACTTCGGCAACAAGGTTGACGTTAGTTTAAACAGCAGAGGAAAAGGAAAAATATCTATTACTTTTAACTCAGAAGACGATTTTAATCGTATAAAAAACCTATTGAAATAATTGTTAAACAAAAAGATCATACTAGTTTTTTTTGGTTTTTTACTTTCGTATTATTTATTTGCTCAAAATGATACGCTAATTGTTAAATCTGATAAAAAACCAGTAGTTATTCCCACATACAACCCTCTTTCACCCACAAAAGCAGCCTTTTATTCGGCTATTTTTCCTGGAGGAGGTCAAATTTACAATAAAAAATATTGGAAAGTTCCCATAGTTTGGGCCGCTTTGGGTTCAAGTATGTATTACTATATTACCAATAGCAATGAATACGATCGGTTTAGAACAGCTTTTAAACTGAGAAGACAAGGTCTTAGAGATGAGTTTACCCGCGAAGACGGAACGCAAATTATCTCAGTTGCAGGCTTAGAAAACGCTCAAAGAATATTGAGAAAAAACAGAGACCTTTCTTTGCTTACAGGTGTTTTGCTCTATATACTGCAAATAGTTGAGGCTAGTGTTAACGCACATTTGCTTCAATTTGAAACAGATAACAGCCTATCGATAAAACCTAAATTATTTAACAACTCAACTATTGCTCGTTCCTCGCAATTGGGCTTTAGCTTAAAATATTCCTTTTAACAGATATTAATTGCATTAAAAAGCGAAACACAAACTCAACAAACATTTAAAGATTAGAAATGTACAATTTATCTCAAAACAAAATACAGCATAAGAAATGAAAATAGCCTTGCTTGGATACGGAAAAATGGGCAAAGAAATTGAAAAAATAGCCCTACAAAAGGGACACGAAATTACAATAAAATACTCAGGAAAAGGTTTATACAATATTAAAAAAGCCGATATTGCGATAGATTTTAGCTTGCCCAAGGTTGCTTATAAAAACATAGTTCACTGTATTAACAATAGTGTTCCTGTAGTTAGTGGCACTACCGGTTGGCTTGAAAAATACGAGGCAGCCACTGAGTTTTGCCGTAAAAAAGGAGGCGCCTTTTTTTACTCTTCAAATTTTAGCTTAGGAGTAAATATTTTTTTTGAACTAAACAAACAGTTAGCCAAAATGATGAAACCACTTAATCAATACAAAATCAGCATTGAAGAGATACACCACAATCAAAAATTAGACTCACCCAGCGGCACTGCTATTAGCTTGGCAGAAGACATTATAAATAACTCTGACAAAACATCTTGGACTCTTAATCAATCACTGCCAAGTGAGGAGAGTATTCCCATAAAAGCAGTAAGAACTGGAGATATACCTGGAACACACAGTGTTTACTACAGTTCTAAAGAAGACACAATTAACATAAAACACTGTGCAAAAAACAGACAAGGCTTTGCCCTAGGAGCTGTAATTGCTGCCGAATGGCTCATTGACAAAACAGGAGTATTTACTATGCAAAACCTGTTAAACTTAGGTTAAAAGCACAATATTTTAAAACTAAGTATACAATTAAATAGATTTTTGTTAGCTAATAGAAAATAAAACACAAAAATTATGACCTTAACCGAATGGTTTTTTTTTATTTTAACCGTACAATTTATTCATTTTTTAGGCACTTGGAAACTGTATAAACGTGCAGGCAGGCAAGTTTGGGAAGCAGCTTTACCTATATATAATGCTGTTGTTTTAATGAAGATAATAAAGCGTAAAACAAGCTGGGTTATTTTGCTGTTTATACCCATAATTAACCTGCTTATGTTTCCTATTATATGGATTGAAACCTGTAGGAGTTTTGGTTTTAACAAAACCAAAGACACCTTACTTGCCATTGCATCACTTGGCTTTTACATTTATTATATAAATTATGCTACAAATGCGCCTTATAAAAAAAACAGAAGCTTAAAACCTCCAACTACTCTTGACGAATGGTTAAGTTCAATAGCATTTGCTGTAATTGCAGCTACTTTAGTGCATACCTATTTTATACAGCCATATATCATTCCTACCTCATCCTTAGAAAAAACCTTATTAGTTGGCGATTTTTTATTTGTAAGCAAGTTTCACTACGGCGCACGAGTTCCGATGACTGCGGTAGCTGTACCTATGGTTCATGATTCAGTTCCTTATATGGGTGTAAAATCTTTTTTGTCGGATGATAAGCCTGAACATAAAAACAATTGGAAAAACAAGCTGTCTTTACCTTATATGCGACTGCCGGGCATCCAAAAAATAAAAAGAAACGATATTGTTGTTTTTAGCTGGCCTGCCGATACCACCCGAACTATGTGGGGCGATAACTCGGGCAAACAAACTTTTAAACCTATCGACAAACGCACTAACTATGTAAAACGCTGTGTTGGAGTTCCGGGGGATAGCCTAGAGGTTCGTCAAGGCTATGTTTATATCAACGGAAAAAGAACCATTTTACCCTACAGAGCTAAGCCTCAATGGTTTTTTAGGGTAAATACCCAAGGTAAGAGTTTTAGTCAAAGTGCTGTAAATAGATACAATATAAGAGAGTGGAAACCTATAAGTGGAGGGTACTTGTTAAATTTAACAGACCAGGAGGCTGCTAAAATTGCTAAAAATCCCATAGTAAAAAGTGTAGAAAAAATGATCCGTCCAAAGGGTCAGTTCGATAAGTCTATCTTTCCGCACAGTCCTAAATATGCGTGGTCTTCTGATAATTTTGGTCCTATTTACATACCCAAAAAAGGAACTACTGTAAGCCTAAATGAGGCTAGCATACCTTTTTACGAACAAATTATCCGCAGATACGAAAACAATAACTTGACCATTTTTAAAGACAAAATTTATATCAACGGAAAAAGAGTTAACTCTTACACCTTTAAGCAAGATTACTATTGGATGATGGGCGATAACCGCCACAATTCACTAGATGCCAGAAACTGGGGCTATGTACCTTTTGACCACGTGGTAGGAAAACCAGTTATGATTTGGTTAAGCTTTGACAAGGAGCAAAGAAAAGTTAGATGGAACAGAATGTTTACCACTGTAGGGGGTAGTGGCAAACCTGTTTCTTATCTTTGGGTAGTTTTATTACTAATAGGCACTTATACGGTTTACAGTTTTAGAAAGAAAAAGAAAAATTGATATGGCAGTTTTTATACCGCTGTATTTTGCACCTATTGTACAGTATGTGGTCATTTGCCAATCAAAGGAATTGATTTTTGAATGTCAAGACAATTTTCAAAAGCAAACCTACAGAAACCGTTGCTATGTTTACGGCGCTAACGGCAGGCTTTCACTAAATGTTCCACTTAAACACAAGGCTGTAGCTGAGGGAAGAAAAAAAACTAAAGATGTGTTAATTGAAAATAACTTTAATTGGCAAAAACAGCATTTTAAGTCATTGCAAACAGCGTATAAATCCTCTCCTTTTTTTGAGTTTTTTGAGGATGATTTGGCAAAAATATTTTACAAAAAATACACTTTTTTGCACGAACTTAACCTAGACACACATCTGTTTGTAGCAGATGCCCTGCAAATAAGTTCTGTATACAGCCTTACTAACAAGTACAAAAATAGCGCGACAAAAGATTACAGAAGCTTAGCAAGGGCTAAAGGAGGATTAGAATTTAGCACGCCCTCTTATGTTCAAATATTTGACAATAAATACGGCTTTATACCTAATCTTTCTATTTTAGATCTTTTATTTATGGAAGGTGCCCGCGCTCTCATCTTTTTGAAAAATATTTCATTGAGCAAAATTTAATTTGTAGAATATTTGTTCGGCGATCAAGTTCGTTTAAAATTGTTCAAAAAAGATAATTTTATAAATTAAACCTTTATCTAGCTCAACTTTTTGTGCTTTAAATGTTTTTTAAAAGCATTTGTTTGCTCACAACCAATTTGTTCCATTACTTGCTGTAATTGAGCTTTTAATAGCGAAATAATATGGTTACCTCCTTTTTTGCCTAAAGCCGATACACTGTACATAAAAGCTCTCCCCAAAAAACAAAAATCGGCACCTGCAGCTAGGGTTCTAGCTATATCAGGACCAGAGCGTAACCCACTATCCATCATTACAGTAATTTTATTTCCATATGCCCTGGCAATACGCTGTAAGGGTTTTATAGTTGACTCTCCTGCATCCAATTGACGTCCGCCGTGATTAGAAACAATAATACCATCTAAGCCCAAAGCTATGGCTTTTTCTGCATCCAATTTACAAGCTACGCCTTTTAAAACCAATTTCCCTTTCCATTTTTCTCTGATAGGCTTGATGCTTTCTTCATTTAAGCGTCCCGAAAAGGTATGATTCATAAATTCACCAAGTTGAGCCAAGTTTATATTTTTAGGCATATAGGGTTTTAAAGTTTCAAAGTTGGGCTGTCCGTTAATTAAGGTTTTTAGTGCCCATTGTGGGCGTTGTAAAATTTGAAAAATATTTGAAATAGTCATCTTTGGAGGCATAGCTAAACCATTTTTTATATCTCTAGGGCGAAATCCAAAAGTTGGAACATCACATAAAAGCACTAATACACGGTAGCCTGTTTCCCAAGCGCGATTCAGTATATCTGTCCTAACTTCTTCTTTTGCAGGATTATATAACTGAAACCAAGCCCTGCCTTGAGTAAGTTCAGCTATGCGCTCTACACTACTTGTGGTTACTGTGCTCAAAATAAAAGGAATATTGTGTTTAAACGCTGCTTTTGCAAGTATTTCTGGTGCTTTGGGCCACATGAGTCCCTGCAACCCAACTGGCGCAATGCCAAAAGGCGCATCGTAAGTATAACCAAATAGTTCTGTTTGTGCAGAAGCACCTTGGTAGGCGTTTAAATAATAGGGTATTAGCTCTAATTCTCTAATTTCATGAGTGTTTTTAAGTAGATTAATATCTTCATTACAACCTCCATCTAAGTACTCAAAGGCAAATTTGGGTATCTTCTTTTTAGCCCTTTTTCTCAAGTCGTGTATTGAGGGATACCTGCTGCTAAAAAATATTGATTTTTTACTCATTATTAAGTTATTGCAATTCAAATATTTTATTCATAAGCATCCACTTTTCGCCTGATTTAGCAAAAGGCAAAGCCTGTTGGTATTTCCACATTAAATTTTCCCATTCCTGTACTTTAGGATGGGTAGGGTCGCCTACAGTATCTGTTTCAATTGAAAAATCATCTTTAACCTTAATTACCATAAACAAGCGGTTTTCAAGTTGGTAGATCCGCATAGCTTTTACTCCTGAGTTTTTTATGGTTTGTATTACCTCAGGCCATACATTTTGATGATGTTTTAAATAAGCCTTAATTTTTTCAGGATCGTTTTTTAAATCCAATGCAAAAACATATTCTTTCACACAAATAAATTTATATTAAACAATTTACTCTTTTGTAGAGGTAATTCACTGAGTTTATTAAATTCCTCCACAAGGGGGTTAGCTTGATCATAAACAGCTGGCTAATTTGCAATATATAACTACTGTTTATTTAAAAACTTTAATTTACTGCTTATTTTATCTGCTATTGTTTTTTAGTTGAGAAAATAATTGAGTATTCTTCTTTACCCAATAGGCATAAAAAATAATGTAGATAAAACACAGCAAAGGCAATGAGAAAGAGATATTTACCTCGGGTATTCCCAATATTTTTAGGTCGTTTACCCCAGTTCCACCTATATCTATTAGCATCCCTTGTAGCTTGGGCATTAAAGCACCTCCTACTATGGCCATTACTAATCCAGCAGCTCCTATTTTAGACTCTTCTTCTGTTAGTCCGTTTAACGCAATTCCGTAAATTGTTGGAAACATAATAGACATATAAAACGACACACCTACTAATGCGTATAAACCCACTATACCTTTTATAAATATTGTACCTACAGCACAAAAACTAGCCAAGAGAGCAAAATACAGCAACAGTTTAGAGGCACTGATATATTTTAAAAGCCAAGTTCCTACAGCTCTGCCTATTAAAAATAAAATAAAAGCTATGAACTGGTAATTAGCCGCTATGTCACTGTCAAGTTTAAAGGCTTCTGCGTATTGGTAAATATAAGTCCAACACATAATTTGAGCCCCTACGTACATTACTTGTGCAAAAACCCCGTAAAGATATTTTTTATTTTTAAAAAGTCTTTGAAAAATAACCCCTATACTTGGTATTCTGTTTTCATCTTTTAGATTAGGCATTTTGCTGAACAGAATTATAAAAAAAATAAACAGTATGGCTAGACCGAGAATCACATATGGATCTCTGATAAGCATTAAGTCTGTTGTTCTTATAAGTGTTTTTTGGGCTTCGTCTAAAGTGCTGAAGTTTTCTATGTCATCTGCTTGCAGCTTTTTTAAAACAAATTGCTGCGCTACCAGCAGCCCTAATAACAGACCAACAGGATTAAAAGCTTGAGCTAAATTTAATCGCTGTGTAGCTGTTTTACTGCTACCCATCGCTAAAATATAAGGATTGGCAGCTGTTTCTAAAAAGGCCAAGCCAAAAGTTAATACGTACAAGCCCATACAGAAAAACCAAAACTGCTCTGTGATAGCCGCCGGATAAAACAAGAGTGCTCCTGCTGAGTACAAAGCCAAACCGAGGAGTATTGCCGTTTTATAGGAATATTTTCTTACAAATAAAGCCGCAGGCAGAGCCATGCAAAAATAACCTCCGTAAAAGGCCATTTGAACCCAGGCAGCCTGCGAATTGGAAAGCTCTAACAGCTTTTTAAAAGCTTGAACCATAGGATCGGTTACCGAATTTGCAAATCCCCATAAGGCAAACAAACTGGTTATTAAAATAAAGGGTAGTAGTATTTTTTTGCTTACTACAGGTGTTTTTTTATTCTTCATAATTATATACTTTTAATGGCTCTATCTAAATGCGTATAACCTCCATCTACATACAGCAGTTGTCCTGTGGTGTGACTAGACTTAGACGAAAGCAAAAAAACTGCTGTATTGGCAATTTCTTCGGAAGTTGTCATTCTGTTTTCTAGTGGGATACGAGAATTTATCTCTTTTAATTTTTCTTTCGGATTTTGAAAAGTATTTATCCACTTTTCGTACAATGGCGTATAGCTTTCAGCAACAACAATAGCGTTTACTCTAATTTTATAAGGCAAAAGCTCTACTGCCCATTCGCGGGTCAGGGCATTTCTGCCTCCATTGGCAGCGGCGTAGCCTGAAGTTTTTCCTTGCCCAGTTACAGCTGTTTTAGAACTGATATTGACTATGGCTCCCTTCGATTTTTTAAGCTTAGGCAAGCAATAATGAGCCATAGTATAATAATGCGTTAAATTTTTATTTATTGAATTAATAAAGGCTTGATAGCTGCCATTTTCGAGAGATACACCATCGTTAACCCCTGCATTGTTTACCAAGCCATCAATTTTGTTATAGGTTTTTATTATTTGATCAACAGCATTTTTACAAGCAATAGGGTTTGTAAGTTCTGCTAAAGCATAATTAGCCTTTCCTCCATCGTTTTTAATTTTTTCAACAGCCTGTAAAACATCTTTCTCTGTGCGTCCAACAATAAAAGGAATTGCACCTTCTTTAGCTAAAAGTTTGCTTATTCCAAATCCAATTCCTTTATCGCCTCCTGTTACTGCGATAATCTTATCTTTTAATGCTAAATTCATATTTAATTTTTTAAAATTCCTACTTCAGCAAAAGTTACACGCTTAGCATTACCCAATAATTTTGTTGCCTTTAGCTTTATGTATCGGGTTTGAATTGGAGTAAAGTATATTTCTTGCTTAATTCTGTTATTTAGTATATTAGGGAATTCGCCCTGGGATAGTTTTTTCCACTTTTTTCCATTATCGCTTGCGTAAAATGCGTAATTTGTTATTAGTCCAAAAGGATTTCTAGCCTGCATGGGAGTGTAAGAAAAACCTTTTATCACTTCTATCTTTCCTAGATCAATGCTTATCTCTTGTAGTTTATCCTCAGTACTTGTTGTAAAATAGGTTTCCGAATTTGCATCTATTGCTTTTTCAGCTTTAGTTATATCGCTTGAAGAAATATTAAGCACTTTCCAATTTTTTTTTGAGGTTTCAAGTTTTTTAACCAGTACATCGGTTTGTTCTTTTGTTTGCGGATTATAGGAAATTACTTTTAATATTTGTGGTTCATTAACGGTAAATGCTTTTGTGTATTTAGTTGAATGTAAAGTAGGTTCGCTATTGTCAAGGGTGTAATATATTGCTATTTCACTATCGGGAACCTCAAGGCTTAGCAATCCGTTTTTATTTCTTCTAACAGTGGGTTGCACTAGTAAATTAGGTGCGTTGTACAGTTCAATATTTGACAGTAAGATGGCTCCTTTAGAGGCTTCAATGCTTATTTTTACTTTGGATGCTTTTACCCTGTTAAATCTTAAAATCCGTTTGTAACCAATGGTTGTTTGTTTATCAATAAGTTGCCAGCTACCGTTTATTTCTGCTTCTATTTTAAATTTTTTTACACGTTGCCCTAGTGGAATATACTCTTGCAATAAAACTCTGTTTATTGCTTGGGCTTTATCAAAAGCTAAGGTGATGTTTGCTGTTGTTATACTATCTTCTGTTGCCCAATAAGTATTTGTGCTTTTATCTGTTACGAGTTTTGCTCCATAATTTTTACCTCGAGTGTTACTAGCTTTAACCTTTGCTGTTAATGCTAAGTTATTAGCAAAATCTTTATCTATTTGCTTGCGAAATTTCATGAGTTGTACAGAGTCTTTTTTAGGTATTAATCCGCGCTTATCGGGGGGTATATTCAACAGCAAAGCAGCATTTCTTCCTATTGATTCATAATAAATATCAACTAATTGTGTCAGTGTTTTAACTTGATGATCTTCACTAGCATGGTAATACCAACCAGGACGTATAGATACATCACATTCTGCTGGCAACCAATCGGTACCATCTTTATGTCCACTTGTCAATTCTTTTTTTCGAGGCCACCCCGGATAAATTTCACTGCCACGCATAATACTCCAATTAGTTTTATTTGCCCAGCCTTGCTCATTTCCAACCCATCGAACATCTGGACCACCATCGCCAAAAATTACAGCTTTTGGCTGTAATTCTCTAACTAGGGCATTGACTTTATCCCATTGGTAATATGTTTTATTGTCTATTTTGCGTTTTTCGCTAGCCCCTCCATAATAACCTGTTCCTCCGTTGGCACCGTCAAACCAAACCTCAAAAATATCTCCGTAATTGGTGAGTAATTCTTTTAATTGCTCGTGAAAAATATTTACATATTCAGGCTTGCCGTAATGGGCACTATTTCTATCCCAAGGAGATAAATACACTCCAAATTTTAGTCCGTATTCTTTACAAGCCTCGGCTATTTCTTTGACAATATCTCCTTTGCCGTTTTTATAAGGTGAATTTTTAATAGAATGTACCGTTGTTTTTGTAGGCCACAAACAAAAACCATCGTGATGTTTTGCAGTTATGATAATAGCTTTCATTCCAGCTTTTTTAATAGTTGCTGCCCATTGATGGGCATTAAACGCCTTTGGATTAAATACTTTTGGAGACTCACTACCATATCCCCACTCCTTATCGGTAAAGGTATTTATATTAAAATGGATAAAAGCATAGTATTCTAATTGTTGCCAGGCTAATTGTCTTTCCGTTGGAAGGGGATAAACAGCCTTTGGCGTGCTTTTTTTTTCAAGGCATGAAATTAAAGCAAGGCTAGCTAGGAGAGTTAAAAAGAATTGTTTTTTCATGCTAAATAAATTTAGGTTAAATATTTGATTTTTTAAAATTTTATAGGCTAAGCAAAAAATTGCTAAACCTGTTATACTCTTATTTGTTACCTTTTGCAATGGCTATTAAATGTGGGTTTGTCAAGCCTCTCAGATTTTATATATTACAATAAAGTTAGTTGCTCAAATTTAATTTAAATTTAAAAAACACAAACTCCGTTTTTATGCTCTGTTGTGAGTTTAAGGTTTAAACTTTGATTTTATTAGCTGCTTTGTGTTTTTGTGTTTTTGTTATATATAATTTTTGACTAGCAATTTACAACTTGTGGTTTTGTTATCTAAAATTTTACTTGTCGATAGTTTCACCTTAGTTGCTTTCAATTACTGCTCCATCTTCTCGATACAAATCTATTTTACTGTCTAAAAGTACCGCTAAAACCGTCATGTATTTATCTAATGTATAATCTGGAATTTGAATATAGGTAATTCCAGGATAGTGACTCCAATACATTTTACCGACTACTTTATGAGATAGTTTTGTGCCTTTGCCAACTACCCAAATACGGTTTATTTTATTTTTTACTCCCCGAAGAACAATTTCCCCGTTGGGGTTACCTTTTACAAAAAGATATAGGATATTTTTATTTTTTGAAAGGGTGGTAGCACCGTAAAAGTGTTCTTTAGGAATACCAGCTATTGTTCCAAAAATGGCTTTTTTATGTTTTTTAGTCCAGCTACCAAGTTCGGTTAATATGCTCTTTTGCTCCTTTGGGATACTACCATCTCCTTTGGGACCTATACCCAATAAAAGATTTCCGCCCGATGATATTACATCAGTAAAGATGCCGATAATTTGTTGAATACTTTTATAATCGCGGTCATTTTTTTGATATCCCCATGAATTATTCATAGTCATACATAACTCCCAATACTTATCCTTGGGGCGAGTAATAGGCATACCTTGTTCGGGAGTGGCATAATCTCCGTAATCTTTTAGTCTAGAATTGATAATGGTGTTAGGATTTTGATTAAGCAATATTTGCCTTACCTTATATGCTTCCCATTCTGCTGCACTGTGTTCCCAATCTCCATCAAACCACCAAAGATCTGGCTTGTATCTTTTTGACAACTCCTCGAGTTGACCTTGGTAATATTTTAAAAAAATTTTCCATCGCTTAGGATTGTCCGTAATTTTGTAGCGCATAGAGTCTCTAGTGTGATGCGTATAATCTCGATACGACCAATCGGGAAGCGAATAATAAATTCCTACTTTTAGTTTTTCTCTTCTAAGGGCATCTACAAAAGGGGAAAGAACGTCTTTTTTAGTGGCAGCTGCAATTTTTGAATTTAGCTTGCCCAATTTGCTATCCCAAAGAGCAAAACCATCATGGTGCTTTGAGGTAATTACTGAATATTTTGCTCCACTTTTTTTTATCAAATCTACCCATACCAAAGGGTTGTAGTTTTTAGCTGTGAATCCTCGGGTTTGCTCTAGATAATCATTGTGGGAAATATATCCGTTAAAAAACGACCAAGATTCGTCAATGCCATTTACGGCATACAAGCCCCAATGAATAAAAATACCCAATTTAGCATCTTGAAACCACTGCATCTTATTTTGTTGCTGTTGTTGTGAACTGTTTTGAGCACTTCCACTAATTATAGCAAAGAAAAAGCATATAATAAAGCCTAGTTTACTCAACTCACTGAGGAAAACCTGTGCAGTACTTTTTTGAAAAATTAATACTGTTTTATATTGACTCATTTAATATCTGTCTTTTTAAGGCTTATATTTAATTTTACAATAAGTTTATTAGTTGTAAACCAATAAACAGTGGTTTTTTTGACTTAACTTAGATTTTATGCATAAGAAGCATTCCCAAGCAAGCATTTTTGGGTTTTAGGCTTTATTAGAATAAAACAAACACACTTTACTGTCATAGCTTGTAAACCTTTTGGGCATTAAGACCCATTATTTGTTTTGTTGACTCTTTTGGATACTTTGTCAAATACTCACTTAGTATACAAATTACTTGTTTATATGTTGCCGAAAGCAAACAAACGGGCCAGTCAGAACCAAACATTACACGTTCAGCACCGAAAGAGTTGAATACGATATCCAAATAAGGTATAAAATCGCTTTTAGTCCATTTACCCCATTTAGCCTCAGTAACCATGCCCGAAACTTTACAGTATACATTGCTGTGCTTTCCGAGTTGATTTATATAGTATTCCCAACAAGGTTCTATTTTACCATTTATTTTAGGTTTGGCAATGTGATTTAATACAAAAGCTTGGTTGGGAAACTTTTTTACAAGTTCAAGTGTAGGAGGCAGATGCTTTGGATAAATTAAAATATCGTAAGTGAGATTGTATTTTTCTAAAAGAGAAATACCTCTTTGAAATTTGGGCAGGAGTATAAAATAATCATCTATTTCATCTTGAATAATATGTCTTAGTCCTTTTAGCATAGTATTTTTTGAATAGCACTTTAGTTTATCCTCAATATCATCGGCACAGAGGTCTAGCCAACCTACCACTCCTTTAATAAAAGGGTATTTTTTTGCATACTCTAGCAGTAAATTAGTTTCCTCTTCGGATGAGTTGGCTTGAACCACTATACTACCATCTATTTTATTTTGCTTTAAAACAGGCAACAAATCGGAGGGAATAAAATCTCTTCTAATTTGCTTCATATTATCAGTAATCCAGCTATCTCGTGCTGAGTTGAACTTCCAAAAATGTTGATGACTGTCTATTTGCATATCATTTTTCTTGATAAGCTTTGACCACTTGCTTAGAAACTCCTAAACCATCGATCCCCAATTCTACTAAGTCACCTGGATTTAAGTATTTAGGTGGATTGAGTCCTAAGCCCACTCCAAAGGGTGTTCCTGTTGATATTATATCGCCGGGCAATAGGGTCATAAACTGACTTATATAGCTGATTTGAGTAGGAATATCAAAAATAAAATCGGAGGTATTGCCATCTTGCATTAGCTTACCGTTTAATTTTAGCCATAATCTCAATTTGTGTGGGTCTTTAATTTCATCCTTAGTAGCTATAAAAGGACCTAGGGGTGCAAAGGTATCGCAACTTTTCCCTTTTACCCACTGACCTTCACGCTCTAATTGAAACTGTCGTTCACTGTAATCGTTGTGCAGCATATAACCTGCTACATGAGACATTGCATTTTTATTTGAAACATAGGAGGCTTTTTTGCCTATAACAATAGCGAGTTCTACTTCCCAATCGGTCTTTTTGCTGTTTTTTGGAATTATTAAATTGTCGTTTGGACCAACTATAGATGAACTTGCCTTAAAGAACAATACAGGTTCTTTAGGCACTGTCATGCCACCTTCAGCGGCGTGCTTAGCGTAATTTAATCCAACGCAAATTAATTTTGAAGGGCGTGCTAAGGGCGGTCCTAAACGGGTTTCTTTTGAAATTTCAGGGCATTTTTCCTCGTTTTTTGTCAACCATTCGCTCAGACGATTAATCCCTTGATTGCCAAAAAAATACTCATTATAGTCCTCTCCAAAGGCACTTACATCAATACGTTTACCACTTTCTAGTTGTATTCCTGGTTTTTCTTGTCCTACTTCTCCAAATCGTATTAGCTTCATTAGATATATATTCGTTTTACTTGTGTGTTATATCAACTTAATTGTAAATGCAACCGTTCCTTTTAAACTGGTTTTAGCTGATGACGGTATGCTAAATACAGTATAGTCTCCATCTTTGCGCCATTTTACCTCGCCATTGGCACCTAGTATTGTCGCTTTTTGGATTTTTTTTGCGGGTAAATTTTTAAACGATACAGTATCTGGCAGTGTTTGTTTATTTTCATCCATCAAATAAATTAGATACAGACTTCTATCCGTTTTGGAGGTTAAACAAACCTTGCCATATTTATAAGGAGCAATTGCTTTAGTACTGTAAATGGCCTCATTGTTGACTTTCATCCAATCGCCTATGCCTTGGAGTAAATTATAGGCTTCTCGATCCCATTCGCCTTCAGGACTAGGAGCAATATTCAACAACAAATTACCACCCTTAGCTACAATATCAATTAAAGTGTGTACTGCTTTTTTTGTACTCATATACTTGGTGTTGAAAGTATAAGACCATCCGCCTCCGGCAATAATACAGGACTCCCACGGATAAGGCAAAGCCTTTTCGGGAACTCTGTTTTCAGGAGTTAGGTAATTTTGGTTTTTCCCGTGTACAGCCCTGTCAACCACAATAAGTCCAGGTTGTTTTTTGCGAGCTTTTTTAACCAGTTCGTCCATGCGGATATCTTGATTTACTATGCGATGCTTTAGGTAACCATTATTGTTTTTTGCAAGTTGCTTATCATACCAACTGGTTATTTGTGATTTTGGAGTTTTGGCCACCCAACCACCGTCGAGCCATAGTATATCTACTTTGCCGTAGTCTGTGAGTAATTCTAAAATTTGATTGTGGGTAAAGCTTATATATTTGTTCCATTTTTCGGGATGGGACTCAGGCTGATAATTTACATTCCTGTCTTTTGGCGGATAGTAAGGATCCCAATAGTTGGGGTGATGCCAATCTGGTTTTGAAAAATAAGCTCCAGCCCAAAATCCTTTATCTCTAAAAGCATCAAAAATCTCTTTGGTAATATTTGCTTTTGGATGCTTGCTAAAAGGGGTTTTGAAATCGGTAATTTTGTAATCGGTGTATTTTGTGTCGAACATACTAAAACCATCGTGGTGTTTGGTAGTAAACACTAAGTATTTCATACCAGCATATTTAGCTGCTTTGGCCCACTTTTTTGGGTTGAACTTTACTGGGTTGAATGTGGTTTGGAGGTTTTCATACTCCTTTTTGTATGCAAAGTAATTTTTTGGATTTTTGCCTTTTTTTCGTTCACACCAACTGTATTCTTCTGGGCAAATAGACCAGGATTCTACTATGCCCCATTGACTGTAAGGTCCCCAATGCATTAGCAACCCAAACTTCAGATCTTGCCACTGATCTAATTTTTTTAAAACCAATGGATCGGTTTCGGATACATAGCGCTCATCTTCGTAAACTTGTTGGGCCGAAAGTTTATTTATAACAATCAAAAAACATAGGGCTACAATAGTTTTTAATTTAATTTTGTTGTTGATCATATTGTTTTTGTATTAGGTGTTTAATTTTATAAAACCTCCATCTATCGGAAAATCTGTTCCTGTTATAAAAGACGCTTCATCACTGCACAAATACAAGGCTAAATTAGCAATTTCTTCGGGTTTAGCCATTCTGCCAATGGGTTGACTGTTGGATAGTTTCTTGAACATTTCTTTTTCCTTTCCATGATAGTTTTCAGTTAAGAAGCCATCTACAAAAGGAGTATGCACTCGCGCTGGGGATATGCTATTACATCGAATACCTTGTTCTATATAATCTTTGGCCACGGAATAGGTCATGGTCAACACTGCTCCTTTAGTCATGGAATAGGCAAACCTATCAGGAATACCTACCGATGAGGCAATTGACGCCATATTTAGGATTACTCCATATTCTTGCTCTTTCATTTTGCCAATAACAGCATATATGCAATTATAGATGCTTTTTACGTTTACCCGGTATAGTAGGTCTAGATCTGCTTCAGAAGTGTTTTCTATATTTCCTATATGGGCTATCCCAGCGTTGTTTATTAAAATATCCACTCGGCTTTGCCTGCTAATGTTGCCAATTACTTTTTTTACCTGTTGATAGTCGGAAACATCGCATTGGTAAAAATAAGCCATGCCTTTTAATTCTTGTATTTCGCTAACTGTTTTCTGCCCTTTTTCACTATTGTATTCCAAAAGGTGTACAACTGCTCCATTTTTGGCAAATTTTTGGGAAATAGCCTTCCCGATGCCACTGCCACCACCAGTGATTATAACTGTTTTTCCTGTTAAACTAAACGGAGTCATTTGCTATTGATTTTGGTTTAAAATTGAATTGTTTTTATTGGTAAATTGTGTTATCTGAAACCATGGCTTGCCATTTAATGGAGGGTCGTTGGGTTGAGGCTTGACCTGTGTGCTCCGCTCATTTTTAATTAAAGAAGTCATTTCTTTTTTAAGTTCTTCGGCAGTTTCAGGGTATTTGTCATGAAGGTTTTGTTGTTCTGACTCGCTTGCTTTAAGCCGAATAATTGATAGTTGGGTAAGTTTTATACATCTTGCAACTAATTGATCTATATTGGGTGTTCTTATTTTCCTCTGTAGATTAAATACTCCGATATTTCCATACCCCAAATTATCCGCTAAAATATATATAATGTTTGGATGTGATTGATTTTGTTTGTTTTCCTGTTTAGTTTTATCGCAGCTTAGCATCAGTAAGCAGATCAGTAGTAACTTTGCAATATATGTTAAATTATGAATCATCTCAGGGTTATTTCTATAATAGTATCTATTGGGTCTTGTTGGCTTTTTGGAATTTTCAACAACAATCCATAATCGTTGAGTTCGTGGGTTACTCTTTGTTGGGTGTTGTAGTATTTTATTTGCTTTATCGGTTGGTTAAACCCTTTGACAAACACTACATTGCTGCTCTGCAATATATGAAGAAACACCTTTTTGCCCTTTTGAGTAGTGGCATATTCATCTGTAGGACTTATAAACCCAGCTCTGGTTCCATAAATGGTTTCACCATTTTTTCGCATCCAATTACCTATTTGCTTTAGTGATTTTTTATGCTCATCTTGGATTTTTCCATTAGGCATAGGTCCAACGTTGAGCAATAAATTACTTCCATAACCTGCTGCCTTTACAATGTACTGTACAAGTTCTTTTTTTGATTTATGTTTTCTGTCTTGAAGGTTAAACCCCCATGACCCGTTTATGGTTTCACATACTTCAAATGGTAACTGCCCAACATCGGATTCTGAAGTGCCAAAACCAGTAGTGTTTTTTCCGGGTAGATCTTTCTCAAACATTTGAAAATCCTCACCTTCTATAGGAGCTATATGGTGGTTGTTGCCAATTAAGCATTGAGGTTGTAGCTTGTGAACCAATTTATAGATTTGATCATAGTGCCAATTTACTCGCAGTTTTCCAAATTTTTTGCCATCCCATTCTTTTTGGTCCCAATGACCATCAAACCAAATTCCTGCGATATCTCCATAATTGGTCAAAAGTTCGGTAAGCTGGGTTTTCATGAATTTAATATAGTTGTACCATTCTCCTTTGCCTCTTCCAGGAATGCCTGTACCTGTTCTTCCTCTTGGATAATAATCGTCACGACTCCAATCTAGTAGAGAGTAATAAAAAAACAGTTTTATATCTTCTTTTTCGCAAGCATCGGACAATTGCTTCAACACATCTTTTCCATATGGAGTACTGTCAACAATATTGTAATTACTTGCTTGGGTGTTAAACATAGAAAAACCATCGTGATGCCTACTGGTAACAGTAATGTATTTCATGCCTGCATCCTTAACCATCTGTACCCACTCTTCGGCATTAAAATATATGGGATTAAAAAATGTGGGTAATTTTTTATAGGCGTCAACGTGAATGTTTTGGTTGTTCATAACCCATTCGCCGTCGCCTAAAATGCTGTAAACACCCCAATGTACAAATAGTCCAAATTTAGCGTCTTGAAACCATTGTCTGGCTTTTATATTTTCTGGTGATGGTTGATAATTTTGCTGCCCCTGACTATGAATCAATAGGTTATAAAAAAGTGTTAATACGATGGAAATTTTTGCTAAATGTTTCACAATAATTTAATTTAAAGGGAGTTCCATACTCTCCCATCAGGGAAAGCATATTCTTTTAAAGATTTTTCTTTCATCTGAATGCTATACCCTGGTGTATTGGGAGGCATATATGCTCCATTTTTTACAATAACAGGATCTAAAAAGTGCTCGTGTAGATGATCTACATATTCAATAATCCGCCCGTCCATAGTGCCACTTATACATATGTAGTCTACCATCGATAAATGCTGGACATACTCGCATAAACCTACACCTCCAGCATGAGGACATACAGGTATATTAAACTTGGCTGCCATCAACATAATAGCTAAGTTTTCATTTACTCCACCTACTCTACAACTGTCTATTTGACAAATTTGCATAGCATTAGCTTGCATAAATTGTTTAAAAATTACTCTGTTTTGACAATGTTCGCCAGTTGCTACTTTTATAGGGTGTATTGCCCTTGAAATTTTGGCATGACCCAATATATCGTCTGGACTTGTAGGCTCTTCTATCCAGTAGGGTTTAAATTGCTTTAAAGCCTCTATATTTGTTATAGCTTGATTGACATTCCATTTTTGGTTGGCATCCATCATTAATTTTAAGTCTTCCCCAATTTCTTTGCGAATAAGGCTAGCTCTTTTAATATCGCTTTGTAGGTTTGACCCTACTTTTATCTTTATGTGCTTAAAGCCTTTGGCTTTGGCTTCACGACATAATCGCTTTATTTTTTTATCAGAATAACCTAGCCAACCAGCAGAGGTAGTATAAGCAGGGTATCCTTTTTTTAACAAATAATCTATGCGTTTTTGCTTTTCGGATTCTTTTGACTTTAACAACAATAAGGCTTGTTCAGCAGTTATTACATCGGTTATATAAGTGAAATCTATGCAAGAGACCAATTCTTCTGCAGACATATCAGCTAAAAGCTTCCAAAGTGGTTTTTTTTCTACTTTAGCATATAAATCCCATACAGCATTGACAATAGCTGCTGTGGCTAAATGAATAACTCCTTTTTCTGGTCCTAGCCACCTCAATTGACTGTCGCCTGTTATCATCTTCCAAAAAGCTCCCATGTTTTTAGTAAATGAAACTAGTGTTTTTCCTTTTATTAAATGCGATAAGGATTGTATTGCAATTGCACATAACTCATTGCCACGACCTATGGTAAATGTAAGTCCGTGACCTTCGTATTTAGGGTAATTTGTTTTTAAAATAACATAAGCTGCTGAATAGTCTGGATCTAGATGCATGGCGTCGGAACCCTCTAAAAACTGACTTGTAGGAAACCTAACATCCTTTACTTCAATATCGATTATGGATATGTCTTTTTGCATTGCGTGAAATTAACACTTCAAAATTGTTTTAAACCATTGTAAATTTCTACCTTTAAAACTACAAAATATAATACTTTTTTTGCTTTGTATTAGTGATTTTAATATATAGATATTACTATATGTATAATTTTGTAAAATTTGAAGGTGTCATTTTTTTAATTTTTTTAAATTGACGATTGAAATTAGATATATTGTTAAATCCGCTTTCATAACATACTGAGATTATTTTTTGATTTCCTTCAATTAAAAGTTTGCAGGCATAACCAATGCGTATTTCGTTTAAATAACTTGTAAAGGTCTTGCGGTGAATACGCTTAAAAAATCTGCTAAAAGCGGCAGGGTTCATATGTATTGCTTTGGCTACGTCTTTGGCACTTATGGGGTTTTTAAAATTTTTAAAAATATACTTGTATATAATTGGTAAATTTTCATTGATGCCTTTAAAGGATGACAAAAAACCTCTGCTAGATAAGGTTTTGTAAAATTTATGATTTGCTAAACAGTCTAGTATTTTTAACAAAAGTATCAATTTTTTAAAAGGCGATATGTTTTTATTGTCAATTTGCTTTAAGTACTTTATGGTTTTTTGCTTTAAATTCCAAAATGCTAGTCCTAATTGAGAATTGTGCATTAATTTGTTTATATGCCTGATTTCTTGAGAATTAATAAAGCTGCTTCCTAAGAAATTTCCTCTAAAATGTATCGAAATTGCATCGGCTTGTAAATTTGAATTTTCTCTATAGTACATTGCGTCGTTTATCCACATATGAGGAAGGTTTGAGCCAATTAAAACCAAATCTCCTTCCTTAAATTTCTCAATACTATCGCCTATAAAGCGAATTCCTGTGCTTTTTAAAACCAAAACAAGTTCTAATTCTTGATGGTAATGCCAAACGTTTAAAAAATGCTTGTGCTTATTTCTAGTAACTGAAAAGGAGTTAAACTGTGTGTTGGTTCTATCTAAATAATGAAGTTTCATTTGCTCATTTTTATTTTATAATTTGAGTTAAATGCATATTGTTAATTGCCAATTAATTTTTAAGTTTTTTTATTATTACAAAGCTTGCAGAAGCAATTTAATTTAAGATTGGAATTTACTAAAACTTATTTATTTAGCAAATATTTGATAAAAAAATACTGAAATATAATGTTTAGTTAACTATAATTTGTTTTTTAAAACACCAAAACTATTGTATATTGAAATTTTAGCTAAAAAATTGCTATACACCTCTAGTTATATTTATCTTATTCATTGTTTTTTTGTGAAAGGAATTAGCTTAGCTTGTTAAATTTCTCTATAAGGGTTTTGTTTTAAAATAATAACGTAAAAATAACATTGATGCTTTGAGGTCTTTTTAATTTTGCAACTTAATTTAGTATAAACTTTAAAACTTTTTATACATGGGTGATCCGTATATTTTAATGTTGGTTGCATTAGCAGTTTTAGCTTTAGCCGATTTAGTAGTTGGAGTGAGTAACGATGCTGTTAACTTTTTAAACTCAGCTATTGGTTCTAAAACTATGCCTATTAAAACAATAATGATTATTGCTAGCTTAGGGGTGTTTTTAGGAGCAATAACCTCAAGCGGCATGATGGAAGTAGCACGTAAGGGCATTTTTAATCCTAATATGTTTGTGTTTGAAGAAATAATGTACATTTTTATGGCAGTAATGATAACCGATATTTTATTGTTAGATATATTTAATTCACTTGGCATGCCTACTTCAACTACTGTATCAATAGTATTTGAGCTTTTGGGCGCTGCTGTTGCTATTGCTTTGATAAAAATATCGGCAAATCAAACACAAAGCATACCCGATATTTGGAACTATATAAATTATAAAAAAGCTACAGAAATTATTTTTGGGATTGTAACTTCGGTAATAATAGCTTTTACAATTGGAGCTTTTGTGCAATATTTATCACGATTAATTTACTCTTTTGAATTTGAAAAAAGACCTCTGTATATAAACGCATTATTTGGCGGTTTTGCCATTACTGCTATTACCTATTTTATAATAATAAAGGGTTTAAAAGGAACTCCTTTTTATCAAAATATCAATGGATTAATTGACAATAATGCAGCAGCTATAGTGACGGGTAGTTTTGCTTTTTGGTCAATAATTTCATTAATTGTTATAAAATTTTTTAAAGTTAATATACTTGTGTTAATTATTGCTTTGGGTACTTTTTCTTTAGCAATGGCTTTTGCAGGGAATGATTTGGTAAACTTTATTGGAGTGCCTATTGCAGCGTTAAATTCTTATGATGCATGGCATAATTCGAGTGTAGCTGCAAGTGAGTTTTCAATGGGTATTTTAACCGAAAAAGTTCAGTCAAATGTATGGTTATTGCTGTTTTCTGGTGCTGTTATGGTTGTAACCTTGTGGAGGTCGAAAAAGGCAAGAGCGGTAATTGAAACTGGTATTAACTTATCGCGCCAAGGCGAAGGGCAAGAAAAGTTTCAGCCAAATAATTTATCAAGAGTAGTGGTAAGGTTGGCTATGTTTACAAATAGAGTCATTAATTATTTTATACCAGCTAAAACACAAAGATATATCAACTCAAAATTTGAAAAACCCGTAATAAAGCTACCTAAGGATAAGGTTTATCAGCTTCCAGCTTTTGATTTGGTAAGAGCTTCTGTAAATTTAATTATGGCAAGTGTATTGATATCAATAGCTACTTCGATGAAGTTGCCTCTTTCAACCACCTATGTAACTTTTATGGTTGCAATGGGAACCTCCTTAGCAGATAGGGCTTGGGGGCGAGAAAGTGCAGTTTATAGAGTAGCTGGAGTATTTAACGTAATTGCAGGATGGTTTTTAACAGCACTCGTTGCCTTTACCGCAGCCGGTATTGTGGCTTATTTAATAAGCTGGCATATAGTTATGACACCAGTACTTTTGTTGCTAGTAATTGGATTGGTTGCTAAAACAAGTATTATGTACTCAAAAAAATCTAAGGAGGAGAAAAAACAATTGTTTGTAGAAAGAGCTGAACTTATTTCTATAAATGGTGTTATTAAAGAGAGTTCGGGTCATATTGCCGAGGTTGCCGAAAGAATAAATAAGTTATATTCAAATGTAGTAAATGATTTGGCAAATCACGATTTAATTAAGTTGAGAAAAACAGATAAGCACGTAACCAAGCTAAACCATGAGATTGATAATTTAAAAGACGGAGTTTTTTATCTTATAAAATCCTTAGACGACAACTCAGTTCAAGCTAGCCGATTTTATATTTTAATATTAGGATATCTTCAAGATGTTGCCCAATCAATCAGTTATATATCAAGAGCTACTTATAAGCATGTAAATAACAATCACAAAAATTTAAAAAAAATACAATTAAACGATTTAAAAGATATAGATCAAAATCTTTCATTTTTATTAGATAATATTAAAATGACCTTTGAAAATCGCAGTTTTGACAGCTTAACACTAATTATTGACAAAAAAAGACAATTACTAAACGATCTTGCCCGTTCAATAGAAAAACAAGTTGAACGTATACGTATCGATGAAACAAGCCCTAAGAATACTACTTTGTATTTTAGCATCTTAATTGAAACTCAAGATTTAGTTTTGGGCTTGATAAACTTGCTAAAAACCTATGAAGAGTTTTATTTGAGTACCAAAAGCCTTGTAAATGTATAAAAATAAGTTTAATAAGGTTTTTGCCCTCTCAGTATTTTTTGTCGGATTATTTTTAAGTGAGTTAATTTTTAAATTTAGTAACTCTATAGATTTTTAGAAATACATGTAAACAAATGCTAGTGTTTTAAAGAATGGTACAATTCGCTTTGAGTATTATATTAGATACTTCATATTGATATTTATAGAAGTTTTTAAGAATTATTCCTAGGTTTTCTTTTGATAGAATCGCTTAGCTTATCAATATTATCCTTTACTTTATTAACTTCATTTTTTATATCTTGCTTAATATCTGTATCTAAATCTTGATTTTGAGCACTTTGTGTAATTTCATTTTTTATATCATCAGCAGCATCTTTTATTTGTCGAATTCCTTTTCCCAAACCCCTAGCTATTTCAGGCAGTTTATCGGCACCACAACACATTCCCGCAATTAGTATACTGATTAAACTTTCCGGACCACCTATAAACAAAAATATCATAATTATTAATTTGTAAATTTGCTACCTATTATGTATGAAAATGCTATTTTCTACTTTTGTATTTCTGTCAAATTTAACACATAAATTTAAACTAAGCATTTTGACAAATATTAAATTTATTAATAAGGTTAGTTTATTTAAATGTATGGCTGTTTTAGGACTAATATAATTAGTTGGCTGGTAGAATAATTGTGTTATATTTAAAACTAAATACAAGTTACGCATCTATTTATACACTTAATATTTGAATTAGTCAAATTTTAGTTTGACCTTTCGCTAAAACTTTAGCAAATAAAAACAAATAAAACCACAATTACTAAATTTTGGCTAATTCTTATATTTTAGCACTAAAGATTACTAATTAATAAGAATAATTACCTTGTTTTTTTCTACTTCAACAACGCCTGATGTAATTTTTAAAGTTAATATTTTATCGTCAGTGGGTAGCTTGTTAAAAGCACTGTGTAAATTGTTGTAAGCTAAGTTGTTTTTAGCAGAAAGAACAATTTTTACAATCCCCTTTGTCAGAGTAGATACAAGGGGCGCGTGATTGTTTAACATTTGAAACTCTCCATTTTTTCCAGGTACAGTAACCGAATCAACCTTTGATGAAAACAATACAGTTTCCGGATTTACAATTTCTAAAAACATAATTTAACTAAAAAGATTTGTGTTTAGTTGTTAATAACCAGCACAATAACAATTATAATTGTTTTTTGTTTATAATTTTTAACCGGTTTTAACACCCTTAAACATTTTAGGATAATTTTAGCTTTTCACCTCGGCTAACATTTTCTTTCCAGACTCAATAACCTCTTCAACAGTGCCTTTTAGATTAAATGCAGCCTCTGGATATTGGTCTAGCTCTCCATCCATAATCATATTAAAACCTTTAATTGTATCTTTAATATCAACTAATACTCCAGGAATACCTGTAAATTGCTCTGCTACGTGAAAAGGCTGGGATAGAAAACGTTGGACTCTACGTGCACGGTGAACTACTAATTTATCTTCTTCGGATAATTCTTCCATGCCTAAAATAGCAATAATATCTTGTAGCTCTTTGTATCGCTGTAGCAATTCTTTAACTCTTTGTGTGCAATTGTAGTGTTCGATTCCCAATATTTCAGGAGTCAAAATTCTAGATGTTGAATCAAGCGGGTCAACTGCTGGATATATTCCTAATTCAGCAATTTTTCTAGACAACACAGTTGTTGCATCTAAATGAGCAAAGGTAGTTGCAGGTGCCGGATCGGTTAGATCATCAGCTGGCACGTAAACTGCTTGTACAGATGTTATAGATCCTTTTTTGGTAGAGGTAATTCGCTCTTGCATGGTTCCCATTTCGGTAGCCAAGGTTGGTTGATAGCCTACTGCTGATGGCATACGACCTAATAGTGCTGATACCTCAGAGCCTGCTTGTGTAAAGCGGAAAATATTATCGACAAAAAACAAAACGTCCTTACCTTTAGATTCTCCAGCACCATCGCGAAAATACTCTGCAATAGTTAAGCCAGATAAGGCAACACGTGCCCTTGCTCCTGGTGGTTCGTTCATTTGTCCAAATACAAAAGTAGCTTTAGAATCTTTTATTTTATCTTTACTTACTTTTGACAAATCCCAACCTCCTTTTTCCATAGATTCCATAAAGGCATCACCGTATTTGATGATTCCAGACTCTAACATTTCTCTCAATAAATCATTTCCTTCACGAGTACGCTCTCCTACTCCTGCAAATACAGATAAGCCACCGTGACCTTTGGCAATATTGTTAATTAGCTCTTGAATAAGTACGGTTTTACCAACTCCAGCACCTCCAAATAAACCAATTTTCCCTCCTTTTGCATAAGGTTCAATTAGGTCAATTACCTTAATACCTGTAAACAGCACTTCGGTTGAGGTAGAAAGTTCTTCAAATTTTGGTGCAGACCGATGAATTGGCAACCCGTTTTTACCTGATTTATCCAAGTCTCCCAATCCGTCTATAGCATTGCCTGTTACGTTAAACAAGCGTCCGTAAATATTATCGCCTATGGGCATTTGTATAGGACTGCCTGTAGCAATTACTTCTTGTCCTCTTTGTAAGCCATCCGTTGCGTCCATAGAAATGGTACGAACTGTATCTTCACCTATGTGTTGCTGTACTTCTAAAACTAATACATCACCATTTTTTTTTGCAATTTCTAGCGAATCGTATATTTTAGGAAGTTCAGCGTTTTGAGTGTTAAACTCAACATCGACAACTGGACCAATTATTTGAGAAACCTTACCTGTTATTGTAGACATTACTATATGTGGTTAAAATTATTTATTTCGTTAAGTAATATTAAAAGCTAAATTTAAAAAGCGCAAAGGTAGCTTATTAATGATAGTTTTAAAAATGTTTTACAACGTTTTTTACACCTTATAAAACACAAAAAAAGCCTCATAAAAATGAGGCTTTTTTATAGTGTTAATTTAAAAAATAACTTATTTTATTAATTTAATTTCTACACGTCTGTTTTGAGATCTGCCATCTCTAGTTTTGTTAGATGCTATTGGATAAACTTCTCCAAGTCCTTTTGAAGATAAACGACTAGAAGATACTCCTCCTTTACTTATAAGGTAATCTAAAACAGCTTTAGCTCTTCTTTCAGATAATCTTAAGTTGAAAGACTCTTTACCTTGACTATCTGTGTGGCCTTCTATACTAAACTTAGCTTTAGGGTATTCCTTCATTATTTTGGCTATTAAATCTAGCTTACCAGTAACGCCTGTACGGAATGAGGTTCTGCCTGAGTTGAAGTAAATAGCTCTGGCAAAGTCGTTTAGTTTTTTAACGGCCTCTTCTTTAATTATAACTTCTGGGCATCCGTTATTAGAAGCAACACCTTTTACGTTTGGACATTTGTCGTCTTTATCAAGTACTCCGTCATTGTCGGTATCAGGCCAAGGGCATCCGTTATTAGCGGCAGGACCAACTTGATTTGGACATCTGTCTTTGTTATTAGCTATACCGTCGTTGTCAGTATCAGGGCATCCGTTTAATGAGGCTAAGCCTGCTTCTGAAGGACAATTGTCGTCTTTGTCTGCAATTCCGTCGTTATCAGTATCAGGACATCCGTTTAATGAGGCTAAGCCTGCTTCTTCTGGACAAGCGTCGTCAGAGTCTTTGATACCGTCGCTGTCTGAATCAGGACATCCATCAAATTCTTTTAACCCTGCTTCTTCTGGACAGGCGTCTTCCTTGTCGTAAACACCATCGCCGTCTGAATCTTTTCCTCCGAATTTAAATACTAAGCCCACTGAGTGTTGGAAGTGATCTTGAACTTTGTCTGCAAATTCATTTTTTGCTCCAGTTTGGAAATTTAAACCTAAGTTCTCGTTAAACCAAGTGTTGAAACCCGCTCCGACGTTTAAAGTTCCTTCACCTAAATCACCTAAGTTAGCATAACCGCCGCCTAAGTAAACATATGGGTCAAACCACGCTGTTTCACCAAACAAACTGTTTAGGTCGTACTTTACATTGGCATCAATAGCCCAATATAGTTCATCAAAATCATTCTTTCCACTGAAAGTTTCAATTTTGTTTAAAGAACCTGCCAATTGCAATGTAAAACCGTCGTTTAAATATTTGTCAACACTGATTCTTGAAATTGAGGGCAAGATATTCCAATCGCTTGTACCTAAATAATCCTTAGTGTAATCTGCAAATTTGCTGGGGATTCTAAAGTCAACAACATTAACTCCGAAACCAACTACCCATGGATTGTCCGAATCCTGTGCACTTAGCGTTCCAACCGTAGCGAACGTAAACAAAGCCATCACAGCTAATTTTAATTGTTTCATTATTAAAAATTTAGATTAAAAGTTCGTTTATAAAAGGCAAATGTAAGCCCTTAAAACTAATTTACAAAGATAAAAACATAAAAAGTTCTTAAAAAAATGTTTTTTTTAGATTTGTGCTGTATTGTTAAATTATATTTAGTGCTTTTCCAACCTTTACAAAGGCTTTTATAGCCTTGTCTAAGTGTTCTTTTTTGTGAGCAGCCGATAGCTGCACTCTGATTCTGGCCTGTTGTTTTGGAACTACTGGATAAAAAAAGCCTATTACATATATGTTTTCTTCTAAAAGCATAGCTGCCATACTTTGTGCCAGCTTAGCCTCGTAAAGCATAACTGGTACTATTGCGGCTCCCGAACCTGCTATTTTAAAACCTGCTTTTTGCATTTCGGTTCTAAAATAATTGGTGTTCCACATTAATTTGTCTTTTAGCTCATTGTTGTTTGCCAGTAGGTCAAAAACCTTTAATGATGCTCCTACTATTGCTGGTGCTAAAGAATTTGAAAACAAATAAGGACGTGATTTTTGGCGAAGAATTTCTATAATTTCTTTTTTGCCAGTTGTATAGCCTCCCATTGCTCCTCCTAAAGCTTTGCCTAGAGTTCCTGTGATGATATCAACGCGATTAGCTACTTTTTTTAGCTCGGGTGTGCCTCTTCCTGTTTCTCCAATAAATCCTGTTGCATGGCATTCATCAACCATCACTAGTGCTTCGTATTTATCGGCTAAATTGCAAATTTCATCTAAATTGGCAATTATGCCATCCATAGAAAAAACACCATCTGTAACTATAATTTTAAAGCGGTGGTTTTGTTTGTTTGCTAGTATTAACTGCTCTTCAAGTGAACTGCTATCATTGTTTTTGTAGCGATAGCGGGTTGCTTTGCAAAGCCTTACCCCATCAATTATTGAGGCGTGGTTTAAACTATCGGATATAATTGCATCTTGATCTGTAAATAAGGGTTCAAAAACTCCTCCATTGGCATCGAAAGCAGCTGCGTAGAGTATAGAGTCTTCTGTTTGATAAAAATTGGCTATCTTTTTTTCAAGTTGCTTGTGAATGTTTTGCGTACCACATATAAACCGAACTGAAGACATGCCAAAACCATGTGTATCCATAGTGTCTTTTGCGGCTTGAATTACCTCTGGATGGTTTGATAATCCTAAGTAGTTATTGGCACAAAAGTTAATTACTTCTTTGCCTGAGGTAATTTTTATCAAAGCATCTTGAGGTGAATTTATAATGCGTTCCGTTTTGTAAAGCCCAGCATCTTTTATGCTTTGTATTTCTTTTTGTAGGTGTTCTTTTAGCTTTCCGTACATGACTGTGGTTTTTGTAAAGTTTTGATAGTTTAATTTTGTAAAGGTCAAAGTTAAGAGTTTAAAGCTCTTCTACCAAAATTTCTTCCTGAATATATACTAAAAGTTTTTTGTTGACGGTAAAATTCATGTCTTTTAATACTTTTGCGTAGTTGTGCATTTGCTGGTGGTGTTTTTTTGTGGCTTTGCCTGTTTTGTATTCAATAATAAATGCTTGATTGTTTTTGATTACTAATCTATCTGGAATAATTATTTGCTGATCTGCCGTTAGCATCTCTCTTTCATTATAAGCAGTTGTGTTTTTATTGTAATATGCTTTTAATGCTGGATGAGTTATTATTTTATTTAGGGTTTTTTCTGCTATTAAAGCTACTTTATCGCTTATTAAGTTTTGACTTTTAAATTTTTTAACCGTAGGGCTTATATTTTTTTGAGTGTTTATCTCTGATAGCATTTGGTGAATAAGGTTGCCGTATTTAATGGCTTCTCGTTGTTTTGTGTTTAGTTGTTTATAAAACCAAATTGAATTAAACGTATGTATTGGGTACTTGTTACGAGGTTTGTCAATAAGGGTTTTTTCTACAATGGTTTTGCTTTCTTTTTTAAGGGGTTTACTTTTTCTGTTGGGAGTTCCAAATTGATAATTAGTTTGATCGTCGTTCCAAAGGCTAAGTTTTTTTAAATAGCTGATAAAAATACCTGAGTAATAATCTGTGTTTTCTCCATTTTTCGCAATTTTTTTGTCGCTAATTATATAAAGTTGTTCAACAGCTCTTGTTAGTGCAACATATAATAGGTTTAGGTTGTCTAATTCTAGTTCCTCTCTTTGCTGCTGGTATAACTGTATGCCATTTGGCTTGATGTATTGTACGTTTTTTTGAAAAGGGATAAGCAATTTATTAAAACCCTTAAAGCTTTTTGGAAGATGACTTATCCAAACTTTTGGGTTTTTTTGATAGTATATGTTTAACTCACAAGGAAAAATTACTATGGGAAACTCTAGTCCTTTTGATTTGTGTATAGTCATAATTTGTACAGCCTCAATGCCTTGTGTGAATGTTGCGCTTAGGCTATCTTTTTTGGTTTCCCAATAGTCTAAAAAGTCTTGTATTTCGATGCCTTTTCTTTGTTGTTCTAAAACAATATCTAAAAAAAATTGAACATAGATATCGAATGAATCTAGCAAGTGAAAGCTATTTGTAATATAGGCTATTTTTTGATACAATCCCAAGTTGTTATATCGAGTGAGGCTAAAGTTTATTTCGTATTTAGCTAATGCTTTAAGCAAAGATCTTTTACTTAGCGCGAGATGCTTTGAAATAAAAGTGTGCTTGCTTTGTTTAATGTTTAAGTGCTGGTGTAAAAAGTACAGTAGTTCAAAAAGATTGTCTTTGTTTGCGTATTGCTGAATTACTTGCAAAAGATTTATTATAAAATGTACTTTGGCATTGTTTTTTAACAATAGGGTTTCTGATGAAATTACAGGTATTGCATTCTCTGAAAGATAGTTGGCTATTGTAATTCCGTCGTCTTTTTTTCGAACTATAACACAAACCTCACTTAAACTGAATTGCTTTTGTACTTGTTTAAGTGTTTGCAGCACTTCTTTTGCGTATTTGAGTTTGTTGTCTTGCTTGTCTTGGTATTTTTCTAAAAAACTTATCGATACATATCCGCCTTTTTTATTGTTTTCTAATTGTTGATTTCCTTCAATAAATAGTTTTTGATAATTTTTGTTTTGTAAAAAATTAGCCACGTGTTGAAAAAACTCATTGTTAAAGTTTACTATTTGACTGTGACTTCTAAAATTAATATTTAGAGTTTTGTTTGTTTTTGCAATTTGAAAAGGATTTTTAGAACTTGATCCTAGTTCTATAAATTGCTCTGCCTTACCGCCTCTCCATCTATATATGGCTTGTTTTGCATCGCCCACTAATAGAAGGCTGCCATTTTCTTGGGCTAGTGCATTGTTAATAAGTGGTATTAGGTTATTCCATTGTAAAACTGAAGTGTCTTGCATTTCATCTATAAAATAGTGTCTAAAACGCTGCCCTATACGCTCGTATATAAAAGGACTAGGCTGATTTTTAATAGTATTTGCTATGAGTTGATTAAACTCTGCATTTAGCTGTATGTTTTTTTGTTTTTTAAGTGCATCTAGCTGGTTGGTAATGCTATTTAATACCGCAATAGGCACTATGCTCTTCAGCACTAAATTGTGCAAAATAAGATCGGAGTAAATTTCTTTGCTGTGGCAGTAGATATTTAGCAGTTGAGGTAAGATCTTTTCTATTAAATTAACTACTTCACTTTTAGCAGTTTTTGTATAAAAACTATGTTTTTCAATAGCTTTATCTATAGCTTTACTTTTTTTGATGAAATCAAAAGAATTATTGTACTTGCTTACATCTTTTAAGAATTTAGGAAAACTTGCTCGGATAAAGTTTTCGGGCTTGAGCCCTTCGTTGTCAATTATTTTTAGAGCTTGATTGCCAGTACTTTTTAACTGTTCAATAAGATTTGCTTTATTTAGCAGTATTTTGTTTTTAAGTTGGGTAAAATCGTCAATTGTTTTTGATGCCAAATCTTTAAAGTGAAACGCGTCGTTTTCGTTTAAGATAATTTGGGCAATATCGTTTAACTCTCTTGTAATATCCCATGATTTGTCGTCGTCTGCTTTGCTTAAAGAAAATTCAATTAGCACCCTTGTAAGGTCTTCAACAATTCCTATTTTTGAAACTAATAACTCAACGGCTTTATTTAGCAAAGAAACAGTGTCCATTTCTACTTCAAAGTTTAAATTTAACCCTAAGTCAAAAGCAAAACTTTTAATTAGCTTATGAGTAAAACTATCAATAGTTGTAATTGAAAAACTGCTGTAATTTTGCAATATAGCCTCTGTTATTTTTTTACTGCGCTCCCTTATTGTTTGTTTGTTTATAGAGGTTTCTTTTAAAATAATATCGAGTAATTGATTATCCGAGCCTTGGGCAAAGGCTTGTAGATTGTTTAAAACTCGCTCTTTCATTTCGCCAGCTGCCTTATTGGTAAAGGTAACGGCTAGAATATTTTGAAACAAAAAAATATTTTCCGATTTTAAAAGAATCTTTAAGTATTCCTTTACCAGTGTAAAGGTTTTTCCGCTACCCGCCGAAGCATTATACACTTTAAAACTTGAAAGTTTACACACAGAACAACTAAAATTTAAGACAAAAAACAAATATCGCACTTTTTTGTAAACTTAACTAATTGCCCTGCTTGCTATTTGCCTAACAACATAAAAAAAATTTAAAACTACAAACTGCTTATTACTCCGTTTTAAGTTGTTTAAAAATAATATTTTAAGCAATTGACAGTTAAAAATTGTTTATCTGTGCTGTCGTAATTTTTATAAATTGTAATAATTAAAAGATAATTTGATAGGTTTTGTTATTTCACTATATAGATGCGATATGACGTGATGGGATAAACCTTAGAGAGCAACAATTTTATAAAAATCAACTTTTATGATACCCCAAAAAAAATATTTTAACTAAAATATATCTCTGTTCGAGACTGTAAACTCAACTCTGTCTGAATTAAGAAAAAAGTTATTAATTTTATTTTCAAACAGATTATTATATGAACAAAAAAGAACAACAAGAATTAGAAAAAAAGGCATTAGATCAATTATTATCAGGTCAGAGTTTATTTGGTAAAAACGGCGCTTTTGCTCCAATGTTAAAAGGCTTTATAGAAAAGGCTTTGGAGTCAGAAAGATGTCTCTACATTTAAAGGAGAGTTATGTAAATAACAAACGCAGTGACAAGGGTAAAAAAACACCAAAGATTAATATTGGTGAGATTGATATTATAACACCTACCCCGATAGGAATAGCAGTTTTGAGCCTAGTATTGTGAAGAAACAATGTAACTTTATATTCTTTCCGATGTAAAACAATATTATAACATTGTTCAATTTATATTTTAACGATGTAGGGTTATAATTTGTTTTTATCATCCTAAAAATTTATTCGTAAGTTATATTAAAAGGTGTGTAACACGTAATTATATTTTAAGAAATAGGGTTTTGTGGTTGAGATTAAACAGCATGCTAGTTGTTACAATTACACAAATTAATTACAATATAATTAGTTTTTGTTAATTTTTAAAACATCCTTGCTCGATGGGTTTTCAAATATTTCAAGTTTAAAATAGCTAACGCTAGCCAAAATATGATCAAAGATATCTGACATGATACGCTCGTAGTTTAGCCAAACCTTGTTTTTACTAAAAGCGTAAATTTCAAGTGGTATACCGTTGGGTGTAGGGTCGAGTTGGCGAGTCATAAACAGCAAATTTTGATTAATCTTAGGATGTTGCTTTAAATACTGGTCTAAGTATTTTCTAAACAGTCCAAAATTACTGAGGTTTCTGCCGTTTATAAGCAAGGACTTGTCAATATTGTTTATCTGATTATAACTTGTTATTTCTTTTGATACTTTAACTATATAATCAGAAATAAGAGCTATTTTTTTAAGCTCCAAAAGCTCTGCTTCTTCAACAAATTTAATCGAATTAGCTTTTATTAAAATAGAGCGCTTAATGCGTCTGCCGTCGGAGTGGCTCATAGCTCGCCAATTTTTAAACGAGTCGGATATCAAAGAATAGGTAGGAATGCTTGTTATTGTATTGTCAAAATTTTTTACAATTACCGATGCTAGGTTAATTTCAATAACATTGCCATCGGCTGCATATTTTTTCATAGTAATCCAATCGTTTAATCTAACGGTATCATTTACTGAAATTTGAATACTTGCTACAAAGCCTAAAATGGTATCTTTAAAAACCAAAAGAAGTACTGCCGAAAAAGCTCCTAAGGCTGTCATGAACTTAAGTAGTGAATTTCCAGTAAGTAAGGTAAAGGCAATGACAAGTCCAATCATCCAAAGCAATATCATAAAAATTTGCACGTAACTCTCTAGGGGCTTGTCTTTAAAAGATGAAAATTCTCTTAAAAAATCTTTTAAGCTTAAAAGTATACTGCGAACAAGCCAAATAACAAAAAAAGTAATTATTACCGAAACTATACGATCGGTATACTTTAGCAAATTAGGAAACTCCTCGAGAAGTGGCTGTAGCGAAACGAAAAATACTAGAAGCATTATGATTCGGGTAATATTTAAAAAAACTTTGTTTTTGATAAGTATATCGTCAAAAGAGGTTTTAGTCTTACTAGCAATATTAAATAATAGCTTTCTGCCAGAGTAACGCAAAACTCTAAATACTATATACCCTAAGATAAAAAGCACGATAAGATTGCTGATTAGGTTGAGATAAACAGCCAACTCGTGCGGCAGTGAAAGCTTGTTGTAGTAAAGATTGTAGAAAAACTTACTAATCATAATTATTGTGCATTATTTTATTTTACAAAGAAAAAGAAAAAGAAAAAGCGTTAACCTATTTTAAAATAAATATTGATAAATATATTGAATTGTACTTTATAAATTAGAAATTTCTTCTCCAATTTTTAAGTCAAATTTCTTCCTAAAAAAATAAACCAAAGCGTAAAGTATTGGTGTATCTACAAGGGCAACGAGTATTTTAAACAACACGCCACTGAGCAAAAGTCCTAAAAAATTATCCCATTTAATTATATTAAACGAGCAAAGGAGCAGCAATACGCATAAGGTATCGGTAAATTGGGAGGTAAAAGTAGAAAAATTATTTCGCAACCACAGGTGTTTACCTCGAGTATAGTTTTTCCAAAAATGATACACGCGTATATCGATAAATTGTGCAAATAAATAAGCTACCATTGAAGCAAAAACAGCTAAAGGGGCAGCCCCAAAAACATGAGTAAACTCAGTATTATTTACTGCCGACCAAGAGGTGGCAGGCACTAACTTTGATACATATATAATACCCAAAGAAAAGAAAGAGGCAAATATACCTGAAACTACAACCTTGTTAGCCTTTGATTTTCCGTAAATTTCAGATAAAAGATCAGTGATTAAAAACGTAATAGGATAGGGAAGTAAGCCAACAGAAATTTCAAAAAGCTTTACACCAAAAAGTTCAAGATTAAAAGGGTACCAATAAAAGAATTTTTGAAAAATTAAATTAGAAGTAACTAAAGAGGCTATAAATAAAGCAGCTAAAATTAAATAAGTAAGCTGTGCTTGAGATTTTTGCAGTGGAGTCATAAGGCGAATATACTAATTTAAAAATTGTATGTTTGCAACAAGGAATAAAAAATAAATAGAATTAATATAACTTAACATTTTTGTTTAAAGTGAGTTATTGCTAAGTACTATTTTATTTGACCAAATATATAAATAATTATAAACCAATAAACCAAGCGATAAGCAAAAAGTTAAATTTGTAATTTCTTTAAATAAAAACATCTATATGAGAGCATATATTTTTCCAGGGCAAGGTGCCCAATATACAGGCATGGGACAAAACTTATACAAAAAATCGGCTCTTGCGCGTGAACTGTTTAGCAAAGCCGATGATATTTTAGGTTTTAACATAAGCCAAACCATGTTTAAAGGTACAGCTGAAGAGCTAAAGCAAACCAAAGTAACTCAACCTGCTGTTTTTTTGCACTCAGTTATTATGGCTAAGGTTTTAGCAAGTAATTTTACGCCTAAAATGGTGGCAGGACACTCCTTAGGAGAACTATCTGCCTTGGTAGCTAGCTGTGCCCTATCTTTTGAAGATGGATTGCAACTAGTATTAAAAAGAGCCATTGCCATGCAAAAAGCCTGTGAATTACAAGCCTCTACTATGGCAGCTGTTTTAGGCTTAGAAGATAAAAAAGTAGAAGATATTTGCAGGTCAGTAAACGGGATTGTTGTAGCGGCAAACTACAACTGCCCTGGGCAGTTGGTAATTTCGGGTGAAGAAAAGACAGTGCATAAAACTTGTGAAATATTAAAGGAAGAAGGAGCTAAAAGAGCTGTTTTATTGCCTGTTGGAGGTGCTTTTCACTCACCTTTAATGGCACCTGCAAAAACAGAATTGGCAAAAACCATAACTCAAACAAAGTTTAAACAACCTGTTTGTCCTGTGTATCAAAATGCAGTAGCTAAAGCAGTGAGCAATCCGCAGGAAATAAAAACAAACCTTATTGCCCAGCTAACAGCTCCAGTTAGGTGGACTCAATGCATACAGGCTATGATTGCTGATGGAGCAACAGAATTTATCGAAATAGGTCCAGGTAAAGTGCTGTGGGGACTGATGCGTAAAATTGACCGAAATGCTAAAGCGAGCTCAGCTGTAATTTAAAGGGAATTTGTAAATTCACAAAAAAACAAATTCATAATAATTATTATAAACCAAGAACCCTTGTTCTAATTTTGAAATACTCCCTTATTACTTTTTCACTCAAATGCCCAAATATCAAATTACCTAAATTGTGCATTAGGTAAGTTCCAATGCTATATTACCAAAATCAAAAAGTATATATACTTTTTCACTAAACTAGGATACAGCAATATAATTTAACAAAAATTTAATAAATTATATTTGTATTTTTATTTAGATAGTATTTAATTTGTCGTCGAATGTATACTAAAACTTCCTTATTATGAAAAAATTACAATTATTTACCTGTTTATTTATTATATCTTTATTTCTGATTGCTTGTAACCAAGAAAAAGAATTAAATTTTTCAAACACAAATACAAACAAAAGTTTAGAATTCATACTTGACAAGTTGTCTAAAAAAGCTAATTCAGAAAACAAATTTGTTAAATTTACCTTATTGTTTAACAAAGAGAATAATACTTACGGCTACCAATCTGTTGAACTGGTAAAAAACAGCCAAAATATTTTAGACTTTGTAAAAGGCGCAAAGAAAGCCACTCCAAGAGAAACAGAGGATAAAAAATATCAAGTAGATTGCGTAGACTCTGAAGGAAATGTAACAAGTCATAGCTGTAAAGACTATGAATGTGTTGGATTTTACGTATCGCAATGTGTTGAAGCCGGTGGCTGTGCAGTAGTTTGTTTTACAACAGTTATTATAAAACCTCAATAATTAGAATAACACTCAACTCACTCAATTATTTTAAAACTTTAGATTAAAACTCATTTTAAAGTAAATAAAAAAAGCTTTTCTTAAACCAAATTTTACTTTATAAAATAGTGTTCTAGCGGTTGGGTATTCTGTATCACTACAAATATATAAAGATAAAGTTTGATTTCAATTTATTAATTTTTTATAATTTTTTACTTAATTAACACTATAGATATAAAATCTTTAATTTTATCTAAATAATTTTTTATTGCGGGATATATTCAACTAGCAATTGCAAATTTTTAACTTAATCTTCTAAAAAAATAAGCTAAGTTTTATATAAGTTGTACTTTAGCTAAATTAATTTGCAAAGATGCAGTCTTTTATATCAGATACTTTAGATGCTATTTTAAAAAGCACACAGAAATTTGAAAATGTTGTTTTCATTTTACCCTCTAAAAGGTCTAGGGTTTTTGTAAAACAAACCTTAAAAAACAAGATAAAAACAGGGTTTTTACCGCAAATGTACACTATTGGCAGTTTTGTGGAAGAAATATCGGGAATTAAAAAAGCAGATTCGGTGCAATTGTTATTTTACTTTTACAGCATCTATAAAAAAGAAGAACAAAAGCCCGACCCCTTTAGCAAATTTTCTAACTGGGCACCTACCCTACTTCAGGACTTTAATCAAATAGACCAACAGCTTGTAGATACTCACAAAATATTTTCCTACCTAGGCGATATTCACCGTTTGCGCAAGTGGTCTTTATCAGAAACTGTTAAAGAAACCAAACTTATTAAAGACTATTTTGCCTTTATGGAGAATCTCGACAAACTGTATCGCCATTTTTATACATATTTAAAAAACAAAAAAATAGGTTATCAAGGTCTTATTTTTAGAGAAGCTTGTAAAGAAATTGACAATTTTATAAGCTTAAAAGCTCACTGCAAATACTTTTTTTTAGGATTTAATGCTTTAAATGCTAGCGAAGAGCTTATCTTTCAAAAAATGTTAAACAAAGGCAATACCCAAATTTATTGGGATATAGACAAAGCCTTTTACAACAGCAAGCACCAAGCAGGTAGTTTTATAAGAAAATACGAAAAACATTGGAAATATTACCAAACGGAAAGTTTGCAAATACTCAGCGATAACTTTTTAAAAATCAAAAATATACAAGTAATAGGTGCATCTAAAAACATTATGCAAATAAAATATGCTAGAGGGCTTTTGTCAAAATTTTCAAGCTACAACAACAGTGCCCTAGTGCTTGCAGACGAATCCTTATTACCTGTGGCACTAAACTCATTACCTGCTGATGTAGCAAAATCAGTAAATATCACTATGGGATATCCCTTAAAAGATTTACCTGCTACAGGTTTAATAACAAGTATTTTTAAGTTATTTATAAACCGAGAAACACTTCAAGAAAAAGAAGACCAACTATTTTATTACAAAGACCTTATTGCTCTGCTCATGCAACCATCTATTTATCAATTGCTCTATGTTAAAGACAAAAATTTTTCTGACAGTTTAATAACAGAGTTAAAGCTAAACAAAACTTCCTTTATCAGTTTTAAGGAAATAGCCTTATTTTTTGCTGAAATACCCAGTCAAATACAAAGGGTAGTACTAAACTTGTTTAAACCATTCACTAATATTGATGATTTTTTGCTCAGGCTTATAAGCATAATATCTTTGTTAAAAGAAAAATTTGACAAACCAGAAGAACGCTATTGGTTGAGTTTCTACAGAGTTCTTAAACAATTACAAAATATACAATACAGCTTTAAATACGTGCAGGATTTAAAAACCTTACAGCATTTTTTTTTACAATTTATAGAGTTAGAAAAATTATCTTTTAAAAATCAACCACTTCAAGGCTTACAGATAATGGGATTGCTAGAAACCCGAGCCCTCGATTTTGAAAATCTAATAATTACCTCGGTAAATGAGGGAGTACTACCAAGTAGATATTCACAAAATTCATTTATCCCTTTTGACGTAAAAATAAAATTCGGCTTGCCTACCTATCGAGATAAAGATGCTCTATATTCCTATAATTTTTTTAGATTATTGCAACGTGCCAAAAACATATATCTAATATATAATACTGAACAAGATAAATTTGGCGGCGGAGAAAAAAGTCGATTTATAGCACAATTGCAACTATTGCGTGATGATATTTTAGAAAAGATAATAAGTCCGCAAATTGTTATATCTAAAAATAAGCAAAGAGAAATTTTAAAGACTGATGAAGTGCTAGAGAAATTAAAAGAACTAGCAAAAAAAGGAATATCACCTTCAGCACTTACGCACTACCTTTATAATCCGCTGGGATTTTATAAGCATAAAGTACTGGGAATTAAAGAATTTGAAGATGTTGAAGAAAATTTGGCAGCCAACACCATGGGGACTGCTATACACAACACCCTCGATGCTCTATACAAACCCTATCAGGACAAATACATAAATGCTGAAACACTTACTAAAATGCAAAAACAAGCCAAACAATTAATGGCTCATTATTTGTTAAAAAACTATAAAAATGGCAATATAAAAACAGGCAAAAACAGATTAATTTTTGAGGTTGCCAACCGTTTTGTGCTTAACTTTTTAAAGCGAGAACAAGCTTTGTTAAAAAACGAGGAAAACACCTTAAAGATTATAGCTACCGAACAATCTTTAGAAGCTAATATCAAGCTAGACCAGCTTAATTTTCCTGTAAAAATACAAGGGCAAGTAGACAGAATTGACCAGCTAAACAACATTATACGCATAATAGACTACAAAACTGGAATAACCGATAGTGCAAATTTAAAAATTGTAGATTTTAGTAAAATAAGAGAGTTAAAATACCACAAGGCAATTCAAGTAATGTTATACGCTTTTTTGTACACCCAAAACAAGCAACACAATTTTTTAAAACCCTTAGAAGCGGGGATAATTTCGTTTAAAAACCTAAACAAAGGTTTTTTAAAAATGAATTTTTCAGCTAGCTATACAAATCCAGATTACAGTCTTAACCAAGAGCGTTTAGACACTTTTATGCAAAAAGTTGGAGAATTTATAATAGAAATTTTTGATCCTCAAACTACCTTTATCGAACCTACCGATTTAGAATATTAAAAAATAAGTAACAAAATTTTAACACCAAACTGCTGTACAAAAAGGGATTTAGGTAGTTTTTGCATTAAAACTCATAAAATACAGTTAGCAAATATGTTATACTTAAAAAAAGGAAATGAGTGTATTACACTTATTTTTTGATTTTAAATTAAATACTTATATTTAATGTATTAGTTGCACTACATTATTTTTATTTCAAACGATTCGAATGGCATAAGCCATCCTATTTAGTGTTAAGAACAATCTTTTACTACTGGTAGCAGAATTATTAAAATAGCTTGAAAAGAGTTTTTTAACTACTCTTTTATTCGCAATTTAATATCTTTTGAATGACTGATAAACTCTGGGGCATACACACTTTGAACAGTTGCAATGCCACTGCTAAAAATACCTGAGTTATTTACCCTAACATCGTACTGAAAAACGTAAACTCCTTTGGGTAATTGCTCAAAAAAGAAATGACTTGCCACATCCTGAGTGCTTTGATAGTAATTTAAACCATCCTGCCACTGGTACTCAGATAACACTTCTATAGGTTCAACACCACTAGCTCTCATATCTTTTAGATGGACAAACTCCATATCCCTATCCGAACTAAGTTCTATTCTAATTGTCAGCAAAGTACCAAGCTCAAGTGTTTCTTTAGGTTTTACTATTACCAATTTTTCACCTGTATCAGTATTTATTTTTTTAAAAATTCTTTTATCTAATTTAACAGGAAAGTTACTAGCCGAACTTATATTGTTTAAATTTTCAAAGTACTGCCAATACAAACTTCCCCATGAGCTATTATTGCTTTTTGAGCTTAGTGTAACCTCAGCCATTTCTGGACTTATTTCATGGTCTTCCCACGAAATTTTATAATAACCTATGCCTGCTTCTGTTTTTATATCGGGGTTTTGCATTGGATTAATCGTTTTGTTTCCAATTTTTGCAGTAACTAACTCGGTTGATAGCAGGTCATTGCTTCCTTGCAATAACAAAGCGTATATTGCCTCTGTGCTTGCCTTGGCGGTTTCCCAATGCTTTACTTGCTTGTTTTTTAACAACCATATTTTTAGCCTATCAACAGTACTAAGGTCGTTTTCAATTTCAGTAAATGCCTCTATGAGCAAAGCCTGTGTTTCAATTGGAGACTGTTGTTGTTGCCAACTTACTCTATTAGTTTTCCAGTACATTCCAAATTTTTCTGAAACTACACTTGTTTCCCTTAAAGATTGTAAAATCTTATTTGCCGTTTTAATTTTGCCACTTCTGTGGAGGATTAAAGCTGATAAGCCTTTGTTGTGCAAGTTGAAATATTTCCAAAAATTACTGGTTTGCCCAATGTAATAGCTTATAGCTTTTTGATTTTTTTTAGATATTTTTATATTGTTGTAAAAGCTTCGCATATATAAATATTGGATGATAAACGAGCTTAAATTGTTTTTCTTTAAAAATGCATTCCCTTTTTTGCTTCCGCTAACTTGTTTTATTTGTTCGGCTTTTTTAAGCAGAGTTTTGTATATATCGGCAATTTCATTGTCTAAAAACTGAACTGCTTTTTTAATTATTGTATCAGCTTTTTCACTGTCTGCATCAATATTATGCAACCACTTTAAATGACCAAACCCCGAGGCAATTTGCAAAGTAATTTTTGAGTTGGGTTGTTTGGCCCCCTTAAACCAGGGAAAACCTCCGCTACTCATCTGTAGTTCTTTTAATTTATTTAAGGCATTTTGTTTATGATTTTGCAAGTTGTTTAGGTCAAATAACAAGGCTATACGCTTTTTTTGTTCTGATTCCGATTGTGCACTTCTCAGCCAAGGGGTTTCTTTTATCACAAGCGATTTTAATTCTTGATTTTTTTCCAAATTACTCATAAGGGCATTTGAATTTTCCCACTGCTTAAAAACTTGTTGAATTTTAGGACTAGAATTAACTATATGGCTTCCTAAAATATAAGCGTAATAATTAACAAAAACTTGTTCGCTAGACTGTGAGGGGTATTCCATTAGGTAAGGAAGCGCCTGAATGGCATACCAAGCTGGATTGGAGCTGATTTCCAAACTTAGCTGGTGGTTTTTTAAACTAACTGACTTATTGTTTTTTAGCTTATCTAAGCTAAAGGTTTTACTCTTATTCCCTTTAATCCACATAGGCATGCTTTCGGTAACCAAAGTTTTATTTGACAGTACTAATAGAGTGTTTTGCTGTCCGTCAGAAAAACTACCTGCCTCTGCTACAATTTTGTATTGAAGTGCATTTAGGTTTTTAGGGATGCTCAAGCTCCACGAAACACTAGTATTTTTGTTTTGCTTTATTGAAAATGCTTGTGTTTTGTTTGATTTGTTTAACAGATTAACTTCTTTTCCTGTAAGAGGGTTCTTTAAAATAAGTTGGACTTTTCCTGTTAAATCTTTGTCAGACAGATTTGTAATTTTAGTGCTCAGGCTAATTTGATCGCCTTGGCGCAAAAAACGCGGGATATTTGGGCTGATCATCAATTTTTTTTGAGTGAGGGCTTCTAGAGTTTTTGTTGACCAGAACAAATCTTTGCTGTGTGCCAATAATTGTAGTTTCCATGTAGTAAGTGCATCGGGAACTGTAAAGCTAAAACTGATGTCTCCATTTTTATCGCTGCGTAAATGTGGGTAAAAAAAGGCTGTTTCATTAAAATTTTTTCGCACTTTAACACCTTTGAACTGTTTATTGTCAGTAAATGCATCTTCTTTAGCTACTTTATTTTTATATGATACTGGAGCACTTTCACTTGGGTGTTCAGGAGCTAATAAAATACGACTTTTGCCGTTGGTATATACTGCCTCAGTTTCAATTGCATTGTTTGGTTCTAAATTATAAGCACTTTCCATTTCAATTAATATGATATCTTGTAATTGATTGATTGTTTTTTCAATAGTTTTCATGCCTGCAAGGCTAAACATCAATATATCGTTTTTATTTACTTTTAAATTAAATTTTCCTTCTCGATCAGTTTTAGTGCCAAATTGTGTGTCTTTTATCCATACCTTAACTCCTGGTAAAGCACCTGCTTTATTTTTTACTACACCACTTAACACACTTTGGAATTGGCTTCTTTGGTAATTTACATTCTTCAAATAATTCCTTTTTAGCCAATGCCAATTACTTAAATTAAAACCAAACCAGTTATACTTTGCTCTGAGCAACTTATAGCTTGGTAAATAAAGATGGTTATTTATGTTTTGAACTGTAAACTGTGTGTTTTGAAAACTAAGTGCTGCCTTGGTGTTATTTCTTGAATAGTATTCAGTATTTTGCAAGGGTTTAAAGTGCCAAAGTTGTGGAGCAAAGGCATCTAATGAAGCATCGTACATGCTTGCCAAAAGTTCAATATCGGCAATAGTTTTATTTGGTTTTTGTATCTTAAAACTCCAGGTTTGTTTTTCTCCAGGTTGCAACTTGTCTTTAAATGTTTGCGTGCTGATAAGCAGCTTGTTATTTGGGTATGCAACCTTAAGGGGGAAGCTTCCTTTTTCAAAAGAATTGTAATTTACAAAATGCCATTGTAGTGCAAAACCGCCAACATCGTGCTGTGTTATTGGAATACTGATATTTTTGTGGTTTTTACTTAAATGTATATAGTGTTTTTCAACGGTTTTTTTACGCTTCTCAACTCTTAAAATCAAATGTAAATTTTCTGAGTTTGTGCTTAGCTTTACTAGAGCGGTATCGCCAGGCTTATACAAGTTTTTGTCACTTGAGATGGAAAATAATTGCTTGTCAGCAGGCAGCTTGTCTTCAGTAGAATAAAGGCTAAAGAAATTCTTTACCTTTGAACTTTTACCTAATTTGTCTGTGCTTTCTAAAACAATTATATATTTGCCTGATGCCCATTTTTTAACAGAACTTATATTGAGTTCTTTTTTGTTGGCAGTATTAAATTTACTAGCAAAAATAAGGTTTTCTTTTTCTCGGTTTGTGTAGTTATCTTTATTTGCATAGGTGTCGTAAGGAAATTTTTTCTTGAATTCATCCTCAGGAATAATTTGATAATTGGGCGCAGCCCAAGGACGTTTGCGAAAAACACGAGTTGGAGCTTTTAGTTTAAAAATTTTAAGATTAACAGCACTAGGAACAAACTCTCCGTTTAAATTTAAAGTATTGATTTTAAACTTTATATCTTCTAATTCTTTGTTGATTTTTTTGGGTGTTTTAACACTTGTTATAAGGCTGTGATAGCCTGCTTTTATTTCGGTACTACTGCGGTTGGTTTCGCCGTTGAAATCGGTAATATCAACATTGACTATGTAGTTAAATACAGGAAAACTTTCAGGATTTGCACTTTGATCAGGCAGAGTTTTAAAGGTTAAGGAGAAATTACCGTGCTTATCGGTAGTGGTTTCGCCATGAGTTATTTCTTGTGAGCTTTGTGAAAAACCAGGTTGTATATGTATATAAGCATAGCGCTCTATAGGATAACTTACCTTTCTATACACTCTATATACTACTTTTGCACTGCTGATACTAGCACCCGAATAGGCTTTAGCAGAACCATTGAGCATTATTTTTTCATTAATTTTTACAGCTTTAACAACGGGCGTAAAATGAATTTTAAATTTTGGTCGCTTGTACTGTTCAACCCAAATTTGAGTGTAATCAACTTTATTATCGACAGAGGTTTCTATGGTAAAGTTACCTGTAATTCCTTGCTTTGGTATTGTGAAATTTGAAGAAAACGAACCTAATTCATTGGTTTTTATTGTCAATTCTTTAACAGTTTGAAAATTTGCATCTTTTAAGCGCAATAAAACTGTTTTATCGGTTTTAACAAATGCTTTGTTTTTAAAGGCTTCTGTGCATATGCCTTTTAAATAGATGATTTGCCCAGGTCTATAAATGTTTCTATCGGTAAAAATAAAGGTTTTTATACGTGGTTTTTCAGCAATTGTTTCTTTGTTTTGACTTTTGTTGATATAAGTAGGTTTAAAACTAGCTGTTTGATTTTTATAGGTTATTGTAAGGCTAACATCTTTATAGTACTGTGCAGTTGGGATAAAGCTAAATTCTCCGTTTTTATCGGTAAAGAAATGTTTGTCAAGAGTGCTTTGGTAGTGTTTGTTTGCAATATTGGTAAAATGCACCTTGGCATTGGGCAAGGGCATGCCTGTGTTTCTGTCAACAACCTGATAATTGTTCTTTTGGTTGTGCTTAGTTATAAAAGCAATATCGGTAGCTTGTATTGTTGAATAGGCAAAAATAGATTTTTTTGTAGGTTTTTTATCTGGCGTGGCTAAAATTAAAAAAAAACCTTGATAAAATTTGGGCAGGCTAACTTCGGTTGACTGCTGCAGGTAATCTCCGTTGTTTTTCAAATCAAAATTCCGTCTTTCAACTTGCTTTAATTTACTGATAAACTCAAATTGCTTGGCGGTATTGTAAATTTTATTCAGTTCGTTAAGTTGAGAAAAACTTATCGCATAGGTCGATAAATAAAGTGTGTTTATATTTTTAAAATTTACTAAAATTTTTGAATATTGCTCGGTGGGGATATGCTTTTCAGCAAGTATAGTTAGTTTTTTTGAAGTGATTAAATTTTTAAGTGCTCGGCATTTTGCAGCACCTGTACTTTTTGGAAATGCGCTTATAGTTTTATTGCAAATTGCAAGGGCCTTTTTGTTATTGGGCTTAGTACTTTTGTTTGGTTCGCTGTGTATTTTTGCTATTTCATAGGCATATAAAGCTGAAGCTTTGTGATTTTTAAATAAATTTTCGGAAGTTTTTAATACTTGTAAAAGTTGTTTTTGATTATGACTAAAGTTACTGTGTTTATCTATAAATTTTAAACGCGCTATATCATTTGCTGCCATGGCTTCTAAGTTGCTGCTTGCCAAGTGAAATCTTATGAGTTGTCGATATACTTTTAAAGTCTTAAACTGCAGTGATAAACTATCTTTAGCACTTAGTTCGAGTTTGCAAAAATCAGGCGCAGAAACCAAATAGGTTTTATTGTCAATAATAAAACTATAGGCTGGTTTGTTTATACTTGTTTCGCTACTTTTATAAAAATTTAATGAATTATGTGCTAAAAAATCAAATAGGCTGGGTTGATAGGTTTTGGTGTCTTTGGTTAGTTCTAAGATATCTAAAAATTTAAAGATAGATATTTTTTGCAGATCTTCGCTTTGTTGTAAAGAGGCTTTAAAATGAGAGTGAATTTTGGCAAATAAGGTGTTTAGATCCCAAGTTCTAAAATCGTCTTCAGTTGCTATTGTACTGCTTTGGGTTCGCTTGTAAAACCTCCATCTATTTTCATTAAAATACTGCCAATACAAATTTGCCAAAATATTTTCTAAAACATTTTTTGTTGGAAAACTCGACTTAGTTATGTGTTTTTTAAACTGATCGATAATTTTTAGCTGGGCATCTTCCTCTAACTCTAACAAAAACTTGCTTTTGTAAAATAAGCACTTGATAATTTGCGGTGCGTTTTTGTCTTTTTTTGCCTTTTTGTATATTTCATCAACCGTTTTAAGAGCCGATTTTTGAAATTTATCAATCTCAAATTTATACACCTTGTCCCACAAATATCTATAGCTTTGCTGGGCATTTAAGTTATTTGAATAAAAACCTATTGCAAGTAATATAATTATAGTTTTTATACAAGAAAATTTAAATAAAAGTTTGGTTTTTAATATTTTAATTGCGATTAATAAAAAATCGCTAAATTTGATATTTGTCATTTTATCATTGCCTTTTGTGGATTATAAGTAAATTCTCAGTTAGATTTAGAGTAGCTTAAGCAATATTTTAATAAGTAAATATGTATTGGCTCATTACTTTTTTTATTTTGATAACACTCAGCTTTTTGATAACAAAATTCTTACCAAAGTTGTATTTTAACCCATTGTAATCTACAATAAAAAATAGGACTATCGCTTTTTTTGATTGATAAGCAACTCTTAAAATTTACACAAGAGACTATTCGGGATATAAAAAATCATTGTAAGGAAAGCGCAGGATGTGAATTTTTTTTACCTCTTTATACATTTTTTCTTTAAGCTCTTCTAAATTACTTTTATTGAGTGCCGAAATAAAGACGCTCTTATTGCCCATTTGGTTAACCCAAGTTTTTTTCCAATCGCTTAACGTATAGTGTTCTTTGGTTTTTTTACTTATAAGATCGTCCTCATATATGGTTTTATGCGTATAAGCATCTATTTTGTTAAATACCATAATAGTTGGTTTGTCAGCACTGTTAATTTGCTGTAAGGTGTTGTTAACCGAGTCAATGTGGTCTTCAAAATTAGCATGAGAAATATCAACC
>JBKDZU010000027.1:0-31461 GCA_047971505.1 Tenacibaculum sp.
AAAGTGTGTTTGCCAACCTGATTTAATAGGGTTTAAAGTATTTTCAAAAACTGGCAGAGAGTCAAAGCCATATCCAAAGTCTATGCCTAACAAGCCAAAGGCTGGCATAAATATCCGAATACCCAAGCCAGCAGAGCGTTTTAATTTAAACGGATTAAATTGGCTAAAATTGTCGTATGAATTACCTGCTTCTAAAAAGCTTAATGCATAGATAGATGCTGCAGGCTTGTCAGTTATTGAATAGCGCATTTCCAATTGAAATTTATTGTAAATAGCTCCGCCATCAATAGAGGAAACTCTGTTGTTTTCATAGCCTCTTAAGCCAATGGTTTCTCTTCCGTCTAGCTGTCCTTGTGCAATACCATCGCCACCTACAAAATAACGTTCAACAGGTGTTAAGCCTAGCTTACTATTGTAAGAACCTAAATATCCTATTTCAAAATTTGACATTAAAACAAGTTTATTAGCCAACTCGGTATACCACTTGCCTTTAGCCGATATTTTATAGTACTCTAACCACTTGTACTTTTCGGCAAAAAAATCTTGTTCTTCTTCAGAATTTGGCAGCAAATCATCAGGTCGAGTATAATCTCTGCCGCTGATCAAAGAATAAGGCAGTGTTGCTTTTGTTTGGATTAAAAATTCTGAACCATAGGTTGGAAAAATTAAGCTAGGTCCTGCTGAATTTCGACTAAAAGCTACTGAATAGGCAAGATTATTTAAATCGCCTTGACTTAAAATATCGTTCGATGAACCTACGCGGTAACCGTAATTGTTTAGTTCTATACGTTGATAACTAATAGCTTGTGATAAGCTAAAGTAATCATCGGGCCATTTTAATCGTTTGCTTAAACCTAATTGGGCTCCTGTTATGCCCAAGCTTTGACTCTTGTCAACTGTATTGGTGTTGAAGTTAAAGCGATATTGGTTAGAAAAATACACTGAAAACGACAAAGATTGAGGAATTCTTCCTCCCAACCAAGGCTCAGAAAACGAAAAGCTATAAGTGTTATATGTTCTGCTTGCTTGTAAACGCAGCGATAAACCCTGCCCATCACCCATAGGTAAGGGCTTATAAGCTTCTTTATTAAATAGGTTTCTGACCGAAAAATTGTTAAACGACAAGCCAAGAGTGCCTATAAATGAGCCACCGCCATAGCCGCCTTGTAACTCAATTTGACTGCCTCCTTTTTCGATAACTGTAAAATCAATATCGGCGGTTTTGTCCTGATAATTTGGCTTGACCTCTGGAGTAACATTGGTGTCAAAAAAACCTAATTGACCAATTTCTCGTATAGATCTTATAATGTTTTGTCTACTAAACAAATCGCCAGGCTTTACTCGTAGTTCTCGATAAATTACATGGTCGTTGGTTCTTTCATTTCCTATTACGTTTACTTTTTTAATCCTTGCTTGTTCGTCTTCTCTTATACGCACTTCAACGGTAATAGAGTCGTTTTTAACCTTGGTTTCAACTGCATTAACCTGCGAGAATAAAAAACCGCTGTTGTGGTAAAGTGTTTGGATATCTTGTGAGCTAGGAGTTCCATCGCCCGATATTCTTTCTTTTAAAACCTTACCGTTATAAATATCTCCTTTTTCTATGCGCAATAAGGAGTTCAGTCGTTCGTCCGAATAGGTTTTGTTACCCACAAATAATATTTCGCCAAACCTGTATTGACGTCCTTCTTCTAGGTTAATTTCTAAGTTTATGGTATTGTCGTCATTCCAATTTAATTTATCTGACAGTATTCTAGCATCGCGATAACCTTTTACACTGTATATTTCAAGTATATTTTCTAAGTCTTTTTTGTAATTGTCAATTACGTATTTTGACGGTTTCCAAAATCGACCAAACAGCTTGCGCTTTGTTTTTTTCATAGCACTGCGAAGAGCACTTGACGAAAGAGCTCGGTTGCCTTTAAAGTTAATTTCTTTGATTTTAATTCGATTGCCTCGGTCTATAAATATTTGCATGTTAACTGTATTTATATTTGAGGTATCTTTTTTGGTATCGACCGTTACTTTGGTCTTTAGAAAGCCTTTATCAGTGTATTTTTTTTTGATATAGTTACGAGTAGTAACAATTAAATTGTCGTTAACCATAACACCTTTTTTAATTTCGGTTTCTTTTTGTAAATCTTTAGCCTTAGACTTGCTTACTCCAGATATGTTAATACCGGATAGCTGAGGCAATTCAGCAAGGTTAAATTCAAGGTAAACAGTATCGCCGTCGCGCTTTGACAAATAAACATCTACTTGGTTAAACTGCTTACTTTCGTATAATTTTTTTATAGCACTAGTGAGCTTGTCGCCTGGCAATCTGATGGGTTGCCCAACAACTAAACCTGTGTAAGTTTTAACTGTTTGCTCGCTAAATTTTTGCAACCCGTTTACAGTTATTCCTCCTAAAATATATTGCTTCCCTCTTTCGTATTGAATAGCTTCAGACGCTGTAAGTGTGCTGTCTTTTGCTGTTTCCTGTGCCCTTGTATTTACTGTGTATAATACAGCAAATAAGACAAATAAAAATGGAGTCTTATTCATCAATTTCAATTTGTTCGCTTGTTTTTCCAAATCGTCTTTCTCTATTTTGATAGTCTAAAACAGCCTTAAAAAGGTTCTCTTTTCTAAAATCTGGCCAAAGTACATCTGTAAAATACAGTTCTGCATAAGCCATTTGCCATAGTAAAAAGTTACTAATTCTGTGTTCGCCACTTGTGCGTATCATTAAATCAACGTCAGGCAAATTAAAGGTATATAAATGATTATCTATAATTTTTTGATTGATATTTTTTACTTCTAACTTATTATTAACAACTTTTTCAGATATACTTTTAATAGCGTTAACAATTTCCTCTCTTGCACCATAGCTAAGAGCTAGTGTAAGGGTAATTTTTTTATTGTTTTTTGTTTTTTGAATTACATTGTTTAGCTCTTTTAGAGTTTTTATGGGTAAGTTTTCAATTTTTCCGATGGCATTTACCTTGACATCGTTTTTTGTAAATTCTGGAAGTTCTTTTTTTAGTGTACTGAGCAATAAAGTCATAAGTGCTTCAACTTCGGTTTTGGGTCTGTTCCAGTTTTCGGTTGAAAAAGCATACATAGTTAGGTATTTAACACCTAATTCGGCTGCGGCATAAACTGTTTCTCTCACTGCAGTAAGTGCGTTTTTATGACCAAATACGCGTTTCATCCCTTTGTGCTTTGCCCATCTGCCGTTGCCATCCATAATTATAGCTATGTGATTAGGAACTCTTTTTTGATTACTAATTAGTTGTTGTTCTTCTTCCATTTATTGTCTAGTTAATCCGCTATAACACTGAGGTCTTCCAAAGGTATAAACTATGGATAAACCCGAAAAGACATACCAGTCGTTTCCATTTCCTCCAAAATTTAGATCACTTATCGCTGGGGTGCTGTAATCAAGTTCATCGGTAAAAGCATATCGCGAACCAATTTCAAAAGCCATAGCTAAATTATTAATAAGCAAACCTTTAAACCCAATTCCAAAAGGAATAGAACAAGAAAATTTACTTTTAGTGCGCAGGGTCTTATTTAGGTCTAGCTCCACAGGGCTTTTATAGTTAAAAAATGCTATTTTGGTAAAAATATAAGGAGTGTATCTTGTTTTGTAATTATTTATATTGTAGTCAAAAAAATTAAATTCAATGCCTGTTGCAAATTCGTGAACTAAATTGGCGAAACTCCTTCCTAGAGTTTGCCTGTATGAGTCTGCAGAAGTTGCATCGTTGCCCGAGGCGGGTATAAACGTGTAAGTGCCTCTTAGAGCAATTCTCGGATTTAGGTTGTACTTGTAAATAAACCCACCTGCAAGTTCATTTGGGTTTACATAGTTAGTTTTGCCTATATCGCCAATAAAGTTTGAGCCTCCTGCAAAAAAACCTATTTCATGACTTTGTGCTTTGACAATAGTCGATATTATAAAAATTAATATAAAAACTTGCTCTTTCATCAATTTAAAAATTTAGCAACGATACTAATTATCGGCATAGCTAATAATTTTGTTTTCAAATAGACTATACTTTGCCAATTGATATTTCAGACTTTAGCACCAATTGGCAAAAATAGATAAAATATTTTGTTGTTGATTATGTATTTAGATGAATTTTATATCCTGACCTGTGCACTATTTTTTATTTTCTTTTTTTTAAACTACATCAGCACCAACCTTGCTTGTATAATTAAATTAAAATATAGCTTATTTAAAAGTTGACAAATATAATAATTTGATTTTGCTTTAAAAAAACAAGTAATTTGCTTTTTGTTTAACTTTTTTTATCAGGTTTTATTGCAATCAATTTTTACAAAGATTCGTTTCGGGTATCTTCTCCCCAAAGTAATTTGCCTCTGAGGGTTTTTAAATAGGATTGGTTTTTAAGTAAAATGCTCTTGATGGTAAATGGCGCCTTTTTAATGCGTATTACTGTTGACGAACTTGCTGTAGCAATTCGCGAGTCTAATGAAATTAAAAAACTCTTTTCTCTAGCACTTACTGAGAGTTCTATGTTAGTGCTGTTTGGTATAACCATAGGGCGTGCACTTAAGTTGTGCGGGGCAATTGGTGTTATATTTACACTTTTTGAGTTGGGCAAAATAACAGGGCCATGGCAACTTAATGAATAGCCTGTTGAGCCTGTTGGGGTAGCAATTATTAGTCCGTCGGCCCAATAATTGGTTAGGTATTCGCCGTTTAAATAGGTTTTAATGCCAATCATTGAGGTGGTATTTTTACGAGCTACCGTAATTTCGTTTAAAGCAAAGTTGAGATCTGAAAATTCTTTTATTTTTGGAGTAGTATCGAGTTGTAGCAGGGTTCTTTCCTGAATAGTGTACTCTTTTTTTAATAAAAAATTAACTGCTTGTTCAATTTTATTTTTTTGTACAGTTGCAAGAAAACCCAACCTGCCAGTGTTAATACCCATAATAGGAATATTTAAATTTCTAACATAGGTAATTGCCCTTAATATAGTTCCATCTCCTCCCAAGGTAAACAATATGTCAAAATAATTTGACAAATCGTTAAAATGACTAAAAGTTGGATATTTTTTATTTAGTATTTTTTCAGAAATTAATAAATTGTAAAAGTTTTTTTCAAAAAAAACTACAATATTGTGTTTATGTAATAAAGAAAACAGTACTTTTATCTCTTTCCTTGCCGAAATAGTATAGGCTTGCCCGTAAATTGCTACTTTTTTCACTTACTTTATATTTATTGTTTTTACTGAGGTTACTCACAATTTGTTAATTGACAATACCTCTTTACTGCTGTATTTAAAAGTTTGATTGACTATTGCTCACTCTTGTTATTTGTATTTTAATTTTTACCCCTTTAATTTAATTACAATCAATATTTTTTAAACAGTAACTTTTAAAAATCATATTTGATTAAAGATAAGATTTTTAATTATTATAGGAAAATGCTTACGCTCTAAAGCACTTATCTTTTGGGCGATGCTTTTAGGATTGTCATCGGACAAAACTGGTATTTTAGCCTGAAAAATTATAGCCCCTTTGTCGTAAAATTCATTAACATAGTGAACAGTAATACCTGTTTCAATTTCATTGTTTTTTATCACTGCTCTGTGAATTCGCATGCCAAACATGCCTTTACCTCCGTATTTTGGAAGCAAACTAGGGTGAATGTTAATAATTTTATTTGAAAATGCTTCGATGATCTTTAGCGGAACTTTCCATAAAAAACCTGCCAAAACTATAAAATCTGCTTCATTGAGCAAAAAGTTTAAAACAGTATCATTCTGTAAAAAATCCTCTTTGTTAAACAAAACAGCATTGGTGCGCAAACGTTTGCATCGCTCAAAAACTCCAGCATCTTTGTTGTTAGACAAAACATGGCTAACCTTAGCTTTTTTTGAGTTTTTAAAATAAGAAATAATATTTTCAGCATTACTTCCTGATCCTGAAGCAAATATAACTATTCGTTGCATTTGTTAAACATTTTTTAAAATCAGCAAAACTAGCCTTTATTAAAATAATTTACGTGTTTACAAATATTTAAACAAAACTTTATAATTGTTTTGTAATTTCTTTTACACTTAAAATAAGTCTTTTAGGTTTTTTATTAATATATTTCCAAAGCCTTTTTTAGGGGTTTATAAGATTAGAATATTGTGTTTTGTATGCAAAAAAAAGAATAATTATTAAAAACAAGGCAACTTATTCTAAAAAATCCAAAGAATATTTGTACTTTAGTCAGCACATTTTTGTGCAAAAAATAGAAATAACACTTAAGATTTGTATTTTTGCCTCGATTTTTAATTTTTAAAACTTATAAAATTATGTCAGACATTGCATCAAGAGTAAAAGCTATTATTGTTGACAAACTTGGAGTTGACGATAACGAAGTAACAAACGAAGCAAACTTCACTAACGATTTAGGAGCTGATTCATTAGATACTGTTGAGTTGATAATGGAATTTGAAAAGGAATTTGACATTCAAATACCTGATGACCAAGCTGAAAATATTGGCACTGTTGGTCAGGCAATTAGCTATATAGAAGAGGCCAAAAAATAAAAGACATATGCAATTAAAACGAGTTGTAGTAACTGGACTTGGCGCATTAACGCCCATAGGAAACAATAAAGATGAGTATTGGAACAGCTTAGTTAACGGGGTTAGCGGAGCAGCACCTATAACGTATTTTGATGTTGCCAAGTTCAAAACTCGTTTTGCATGTGAATTAAAAAATTTTGATGTAACCCAATTTTTAAACAGAAAAGAGTCGCGTAAAATGGATAAATTTACGCAGTATGCCATAGTGGCATCAGATGAAGCCATAGCAGATGCTAAGCTAAATTTAACTCAAATTGACAAACTAAGAGTTGGAGTTATATGGGGAGCTGGAATTGGAGGTTTAGAAACTTTTCAGCAAGAAGTATTGGGCTTTGCCAAAGGAGATGGAACGCCGAAATTTAATCCGTTTTTTATTCCAAAAATGATAGCCGATATTGCTCCTGGAAATATTTCCATAAAAAATGGCTTTATGGGGCCTAACTACACAACGGTATCTGCTTGTGCCTCATCTGCTAATGCTATGATTGATGCTCTTAACTACATAAGACTTGGACACTGCGATTTAATTGTAACAGGAGGCAGTGAAGCGGCAGTCAGTATTGCAGGTATAGGAGGTTTTAACGCCATGCACGCTTTATCGACGAGAAACCAAAATCCTGAAACAGCTTCACGACCCTTTGATGCTCAGCGCGATGGCTTTGTTTTAGGAGAAGGAGCAGGAGCTGTTATTTTGGAAGAGTACGAGCACGCCAAGGCTAGAGGAGCTAAAATTTACGCCGAATTTATCGGTGGTGGCATGTCATCAGATGCCTATCATATGACAGCACCACATCCCAAAGGCATAGGAGTAATAGCTGTGATGAGAAACTGCCTTGACAATGCAGGGTTAAAACCAGAAGATATAAACCATATAAACACTCACGGGACCTCTACCCCGCTAGGGGATGTTGCTGAATTAAAAGCTATATATGAGGTGTTTGGCAAACATACTAAAGATATTAACATTAATTCAACAAAGTCAATGACAGGTCATTTGCTTGGAGCAGCTGGAGCTATAGAGGCTATAGCTTCAATTTTAGCACTCGAACACGGGATTATACCGCCAACTATAAACCACACTACTGTTGACACAAATATAAACCCAGAGTTAAACCTAACACTTAACAAGGCTCAAAAAAGAAATATAAACACAGTTATGAGTAATACTTTTGGTTTTGGCGGGCACAACGCTTGTGTTGCTTTTAAAAAACTCAACTAAAATTTATGAGTTTTTACAGTAAAATAATTAAATCCAAAAATAAAGAGGATGAAAGTTTTTGCTGTCAATTAAAAAAACTACTACGCTTTAAACCTATTGAATTATCTCACTATAAAAAAGCCTTTATACACAGGTCTTCAAGGCTATTTGACCAAGATGGAATCCCGATAAACTACGAACGCCTCGAATTTTTAGGCGATGCTATACTGAGTTCCATAATTGCCTCTTATCTATACAAAAAAGTTCCTAAAGCCGATGAGGGCTACCTTACTCAAATGAGAGCTAAGGTTGTAAGTAGAGAACACTTAAATGCTTTGGGCAAAAAATTAGAACTATTAAAATTTGTAAAAATAGGTGAGACTAACAATAAAATAAGCGAAGATATTTACGGAAATATTTTTGAGTCTTTAATTGGTGCCATTTACCTAGATAGGGGATATAATTATTGTCATCAATTTGTATATAATCAAGTAATTTTGCCTTATATAAGTATTGAAAGTTTAGAGGAAAAAATATCGAGCTACAAAGGTTTTATAATAGAATGGTGTCAGAAGAACAAAAAAAAATACCAATTCGATTTTTGTGAAGATGATGAAAATAAAGACAAAAAATACTTCAGTGTTAGGCTTTATATTGACAATTCTATGGTTGCTAAAGGAAGAGCAGCTTCTAAAAAAAAAGCAGAAGAAATAGCAGCCAAACAAATGTACTATGCCATGCAAGACAAAATGAGCTAATATTTAACACTAGGTGTTTTATGAAAGTAAAAAATGAATTTATAGCTAAACCTTAGCTTGCTGAAATTGTTGTTGGAATATCATAGTTAGCAGCTAATAATTATTGCCCACCAAAAAATTCTATTTTTAAAAGCATATTTATAACGTGTTAACACTACTTGAATCACTACAAAATACATGCTTGTGATTATTGTATATAAACTTGCTAATATTACTAAAAGCTTTTAGTTAATTTTACATTAGATATAAACTACTTTTTTAATTTAGCCAAAAATTTAGTGTTATATGCTGGTTCACAAATTAGATTTTACTGACTTTTCGTCAAGTGCATATACTTTAATTGCCATACATACTGTATTAAACGATTACAGATTGGCTTATATTTTAAACAAAACATTAAATTGCGAATTTAAAAGGTGCGATTTTGATATAGATAAAACAGAAAAATACACTCAAAAACACAAAGTAAAAGCACTGTTTTCTGTTTATCGATATACGAGTTCTGAATATTGCTTTTTTTTGATCAGCAACAGATATAAATACAATAACAAAATGTGTCAAACAACTTTGTTTTCCGAAAACTTTAGCCTAAGCTATCTTGTGCCAGAGATGAAAAAAGTAAATTATTTTATAAAAATAGAAGGAATTACTGAAAATGGATTTTTAGAAATTTTAAAGAAAAAAATAAATCAAATTCCGCAAGTATCCTTTTGTTACAAAATTGATTTAAAAACACTTAAATCTAAAGATTTTTTAATTTTTTAGAATATGCCAAATAATAAAAAAACAAAGATAGTAGCCACCTTAGGTCCTTCAACTCATAGCCATGAAATTTTGAAAGATATGGTTGACCAAGGAGTTAATGTATTTAGAATAAATTTTTCGCATGCAAACTATGAAATTGCTAAAAAACACATAGCTCAAATCAAACAAATAAACGCAGACAAAGGTTATAATGTTGCTGTTTTAGCTGACTTGCAAGGGCCTAAGCTCCGCATTGGAGATATGGAAGATGAGGTAGAGTTAAAAGAAAACGATAGCTTTATTTTTACAACAAATCAGTGTAAAGGAACAAAAGAAAAAGCATATATGACCTACCAACGCTTCCCAAAAGACGTAAAAGTAGGAGAGTGTATTTTAGTAGACGATGGGAAATTAAAATTTGAAGTTGTTTCAACCGATAAAAAAACCTTTGTTAAAACAAAAGTGATTGTAGGTGGAGTTTTAAAATCTAAAAAGGGAGTTAATCTTCCAAACACTGATATTTCTTTATCAGCACTTACAGAAAAAGATAAGAAAGACGTAGCCTTTGCCATTGAACAGGAAGTAGATTGGATAGCATTATCGTTTGTGAGGGTTCCAGAAGATTTGAGAATATTAAGGGATTTAATTAAGCAAAAATCTAGATACAGAGTTCCAGTTATTGCAAAGATCGAAAAACCCGAAGCAGTTGAAAATATAGACGCCTTAATACCTTATTGCGACGGTTTAATGGTAGCACGTGGCGATTTAGGTGTTGAAATTCCTATGCAAGATGTCCCTTTGATACAAAAAAGTTTAGTGCGTAGGGCAAAACTTGCCCGAATACCTGTAATTATTGCCACTCAAATGATGGAAACTATGATAGAAAACTCAGTTCCTACCCGAGCCGAGGTAAATGACGTGGCAAATTCTATAATGGATGGTGCCGATGCTGTAATGCTATCGGGAGAAACCTCAATAGGGAAAAATCCTGTTAGTGTGATAAAAAAAATGACAGAAATAATTAGCAGCGTAGAGTTTTCAAACTTGATTAAAGTTCCGCAAGAACCACCACATATACGCACAAATCGCTTTATAACAAAATCTGTATGTCATCACGCTGCATTAATGGCCGATGATATAAGAGCAGCAGCCATATCTACCTTAACCAATAGTGGCTATACTGCTTTTCAAATTTCTGCCTGGCGACCCAAAGCTCACGTACTCGCCTTTTCTTCAGAAAAAAGAATTTTAGGCAAGTTGAATCTTTTATGGGGCGTTAGAGCTTATCATTACGACCGAGAACTAAGTACTGACGATACCATTGAAGACATCAATGAAATTGCAAAAGAAAAAGGATTTGTAAAAACAGGTGATTTTATCATTAACTTATCTTCAATGCCTGTGCAGGCAAAAGGAATGGTAAACACCTTGAGAGTTTCTCAAATAGATTAATTTGCCTATTTATTTTTTTGAGTAATTCACTTTAAAGCTATAGCAAATAAACAAACTTTCTGTTTGTTTAACTTTTATTGAAATATTATTTTGGGTTTTCCTTTTTTGTGCAATATATAATTAGTATTGATAACAAATTGCAGAGTGTTGCCAACGGCTTTTGATACTAAAGGCGATATTACAGTGCTTTGCTTTTTAATAAAAGGATTTTTATCGGCTAGGTTGTAAAACAAGCCTGTAGTAGAGTCAAAACTCACTGAAAGATTTTTAAGGGTAGTGCCAAAGTTACATTGATGAAATTCAGTATTGATAATACCAATAGGTACTATATTGCTGGCAATTGAGTTCAATTGACTTTTAAGGCTAGCTATTGGAATAAAATTTTTGGTATACTATGCTTCTGTACAGTTCGCTCCAAACTTGGGTAAAGTGTGCGAAATTTGAAGTGTCTTTGCATTGCTCTTGATTAAAAACCTGTATGCCTGCTACTGGAAAAACTCTGTCAATTAATATGTTTGAACTAATAGTGGCTTTGCTTAGGTTTTTAAGACACTGGTCAACCTCTGCGGTAAAGCATCCGTTAGTTAATTCGGCGTAAACAGGTGTAAAGATTAATAATATCGGTATATAAAAGCTAATTTTTTGAATAGTTTTAAAATGTTAATAGATTAATGAATAAGGCTTTGTGTGTCTCTAGTTTTTTACTTATTTACAGTATTTAGGTTTATATCAAATCTGCCATTGGTAATTAAAATCTTATCATTTAAATTATTAGCATTTACCAAAGTAATACTGTTAAAAGCACCTGAATTGTAGTTTAAAAAGTAGTATTTTAGAAAACTACCTTAAAACCATGCGGTATTTTTGTTGAGCAAACTCAAAATAATTAAAAAGCTTATAATTAACCTCATAACCATAATTTATATTTGAATCGTAATCTATCTTATTTTGATAAATATCTGAGTTATATAAAATTGGATTATTGGCCCTTAGATTCCAAATAGCAACATAAAAGCTGTTTTTTATTTCTAGATATTTTTGAGAATAAAATCCCTCAGGACGTGCAATTGAGTTTAAATAAGTTGTGAAACCAGGATCAATTATTATTATTTCGTATTCTAGGCTGTCATTTGCTATCACTACTGGGTTTTCTTTTGAAGTAGCCTCTGTTTTGCTCGACAAAGAACGGCATGTTATAAAACCAAAAATTAATATAAGTATTACTGTGTTTTTTAAAAAAACCATATTTAAAAGATTTTGATATCATAAATTTGCAAAAATTATTTGTTATCCTAATCATTTTAGGATGTTTTAAATAAATCTATCTTTATTTTAAACCTCTAATAGTAGGTTAAAAAACTGTAGTTTAATTAATTGTATCAATAATTTTAGTTTACCACAAAAAATTTAAACTCAAGTTATATGTAATTAAAATTTAAAACAAATAAAATCCTAATGTAGAAATTTAATAAACTGAGTTGGTTGACTTCTGCAAAAGAAAAGTAAAATGTTCAATTTAAGTTTCATATGAAAAAAAGATGTTTTTGGGTTGGCAATGACCCCTTGTATATAAAATACCACGATACTGAGTGGGGAGTTCCTGTTTACGATGATGCTAGATTATTTGAATTTTTAATTTTAGAGACTTTTCAGGCAGGATTAAGTTGGATTATTGTTTTAAAAAAAAGAGAGAATTTTAAAAAGGCTTTTGATAATTTTGACTACAAAAAAATAGCGCAGTATACCGACAAAAAAATTGAAGAACTCATACAAAATAAAGGAATTATAAGAAATAAGCTCAAGATTAAAGCAACTGTTAGCAATGCCAAATCGTTTGTAAAAATTCGAGAAGAATTTGGTACATTTTCTAAATATATTTGGGGCTTTGTTGGAGGAAAGCCTCTAAAAAACAACTTTAAAACAAAGCGAGATATACCTAACACAAGTGCTGTATCAGATATCATTTCTAAGGATTTAAAAAAGAGAGGTTTTAAATTTGTGGGCTCAGTAGTAATTTACGCCCACATGCAAGCCACAGGTATGGTAAACGACCACATTACAGATTGTTACAGATATAATCAAGTGTAGTAACTTACAAAATATTTTCAGAAAATACATTTACTAAGTAACATAAATAACAGCTACTTACTTATAAACTTAAACAAAAATAAAAATAAAATGGCAGTTGCTATGCCAATTGCTGTATAGAGAGCTCCGTTTTGATAGTGCTTTTTGTTTATCTTAGAGTCCTTTTTGTAACTTATAACCATAATAACCACAAATACAAGTACAAACAAACAAGTAAAAATTATTCGACCTTTAGTAAACATAAAGAGAGCTTTTTAGCAAAGTTAATAAAATGTTTTTAGCTTGGCAGTGTTATCTGTTTTTAAAATCGAACTGGTAAATTCAAACAGCAAGTACAAATGCTAAAAAAACTTGCTAACTGTTAATTTGTTAAGTCTTGAAAAAGTTTTTCTAAGTTTTTGTTTTCAGAGCGCAAGCCCAGTATTTTTAATCCGCTTTGTTGTGCAAAGTCAAAAACTGCTGAACGCATATCTTTTTTAGATTCAAAAACTAAAGTCCAATTGTTTTCAGAGGTGTTTTTAAAGGAGCTTATATTGGGCAGTTTGTCGATAAACTGTTCTTCAACTTTATAGTCAAAAGTAACCGAAATAACTTGTTTGTTGCTTGTTTTTAATTCATCTAAAAACTTGTCAGCTATCAACTTCCCTTTGTTAATTATAAGTACTCTATCGCACAGAGCTTCAATTTCTTGCATTATATGGGTAGATAGTAAAACGGTTTTATCCTTACCCAAATCTTTTATTAACTTGCGTATATCGAGTAGTTGATTAGGGTCTAATCCCGTAGTAGGTTCATCCAAAACAAGCACCTGCGGATTGTGTAATATGGCTACAGCCAAACCAACTCTTTGCTTATATCCTTTTGATAGTTGTTTTATTTTTTTATTTGCCTCGGCAGCTAAGCCTAGCTTTTCAATAAGTGGCTCTATTTCTCTTTTTGAAATTTTGTGAACCGAGGCTATAAATTGCAAATACTCTCGCACGTACATTTGAGTGTACAAAGGATTTTGTTCAGGCAAATAACCTATATGCCTTTGAGCTTTAATCGGATTTGCTACTACATTAGTGTTGCAAACCAAAATCTCACCTTGAGTGGGCTTAAGGTATCCGCAAATGATTTTAAGAGTGCTAGTTTTTCCTGCTCCATTAGGTCCTATAAAGCCAAGTATTTGTCCTTTTTGGGCTGAAAACGAAACTGAATCTACTGCTTTTTTATTGCCATAGATTTTTGTGACAGATGTGAGTTGAATAGACATATAAGCTATTTTCTTTTATATGTAACAAAACTATAATTGTAGGCATTGTCTTTATCTGAACTAAAATTTTCTCTACTTGTTTCTTTCCACAACCCCAAGTTTATCTCAGGAAAAAAAACGTCAGCCTCAAAAGTGTGGTGTATATGTGTTATATCTAATTGGTTAACTTCTTTACAAAGTATCGCTTGCTTGTAAATTTGAGCACCTCCTATGATAAATACTTCAGCATCTGCTCTTGCTATTTTAATAGCCATTTTAATGCTTTGGGCAACTAAACAGCCTTTTTGCTTATAGTTTTTGTTTCGAGTAACTATGATAACTGTCCTGTTTGGAAGGGGCTTCCCTATGCTTTCAAAGGTATTCCGCCCCATGATAATACAATGTCCCGAAGTTCGATTCTTAAATCTTTTTAAATCGGCAGGCAAGTGCCAAAGCATACTATTTTCTTTTCCCAACTCATTGTTTTTACCTATAGCTGCAATTAGTGTAATTATTTGAAGCAAAATTTTATAATTAACAGTTAAAATAATTGAACTTAAACTAAGTAGCTTGACAAAAATAAAAAATACTACTATATGTTCACTATTGTATTTTGATCGTATTAAATTTACAAACAATCACTACAGATTGTAAAATTTAATTGTTTAATATTGCTACAATTCTTATAGCTATTGGTCAAGTAAAAGATTTGTTTTTTAAGCTATAATACCCCACTTGCTAATACTGCAAATATTTCAATCCCACAATGCTAATTGGGTATTAAAGCCTTGATTTGCAACTGTTATTTTACTACAAGTACTGTAATTTTGCAACTACATGTTTTTTACCCATTCTTTAATATAGCTCGTAAAGTCTTGCTTATTGGTAATTTCATTTTCATTATTGTTTTGAATACTCTCAATAATGGTTTGAATTGCTATCAGCACTTTTTGATCATTAATTTCGGCTATTTTTTCGTAAATGCTCTCTTTTATTAGGTTAATTTCGGTAGTCATTTTTTGTAACTATAATAATTTGTCGCTAAAATACTAACTACAATTATAATTTAACAACATAAAACGATAAATATTAAGTTAAAAATTAAAACTCGATTAATATATATTTAGTATAAAAACATATTGTCATCGGTTTGTTTGTTCCAACTGCTAATCTAATAAATTATGAGCATTAAGGCTAAATACTATAAAGCTAACAAATTGTATTGCAACACCCTATAGGTATTGACTAGATTTTTATACAGTTTGCTTATTTTTGCTTTAAACAATTAAATTTAATAATTGCTACTAAAATACCTAGTGTTAAATTGAATAAATCTGTATATTTGTAGATAAAATATAACATTTTTAAAAGCTTTTAACCCTTTTATTGGTTTAATTGCACTATTAAAAACTAGCTAATTAAAAGATATATAAAATAATAATAGGTTTATAAGCCAAAACCTAAGTGTTGATTTTTAAATTACTAAAAATATGCCTTTTTATCATAAACTAGGAAAAATTCCAGCTAAGCGCCATACTCAGTTCCGCAAGGAAAACGGCGAATTGTACTATGAACAATTATTCGGAACCATTGGTTTTGACGGTATGTCGAGCAATATGTATCACGAGTACAGACCCACCATGGTTGCAAAAATAAAAAAGCAGTACAGTATTGCACCAAAAATAGCCAAGGCTAATAATATTCAGTCCTATCGTTTTAAAGGATTTCAAGTACCACAAATTGACGATTATTTAGAAAGCAGAAAAGTTGTGCTGACAAATACAGACTGCAATATTGTTTTAGCAGCACCTAATAAATCTACTAAAAATTATTTTTATAAAAACACAGACGCTGATGAGGTACTGTTTATTCATAAAGGTTCTGGAAAATTGCGCAGCATGTTGGGCAACTTAGATTTTAAATACGGTGATTACTTAGTTATCCCTAGAGGGATGATATATAAGTTAGATTTTAACGATCAAAACAACAGGTTATTTATAGTTGAATCGTATACACCAGTGTATACTCCAAAGCGCTATCGCAATTGGTTTGGGCAACTATTAGAGCATTCTCCCTTTTGCGAAAGAGATATAAGAAGACCTGAAGAACTAGAAACATATAATAAAAAAGGAGAGTTTTTGATAAAAGTAAAAAAGAGAGATGAAATATTTGAAATAATATATGCCTCGCACCCTTTTGATGTAGTTGGGTATGATGGCTATAATTATCCCTATGCCTTTTCAATTCACGATTTTGAACCCATTACTGGCAGAATTCACTTACCTCCACCTATTCATCAAACTTTTGAAAGTGCAGGTTTTGTAATTTGCAGTTTTGTACCACGCTTATACGACTACCATCCTCAAGCCATACCAGCACCTTATAATCACAGTAATATAGATTCTGACGAAGTACTATATTACGTAGATGGCGATTTTATGAGCAGAAACGATATAGCTAAAGGGCATATTTCACTACATCCTGCAGGCATTCCTCACGGACCACACCCTGGCGCAACTGAAAGAAGTATAGGAAAAAAAAACACTGAAGAACTAGCTGTAATGGTCGATACTTTTAAACCATTAATGCTTACAGATGAAGCCATTAAAATAGCTGATAACGATTACTACAAATCGTGGTTAGAGTAATATAAAAACTTTAGTTTAAGGCGAGACAATGTGCGCTAAAGTATTCATTGTCTGCGTTAGGTAAGAGTTTCCACGATTTGGTTTTTAGGTTTAATTGTTGTATATATTATTATTAAGTGATAGTTTAGAACAATAAATACTTTTTGAATAGATAAATAAACATATAGCAAAAAAATAACAATCGATACAGAAAAGTCAACAGCAGAAGAGTTGGCGAAGTTTTCATTAGCAAATTTTGACATTCTTTTCTAGTTAAATAAAGGTTTTTTAATTTTAATTTTTTTAAACCACACGTTTGTACATAAATTATTGAGTTAACAATATATTTTTTTTTTAAGACTTTTCTTATTTTAATTATATAAATTATGGATAAAAAAATAAAATCAGTTAACTACGGTTTAGAAAAGATATTTGAGGGAGCTCAAGACTTTCTTCCTCTTTTAGGAACCGATTATGTTGAATTTTACGTGGGTAATGCCAAGCAGGCTGCACACTATTACAAAACAGCCTTTGGCTTTCAGTCCTTAGCCTATAAAGGCTTAGAAACTGGATCAAAAGATAAGGTAAGTTATGTACTGGCACAAGGCAAAATACGTTTAGTATTAACAAGTCCGTTAAACAGTCAATCGGAAATAAACAAGCATATAGTTAAGCACGGCGATGGCGTTAAAATTATCGCCCTATGGGTTGAGGATGCTGAGGCTGCTTGGAAAGAAACAACATCGAGGGGTGCAAAATCTTATATAAAACCTCTCACTGAAGAAGATAAACACGGCAAGGTAGTTCGCTCAGGCATATACACCTACGGAGAAACTGTGCATATTTTTGTTGAACGCAAAAACTACAAAGGTACTTTTTTGCCTGGATTCATACCTTGGAATCCTAATTATCAGCCTACTAGCGCAGGACTAAAGTATATAGACCATATGGTAGGAAATGTAGGTTGGGGTCAAATGAACACCTGGGTAAAGTGGTATGAGCAAGTAATGGGCTTTGAAAATTTTTTATCGTTTGACGACAAGCAAATTCACACAGAGTATTCTGCTCTTATGAGCAAGGTGATGAGCAACGGAAATGGCAGAGTAAAATTTCCTATTAACGAACCTGCTAAGGCATCTAAACGCTCGCAAATTGAAGAATATTTAGACTTTTACGAAGGTGAAGGTGTGCAGCATATTGCAGTTGCAACAGATAACATAATTGAAAGTGTTTCAAGGCTAAAAGAAAAAGGGGTCGAGTTTTTACCTCCTCCTCCTCAATCGTACTACGATATGATTCCCAAAAGACTGGGAAAGCACATGAGCATTATGAAAGAAGACATTTATAAGTTAAAAGAACTCTCAATTTTAGTAGATGCTGATGAAGAAGGTTATTTGCTACAAATTTTTACAAAGCCAGTTGAGGATAGACCTACCTTGTTTTTTGAGATAATTCAGCGGATGGGAGCTCGGGGATTTGGAGCTGGCAACTTTAAAGCCCTGTTTGAATCAATTGAAAGAGAACAGCAACTAAGAGGAACCCTGTAGAATTAAACAATGTAAATTTAGATTTTAAAAAAATATTCAAAAACACCAATTAACTCGTACTTGTAAACCGAAAGTTATTTTTGTATAGCTGATTTTACAGTAATTTCTACCTTTTTTAATAACTCATCAAAAGGCAAGCTATTAACTTTAAAAGGTTGATGAACGTCAAGTGTAATACAATTAAATATACCCAAGGGAAACTTTCCGTATCTAAATATTTTCCAAGAATTGTTAATGCTTATAGGCACTACATAAGCATTTGGATTGTGTTTTATTAACATTTTAAGTCCGTTGGGAGCAAAGCTTTTAGGAATCCCTGTTCTACTTCTCGTTCCTTCGGGAAAAATAGCTACCGACCATCCATTTTTGTGTATTCTCACGGCAAATTTTTCTAGTTCATTAAGTGCCTGTTTGGCATCTTTTCTATCAATTAAAACAGCACCTCCATGCCGCAAGTTAAAAGAAACACTGGGGATACCCTTTCCGAGTTCTTTTTTAGAAACAAATTTCGGATAGTGCTTTCTAAAATACCATATAATTGGGGGTATATCAAATATACTTTGATGATTAGCCACAAATAATAAATTTGTATTTTTAGGTAATTTATGCTGATTTATTAGCTTTATGCGATTGCCTAAAATCAATAGCGATTTTACTAAGCACCAACACATAATATCGACCACTTTTTGGTGCGCATTTTTGCCAAAAACATAAAATGCTATCCACTGTAAAATATGGAAAGCTAACAACAAAATATAAAATACTAAGGCAAATATAATTGACAATAAATAGCTTAATATTTTCACGAATATTATATTAAGATTAAAGATTTTTTTATTAATTTATACAAGACTTTAATAATTGTAACTCAATACATTGCTCAATACACTTTGCAATAAATACCAGTTTAATTTACAAACAGTTATTTTTTTATATAACAAACCAATTGCGCCAAGGTAATCGCACCAATACCAATAGCAGTGCAATACCATAAAAAACAACAAAAGTTTTAAACTTATCTTTACTTTTTACTTGCTTTTTGTGCTTTGACCAGCCTAGAGTTATCAGCACAACTGCTATAACCATAGTTAGAGGATGCTCAACGGCTAGCAGTCTGGTTGTGGGTTCTTGCATAACTGCTGCTCCATTGTTTTTTAAGCCTTGATACCAGGGCGACATAAAATACCATCCCAACCCAATTAACAATTGTATGTGACTGATAATTAAAGTAAATAAGCCTAAACGAAATGCTTTATGACTAAACTCTTGCCTACTTAGCAATCCTTTTATTGCATTTGCAACAGTAAAAATAAGTACCGCCACTACTATATATGCCCAATAAGAATGAATAATTTTCATTGTGTTATATCCGTGTATAAATTAAATTACAAATAATGCTAACTTTAATTTTGCTAGCTTATAAAAATGTACAAAACAGTTTTTATCATGTTTTAACAAGGCAAATTTACTGAATTTTTAGCCATAAAAAAATCGCCTTACTTCAAGGAGGTCAGGGCAATATAGATACTTAATTTAGCAAAAAAAAATCATACAACTCATTTTTTTTATTTACTCAATTTTAAAGCAATATCTTTTGACAGAGATTACACCTTTGTATAATATCTGCATTAAAATACATAATCGCTATTAATCAATATTTTACATTTAAAAAAGAAATTAAACCCTTATATTTTTAAGATAGATTCCATTTACAAATGCAACTTTTTAATTATAAAATAAAGTTTTATAGTTAACATTACTTATAAAAATCTTTGCATTTTTTTATTTAGCTTATTTTTGTTAAGTCTAAAACTTTTAAAAGCGCACAACTGGCATTATAAGAATGCCGTATAGCATTACAAAACAACTGATTAATAATAAGTAACACAAAATATCCGATTAATGAAAAAACTAGTTTCTTATATTTTAACAATTATCGTATTTAGTTGTAATCTGCAATCAAAGAGTTTTAAACGCTCTAAAAAAGCTATAAAAAAACCAAATATTATTTTGCTTTTGGCAGATGACTTAGGATATGGAGAAATAGGCTGTTATGGTCAGAAAATAATTAAAACTCCTGTATTGGATAAACTAGCTAATAAAGGAATGCGATTCACAAACTTTTATGCAGGCAATTCTGTTTGCTCTCCATCCAGAGCAGTATTGCTAACTGGAATACAATCCTCTTTCAACACCATTCGCGGCAATAGTGGGTATTTTCCAGATGAAGATAAATGGTTACGAGTACCATTGGCAAAGAATGAAATTACCATAGCAGAAATGTTAAAAAAAGGAGGATATCAAACCTCATTTATTGGCAAATGGCATTTAGGAGATGCCAATAACACCGAAACATGGGCACATGCCAGAGGTTTTGACTTTGCAGCGCAAGAACAATGGGCAATGCGAAATGGCGGCAAAAAGTTTACACATAATATGGAATATATCAATGGCTTAAAAGATTCTGTACTTTATGAAGTAGACAAATGGCAAAGTAAAGATGAGTTTAGAACTCAACTTGCTCTTCAGTATCTAGATACTATAGATAAAGAAAAACCCTTTTTTCTGTTTATGTCTTATAGAGCTCCACATGGACACGAAAAAAAGATTGGCAACAAAATATTGTACAAAGATAAAGGGTGGAAGGAAAATAATCGTATACACGCTGCTAAAATCAGTTTACTAGATCAACAAATTGGGCTACTTATTGCAAAACTAGATCAAATGGGAGAGCTCGATAATACATTAATAATTTTTACCAGTGACAATGGACCTCACCTTGAAGGAGGGCATAATCCAGAATTTTTTAATAGTAACGGAAAGTTAAAAGGCTATAAGCGAGACTTATATGAAGGAGGAATTCGCGTGCCTAAAATTGTTTATTGGAAAGACAAAATAGCAGCAGGAGTTGTTTCAAATTATATAAGTGGCTTTCAGGATATTATGCCTACATTTGCTGAAATAGCAGGTGTGCAAAAACCAATTCAAACAAATGGCATATCACTGCTGCCTGTGTTAAAAGGCAAAGCAATAAAGCCACATAATTATTTAGTGTGGGAAATGCTATTGGATGGTCATTGGAAAAAACAAATCCACGGAGGGTTTCGGCAAGCAGTCCGTTTTGGTCAATGGAAAGCTGTTAGGTATGGAGTAAATAAAGAAGTGCAATTATTTAACCTCAGCAATGATATAGGAGAAACAAATAATATTGCCTCTAAACACCCAGATATTGTTAAGCATGTAAATGAAATTTTTATTTCCGAACGCAGCTATAACAAGTATTTTCCCTATGGAGGAGTAACTTCTGAAAGAGTTGAAATTAAAAAAAGATAAAAAACCCCCGTAAAGTCATTAGCTTAACTTTTAAAAACAAATGCTAAACTCAAATCAAAAAGCTGTATTTATTAGTTAAATACAAGTTGTATTTAAACAAAATTTTTAATTAACTTCATAGTTTAACTAGCATTTACTTAAATTATTTAATAATAATAATGGGGAAATATATTTTAACAATTACAGTTATTGTGTTGATACTTTTAGGTTGCAATAAAAATGCAAAAAAAGAAAAGTCAGAGAAAGTTAAAACTTCTGTTCAAACAAATGATATTATAAATAAAACAATTGTAGATAAAATCGGAAAAAATTTAACAATTAGTTTTTAAGTTTGTAAAACAAAGCAACATCAACGTGAAAAATATTTTAATAACAGGAGGAGCGGGCTTTATCGGCTCGCATGTAGTACGTTTATTTACAAAAAAATATCCCAACTATAAAATTGTAAACTTAGATGTTTTAAGCTATGCAGGGAACTTAGAAAATTTAAAAGATATTGAAAATTATCCTAATTATAGTTTTGTCAAAGCCGATATTTGCCAACTTAACACTGTAAAATCAATATTAAAAAAGCATAAAATAAATGGCATTATACATTTGGCTGCTGAATCGCATGTTGACAGATCTATAAAAAATCCTCTTTCTTTTGCAAAAACCAATGTTTTAGGGACTCTAAGTTTACTACAAGCAGCAAAAGAGTTTTGGGATAAAGCTAGTTTTAAAAACCCTTTGTTTTATCATATTTCAACCGATGAAGTATATGGAACGCTTTCTGATACAGGCTTTTTTACCGAAAGTACAGCCTACGACCCACATTCGCCCTATTCGGCGTCAAAGGCTTCGTCAGATCACTTTGTAAGAGCATTTCACAGCACTTACAAATTACCCGTTATTATTTCAAATTGCTCAAATAACTACGGAGCTTATCAGTTTCCTGAAAAATTAATCCCGTTGTTTATTAATAATATATACAACAATAAATCATTACCTGTTTACGGGAAAGGCAAAAATATTCGCGACTGGCTCTATGTAGAGGATCACACAAATGCCATAGACCTTATTTTTCACAAAGGAAAAATTGGAGACACCTACAATATAGGTGGTTTTAATGAATGGAAAAATATTGATTTGATAAAAGTTTTAATTAAAACTACAGATAAACTTTTAGGCAGACCCGAAGGTGCTTCTGAAAAACTCATCAGCTATGTAAGCGACCGTGCTGGACACGACTACAGATATGCCATAGATGCTTCAAAAATAAAACGTGAACTAGGCTGGAAACCGTCATTACAATTTGAACAGGGGATACAAAAAACAGTAGAGTGGTATTTAAAAAATCAAGACTGGGTAAAAAACGTTACAAGTGGCGAATACTTGAAATACTATAAAGAAATGTACGGAAATACATTGTCGTAATTTTAATCCGAGAGTTAGTAAATTAAATTGTTATTCACTTTCACACTTTAAACTAAAAACTCAAACAAATTAGGTTTATCGTTTAAATACTCACCAAAAAAATTAAGTTCTTTCATCCTTGTTATTAAAGGAGCTAAGTCTTTGTTTTTTTCAATTTCAATCCCCACTACTGCAGGTCCGTTTTCTCTATTGGTTTTTTTAGAGTATTCAAAAAAAGTAATATCGTCATTTTTTCCTAAAACATCTCTTACAAACTCTTTAAGTGCGCCAGCTCTTTGAGGAAAACGAACTATAAAATAATGTTTAAGTCCGCTGTACAACAGGGCTTTTTCTTTAATTTCTGCTGTTCGGGTAATATCGTTATTGCTACCACTAACTATACAAACTATGTTTTTACCTTTAATTTGATTTTTGTATAAATCTAAGGCAGATAAGGTTAAGGCACCTGCAGGCTCTACCACTATAGCATCTTTATTGTACATATCTAAAATTGTTTGGCATACTTTCCCCTCTGGCACAGCAACCATATCGTCTAAGTTTTGCCTACAAATTTTATAGGTTAAATACCCTACTTGCTGAACCGCTGCTCCATCCACAAATTTATCTATAAAATCTAACTTAATATTTTTGTTATTTTTAAATGCCATTTTCATTGACGGAGCACCTTGGGGTTCTACTCCAATAATTTTGGTATTAGTAGCCAAAGCTTTAAACACAGCCGATATGCCTGAGGCTAAACCCCCACCTCCCACAGGCACAAAAACATAGTCTATAGGCTTTGCAAATTGCTGTATAATTTCTAAGCCAACCGTTGCTTGACCCTCTATAATTTTCTTATCGTCAAAGGGATGCACAAAGGTTTTTTCTAAGCTATTGGCAACAAATTTCGCCGCTTTATAAGCATCGTCAAAAGTATCGCCTGTAAGTTTAATAGTTATGTATTTACCACCAAACATTTTTACCTGCTCTATTTTTTGTTTTGGTGTTGGGTTTGGCATAAAAATACTTCCGCAGATCTGTTTTTTGTTGCAGGCCAAAGCAACTCCTTGTGCATGATTTCCCGCACTTGCGCAAACAATTCCTCTGTTTAACTCTTCCTTTGTAAGGGAGCTTATTTTATTATAAGCCCCCCTAATTTTATACGAACGCACCTGTTGTAAATCTTCCCTTTTTAAATATACATTTGCTTGATACTTGTCAGAATATCTATGACTCAACAACAAAGGAGTTTCAGTAGCAACTTCTTTTACAATAACTGTTGCCTTTTGTATATCGCTTAATTTGGGATAATAGCTTTGTATTTTAAGTTTCACGTATTAATTTTTTATGCTTCTATATATATAAAGTTGGTTAATTGACAATCCTTTATGCATTAAAACTTAAACTAAATGCTTAACTATAAATAGTATACAGTATTGGCAATATAGTATATGTTGTAGCCCTTTATAGGAAAATATTATCTAACTATTGTCATTCTATTAAAATTTCAATTTTAAAACCCTAAAATAACTTAAATGAATTTTTATACCTTGTACAACGCCCTATTATTGGGGTCAAAACTTGCTTTTTACACCTTATTAGTTCTTTTTTTAATTACTCATTATTTGTTTTTTGTAAACAAAACTCATCAACTTACTATCTTAATTTGAAAAACAAACAAGCGCCCGCACCTTAACTCACTAGGCTATTTATTAAATATTTATATAACCAAGCAGCGCTGTACTTTTTTAAATTTGCTCTATTGAGGTTTCATGGCTGTCATGGCTTTGCGCAGTACTTCTCCTATTTTTTCTATCGGATGATTTCTAATAGCACTGTTTACTGCAATTAATTTTTGATTGTCAACCGCGTTTGTATTCGAATAAGATTTCCCAATATCGTTTAAGCTTATTTTTTTCATAAAATCAACAAGCAAAGGTCTGCAAGCATGATCAAATAAATAGCAACCATATTCGGCAGTATCTGATATAATTCTGTTCATTTCAAACAGCTTTTTACGGGCAATAGTATTTGCTATTAAAGGCGTTTCGTGCAGAGATTCATAATAAGCAGACTCTTCAATTATTCCAGCTTCTGTCATGGTTTCAAAGGCGAGTTCAACTCCAGCTCTAATAAAGGCAACTAAAAGGGTGCCATAGTCAAAATAGCTTTGCTGATCTATTTCTTCAGTGGTAACAGTTGTTTTTTCAAAAGCTGTTTCACCTGTAGCTGCTCGCCATTTTAACAGATCGGTATCGTCATTTTCCCAGTCTTTCATCATGGTTTTTGAAAAATATCCAGAAATAATATCGTCCATGTGTTTTTGAAAAAGCGGACGCATAATAGACTTTAACTCTTCTGATAAATAAAAGGCTCTTATCTTAGCAGGGTTTGACAAGCGATCCATCATATGTGTAATACCTCCATGCTTTAAAGCCTCTGTAATAGTTTCCCATCCAAATTGAATTAATTTAGCAGCATAAGATGGCTCAATTCCTTCTTCTACCATTTTGTTAAACGACAAAATTGAAGCGGTTTGCAATACTCCACAAAGAATTGTTTGTTCTCCCATAAGGTCTGATTTTACTTCAGCTACAAACGATGATTCTAACACCCCTGCTCTGTGCCCTCCAGTTGCATAGGCATAGGCCTTGGCCTGATTTAGTCCTTTAGCTTCTGGATCGTTTTCTGGGTGAACAGCAATAAGAGTTGGCACTCCAAAGCCTCTTTTAAATTCTTCTCTAACTTCAGTGCCTGGGCATTTAGGTGCCACCATAATAACCGTTAGATCTTTGCGTATTTCTCTACCTTCCTCAACTATGTTAAAACCGTGAGAATACGATAGGGTTGCGCCTTTTTTCATCAAGGGCATAACTGCATTTATTACCTGAGTGTGCTGCTTGTCGGGGGTTAAATTGCAAACCAAATCGGCAGTGGGGATTAGCTCTTGGTAGGTGCCTGTAACAAAATTGTTTTCAGTTGCATTTTTATACGATTGACGCTTGTTTTCGATAGCTGTTTTGCGCAGAGCAAAGGAAACATCTAAACCCGAATCTCGCATGTTTAAGCCTTGATTTAGCCCTTGAGCACCGCATCCTACTATAACTATTTTTTTGCCCTCTAGAGGCTTTACGCCTTTGTTAAATTCTAAAGCACTCATAAATCGGCACTTACCTAACTGAGCCAATTGCTCTCTTAACGATAACTGGTTAAAATAATTCTTCATTTTATATTTATAGATTATTGTTTTACTTCCATGTATTTAGCATTTGAGAAACATTCATTAGGGGCTTAGTAATAGCTATTCTTCCCGAGCGTACAAATTGCATAATACCGTGTTTGTTTAAAATATGATACAGATCTTCTACCTCTTGCTTTGTGCCCGATTTTTCAAGCACAAAAAAGGTTTTGTCAATATAGATCACTCTTGATTTACTGCTGTTGATAATTTTTTGTATCTCATCATTATCGGTAAGCAAATCGGCATTGAGTTTAAACAAACAAGATTCTTGATAAACCGTTTCTTCATCTTTGTGATAAAAAACCTTAATGACTTCTACTTGCTTTTCAATTTGACCAATTATTTTTTTTATCTGCTCTTCGGTTAGTTTAACTAAAAGAGTGAACCTAGATACACTTTTGATTTCTGATTTTGATACATTAACACTTTCAATATTAATATGTCTTCTTTGAAATATTGAGGATATTCTATTTAACAATCCAACGTTGTTTTCGGTGTATATAGAAATGGTAAAAGTTTGTTTTTTTTGCATAATTATTCTAATCTTATATCTGAAACTGACGATCCTGTTGGTATCATTGGAAATACATTATCTTCTTTCTCTACATATACCTCTAAAAAATAGGCTTTATCCGAAAGTACCATATCTTGTACAGCACTTGCCAAATCGCTTCTTTTGGTTACTCTTTTGGCGTTGATATGATAAGCATGGGCTATACTCACAAAATCAGGGTTTAGCATTTCTGTAGATGCATATCTTTTATCAAAAAACAATTGTTGCCATTGCCTTACCATTCCTAAGTAATCATTGTTTAGTACTACTATTTTAACAGCTATTTTGGTTTGCAAAATAGTTCCTAACTCTTGTATAGTCATTTGATATCCTCCATCGCCAATAATAGCTATTACTTCTCGTTTAGGTGCTGCCATTTTTGCACCTATGGCTGCTGGCAAGGCAAAGCCCATAGTACCAAGCCCTCCTGATGTTATACTGCTCTTTGTTTGATTAAACTCAGAGTAGCGACAAGCAAACATTTGATGTTGCCCTACATCAGAAACAATTACTGCATCTCCCTTTGTAAATGTATTAATTTCTTTGACTACCTCGCCCATGGTTAAACCTTCTTTTTTAGGATATAATTGGTTTTTTATTACCCGATCAAACTCAATAGCATCGTGTTTTTTAAACTCATTTAACCAATTTTGGTGTGTGTTTTCATTTACTAAAGGCAAGATGTTTGACAAACTCTCTTTAGCATCGCCCAAAACAGCAACATTTACTTTTACATTTTTATCGATCTCGGCAGGATCAATTTCAAAGTGAATTATTTTAGCTTGCTTGGCATAGGTTTCTAAATTTCCCGTTACCCTATCGTCAAAACGCATACCGATGGCAATTAGCAAATCGCATTGGTTGGTAAGCACATTAGGTCCGTAATTCCCGTGCATACCAACCATGCCTACATTTAATATATGCGAGGTTGGCAAGGCAGACAGTCCTAAAATAGTCCAAGCCGAGGGCAAACCAGCCTTTTCAATAAAGGCTTTAAGTTCTGCCTCTGCTTCTCCTAAAATTACTCCCTGCCCAAAAATAACTAATGGCTTTTTTGCTGAATTAATCAACTTTGCAGCTTCTTGAAGTTTTGTTTGTTGTACTTTTGTTTTAGGAGTATAACTTCTTATAGACTTGCATTTTTTGTAGGTAAAGTCAAACTTGTCAAACTGTGCGTTTTTAGTAATATCAATTAATACAGGACCCGGACGACCTGATTTTGCTATAAAAAAAGCCTTTGCCATTATTTGCGGAATTTCGCTTGCTTTGGTAATTTGGTAGTTCCACTTGGTAATAGGAGTCGAAATTCCTACTATATCAGTTTCCTGAAAAGCATCGGAACCCAATAAGTGTTCGGCCACCTGGCCTGTAATGCAAACTAGAGGTGTAGAGTCTATCTGTGCATCGGCAATGCCTGTTATTAAATTAGTTGCCCCTGGTCCTGATGTAGCAATTGCCACTCCTACTTTGCCCGAAGCTCTTGCATAACCCTGTGCTGCATGTACTGCGGCTTGTTCGTGCCTAGTTAGTACATGATTTATTTTATCTTTATATTTATAAAATTCATCGTAAACAGGCATAATTGCTCCGCCGGGATATCCGTACAACAAATCTGTTCCCTCTGCCAGCAAGCACTTAACTACTGCCTCTGCTCCTGATATTCTTTCGATTTGTTGTTCCGTTATTTTTGTTATTTTTTCTTGTGTTTTCGTTGCCATTTGATTTGTAATTTTATCGCTAATCTTTATATTAAAACTTTATTGTTTTTAATGTTTGTCAAAGCTCGTCGGTTACACAACCTCTAGATGCTGACGATACTGTTTTTGCATATTTGTACAATACACCTCTGCTAAACTTTAGGGGTGGGGCTACCCAGTTTTGTTTGCGTTTTTCTAATTCTTCTTCAGATACTTCTAAGTTTATAGTATTGCTTTCTGCATTTATAGAAATAATATCTCCATTTTCAACTAGTGCTATAGTCCCGCCTTCTTGAGCTTCGGGAGTAATATGACCCACTACAAAGCCATGTGTTCCGCCCGAAAATCGACCATCGGTAATCAGTGCTACCTCCTTTCCTAAGCCTGCTCCCATAATAGCAGCTGTTGGCTTTAACATCTCGGGCATACCCGGACCTCCTTTTGGTCCTTCATAGCGGATAACCACCACTTCACCTTTTTTTACCTTCCCGTTTCTAATTCCGTCATTTGCTTTGTATTCTCCCTCAAAAACCTTGGCTCTTCCTCTAAAATACAAACCTTCTTTTCCTGTTATCTTTGCCACTGAGCCTTCTTTGGCCAAATTTCCATACAGCATTCTTAAATGTCCGGAGGGCTTTATCGGATTTTCAAGAGGTTTTACTATTCTTTGCTCTTTTGTTAACTCGGGTACATTTATTAGGTTTTCTGCCAGTGTTTTTCCAGTAACTGTTAAGCAATTGCCGTGTAACAATCCTTTTTTTAACAGATATTTTAAAATAGCTGGAGTTCCACCAATTTTGTTAATGTCTTCCATCAAGTATTTACCACTTGGCTTTAAATCGGCTAGAAAAGGAGTAGTATTAGAAATTTTCTGAAAATCTTGTAGGCTAAAGTTTACTTTTGCTGCTTTAGCTATAGCTAAAAAGTGTAATACTGCATTGGTAGAACCTCCCATTGCACTAACCAGTCTGATGGCATTTTCCAAAGACTTTTTAGTAACTATATCTGTAGGCTTTATATCTTTTTCAAGCAGCAAACTAAGAGTTTCACCCGCCCTTAGGCATTCTTTCTCTTTACGATGGCTAACGGCAGGGTTTGATGAGTTATAAGGTAAACTCATCCCCAGTGCTTCTATGGCCGATGCCATGGTATTGGCAGTGTACATGCCTCCACAAGCTCCTGCCCCCGGACAAGCTTTTTCTATTACACCTCGGTACTCTTTAGCCGTAATGGTTCCAGCAACCTTTTCTCCCCAAGCCTCAAAAGCCGATACTATATCGAGCTTTTTCCCATTGTGATATCCCGAAGCAATGGTACCTCCATATACTAATACAGAAGGTCTGTTTAATCGCAACATGGCCATTAAAGCTCCAGGCATATTTTTATCGCAACCCACAACGGTTATCAGTCCGTCGTAAGCCATGGCCTGCACAACTGTTTCTATAGAGTCAGCAATGATATCTCTCGAGGGTAGTGAAAAACGCATGCCCGGAGTTCCCATCGAAATACCATCCGAAACTCCTATAGTATTAAATATCAACCCAACTAAGTTTGCATTTTGAGTTCCTTGCTTAGCTAATTTTGCGAGTTTGTTAAGATGCATATTGCAAGGGTTGCCTTCATAACCCGTACTTGCAATACCGATAAAGGGCTTTTTTAAGTCGGTAGAGGTTAAGCCTAAGGCATGCAGCATAGCTTGGGCTGCAGGTTGGGTATCATCTTGAGTTATATGCTTGCTGTATTTGTTTAACTCCATTGTCAGTGTTGTATTTTAACTAAACTATGTGTTTTTTTAATTTTTAAAAAATAAGTTTAGTTGTGCTGTAATTTATTTTACTTGTCAGTCGTCAATTTAAATTTATTTTAAAAATTAGCTGTTGTATTTTCAGTTGTTTGTAAAGCTTGTATGTGGTTTGCATTTCGAAATTATTTCAATGTTTTCTTATGATGATTTTATTTATTTGCCTTACAATGATTTTCAATTTTTACTTTTTAAAGATAAGAAACTATTTTTAAGTTACATATGTTTTACTGTATATGACAGCCATTTGTTCAAAAAAAATATACATAACTCAATTTAATTGATATGTTGAATTTAAGTCGCAGTTGTAAACAGCAACAATTATCCATCAAAAAAAAATTAAAAACTCAAATTAAAACGCTGCATTTATCGGTTGAATTTAAAAGTGATTTTTAAATGCTGCAAATTTAAAAATATTAAGCTAGTTATTAGGTGTATAAAAAATATACATTTTAGCGACTTTTAAATAAAACCAAACTGTTTTTATAGCAAAAGAGATTCTTGCAAGCAAAATGCAAGAATCCCTGCTTAATTGTTTTTGTTTAAAATTTGTTTAACTATTTATAAGCAAGCTGAGTATAGTGTTTGATATAAAAAACATTGCACTATTTTAACTTAAGGGTAAGCCTGCCAAATACATGCCTCCCATTGGTGCCAAATTGTACCGATCTTCTCGAATAGATAAATCTGCCATTTGATCGGAAAGCTGGGTCATTTTTGTCAGGGTAAATATCAAAAAGATTATTGCTGCCTATAGTTAGCCTTAAATTATTTGAAAAATTATAACCTAGTGTTAGGTCTGTAATTATTTTGGCTCCAAAAGTGGTATCAATAGTTGGGTCGGTATTATTGGTTGCTTCTTCTACCTTGCCAAAATAGCTATTCCTTAAAAAGATAGTCCACTTGTCGCCTAGCCTTAAATTGTTAGAAAAATTACCCTTAGTAGTGGGTACTGCACCCTCTAAATATACTCTGCTTGTCGGATCAAAATAAGTATCGGTTAATCCTGCATTGGCAATGGCTGTTGGAATATTTACGCCTTCTACATTAGTTTTTGAAAAAGTAAAAGCCAAGGTGTTGGTCAAAGATATATTGTCCGATAGGGTTGCCTTGTGGTCAATCACAATATCCAAACCTGTAGTTTGGGTATCTACCGAATTGGCAAAAAAAGCAGCCTCTTCAGCATTAGCCTCCTGA
>JBKDZU010000028.1:0-27084 GCA_047971505.1 Tenacibaculum sp.
CAATAAAGAGCAATACTGTATTTGCCAAGAGCCCTACTAAAACAGTAAAAACTCAAATGAACCATTATATGTTGTCCATACTAGCGTATATAAAATTGGAATGGCTCAAACAGAGAACAAAGAAAAATCATTTTGCAATGAAGACTCAAATATATTTAGCTGCACAAAAAGCGGCTTACCTTGAGTTGAAAAAGTTATCAACAAATAGAGTCGCTTAATCGATTTTGACCCTGTTTTTTTGTGTAAGGTGAGTAAATCAGTAGAAAAAACCATATCATTTTTTCTTATTTCAAAAATAACATCTTTTATTTCCATCCACTTCTCAAGTAGGAGGATATTTTTTGTTTTAAAATCCTTGTCTTGATGAGAAAACTAGTTCGTTAGTTCTTTTGTTTCTCCATTGGTCATCCCAATCTTTTATTTTTACATTAATGGTTGAAAAGGAGATTCTCTTTTTATCAAAATAGTATACAATTTGTATCCCCACCTTATCATCAATGGAGTAGAGTTCTTTCTTTTTGAGATAATTAAGTTTATAGAAGATACTCAACGTATTGTTCTTAAATCCACCCATAAAGACACAAATTGAACCGTAAAATTGTTCTTAATGTTGTTCTTTTTTGAAATAAGAACATAAAAAAAACTCTCTAAATCACTGATTTTCAGTTTATTAGAGAATTCTAAAAGTGGTACCTCCAGGAATCGAACCAGGGACACAAGGATTTTCAGTCCTTTGCTCTACCAACTGAGCTAAGGTACCGTTTTTACTGCTTTTAGCAATGCGGATGCAAATATAATGGTTTTTTGCTTTATCGAAAGATAAAAAATAAAAAAAGTACTGTAATTTTGAAGTTTTTTCAAACCTTGGAAAATGAATCTAATAATAGATATAGGCAATAGCAGAGTTAAAGCTGCATTATTTGACAATGATGTAATTATTGCTCATTATGTTTTTTTGCAAGCAGAACTTATAACAAAATTAGATAATATTTGTATGAAATATTGTGTGTCTAACAGCATTATATCTTCCGTGACAGCCTTTAGTGAAATAGAACTAAGAAAAATAGACCAATTACTGCGTCCTTTATTTTTAAGCACAAAAACAAAGTTACCCTTTGTTAACCTATATCGAACACCAAAAACTTTAGGGCTAGATAGGCTAGCCCTTGTTGCAGCTGCAGTAAAAAAATACCCTAAAAAAAACTGTTTGATAATTGATGTAGGAACCTGTATAACCTATGATTTTGTCAACGAAAAAACGTCTTATTTAGGAGGAGCCATTTCGCCTGGTGTACAAATGAGATACAAGGCTTTGAATATGTACACCTCAAAATTGCCTTTATTAAAACCCAACATTTTATCTGATTTTATAGGAACAGATACACAAAACTCTATACATTCAGGAATTGTAAATGGAGTGTGCAGTGAAATAAAAGGATTTATAAGTCAGTATAACACTCATTTTAAAGATTTAACAGTAGTTTTAACAGGGGGTGATACAAAATTCTTGGAAGAACAATTAAAAAGTATCATATTTGTCGAACCAAATTTTGTGTTAGAAGGATTGCAAACTATTTTGATATATAATGTAGCCAATGATTAAAAGGTTTTTGTTAGCAATAGTAACAGTAATAACAATCTCTATGCAGGCGCAACGCAACAGTGCCTCGCCTTACTCTTATTTTGGAATAGGAGAGAGTTTTGAATCTTTAACAGTAGAACAAGTTTCAATGGGAGGCATAGGAGTAGCTTTAAAGGATAATTATCACCTGAACTTTACTAATCCAGCAGCAAATGCAGATCTAGTATATACAACCTATGGTTTAGGCGGAAGTGTATCTTTTATCACGTTAAAAGAAACAAATAACTCACAATCTGGAAACTCTACTGCTTTGCGATATATTGCACTAGGATTACCTGTTGTCAAAAAAATAGGAGTTACTATTGGGTTACAGCCTTTTTCATCAGTTGGATACGCACTTTTAAACAGGCAGTTTTCAGACACTGAAACAAATGAAATAACTGAAATAACTCGCTTTACCGGAAGTGGAGGAACCAATAAGTTGTATGCAGGTATAGGAGCTTATGTTTTTAAAGGATTATCTGTCGGAGTAGAAGCGAGTTTTATATTTGGCAATATTGAAAATAACGTTCTCAATCAAATAGCAAACATTTCACTAGCAACTAAGCACAACGAAAATCTCAATATAAAAGGAACGCAGTTTAAGCTAGGGGGTCAGCATAAAATCATTTTAAAAAACAAATTGCAGATAAACACTGGAGCGGTTGCTACACTTAAAAGTAATTTATCAGCAGTTGGGACTCAACAACAATACTCCTTATCTTTTGATGGATCAGGCTTAGAGCAGATAAGGGATACTTTGTTTGACAACAATATATCTGGAAAAATTACTTTGCCCTATAAAGTGGCCTTTGGCTTGGGATTAGGAAAAAAAAATAAATGGTACATATCCGCTAATCAAGAATATAAACAAGCATTAGCAATCAGTGATGAAATCAATTTAACAAGCGAAGGTTTTAGTTATGAAAGTGCGAATAAGTTTTCTTTAGGAGGTTTTTATATCCCTAAATTTAACTCAATTTCAAGCTATTGGAACAGGGTTACATATAGGGCAGGCTTGCGCTTTGAAAATATAGGAGTACTGGTTGAGTATGATAAAAGCCTAAACAATGTAAAATCAATAAGTGATTTTGGCATAAATTTTGGATTTGGTTTGCCATTGCCAAAATCACTATCAAATATAAATTTAGGATTTGAATACGGTCAAAGAGGAACTACAAATAACAATTTAATAAAAGAAAATTATTTTAATGTTAAGTTGAGTTTATCGCTTAACAGTCTAGACTGGTTCATAAAAAGAAAAATAGATTAATAATACTGACAAATGATGAAAAAAATTACTTATCTAATTACAGGACTTTTTTTATTTATATCCCTAAGTCAAGTTAAAGCACAAGCAGATCAAGAATGCAATATAAAATACAACCTATTTAAAGGCGATGCTACTAACAAAAAATACGATTTAGCATTACCTAACTTAGAGTATTTGTTGAGCAATTGCCCAAAGCTATCTGTTAATATATATAAAATTGGCAGCAAAGTGGCCGAAAAAACCAATAATCACGATTTGCGCAAAAAAATATATCAAGGCAGATTAGCAAATTTTCCAAATAGCAATCCAGCTAAAGTACATAGTGATTTTGCAAATTATTTAATTGCTAATAAATTAAGCACAGATAAAGAAATATTCAACATTCTAGACCATGCCTTTAAGGCAGGAGCCAAAGATATGGGAGTGAAAAATATATACAGATACTTTCAAATGGTAGTTGACAGATATAAAGACAGCAATCCACAATTAGTATTTGATACTTATGACGATATGGTTGAGTCAGTTGACGAAAAATTGTCCGATTACAGCAAAAAAATAGCCAAACTTAAATTAAAAGAACAAACAGGTATCTTAGATGAAAAAGAAGACAAAAGGCTAAAGGCTTATATAAAAAACTCATCTGCCTTAGGTCAAATTGAAGATGGTCTGGATGCTACACTTTCAGAAATTGCCACTTGCGAAAGACTCAACATACTTTATACCAAAGAATTTGACAACAAAAAAACAGATGGAGTTTGGCTCAGAAGAGCTGTATCACGCTTAAACAAAAAACAATGTCAAGCTGATCCTTTATATGAAAAATTGGCAAAAGCCTATGCTGATGTAACCCAGTCTGCCGATGCATTTAATTTTGTGGCAGGAGTGTTAGAAAGAAATGGAGATAGCAAAGGAGCAATAGACATGAGAAAAAAAGCTTTTGATCTAGAGACAGATCCCATTAAAAAAGCAAAGCTAAAATTAAGAGAAGCCCAAGAAGCAAAAGGAATGCGCGCAAGAAGTTTAGCTAACGAAGCCTTGAAGTACAATCCTAATTACGGTAAAGCATGCTTATTTATAGCTAGCCTTTATCAAAAAAGCGCAAATTTGTGTGGCAAAGATGAGTTTGAAAAAAGAATGGTATATGTAGCTGCTTTAGAAATGGCACAAAAAGCATACAGAATTGATCCTGGTTGTGGCGCTGGCAGATATATATCGAATTACAGAAGCAATATTCCCTCTAAAAAATTAGTGTTTCAAAAAGGCTTAAGTTCAGGCTCAAGCTATAAAGTGGGCTGTTGGATTGGAGAAACAGTAAGAGTGCCTTAGTATAATTATGTTTCAGTTTAAAAAAATAATTTTAAAGGACATTGCTATAATAATTGCTATAATATTTATAACAGCAATGTTTTTTTCATGTACCAACAACAAAAAAGAAGTGCAGGATTTTTTAGCCGATAAAAATTTGCCCATAGCAATTGGCAAAAATATTTTTCACGTTTATAAAGATTCGGGCAAAATAAGTTCTAAACTCATCACACCCTTATTGCACGATTATACAAATAGAAAAGAGCATCCTTACAATGAATTTCCCGAGGGAATAAAAATTATATCATTTGACAAAAACGGGAAAGATTCAACAACAATTACAGCAAACTATGCTTTAACGTATAACAATACAAGAATATCTGAAATTAAGGACAATGTAGTAATTGTCAATCACAGTGAAAATACAGTACTTGAAACAAACCAGTTGTATTGGGATCAAAGAGAAAAGTATTTTTTTACCGAGCACGGTTTTAGGTTGAGAAGCCCTGCCGATACAGTAAATGGCTTTGGGTTTGAATCAAAGCAAGATTTAAGCCAATACACAGCAAAGGATATAACAGGAATAATCCGAGCAAAAGAAGAAAACTTACAATGAACACCTTGTGGAAATACATGCAGTACGCATATTTGATAGTAGCTTTAGTTTTTTTAGTAGAAGCAATATTAGTATTCAATACAAACAAACAAAAAGCCTTGCTAATGTTTGGATTTGCGATATTTATAAGTTTTGTTTTTTGGTTTAAAAGGCGTTTTAGAAAAAAAATTACTCAAATAAATAAACAAGCAAATAAATAAAAGTAAAATTAACGACTTTATATTAATGCAGTTTGAAATTGTTGTTATAATTATTACAGTACTGTTATCTGCTTTTTTTTCGGGCATGGAAATAGCTTTTATATCCGCAAATAAATTGCATATAGAGCTAGAGAAAAAAAAAGATGGCTTTTTGCCCAAAATATTAAGTGAATTAACCGACAAGTCTACTAAATTTATAACCACCATGTTGGTAGGTAATAATATTGCCTTGGTAATTTACAGTTATTTTATGGGTAACTTGCTAGTTAACTGGTTTGCTGGTTTTCTTCCTTCCCAGTCAAAACTCATCAATTATCTATTAACAGATCTGAGTTTGTTAACACAAACACTTATATCTACTATAATTATACTGATAACCGCAGAATTTTTACCCAAAGCTATCTTTAGAATTTACGCAAATCAAATGCTCAAGCTTTTTGTAGTTCATGCTTATGTATTTTATTTAATTTTTTATTTACTTACTAGTATTATTAGCAAAATTTCAAATTTTTTTTTACACTTCTTATTTAAAGCCAAAGAAAAAGAAGAACAAAAAGAATTCAGCAAAGAAGAATTAGGAAATTATATTTCAGAACAACTCGATACAGGAAACGACTCAAAAGAGATAGACTCTGAAATTCATATTTTTCAAAACGCACTTGAATTTCACAAGGTAAAAGCTCGCGAGATCATGGTTCCTAGAACCGAGATAGTTGCCGTTGAAATTCATCAAACGGTAAGCGATCTAACAGAACTTTTTATCAAAACAGGACTATCTAAGATTTTAGTTTACAAAAACTCCTTAGACGATATTTTAGGCTATGTAAATGCTTTTGAATTGTTTAAAAAACCAAAAGCTATTAAAAGCATATTGCTGCCTGTTGAGTTTATTCCCGAATCAATGATAGTAAACAATATACTTAGCTCTTTGATGAAAAAGAGAAAGAGCATTGCTGTTGTAGTTGATGAATACGGTGGAACTTCGGGAGTTATCACTTTAGAAGATATAGTTGAAGAACTATTTGGAGAAATTGAAGACGAACACGATAAGCAAAAGCTACTCGAACAAAAAATTAGCGCTAATGAGTTTAACTTTTCAGCCCGTTTAGAGGTCGATTATATAAATGAAACCTATGACTTATCAATACCCGAACAAGAGGCATACGAAACCTTGGGTGGGTTTATTATTAATCACACCGAAAAAATACCCTCAAAAGATGAAATTTTACAGATAAATCAATTTCAGATAAAAATTTTAAACGTAAGCTCAGCTAAAATACACAGTGTGCATTTAAAAGTTTTAAAAGATGTATAAAATTTGCTAACTATCTTAAAAGCCTACATATTTTAAGCAAATAATATTTTTGTTAAAAATTAAAACAGAAAGTTATGTCATAAGGATATATTTATAAATGTAATGCAAAACAAGGTTTTTAACATACAATCGGAAAAAGAGTTTAACCAATTGGCACTAGAGGTTTTTAAATTTCAATTTAATAACAATACAGTTTACAGGTCGTTTTGCAATTTATTATACAAGCATCCTTCTGATATTAAATTTGTTGAAGACATCCCCTTTTTGCCCATTGAGCTTTTTAAATTAAAACAGATTTTATCGTCAACATTTAAAGTTCAGGATATCTTTACCAGTTCTGGAACTAGCGGAAATACAACAAGTAAACACTATATAACCGATATGTCTTGGTATAAAATAAGCTATCTAAAAGGCTTTGAGTATTTTTACGGAAATATAAAAAACTATGTTATTTTGGCTCTATTGCCCAATTACTTACAACGCAAAGGCTCCTCACTTATCTATATGGTTAAGGACTTAATAGAACGCTCGCAACAAGCCGAAAGCGATTTTTATTTGAATAACTTTTCAGATCTTGCCACTACTTTGTGCAGGCTCGATAAATCAGAAAAAAAAGTTTTACTGATAGGAGTTTCGTTTGCTTTGCTAGACTTTTCTGAACAATATCAATTTAAACTCTCAAATAGCATAATTATGGAAACAGGCGGGATGAAAGGAAGAAGAAAAGAGTTAGTAAGAGCAGAATTACATAACTTATTACAAAAAGCTTTTGGGCTTTCTGTTATCCACTCTGAATATGGGATGACTGAATTGTTAAGTCAAGCCTATTCAAAGGGAGACGGACTTTTTTACTGCCCACCTTGGATGCGAATTTTTATCCGAGACCCCGAAGATGCTTTAACTATACTAACCAAACAAAACAAACACGGAGGTATTAATATAATTGATTTGGCAAATTATAATTCATGCTCGTTTATAGCTACAAGCGATATAGGAAAAGTACACAGCAATGGCAGTTTTGAAATTGCAGGGCGCTTTGACAATTCTGATATAAGAGGTTGTAGTTTAATGTATTTACAATAGTTTAGCAGCTAAGCCTTATTGGCAAGTTGTCCGCAGGCGGCATCGATATCTTTTCCTCTTGAGCGACGAACATGTACAGTTATATTGCGCTTTTCTAGCTCGGAAATATAGTTTTTTAAAGTTTCTTCGGAAGCCTGTTCAAAATCCTGATCATCAATAGTATTGTATTCTATCAAATTAACCTTACAGGGAGGTTGTTCACAGTAATTTAACAGAGCTTCAATATCTTGCTTAGTGTCGTTAACACCTTTCCAAACAACATATTCATAACTTATCTTTCGTCTGGTTTTTGCGTACCAATACAGTAGGGATTCCTTTAAATCACTAAGCGGAAATACAGTGTTAAAAGGCATTATTGAACTTCTCACCTCATCAATAGCAGAGTGTAAAGATATGGCTAAATTAAAGCGCACCTTATCATTAGCCATTTTTTTTATCATTTTAGGAACTCCTGAGGTTGAAAGGGTTATTCTGCGTGCAGCCATGCCCAAACCCTCAACTGAGCTTATTTTATCAATGGCTTTTACTACGTTATTGTAGTTCATCAAGGGTTCGCCCATACCCATAAAAACTATATTTGACAACTTGCGATTGTAATATAATTTACTTTGTTTATCTAGGGCTACAACTTGATCGTATATTTCGTCTGCATTCAAATTACGCATGCGTTTTAAACGAGCTGTTGCACAAAATTTACAGTTTAAACTACAACCAACCTGACTAGATACACATGCAGTACTACGTGTTTGGGTAGGAATTAATACTGACTCTACAATTAAGCCATCGTGCAACTTTACAGCATTTTTAACAGTACCGTCGCTACTATACTGAACATTGTCAATCGCTATGTGATTAATCACAAAACTATCGCAAAGCATACTGCGTGCTTCTTTTGGCAGATTAGTCATATCTTCAAAAGATTGGGCAGACTTGTGCCATAGCCATTGGTAAACCTGATTGCCCCTAAAAGCCTTGTAATTATTTTGTACAAAAAAATCGCAAAGCTGTTGCTTAGTTAAAGCTCGTATATCTTTTTTTGTATTCAAATAACTCAATTTACACTAAAATAAGATGCAAAGTTATTGTAAAAACCAAAATAAAACCTTAAAATAACTGAACAGTTTTTAGTTTAACTATTACAAAATTAGCATAGCATCGCCATAGGAATAAAATCTGTATTTTTCTTTAATAGCTTCTCGATATGCTTTTTTTATAAAATCGTGTCCTGCAAAGGCAGATGCCATCATCAACAAAGTTGATTTTGGAGTGTGAAAATTAGTTACCATGCAATTGGCAATACTAAAATCATAAGGAGGAAAAATAAATTTATTTGTCCAACCTTTAAAGGGGTTTAGCTTATTATTTGAAGATACAGACGATTCTATTGTGCGCATTACGGTAGTTCCAATAGCACAAACTTTTTTCTTTTTATCAATGGCTTGGTTTACAATACGTGCACTTTCTTCAGGAATATCAATTTGCTCTGAATCCATTTTGTGCTTAGATAAATCTTCAACCTCTACTTGAGTAAATGTGCCCAGTCCAACATGCAGTGTTATTTCAGCAAATTCAATGCCTTTAATCTCTAAACGCTTCATCAAGTGTTTTGAAAAGTGCAAGCCAGCTGTTGGAGCAGCTACAGCTCCTTCATGCTTTGCAAAAATGGTTTGATATCGTTTTTTATCCTCAGGCTCAACCTTGCGTTTTATGTATTTTGGAAGTGGAGTTTGTCCTAGGCTGATTAATTTTTTGCGAAAATCGCTATACGAACCATCAAATAAAAAACGAAGAGTTCTGCCTCGTGAAGTAGTGTTATCAATTACCTCTGCCACCAAACTGTCACCTGTGCCAAAGAACAGTTTGTTGCCAATTCTGATTTTACGCGCAGGATCAACCAACACATCCCACAATCGGTTTTCAGTATTTAACTCACGCAATAAAAACACTTCAATACGAGCCCCTGTTTTTTCCTTATTGCCGTACATGCGAGCAGGAAAAACCTTGGTGTTGTTTAACATCAACACATCGCCTTCATCAAAATAATCAATTAGATCTTTAAATAACCTGTGTTCAATAGTTTGATCTCTGCGGTTTAATACCATTAATCGCGCTTCATCTCTATGCTTTGAAGGATATTCTGCCAATAATTCTTTTGGTAAATCAAAATTGAATTTTGATAATTTCATGCGGGTAAACTTAGACTGCATTTCTATAATTTAGTGTTTTTAGGTGTGTTAAATATAAAAAAAAGACAAATTTAAAGAGGGATAGTAATATATGTAATAGCAATATATATAACCTTCTTTTGCTCAAATAGTTGGTTTTACTATATATTTTAGTATTTATAATAAAAAATTTAAACAAGTGGCAAATATACAATTTCAAAGTGTAGTATGTCAAATTATTTGTTAATTTTATTATATTCTAATTAACTACTTTTTGTAAACCCATATGCAATTGCTAAAAATAAATTTCTGAAAAAAATGATATTTTTTATAAAAAAATGCCCTTTTTAACTACAAAAAAAGGACATTTAACATTTTTGATATTTTATTTTTTAATTATCATTTACGCTTACTTTCATCTTTTTTTGGTCGTATTTACAGCACATAGGAAGCTTTTTATACGATTCTTGTTTTGCCAAAATCTTATCAGTATCATAGCCTGAAATCGCAATGGCTTTGTGAATAGATTCTAAATTGGTTTGCGATGAATTAAAAGAAACAAAAATTTCTTTTTTGTCCTTATCCCAATTAGCCTCGTTAACTCCTTTAACTGCTTTGGCTGCAAGTTCAATAGTATTTTTACACATACTACAGTTTCCGCGAACTCCAAATTTAGCTTTAGCGCTAACAGCTTGTTTAGATTCAGTTTGCGTCTTTTGTTCTATTTGAGACTTGTCGTCTTTAGACTCATTTTTACAACTCATCCATCCTGTTATAACGATGAATGCTATACCAAATACTGCTTTTTTCATAATCAGACTATATATTATTTACGGTTTATTACTTGTTTTAACACTCCACATTTTAGCATTTTATCACTTAAATACGGATTTAATATTTGTTTTTCTTTACTCAGCCAATAAGCTCCTTTATCATTATCAGCCATTGGGCAAAAAAATTTATTAGAAGCCTCTTTTATACCAAATAATTCTACTGCCAAAATTAAAGAATTTGACAAAATTTTAAATTGTTTGCGCTGTTTTTCAATAGTAATATCATTAAAAATAGCTTCGCTGCTTGTACTCAATAATTTTGCTAATATTATCCATTGTTTACGAGTTTGCTCATTAGATAACAATTTTGAGCTAAGCCTCTTTAAACTGGCGTTAAAATATTTTGCGTGCTCTTTTACCTTGTTGGTATCAATTTTTACAAAAGCATTTTTAATTTCAATATAACTGTTATAAGTAAGTTGCAGCTGCTCTTTAAAGGTTTCTGGCACGTTATTATACCAATAATTTATTGATTTAGTATGATTCATCATAGATTTTTTCCCTTGTAATTGTGCAGATGCATCAACTGTAAAAACACCGTTGCTTACAATTTCATCACCTGTATTTACTCCTTTTTTTATCTCGTAATAAGCTCCCAAGCGGTTACCCAATAAAACCTCTCTTAACTCAAATACTGGCTCATCTGCTTTGAGTTTTACATATACTATTGAACGTTTGCCTGTCCATAAAACTGCCGATGCAGGAATCAATATTTTATTGTTTTTGTCTTTAAACCTGCTGTATACCTCGCCATAAACAAACATACCAGGCTTAAATTTATCGCTATAATTAGGCAATACTGCTCTTATATTTAGCACTCTAGTTTGAGGATTTACTACAGGGCCAATAAACGATATTTTGGCCGTAAAAGTTTCGCCTGGATAGGCATTTAAACTTATTTGTATTTCTTGACCTAAATTAAAAGAGGTTATTTGAGTTTCATAAACATCAAAACTTGCCCATACAGAATTCAGATTGGCTATTTTAAAAATTACCTGCCCTTGGCTTACATAGTCTCCTATTTCGACCAGTTTCTCAATTACTGTGCCAGATACGTTTGCATATACAGGAAAGTATTCTTTAATTTTTTTTGAGTTTTCTATTTGACTGATTTGACTCTCGGATAGTTTCCATAATTTTAGCTTATTCCTAACTGACTTATACAAATTGGGATATGTTTTTTTAAGAGCTCCAACTGTGAGTAGTTCTTGCTGAGCTTTTATCAAATCGGGTGCATAGATAGTGGCTAATAACTGTCCTTTTTTTACTTTTTCGCCAGTAAAGCTAATAGCTAAGTTTTCAATTCTTCCCGAAAAGTAACTTGCTTGCACACTGTTATTTTCTTCGTTTTCAACAATTTTTCCTGAAACTACAACCCCAGGCTTTATCTTGTGTATTTTTCCCACAACAGTGGTTTGTATATCGGCAAGAGCCAAAGCATTTTTGGTCATTTTAAATTGATTTACCGTTAAGTCGTTTTTCCCTGCTTGTGCAATAATCAAACTCATACCGCAAATTGGACAGCTTCCTGGTTCTTGTTTTATAATATGTGGATGCATTGAACAAGTCCACATTTGTGCATCAGGAAAATTCTTTTTGTGGTACTCGTGCTTATCTGCTTTTTTAGGTGAAGACCCAAAAATAAACTTTCCAGCCACTATTCCTACTAACAATATTGCTGTATATATTATGTATTTCACACGAATTAAATTTAGATTAAACATTTGATTTTTAAAACTTTAATAAGGTTAATAAAAATTGCTAAACCTGTTATTAGCCCCCTTTTTGCAGAGGCAATTAATTGGATTCGTCAAATTCTTATCATAAAGGTTTTATGTTATTTTAAAACTTTAATTAATTTATAGTTAGATGATTAATAATTTTAGATTTATTGTTTTATCTATCCTCAAAACAATTGTTTTGCACTATTAAGAGTTTGTTGGGTTAGGACTTTATTTTGTAAAATTTAACTCAATTATAATTTTAAATTTCTCAATCGCAGGGCATTAGTTATTACCGATACCGAACTAAAACTCATAGCTAAGGCAGCTATCATTGGCGATAATAGCAAGCCAAATACTGGATATAAAATGCCTGCAGCTACAGGCACTGCTAATACATTGTAAACAAAAGCAAAAAACAGATTTTGACGAATATTTTTAACAACTGCACAGCTTAGTTTTTTTGCTTTTAATATCCCTTGCAAATCGCCCTTTACTAGTGTTATTTCCGCACTTTCCATCGCTATATCTGTACCTGTACCCATAGCTATGCCTACTGTTGCCTTTGTTAGCGCTGGGGCATCATTAATACCATCTCCTGCCATAGCGGTAATTTTAGCTCGGTTTTGCAAATTATTAATTTCAGTTAACTTATCTTCTGGTAAACAGGCTGCTTTCCATTGCTTAATACCTAATTGCTCGGCTACGGCTTTTGCTGTATTTTCATTGTCGCCAGTAAGCATAATAAGCTCCATTCCAATTTGTTGCAGCTTTGATACCGCAATTTTACTTGTGCTTTTAAGCGCATCGCAAAGGCTTATATAACCTACAACTTTATTATTAACAGTTATGTATGAAACCGTTTTCCCTGTAGCTTGCTTGTGGCTCACAGTCTCTTTTAATGAAGCAGGTATAGGTATAGAAAATTGTTGTAAAAGACTAACATTTCCTAAAACTATTTTTTTACGATTAATTGTACCTACTACTCCTTTGCCTGCAAAAGATTCAAAATCATTTATTTTGCTTATATCTACTTTTTGACTTTTCCCGTATTTTACTATGGCTTCTGCCAGTGGATGTTCGCTGTGCTGACTAAGCGATGCAATATAACCAAGCAATTTATGTTCTGCTGATGAGTTAAATGCAATTAGGCTTTCTACTGATGGTTTACCCTCTGTGAGAGTTCCTGTTTTATCAAACACAAGTGTTTTTACTTTATTCATCTTTTCAAGAGCTTCGGCATTTTTAATTAGCACTCCTGATTGTGCTCCCTTTCCTATACCAACCACAACCGACATAGGAGTTGCTAAACCCAAAGCACAAGGGCAGGCAATTATAAGCACAGCTACTGCATTTACAAAGGCATAAACATAGTTAGGCTTAGGACCTAGTATTGCCCATATGGTAAAAGTAGCTAAAGATATAATTAAAACAGTTGGAACAAAATATTTTACTACCTTATCTACTAATTTTTGCACAGATGCCTTTGAACGACTTGCTCGGTTTACCATCTTTATTATTTGCGATAATAGAGTTTCATCTCCCACCTTTTCAGCTTTCATAACAAATGAATTATTGCCGTTAATGGTTCCAGAACTCACCTTGCTTCCTTCTGTTTTATCAACGGGCATAGGCTCACCACTAATCATAGACTCATCTATACTGCTACTGCCTTGAACAATTATTCCATCAACAGGTATTTTATCTCCGGGCTTTACCCTTAGCATATCTCCTTTGCTTATTTGGCTAATGGCTATTTGCTTGTTTTTGCCGTTAATAACTAGGGTTGCTACAGAGGGAGTTAATTTTAGCAATTCTGTAATGGCTACATTGGTTTTACTGTGAGCTTTTGCCTCTAATAGCTGCCCTAGTAGGGACAGTGTTAAAATTGCAGTTGCAGCTTCAAAATAAACAAATACGTTTCCGTTTTTTGTTGTAAAATCACTAGGAAAAATATCGGGAAAAAACAAAGCAAATACGCTGAAGAGCCAAGCTGCTCCAGCGCCAATCCCTATTAGAGTAAACATGTTTAGTTTTGCAGTTTTTACAGATGTCCAAGCACGGGCAAAAAACATACGGGTTGAGTAAAATACTACAGGTATTGAAAGTGCAAATTGAACAAAATTCCAATATTTTTGACTTAGTATTTGATACAGCATATTGTTTTTTAAAACTTCAAACATGGCAATTAACAAAATAGGTAAACTGAATAACAGAGCTACCCAAAATTTCTTTTTAAGGCTGTTATAGGTTTTTTCTTCCTCTGATTCAGAAGCTTGTAAAGGCACTAAACCCATACCGCAAATTGGACAACTACCGGGCTTGTTTTCTATGTACTTTGGATGAATGACACAAGTAAACTTTGCTTCGGCAGTATTTTTTTGTTCAACCAAGTCCATCCCGCAAACTGGGCATAAGGTCAGCTTGCTGTAGGTTTTGTCGCCCTCGCAGTGCATCGGACAGTAAAATACTCCATTCTTATTTTTTTTGGTTTTGTTTTTTTTGTTTATAAAATGCCTGTAGCCATCCGCAGCATGTACACTGTAGTTGTTTCCATCGTTTTTTAAGGCTTCTTGAAGTGTTTTTAAGCTAATGGATTTTTGTATTTCAATACTTACCTGTGCTTTTTCTAAATTAATACTTACAGCCTTAACTCCTTTTATTTTAAGAAGTAATTCTTCTACATGGCTTTTGCAACCCTCACAAGTCATTCCGTGAACTTTATATATCTGTTTCATAAAATAAACTTAAAAAATAGTTATATATGTGTTTTTATTGTTATGTGCTTTAATTATAATCAATTAAATAGTTAATCACTATGCTCTGTATATAGTAGTTTACTACTGACGTAATCATGCTTAATTGAAACTTTAATTGCAGTTCTTGAATATCTAATACATCGTTAAAATCAATGGTTCCAGTTTCATAACTCTTTAGTAACATTTTCTCAGCATTTTTAGCCTGTTTTAAATTTTTGTGCTGTATTTTGTAGTTTATCATTGAGGCACTGCGATTAGCTAATGCGTTTTGCAGGTTAGCTTCTAATGCATTTAAGCGCTCTAGTTTTTGTGCACTAATTTCTTTTAGCCTTAGTTTGTTTTGCTTGCTTATTGAGCTGTGCTTTTTGTTAAAAATAGGTATAGATAAAGCAATTGTAGGCATAATTACATCTTTACCATTATCGTTAAAACTCAGGTTAGGGCGTTTTTCAACATTGATATAATCTAATCTAAGTCCTATTAATGGATTTTCTTCCTTTTTGTTTAGTAGTTCAGATTTTTTAACCGAAGTGTATAACTTATCGTACTTTATCAGTTCGGGATGTATCTTTAAATTTTCTGCGCTTATTTGTTGCTCTTTTAAGGGTAAAGCTAACTCGTTAGGCACACTAACTGAAATGGTGGCGCTTCTGTTTAACAGTTTGTTTAGAGTAGCTTGATGTGCTGTAAACTGCTTTTGCAATACTTCTTTTTGCTGTATTATTTCGTTTTGCCGTATTTGTAATCTTAGTACATCTACTGCCGAGGCTTTGTCTACTTCAACAGAATTTAAAGCCAGTTTTTTATAAATACTTAAAAGCTCACTGTTTTTATCTAATACCCTTTGTTTGGCTTTATTTTCGTATAGTTTGTAATACTGTTTAGAAATTAAAACAATGAGCTTTCGCTTTATTATAACTATATCTTGATAACTAGACTCGGCAAGCGATTCTATATATGTTTCTCTGGCACTTATGACTCCAAACCAGGGTATCATTTGCTTTGCCGATAGCTTAAAGCGCTGTGCTCCAGTTCTTGTTTCGGGAGCGCTTGCAAAAACTCCCAAGGAAATTTCAGTATTAGGAAAGGTTTTTGCCTCTTCCTTTCTCTCGTATATTCGCTTGTATGTAGCTTCAAACCGCTGTATTTGCGGATTGTTATATAAAGCCTCGTCAATTAATATCTGCAAATCTTGTGCCTGAACTTTAAACACAAAAAGCATAAAAATATATGTAGTTATATGTTTTATTTTCATATTTTAAAAAATTTGCTGTGAAATATTAATAAAACTGAATTAAACTGCTTTGCTGGTTTTTTAAATACTATTATTGCGGTTTAATTGAGTTTTTATTCTTTTTGCTTGTTTTTGTTTAAACAGTAATTCTTCTCGCCAACTGTAAAGCACAGGCAAAATAAAATAGGAGGTTATATCTATAATCATTCCCCCAAAACTTGGTATTGCCATAGGTATCATAATGTCGCTACCTCTTCCTGTCGATGTCAATACAGGTAGTAGTGCTAGCACTGTAGTGGCAGTAGTCATTAAACAAGCCCTAATACGCTTATTACCTGCCTGTAATGTTGCTTGTCTTATGGCTTGAATACTTTGTGGTTTATCCTTTTGAAACGATTGTATTAAATAAGTAGCCATAATTACTCCGTCATCAGTAGAAATACCAAATAAGGCTATAAATCCAACCCAAACAGCTACACTTAAATTAATTGGGTGCATTTGAAATAGCTCCCGAATGTTTTGTCCAAAAACACTAAAATTTAAAAACCATGGCTGCCCGTATAGCCATATCATAATAAAGCCACCTGCAAAAGCAATGGCAATTCCTGAAAATATCATTAGCGAAGTCAATGCCGAACGAAATTGAAAATACAGGATTAAAAAAATAATAATTAAAGCTAAGGGCAACACTACCGAAATTGTTTTTTCAGCTCTTATTTGATTTTCATAGGTACCTGTAAATTGATAAGAAACTCCTTTGGGCACGGTTAGCTTGCCTTGGTTTATTTTATTTCGAATAATTTTTTGAGCAGATTCAACTATGTTAACTTCGGTAAATCGATCAATTTTATCAAATAATACATAGCCTACTAAAAAGGAATCCTCACTTTTGATAATTTGCGGACCTTGTTTGTATGTAATATCTGCGAGTTCACTTAACGGAACTGAACTCGTTTTTGATACGGGTATATATATATTTTGTAAGTCGGCAAAATCAGAACGCAACTCTCTAGGATACCTAATGCGAATACCGTATCGTTCTCTGCCTTGTACTGTTTGAGAAAGTTCTACCCCTCCAACAGCTACACTTAATACATCTTGTACTGTTTGTACAGAAATGCCGTAACGAGCTATCTTTTCTCTGTCAATATCAATAAGCAAATAGGGTTTACCAATTATTCTATCGGCAAAAACGGTTTCTTTTTTTACTCCCTTTACTTCCCTTAAAACAGCTTCTAATTCAAGACCGAAATCCTCAATTTGCTGTAAACTCTGACCTTTTACCTTAATCCCCATAGGTGCACGCATGCCTGTTTGCAGCATAATTAATCTAGTTTGAATGGGCTGTAGTTTGGGAGCCGAGGTTACACCTGGTAGTTTTGTCATTTTTATAATTTCATTCCATATATCATCAGTTGATTTAATTTTGGGTCGCCAGTTTCTATAAAACTCTCCTTTTTTGTCTTCAATTAGCTCATCGGCAGATATTTCTGAAAATTCTAAACTATTTGCATGCTCTTTGGTAAGATTCGGATTTGCTACTGTTTTTCCATTTTTTAATACAAATAAACCTCGATCGTTTACTTTATACCGCTTAGGTTTACCGTGTTTGCTCGATGCGTATTCGCGTTTGTATAAAATTATATTTTCATACATTGACATTGGAGCGGGGTCTAGGGCTGATTCTATTCTTCCTGCCTTTCCTACTACAGTTTTTATTTCTGGGATACTAGAAACTGCCATATTTAATTGTTGTAGTACCCTTTTGTTTTCTTCCACACCCGAATGTGGCATAGAGGTTGGCATAAGTAAAAATGAACCCTCGTTTAAAGATGGCATAAACTCTTTTTCGGTGTTTTTAAAAATAAAAAAACCACTTATTAAAATACTTATAGGAATTGCTAAAAATAACAGCTTATTGTTCAAAGCCCATTGCAAAATATAAGTGTAATATCTTTGAAAAAAACTAAAGGCACCCAACAATACAAAGCAGATAACACCTACAAATACACTGTTTAAAAATACGGTTTTCTCTACTCCTAAAGGACGCCAATGCTTTGCTAATAATCCAATTATTACAAAGACCGACATAAAAATATTATATTTTATTGCTCTTTTATTGCTAATTTTTTGCAAGGCTAGCAATAATCCTGTAATGCTAAAGCCTATTAGCAAAGCTCCCAGCCAATTGCCATTAAATATAAGTCCAGTGATTCCTAATAAGAACAAAACACTGTTAACTAGATGTTTTAGCTCAATAGATAGTGTTCTTTTTTTAAAGATTACAGCGGCAAATGGAGGTATTAAAAACAGGGCTACTATAATTGATGTTATTAAGGCAAATGTTTTTGTAAAGGCTAAGGGTTTGAATAGTTTACCCTCAGCTCCTATCATAGTAAACACTGGTATAAAGCTGATTACTGTGGTCATTACTGCCGTTATTATAGCGCTCGATACTTCTGTAGTAGCATTGTAAATCAAAGTATTAATGGTTAGATTTTTAGTATTTTGCTCTAAATGCCTGATTATGTTTTCTGATAGAACCACTCCTACATCAACCATAGTTCCAATAGCTATAGCTATACCTGATAGTGCTACTATATTTGCATCTACACTAAAGGTCTTCATGGCAATAAATACCATTAATACAGCTACGGGTAAGAGTCCAGATATCAGTAAAGAAGCTCTCAGATTAAAAACCATAACTACTATTACTAAAATGGTTATTAATATTTCTAAGGCTAGTGCTTCATTTAAGGTATTTAAAGTTTCTTTAATGAGTTCTGTGCGATCGTAAAATGGAACTATAGTAAGCTGAGAATTTGTGCCATCTTTTAGTTTTTTTGAGGGCAAGCCAAAACTTATTTCATTGATTTTTTCTTTTACCTTAGTAATAACCTCAAGTGGATTGGCTCCATAGCGAGCAATAACTGCACCTCCAACTACCTCGGCGCCTTCTTTATCTAAAATCCCTCTTCTTGTCATGGCTCCTAAGGCTACTTTGGCTATGTCTTTTATTTTTATAGAAGTATAACTTTCTGAACTTACAACTGCATTTTCTATATCTGCGACAGATCTTATATAACCCAGACCTCTTATTAAATATTCAACCTGATTAATCTCAGTGGTTTGCGCACCTATTTCTTGATTTGCTTCCTTTACTGCCTTTACAACCTGACTTAGGCTAATTTTGTATTGACGCATTAATTCTGGATCTACATCTATTTGATATTCTTGAACATATCCCCCTATTGAGGCTACTTCCGAAACACCTCCAGCTGATGACAAGGCATATTTTACATAGTAATCTTGTACACTTCTCAACTCGTGTAAATCCCAACCACCTGTAACCTTCCCTTTTTTATCTCTACCCTCAATAGTGTACCAAAAAATTTGCCCCAAACCAGTGGCGTCAGGACCTAGAGCAGGACTTACATTATTTGGCAATAAGCCAGAGGGGAGTGAGTTTAACTTTTCGAGAATTCGAGAGCGACTCCAGTAAAATTCTACATCTTCTTTAAATATAATGTAGATGCTTGAAAATCCAAACACAGAGGAACTTCTTATGCTTTTAACTCCAGGAATTCCTAATAGAGCAGTGGTTAGTGGGTAGGTAATTTGATCTTCTATATCTTGAGGAGAATGTCCGTTCCATTTTGTAAAAACTATTTGCTGATTTTCTCCTATATCGGGTATGGCATCAACAGCCACAGGGTTTGTGGGTAAAAATTTATTATCCCATTGAAAAGGTGCATGTATCATTCCCCAACCTAAAAAAATAGCAAGTAGCAGCACAGCTATTAATTTATTTTCTATTAAAAATTTGATACTTTTATTCAACATATTTAAATAATTTATACAATAAAACTAGAGGTTAAAAAATATAATAACCTATTTTGCGTTGCTAATAAAATACAAAGCAAGTTTAACTGTTGTTATGTATAAATTAAATTAAAAAAACTTCATCGAGAAGATGCAAGTTTTTTATAAGTTGCGGAGGTGTATAATGTTTAAAAGGAATTACTTCACTGCGTAGTTTTATAAGTAAATTGGCATAGATATAGACAGATGAAGTAATAAAAACTTGTTGTTTAAAAAAGCTATTGTCAACGGAGTGCTTTAAATTGTCCTGACCGTGAACTACAACTATTTTATCAGAACAACAATCTTTTTTTGTTAATGAGCATTCTGGTATTTTTTTTTGCTTAGCTAACAGGTCTGTATCGCAACAAGTTTTTGTTTTGGCAAAAATAGCTGTTGCAATTGGCGTAGATCCACAAAAATGCTTGATAAAAGTAAATGATAAGGTCGATACCAATAGGGTAAAAACCATTATTATTGAAATTATTTTGCGGATTACTTGCTTCATATCATCCACAAAGATAAACAAAATTTAATTCTTACAAGTTATACTACTCAATATTGCTAGGTTTTATTAAAAAAACAACTACTTGCTAATTGTTTTTAACTGTACTGTAAAAGCAAATTTGTACCTTGGAGGCTTAAGGACATAATATTTGTTAAAAAGAACAGTAAAAGGCTAGTTTTTATTGCTAAAAAAAGTTTTAAAACCTTTTTATAATTAAAAAAAGGTACTACATTTGCATCCGCATTTAAGGAAATACCTAATTGCACAAAAAGGAGAAATGGCAGAGCGGTCGAATGCGGCGGTCTTGAAAACCGTTGACTGTAACAGGTCCGGGGGTTCGAATCCCTCTTTCTCCGCTTTAGCTTATTAATTTTTAAATATTTAATTGAAAAGCAGGCAATCAAATAGGTTTTTTAGGAATTTAAAAGTTCTCAATAATTTATTATCTACCTAATAATGGCATAGATAAATACACTAAGCGCAACAAGTATATTTGTTTTTGTGAATAGAAAGCCGATAACTACAACAATAGTTGTTCTGCACGTTTTTTAAAGCCAATCATTTTTTAGTTTTTAATTGAATTTTAGTTGTTCATTACTAAGCTAAAGTTGTATATACATTAAATTGATTTGTTGCTTTAATAACGAAAAATGAAATTTTTGTTTTTATGAATGTATTAATTATATTATATTAACTTTATTTCAGAAGTTTTTTATTTTTTTAGCTTTTACACAAGTTATTTGAACAGCAGAGCAAATTTAAGCTTGTAAAGCATTTAATTTAAGGCATTAGCATTGTATAGGTACTTAAGTTTTTAATTTTTTGTGCTCTTTGAGAGAAGTTCTCGTAAAATAATTTAGCAAACTTCAGGCATTTACTCCACAACAAAGGGCAATCAATAAGTAACAAATAGCAGACTTAGCATTTTTTGCTGAGCTTATTAAAATTTTACAAAGCAAAATGTTTAACCTAAATTTATTTGTGTGAAAATAATAGTAAAATTATTGTTTATAGTATTTTTGGTTTGGATGCTTATTGGCATAAGTTTAACAAACACAAATCACCCTAGAGCCCAAATTGTAATGGGACTTGGCGTATTTTTTATGGCTTTTGTTTTGATGCCTCTTTTTATTTTTTACAGATATAAAAATGGCAAGTACAAAAAGTATAAACTTAACAATAACAAAAAAAAGGCTGAAGATTAAACTCCAACCTTTTTTAATAAAAAAATCACAATAAAAAATAATTACTTATAAGTTAGATTGGTAATTGGTAACAAAATCTTTTGCCTTAGCCAAGCCATTGGTTGCCTCTTTAAAGTTTGAACCGTAAGTATCGTCAATGGCTTCTAAAATTTTATTAGCCATTAAGGCATAGCCTCTTGCTGTTAAATGAATACCGTCAAGGCTAAACAAACCACCAAAAACTAGTTTAGTGTTTAAAGTAAACTCGTCAAATTTAATTCCAGTTAAGGCCTCGTTTAACAAAGCACCAAAGCTAACTACTGCTAAACCATCTTTCTCTGCCGCAGCGTTAATGCTTGCGTTATAAGCATCAGTAGCTGTTTTTATCTCTTCTGTTTCTGTTGAAGTTAGCACCCATTTGTCTTCCAAAGGCAATGTGATCCCTTCGTTTGATAGTTGGGCTGCTATATCTTTAGGTAAACCTTTATCTTTTAATTCTTCAGCTTTTTTTTCATTGACAGTTCCTATTACAAGGGCACTAGACAAAATAAATAAATCCTTATCTGTAGCGGGTCTTGATTTCCCATAAATATTTCCCAAAATATTTGCAAATGCAGCTACTACTCCTGAGAGAATAAATCCAGTAACACCAGTTGCTTGTGAAACAAATTCTCTAAAGTTCTTATTACTTATTAAAGAAGATCTTATTTTATTTGATAAATTTTCTAAATCCTCATCAAATATAATTACTGGGTTTGTAGCCATAGGATCAAACCTTATTGCACGATCTATAGAGTCATTTCTGCCTTTATACGATTCATTTATAAAGCCGTATACTTTGTTTAAGGTAGGCAAAACTTCTTTTAATTCTTCAAATTCTTCAGGGTCTAAAGGATTATAAGGTACTGTAGTAAAATGTGGCAGCAGAGTTATGTTGGGTATAGTTGTAACTACTCCTTTAGCTCCATTTTTAGTTAAGCTTTCAACTATTTTAGAAAAGGAATTGCTAAAAACCGCTGGGTTAGTAATATCATTTCTTTTATAAGTAGATGGATCTATGTTGTTTTCTTTACCTTGATTTACACCAGTTCCACCAGAAAGAGCGTAGTCTAATACATCGTTTCCTCCCACTTCCGATAAGGTAAAAAAGGTAGCTTTCTTTGAAACCACCTCTTCTAAAAGAGTAGGTTGCGTTGGATTCATCCTTACGTAATAAGGATTTGCCGTTAGTGGGTCTGTAGTCAATCCTTCTATACTACCATAACCAGGTGCTAAATAGTGAAAACTCTTTACCCCTGGCACTCCATAGTTGTTAAAGTTTGGTGCATTTGAAGCTATATCTCCTAACTGAGTAGTAGGTGTTTTATCTAGCCTTTGCGGGAATCCAGCTTCAATGTTTAAGATAAGCCTTGGCTCTAAGCCTTCAGGTATATTACCAAAAAAGATCATTCCTCCAATATTGTCAGCCATTAAGGGCTGGCTAAACTCTCCTCCACCAGCCATAGCAAACTTACTTGCTAAAATATTGGGAAACGAGTTTTCCTGTCCTTTTATAAACAGGGCTCCATCGGAAAAACCCGCAGTAAAGGAAGCACCAGTTGCAATATAATTGCTAAAGTCAGCACTGCCAGCCTCCAAAATTACTTCAGATATAACACCACCTCCCTCTCCTGGCTCTGGTGGTTCTATTATTTCCTCCAAGTCTTTATCTGCCTCACAGGCAAAAAGGCTTATAATTACGCCTAGTAAAACTAAAATATTTATTTTTCTCATTGTTTTTGTTTTTGTTTTTTAATATGTTATTTTTTAACATGTTGTGTTTTTTTAAATTGTTAATTGTATTTTTTAATTACTATTAAGTATTAAATAGTTTATAAAACATAGTACAAGCCTATATCTTTAAAAGATAGTAATATATCCCAGCAAGTAACCTAGATATATAACTAACTTGTTGTTCTTTAAAACTATACTTTACTCTTTTTAAATTGTAAAGAAACTCCTTAAAGTTACAAATTTGGTGAATAATTTGTTACAAAATCCTTTGCCTTAGCCAAGCCATTAGTTGCCTCTTTAAAGTTTGAACCGTAAGTATCGTCAATGGCTTCTAAAATTTTATTAGCCATTAAGGCATAGCCTCTTGCTGTTAAATGAATACCATCAAGGCTAAACAACCCACCTAAAACCAAATCGCCAGTTAAGTTAAACTCATCAAAAGAAATGCCATTTGAACTTAAGGCTTCGTTTAATACAGCGTCAAAATCAACTAAAGCTAGCCCTTCTTCTTTTACTATAGCTTTAATACTTGCATTATAAGCATCGGTAGCTGTTTTTATCTCTTTTATTTCATTTTGATTTAGCCACCATTGTCCTGATAAGGGAAATGTAATCCCTTCTATTGCAATTTGATCTGCTAAATTTTCAGGCACACCATTATCAACAAGATCTTCTTTAATTGATTGATTAACTTCCCCAATTACAAGAGCACCAGACAAAACAATTAAATCTTCTTTAGTTGCTGATCTTGCTTGAGAATAAATAAAAGACATCAGAATCGAAAATCTAAATGCTAAGCTAGCAGCCTCTTCTTTACTTACATCAAGCAATTTTTCGATAAAGCTTATAAACTCTTCATCACTAGCTAAAACTGATAAATTTACTGGTTCTAAACTCAAATCTAAAAGAATTAATGGGTTACTCTGATCGGGCTTAAACTCAACTATGCGCTGTTCTTTCCCTTCTAATTTTGCTACTTTGTTTACAAAGCCATATATAGAATTTAATAATACTAAATTATCTGCCAAATATTGAAATTGCCTAGGATCTAGAGGATTATATGGCACTGTAGTAAAATGAGGCAATAGGGTTATATCAGGTATGGTGGTAACCACTCCTTCAACATCACTAGCTTTTAAGGCTTTAACTATTGCAGCAAAGGAGTTAGTAAATACTGTTGGGTCGGTAATGTCATTAGGGCCATAAGTTGACAAATCTGTATTGCCAGTTTGATTAACGCCAGGAATATAATATTCTAAATCATCAGTATAAGCAGAATCGTCCCCACCATTAATAGCATAAGAAAGCACATCATTACCACCTATCTCCGAAAGGGTAAAAAAAGTGGGTTTTTTTGAAACTACCTCTTCTAAAAGAGTAGGTTGCGTTGGACTCATCCTTACGTAATAAGGATTTGCCGTTATTGGATCTGTGGTCAATCCATTTGTACTACCATAACCAGGTGCTAAAAGGTGAAAACTCTTTGCCCCTGGTATTCCATAATTGTTAAAATTTGGTGCATTTGAAGCTATCTCTCCTAACTGAGTAGTAGGTACTTTGTCTAGCCTTTCCGGGAGTGCAGATTCAATGTTTAAAACAAGCCTTGGCTCTAAGCCTACAAATATACTGTCAAAAAAAATCATTCCTCCAATATTGTCAGCCATTAAGGGCTGGCTAAATTCTCCTCCACCAGCCATAGCAAACTTACTTGCTAAAATATTGGGAAACGAGTTTTCCTGTCCTTTAATAAACAGAGCAGCATCGGTAAACCCAGCAGTAAAAGAGGCTCCTACTGCAATATAATTGCTAAAGTCAAGATCTCCTTTTTCCAAACTTACCTCTGGAACAATAGGCACTTCTATTTCCTCTAAATCGTTATTAACATCGCAGGCAACAAAGCTTATAACCAAACCGAGTAAACCACCTAATACCTTTTTTTTCATCATTATGTTTTTTAGTTATTAATTATGTTTTTTAGTTATTAATTATGTTTTTTAGTTATTAATTGTGTTTTTTAGTTATTAATAGTCCAAGAAATATAATATTGAGAGCCAACAGATCCTACTCCAGGAGCACTTAAGTACTCTTCCCCAGTAAGGTTAGACCCTCCTGCTTTAAAGGTCGATTTCCACTTGGGTATGCTGTAATTAATTTGTGCATCTAGTATTGTTCTAGCTTCAATTTGACCATCTAAAAAAGTAGACTCCCAAAAAAATTCATTTTGCCATCTGGCGTTTATGTTAAACCCAAAATTTTCAAACAATTCTGTTTTCCCAAACTGGACTTTTAATTTGTGTTCAGGAGTGTTAAATCCTGCTTCAAAATCTGGGTCTGAGGCTTGGTCAAAATTAAAACGAGACCAAACATAGTTAAACCCTAAATCAAAACCATTTAAAACTTTGGTATCTAAGCCTACTGCCAAACCATAAGAGTAAATATCTGCAGATGAATTTGTGTAGGCCGAAAATATGACTCTATCGCCACTTAAAACAGCTGCTATAGCAACTGGCACCTCTTCTCCTGTTGGTAGGGTAACTGTACCGTCGGATAAATCAGCTTTTCCATACAAGGGTACTACCAAGTCTTCATTTGAAATAAAGTTGTCGTAATCATTGTAATACGCGCTTAGGTCTACACTTAGCTTTTCTTCACCTAAAAAGGGCAACACACCGCGATAACCCAATTCATAGGCTGTCACCTTTTCAGGCTCTACTAAATTGACATTTGCTTTAGTTGGGTTTCCTGCCGAAACAGAGCTCAAAGAAAAGGCATTTTCATATGCCTCTCTCCCTACAACCTGTACTTCAGGTGCACCTACTATGCTTGCTCCTAGGTCACTTAATCTAATATTATCGGTTGTATATCTGTCTAAATTATCAGGGGCAGAGCCTACTAAGTAGGCTATTCCTACATTTAAGCCTATGTATTGATCCTGTGTGGTTGGGTTTCTAAAACCTGTTTGAAATGAGGCTCTAAAATTGTGCTCTTTATCTTCGCCTAACGAATAGGCTACAGAAACTCTCGGCGATATGTTACTGTCAAAGTTCTTTGCCTTGTCATAGCGAATTGACCCCGTAAATTTTAAACGCTCATCCATTAATTTTTTCTGAACTTGGGTGTATAAACCATACTCGTCGTAATTAATAGGTCCGTCGTAATCGGTAAAAATGGTTCCTTGAGAATTTAAAGCATATTGACGGTAAGAACCACCAACTTGAACTTCTGCCCAGTCGATATAGTCTCTTAAATTTAAATTTGCATCGACGTGATACAACTTTGTATTATCGACAAATTTAGCTCCTGTAAGCAAATCAGGATCGCTAACTACCTCGTCAAAAGCTGCTTTAAAAGCTGCTGTACCAGGCTCTAACCTTCCTTGTTCTGCCACTCCTCTTGCCACTGTGTGGGCTTGACTGTCAGTTAGCCCGCCTAGAACAGAAGTTAAATAAGCTCCTACGTACTGACCAAACCAAACTTGGTGATCTTTCCATTTTCTGTTAACATTAATACCTGCAAAAACAACATCATAAGAATCTCCAGCATCTTCGTCGGTTAAATAGCCTCTTACAAAAAAGTTTTTCCCTTTAACCTCCAATTTGTGTTGTTGCACAAAAAAATTATTGATGTTATACC
>JBKDZU010000029.1:0-8818 GCA_047971505.1 Tenacibaculum sp.
CTCATCTTAAAAAGTAATAAACCGCTATAGCTGGGTTTACCTGTTGCACTTGTTCCTTTGGTGTAATACTGGTTTATCAATTCTGTAATTGGTTGCCAATCTATAAGTGTATTGATTTGATTGAAAAATGTTCGCTTTATCTTTCGTGAACGTAAATCGCAAATGCTATCCGCTAATGTGGGATGATGTATTAATTTCATAAAATAAAGATACAAAAAAATATAAAATTATACTAACCTTGCAACGGTCTTGTTCTATATCAGAAACCAAATAAGCTTTTTATTGCAAATAAAAAAAGAGTTCTACTTACCGTTAAATTTATTCATGGTATAAACTAGCCCAGTTGTTACAAAGCTGGTTATTGCATGTACACACAATAAAATATGCTCGGTTAAACTGCTTTCTTCTTGACTGTTCCACTGCCCTAAAACAAAGTCTATCTGAGATCCTTTGTTGTAGTTGGAGCCCACGCCAAATCGCAATCGAGGATAATACACACTATTTAATTTATCTTGAGTGTCTTTTAAGCCATTGTGCCCACCACAACTCCCTTTACCTTTAATGCGTATTTTGCCAAAGTCGAGGTTTAAATCATCAGCAACTACCAATAAGTTTTCAATTGCAACTCTTTCTTTTTTTATCCAATACAAAACTGCCTTTCCACTTAAATTCATATAAGTTTTAGGCTTTAAAACAATCAGCATTTTGCCTTTTATTTTAATATATGCAATATCTCCTAATTTTTTTGCGCTAAAACTTCCCTCGTATTCTTTTACAAGGGTATCGACAATTTTAAAACCAATATTGTGTCGGGTATTGCGGTATTTATCGCCTATATTGCCCAAACCGACAACTAAAAATTTATTCATGTGTTAATTTGTTTTGTTAACACTTGTATAAAACTATAAAGCAAGGCATAAACTATTTTAATTTTTACTTATTAAATAAAAGGTTTTTAAAAAACTTATTATAAGTTAAATTATTAAAGTGAAAATCAACACCTGTATCAATAAGACAAAAAAGCACTATAAGTAATAGTGCTAGTTAGTATGTTTGTAAAGCCCTACTTTTTTATTTTTCGTCTTCTTCAGTAGCTGTTGCCGCTTTTGTTGCGTTACGCGACATGCGAACTTGGGCAATTACCGTATTACTAGGATGCAATAAAGTGTAATTTTTATTTTCAACCTCTGTTATGTATAGCTTATTGCCTATTTCTAAATTAGTAATATCTGCTTCTATAAAATCGGGTAAATTATCTGGCAAGGCTCTTACTTTTAGCTTGCGAAGGTTTTGACGCAGAGCACCTCCTGTTAAAACTCCCTTAGAATTTCCTGTTAATTTAACGGGAATATCCATAGTAATAGGCTTGTGGTTAAAAAGTTGATAAAAATCTATGTGCAGTATTTTATCAGACACAGGATGAAATTGAATGTCTTGCAAAACAGCATTGTAAGCTTGATCTTTAAGTTTAATCGTTGCTGTATATACATTTGGAGTGTAAACAAGCGGGCTAAATGCTTTCTCATCTGCCGAAAAGTGTACAGGCTTATCTCCTCCGTATAATACGCAAGGAACCTTTCCAGCATTACGTAAGGCTTTAGTTGCCAATTTGCCTACGCTTTCTCTTTTAGATCCTTCGATTGTAATTGATTTCATTTATTGTTGTTTTTATAATTCGGTCATTAATATTATTTGCTAATTAATAACCCTGCTTATAATTTTTTTGTTTATATACCGTAAAACAATCAGTTTTTTTAACAAATATTAAAAATTGTAATCTTCTAGTTGTTATTTACTGCATTTTTTAATTTACACAGCTAAAATTACATCAAAAATTCATCGCTTATTGATTTATTTTCATGTACTTTATGCATTACGTCAGCAAATAAAGTGGCGCAAGATACAACTTTTATTTTAGATGTGTGTTTTTTTAAGGGAATTGTATCTGAAACAATTAACTCAGAAAGTTTTGATTTTTCAATCTCTTGATAAGCATTGCCCGATAATATGGGATGAGTAGTAATTGCTCTAACGCTCAAAGCTCCTTTATCTATCATCAAACCGGCTGCTTTAGTAAGAGTTCCACCTGTGTCAATCATATCGTCAACCAATATAATATTCTTACCTTTAACATCGCCAATTAGTTCCATATTGCCTATAACATTGGCCTTTTTGCGCTGTTTATAACAAATTACTACATCGCTTTCTAAGAATTTAGAATAAGCATAAGCTCTTTTGGAACCTCCCATATCAGGAGAAGCCACTGTTAGATTAGCTAAGTTTAAATTCTCTATATAGGGTAAAAATATGGATGAAGCAAATAAATGATCAACAGGTTTTTCAAAAAACCCTTGAATTTGATCAGCGTGCAAGTCCATAGTCATAATTCGGGTTGCTCCAGCTACTTCTAGTAATTTTGCCACTAGCTTTGCTCCAATGGCAACCCTTGGCTTGTCTTTTCTATCTTGACGCGCCCAGCCAAAGTAAGGCATAACTGCTGTTATATGTCTTGCCGAAGCGCGCTTAGCAGCATCTAACATCAATAGCATTTCCATTAAATTATCTGCTTTTGGAAAAGTAGACCCCACAATAAAAACACGTCTTCCACGAACAGATTCTTCAAAGGCAGGCTGAAATTCACCATCACTAAAACGCAGTATTTTTACATTACCTAGCTTGGTTCCAAATTTTTTAGCAATTTTTTCTGCGAGCACTGTACTTTGCGAACAAGCAAAAATTTTTGGACTTAATTGATTTGAAAACATTTACTAATAAAATAATTGATTATTTTAGTGTTATTATACAGTGACAAATGTAAAACTATTTTAAGATATTAAAAGCAAATTATTGAATTGCCTAAATTATTTTATATTTTTGCACCCTTAGTAAATAGCCAAAGTGGTGGAATTGGTAGACACGTCGGATTCAAAATCCGATGCTAGCAATAGCGTGTGGGTTCGAGTCCCACCTTTGGTACTTAGAGAAAAACCGAAATCTAAAGATTTTGGTTTTTTATTTGGGTCAAACATAGGTCAGTCAAAATACGGTTCTACTTGACTCTTTTTAACTTGATTTGAAGCTTTATCGACTTAATTCTTTTATGTTTTCGCAATATATTATGTAACTGCATTTTTGTTTTTTGAGTTTTAATTCGATTTTGTATTCTTTTTTGATTACGTTGTTTAAGCTCCTTTATTTTTTGTTGCTCTACTAATGCTAAAAGCATTTCAATATCACCAATCATAGCGTTTTTATCAATTAGGTATTGTTCCTTTAATAACGCTAACAAAAAAGGAGTTGCTTTTTGTAGTAAAATAACAGCTCCTTTTCCTAATGAGGTATCCTCTTTTTCGAATTTCTTCATCATAAAAATTTTCTCTCCAGTACTTCCTGTGATAAATTCTTGATACAAACTATTAAAACTCGGTGCACTCCAATAATCTATCGTATTAAATATTGATTAAGAAATAATACATAAGTTATAACACTCGGTATATCTTTTAAAAGAATTTAAATTGTACAATTTTCTTTTGGTGAAAATGACCAGTTACCTGTATAAGTTTAATCTCGTTCTTTTATTTTTTTGATGCCTATACAACTTCCACTTAAAGCACTAACCGATTTCATAAAACTGTATAAAGAAGAGTTTGGTATTGACTTAACAGAAGAACAAGCCAAAGAAGAACTATCAGATTTATTATACATCTATGCTTTTTCCGAAGGAAAAAATAATGTATTAAATTCGATCAGATCTTTACAAATTAAAAATAGAGAATAAACTTTACATGCTTCCCTATTAACTATCGCCAAAAACGAGGATTCTGCCAATGATAGTTTATTTGGGAAGCCAGAATCCTCATTTTTGTTGCTTATAAAATTCTATGAATAATATTGATTATTAGAATATACGTTTCTGCCTATATGTACGAAAATCTCAAAGTAGAGAAGATAGGCAAATTGCATCTTTAGAATCTCAAATACTAGAACTCAAGGAATTTGCTCAGAAAATGAATTTTAAAATTTATGGTATTTATGAAGATGCTGCTTCGGCACATATTCCAAATAATCGACCCGCCTTTGCACAAATGCTCATCGACCTTAAAAAAGGAACAATTAACGGAATTTTGACATGGAAATCAGACCGTCTCTCACGTAATATGATTGACGGAGGATATTTGATACATCAATTACAAACAGAAACTTTCCAATTAATACAAACACCGTATTCACGGTACTTGCCAACGGATAATATGCTACCACTTATTATTGAGATGGGGATGGCAAATCAATACAGTTTGGATTTATCTAAAAGTGTAAAGCGGGGGAATAAGACCAAAATACAAAATGGGGGATTTTGTAATATGACTCCTATTGGTTACAAAATTTATTGAAGAAGCTCAAAAGAAGGAAAATGAAATCTTGAAGCGTAAAAACTAAGAAAAACAAAAAGAACTACAATCACAGTTAGATCGGTTATTAGAGCTTAGAATACAAGGAGATATTGAACAAGAATTATTTACGATAAAAAAGAAGGATCTGCAAGAAGGTCTTCAAAAATTGGAAGAAAAACTTAGTGAAAAAACAGCTTCAATTCAAAAGGTAAAAGAAGAATTGGATTTTTTAGAAAACCTAACAATAAATTTTAATAACGCCTTTCCAAAAGAGAAAAAACATTTGATATTAAAATTAGCTTCGAACCCCGTTTTGATAAACGAAAAATTGCAAGCAGAAGCCAAAAAACCGTATTTGACCTTGCAATACATTCGAAAACATAAAAGTCTCCATATCGAACCCCCGAAAAACCACTCTACAAAAGGCATAAAGGGTGATTTAAAGACTTGCTATGCCATGTGGCTGGTCACACTTCCTTAGTTTACTATGTAGATACACATCAGTTTTATGATACACACTATAATGAAATTGAACGTATTCGAGAGAACTACGAAGAATTCACCGAGTATCCATTAAGCATTCAAGGTGATTTAAAAAACTTTTTAGCATGGTTTTCTTTTGAACAAACAGCTTATGAGTTGGCAAACGAATTAGGACTTGAAATATAGTCTTTTTCTACTCTAATGATATAAGTAAGGAGTGACTCAATTTTCATTCCTTATATTTTATGTTTGTATTATAAGCCAAATTAAGTTTACTTAACTGATTAAAATAAGCTTGTTTTAACCAAATATCTTTATCTCCAATAGCAATAAATCTATATTTGGCTCTTGTTATTGCAACATTAAGTAGATTTGGTTTTTGTGAAGCCCAATTTGCCGCACCTTTAGTAGTCTCATCTAATCCAAGACATAAGATTACCCCATCAGCTTGTTTTCCCTGAAATGTATGTACAGTACCAATGTGACTTTTCAACCATATTCCCATTTCTGAGCTTTCTACTTTCATATATTTATTTACTTCATTTATCAAATGTTTAAACAAAAACGAATTAAGGGCATAGCTTATGGCACTAAAAGGGGTGATAACAAAAACATCTGGTAATCCTTGTACAAAACTTATTTCAGTTATTAATATTTCTTTAATTTTATCAGCTTGCTCTTGAACAAAATGTCTTCCCTCAACTATTCCCTTACAATGAATAAATGAAGTCTCAAAACTTACATTTACTTTTTTAGGATTCTTTGTAGAACAGTACATAGTATTGTCGTATGCTATACTGTTAGAAATTTCAAACATTGGACTAACACATCTTCTATGAACTCTCAAAGGAATACCAATCCATTCTTCTTTACTATTAATTGTAAGGTAAGTTCCTATAGGATTAATTCTGTCAACCATTGATTGCACAGATAACTCTGAGCTAACATGATTATTACTTAAATTAAAGTAGTTACTAATATTGTTTGTTATTGATTTTGGAATGGTAACAACAGGTTCTATTTGAAATGGATCTCCCACAATAGCTACTCTTTTCGAACGCCATATTGAACCTGCTGCGGCTTGTGGAATTGCCTGTCCTGCCTCATCAATAAATAACCAAGGAATATCTTCTTTATCTAAATCTTTAAACATTGTTTGCACTGAAGCAAACGTTGTAGAAACAACAGGGATGACAAGAAAAAAGGTATTCCACATTGTTTTAATTTGATTTTTGGATGCGATTGCATTTCCTTTTAGATATTCAAAAAAACCTGCAAGAGTTGTTGATATTCTACTTTTATTTGAATTGGCAGTAAGTATAAAAACTTCATTCAATTTTAAGGAAATAATAAATAATTCAGATTGTAGCTTCTTTAGTTTATTTGAATACCACGGACAAGCTTCTTGAGATTTTTTTGTCTCGATATTTTCCCAAAACTGATTATCTGCATAATTATTCCCTAATTCCGTTTCAGCTCTCTCAACCAAAGGGCTTAATTTTTCTAATTGTGTAATTAGTTTGTTCTTTTTACGGGTATATTTTTGAAGTGTAGCTTCTATATGGGTAAAATTAGATTCTTTTTCAATTAAAATAGGCTCTTCAATCACTAATTTTTCTGAAATCTGATTGTATTTATTTAGTGCATTTTCCAATGCTTTTTTGTATGTATTTCGTTTGGTTTTATTAAACCAATAGGAAAAAAAGTTAGGTTTACTACTTTTTACAATAGCTAGTTCATTAACAATTTCTTTTTTATCATCTTTTAATTTATGGATCTTATCTTTTTGAAGATTATATTCATTTTGACGTCTCTTATGGTCTATTTTAAAATTGTATGATTTCTGATTTATTTCAAGAATAGATGAGTTGATATAAGCAAATTCTTTACATCCATTTTTAAAAATTTCTAGTCTTTTCTTTTCTACAGATATTTCATTTAGTTTATTTTTAAATCTAATTTTTATAGCTTCCCATTCTGAATTATCATGTAGCTTATTTTCTTTTAAAGTTTTCTGAAGGTCTTTAAAATCTTTGTTAAACCAAAGATTGCTTACTAAGTTATTCCTATTTTGTTTATTTCCTAAAACAGCAGCTATAATTCCCCAGTTGTTTTCATTAATACAATTTTCTGCTACATCCTTAAAATAGGATATGTCTGTCCTGTATTGCTCAGAAATTTCTGTTTTTAAGGGCAATTCTTTGGAGATGTTTTCAACAGCTCCATTGTTTGAAGAAGCAATAACTATTCCTCCATTTTTTATGGTATTTAAAGGATAATAGATATGATATTTGTAGTTGTTATTATTCTCAAAACTACCTTCTTTAGTAAAGGCTTCTGATGGATTTTTTATTTTGATTAGTTCTTTCGCTCTCTTTACAATAATTGGAGCTATAACATCTCTAAGCAAAGTTGTTTTTCCAGTTCCAGGAGGACCATTTACTGAAAACAACCCTTTTTGATTACTGTCTGCTAAATTGTTAAAGATAGTGTTTACAGCAAATTGTTGCATTAAGCTTAGTGTATAATCAGAGGGCCAACAACCATCAGGATAATTTTTAGGGGATAGATTCTCTATTAATTTTTCAGTTTTTTTTGAAATGTCTATCCTTTTTATAGGAACATCCAAGTTTCCATCTAAATATTGTTGAAAAGCTTTAGGAATACTATTTTTATTATACATGACTATTAACTTTTCTAAATCTTTAATGTAGAAACTATTCAATATATCGGCAGTAGCTTGTGTCTCTTTATCGCTTTTTGGTTTAAATTTTTCTACCCTTTTAATATATATGTCTTTAGCTGGTTTTATACTCCAATCACAAAGTTCTTCAATTTTATTTTGAAATTTTAGAAGCTGTTCCTTATTCGTTATGGTTGAAACTTTAATAACCTCATTATCAGAATTGGTAATAGTTTCTTTAAAATTGAATTCAAGATATTCAAGTAAATCGTTTTTAATGGTTTCAAAAGCAAGCTCCCAATTATTACTTTTAATTTTATTGTTTCCCAATTGGTTTAACGCCCAAGGAAGTGTTGATAATCCAAATGAATCATTAATATATTTACCTTCAACATCCAGTTTTAATGAAGCAAAGCAAATCTTTGAATTTCTAAAGTTTTCATCTTTATTTTGATCTTTAAAATATTCTTTTACAAATTCATTGACTATTGTTGAATTGAATACCCCTAAATAAATAGAATACTCGAACGTCTTTTTAGGGTCTTTTGGCTTTAATGTTATTTTCCAAGGCTCTATATCATTTAAATCTAGTAAATCTACATTTTTTTCTGAAGCTCTAGGTGCAGGAGCAGGACTAAAATGTTCTAACTTATGCCAACAAGACAATAACTTTTTCGGAGTACTCATTTCTTTTTATTTTGATTAGTTTTTTGTAGTCTACAACTTATTTTTATTACAATTTTATGTAACTGATAAGCTAAGATTTGAGCTTCTAAATTAGCAAATATAAATGATTTAGAATAGTTTCTTTTTTAGTATTTTAAATTATCACGTCATACATAAGGCTTACTAAAAAACTTAAAAACATCTAATAAACAGCAAAATAGATTAGATTTTTGTTTGATAAGTGCAACAAATTTTGTAATTTTAAGGGATAAAACTTGCACCAAATGATACGATATACTACAGAATCACAAGTAAATAATCGGCTATTTGAACACCCCTTTGATAGTGATTTAGATTCGAATAACCGATGGTTTGTTTTACGTGAATTAGTGCCATGGGATGGCCTTGGCTTTTGAGTTCAAAAAATCCATGTCAGAGCTAGGTAGGCTAGTATTGATTTACGATATATACTTGGAGTATTGATTGTTCAAATTATGGAGAACCTCACAGATGAGGGCGTATTGCTGGCTGTTCAGGAGAATATTTATATGCAATACTTTGTTGGTTTACCCTAAATATGATAGAGCAAGATGGA
>JBKDZU010000030.1:0-25215 GCA_047971505.1 Tenacibaculum sp.
CATCATCGACAAACAAAAAGGTAAACAAGTGTTGTTGTTCTCTACACATACGTTTGTAAAAAATAAAAAGTTCTTTATGGTTTTTGTCTGGAGGTTTATCTAAGAGACTTTGAAGTTGTTGTGTGATTTTGGTTATTTTGATGGAAGCAGACATCGCCCTGTATGGCTGTCATTTCATCTTTTAGCTTCCATGGCCTGCAAGAGAAGTTTTCGGTACGTCTTTTCCCCAGTAATGATTGTATTTTTCATTGAGATAGTTTAGATGCCTTAGCAGATGAGGTAGGCAAGATTGATGGTTTTTAGCCAGCGTATTCAATTGTAGTTTCCAGCCGTCATGGATTAAGGTACTCTTTGGGAATCCCTCGGGGAAATGCTCGGTTATGGTGTTTCCCTTTCGATTTTCTGAATGCGCAATAAATGTCAAACGGGATGTTTGCCAAGTCCAAAACCAGTGTTTGTTTCCATTAACCTTTACACCAGTTTCATCACTGCCAACAACCGGACTATCAACCACGCGTTGTTTAATGATGTTGTAAATACCGGTGGTCTTATAGGCAAATCTGTTAAGTAAATAATGGGTACCTCCCTCACTAATGGGGAGATTGAACACATCGTTAAAAAGCTCTTTCATCCTGCCAAAGGGGAGATACTGTCGGGCATGAAAATAAGCAATAAGTGCTTCGGTGTTACACCCATAGCTTATGGGCGTTTCCACACCCTCTGGAAAATCGGCCACAGTATTGCAACCACAAGAACATACTTTACTAAAGGATTGATACTCGGTGTAGACTGCCTTTATTGGCGGAATATCTACCACCTGACGAGACTGCTCTTTTATAGCCTGCACCTCTGCTAATGAACCTCCACATCCCGAACAATAATCAGGATACAATTCCACAACTTCATCAGGATTGGACACCATCTCTAAGGTCTTGCCTTTACCTCCCAGTTGACCTCCAGGCTTCCTGCTTGAAGACTTGCGAAGGCTTTGATTGGGTTTGGGACAATTTTCATCTTTACTCGGTGGGATGGAACTATTTCGACTATTCTTCCGAAGTTTTAAACGAGCAACTTCAGCCTCTAAGGTATGTATACGAGCCTTTAGGGTTTTGATCTGCTTAGACTGTTTCTCTAATAATGAAGCTTGTTTACAAATGAGTACCTCTTGTTGCTTAACAAGCCGCAATAGTTCTTTGTATGTAGGAACGGCGTGGCATTTATACAAAGATCCTAAACCTATGGAAAACAGGCTAAAAATAACGACAATACTTGTTCACTATCTCTTGAGAGTTTATCAACAAATTCAGATAAATACCCTGTTTTTTTAACGCTAAACTCAAGAAATAGAATAGCATTGTCAATACCCCGCCCCTAATTGTTAATAACCCACATAAATCCAAAAATTAACTGTAAGTTTGAGACTGATTAGTTACAAAAAAATGTCTATCTTATAACGCAAAAAAAAATGTGAGTAGTCAAAAAGCATATGGAGCTGAATATATTGCTCTTTACAAAAGGTTTAACATTACTAAATACAATCTTTTGCCTAAAGATAAATTTGACGAAGCAATGAAGTGGCTTCATCAAAGGTTAAGACTCACAGAGCACAGAGGAAATCACACAAAGAATAAAGTTAATTTTAAAAACCGAAACAGCAAATCAATATGTGCAAGATTTAGGCAACTAGCTCAAATTTACATAAAAAAACAAGCATAGCTTTATATATTGTTAATTATAAATTGTTTAAATATTGCCTTACGATATTAACACATATGTTAGTGTTTTTTTTGACATTTTTAATTTTTACAGTGTTATTATTTAAAAGTATGCCAAGTTTTTATACAAATTGATCAATTGACTATAGAGTTTTAATAAACTATGAATTAGTGCTAATGTTTTAATTTAAATATAAAATTGCTCACTTATCGCTCGCTTTCAGGCTTTTACATTTTAATTGTAATATGTTGATTAGTAGCGCTATATGAGTTTTCGTGTAGAGACTATCTAATTTGAATAAACTCAACTTTTATTAATTTACTGTTTTAATTAACAGCAGTATAGGGTTTTATTGTGCAAAATTTGCAGATACTCCTAATTTTAAAATTATTTTACTACTTTACAGTTGAAATACAGGTATTTTCTGTCTTTGGAATAGACGTTTTAGAAATAGCGGTATAGCCTCCTTGCACATCAATTACATTGTGATATCCTCGTGCTTTTAAAATAGATGCTGCTATCATAGAGCGGTAGCCACCAGCGCAATGAATATAAAAATCTTTATCTGTTGGAAATTCTTTAAAGTGCTCATTAATAAAATCTAGAGGAGTATTAGGTATATTTGCAATATGTCCGCTGCGGTATTCTTGAGATTTTCGCACATCGAATACAGCTTGCGTATCTTCAAATAATTCTGCTAACTCAACTGCACTTATTGAATTTACTGTATCAATTTGCTTTCCAGCATTTTTCCAAGCTTCAAAACCACCTTCTAAATAACCTAAAACATTGTCGAAGCCAACTCTTGACAATCGGGTAATAGCTTGTTTTTCTGCACCTTTTGGCGCAACTAATAGTATGGGCTGAACTATATTTTTAAGCAATGCTCCAACCCAAGGTGCAAAGGCTCCATTTAAACCAATAAAGATAGATTTAGGAATAAAGCCCTTAGCAAATTCTGATTGATGTCTTACATCTAAAACAACTGCTTTATGTGTGTTTGCCTTTATTTCAAATTCGGAAGGATTTAGTGATTTTAATCCCTTTTTAACAACCTTATCGGCAGATATATAACCTTCCTTATTCATTTTAACGTTTAGTGGAAAATAGGCAGGTGGTGGTAATAACCCCTCTATTACCTCTTCTATAAACTCTTGTTTGGTCATATTTTTTCGCAAAGCATAATTGTTTTTCTTTTGGTCGCCTAAAAGCCCTACTGTTTTTTTACTCAAATTTTTTCCACAAGCCGAACCCGCTCCATGGGCAGGATAAACCAGAATTTTATCGTCTAAAATCATTATTTTGTTTCGCAAACTATCATACAGCAGTCCAGCTAATTTTTCTTTAGTTATATCACCTGCTTTTTGAGCCAAATCAGGTCTTCCAACATCACCTAAAAACAAGGTATCCCCAGTAAAAATTGCGTGATTTGTTCCTCTTACATCCTTTAGCAAATAGGTTGTGCTTTCTAAGGTATGACCAGGTGTGTGTAAAGCCGTAATGCTGCTTTCTCCCAAATTAAAAACCTCGCCGTCTTTAGCTATATATGCATCAAATTTAGGGCGTGCAGTGGGTCCGTAAACTATAGTTGCTCCAGTTTTTTCTGCCAAGGTTACATGACCGCTAACAAAGTCGGCATGGAAGTGTGTTTCAAAAATATACTTTATTTTACAACCGTTTTTATGAGCTTTTTTTATATAGTATTCTACCTCTCTTAAAGGGTCTATAATAGCAACCTCTCCTTTGCTTTCAATATAATAAGCACCTTGTGCTAGGCAATTGGTGTATATTTGTTCAATATTCATAATAAGTGTGTATTTATAATTTAGTATTTATTTATACGCTTGGTGTATATATTGTGCGTATTTCTTTTGATTTATATTGTCTCCTGTTTTAAAATAGTGTACAGCTCGGTTGGCTCTCATAAAAAAATGGTCAAGAGTAATTTCGTCGAGCAAGCCTCCTCTAAACAGATCATCTCTTACGGGTCCTTTTACGCCAGCAAAATAAAATACAATATCTTTTTTCTTGTAGTACCGTATTCGTTCTTTTAGCATATCAACTCCAGTACTGTCAACCCTATTGATGCTTTCTGCATCTAAAACTATTAATTTTAGTTTTTCTCCCTTTTCTTTAGCTAATTGCTCTAGCTTATCTCTAAAATAGTTGGCATTGGCATAGAACAACTGTGCGTCAAATCTAAAAACAAGAACTTTATCTTCTACAACAACATCTTTAAACCTGTTTTTATTTCGATAAAAATTTGAGTTTGGCACTTTCCCCAATTCGGTAACATAGGGTTTTGAGGTTCTAAAAATAAGTAAAATTAGCGAAAGCCCAACTCCTGTTGCTATGCCATATTGTATGCCAAAGAAAAGAGTAGCGATAAATGTTGCGGCTAGCAACCAAAAGTCTAGGTTGTTGGCTTTCCACAATCGCAAGGCTTCTTTTAAATTGATTAAATTGAACACAGCTACTATGATGATAGCCGCTAAGATAGCCTTTGGCAAATAATAAAAAACAGGAGTTAAAAACAGTAAGGTAATTAATACTATAATTGATGATATTATTGCCGATATACCTGTTTCTCCACCTGCTTCTGAATTGATTGCTGAACGTGATAAACTAGTTGATGATGGGAATGCTTTAAAAAAAGATCCTATTATATTGCTCAAACCCAATCCTATAAGCTCTTGGTTTGACCTTACTTGATAGCTGTCTTGTTTTGCCTCAAGTGTTTTGGCTATCGATATGGTTTCTAAATATCCAACCATAACAAGGGTAAGAGCAGTAGGCATTAGCTCTTTTAACAACACAAGGTCTATTTCCGGAATTGAAAAGTTTGGTAAGCCCGAGGATATGTTCTTTACAAGATCAACCCCTGTAAGGTTGCTTCCAAAAAATTTAATTGCAATTATTGCCATTACAATTATCAACAAGGCACTTGGGATTTTTTTACTTATTTTCTTAATAATAACAATAGTAAAACACGCTAACAAACCAATAATACTTGTGCTCGGATTGTAAAATTGAATTTTTTTAAAAAAATCATCAAGTAAAACATATAATTTGTCGCTTTGTAAAAGTTCAATTCCAAATAGATATTTAAATTGGTTTATGCCTACAATAAGTGCCACTGCCGAGGTGAATCCTGAAATTACAGGTTTTGACAAAAAATTTACAATAAAACCAAGCTTAAAAACTCCCATTAAAAACTGTATGCTTCCAACAAGCAAGGCTAAAAGTATGGCAATTGATATATAGCTTTCTGAACCAGCTAGGGCTAAGGCTGAAACGCCTGTTGCTACTATAAGCGAGTCCATAACTACAGGTCCGATAGCAGTTTGACGCGAGGTGCCAAAAATTGCATATACCACCTGCGGAACTAAGGCCGAATACAAACCATATATTGGAGGCAAACCTACAATTAAAGCATTAGCAATTCCTTGAGGGATTAAAACCACAGCTACCGTTATACCTGCAAGTGCATCGTTTTTTAATTGCTTTTTTTGGTAGCTTGGCAACCATTCAAAAATAGGTATTAATTTTTTTACAGGCTTTATTATCATAATTCCTCTAAACTATATTTTTAAAATAACCCTCCTTGCTTTGAGTCTTTAGTTTTACCCAAGTGCTTATAAGTTAACTCTGTTGCCTCTCTTCCTCTTGGAGTGCGCATTATAAACCCTTGTTGTATTAAAAAGGGTTCGTAAACCTCTTCAAGGGTTTCGGCATTTTCGCTAACGGCAGTTGCCAAGGTGCTTAGCCCTACCGGGCCGCCTTTAAACTTTTCAACAATAGTACTGAGTATTTTATTATCCATTTCATCAAGTCCATAGGTGTCAACATTAAGAGCTTTTAAAGCGTATTTAGTAATTTCAATGGTTATATTGCCATTGCCTTTTATTTGAGCAAAATCTCTAACCCTTCGCAGCAGCGAATTGGCTATACGAGGGGTTCCTCTACTTCTTCGGGCAATTTCAACTGCTGCTTTATCAGTAATTGGAACTGTTAAAATGCTAGCACTTCTTTTGACAATTGAACTTAATAATTCGGCTGAATAATAGTGCAATCGGCTGCTAATTCCAAAGCGAGCTCTCATGGGTGCTGTAAGCAAACCGGAGCGTGTTGTTGCTCCAACTAAAGTAAATGGCTCTAAGTTAATTTGTACTGTTCGTGCATTAGGTCCGGTATCTATCATTATATCAATTTTAAAATCTTCCATAGCCGAATACAAATATTCTTCTACTATTGGGCTAAGCCGATGTATTTCATCTATAAACAGCACGTCTCTTTTATCTAAATTGGTAAGCAAGCCCGCCAAGTCACCAGGTTTATCAAGTACGGGTCCTGAGCTTAATTTTATTCCAGCCTTTAATTCGTTTGCCAATATATGAGCCAAGGTGGTTTTACCCAAGCCCGGAGGACCGTGAAATAAAGTGTGGTCAAGGGCTTCGTTCCTTTTATTGGCAGCTTGAACAAAGATCTTTAAATTTTCAATAGCCTGCTCTTGACCAACAAAGTCGCTAAAAACCGACGGACGCAACTTTTTTTCTGCTTCCAATTCTTTGTTTGAATATGCGTTTTTTTCAGGATTTAAGTGCTCATTCATATATTTAGCAAATATACAAGGCTTTTGTATTTAGTCTTATAGTGTTTTAAACAGATGTCGAAATAACAGTTAAAAACAAAATAATAAAAAATTAAAAGCAAGTGTAGTATCAACATTAATTTTGTTGTTTTTACAGTGCCGAGCTTACAAAAATTACTATTAGTAATTGCTATTAGTTTATAGTTCTAAAAAAACTATTAACCAGGTTTGATTGTTTGATTGATAACACATCAATTCTTTAAAGCCAATTGCACTGTGAGCCTTTAATGAACGTGTGTTCAAAACGTTAATTTCGGTTATTATACAAGAGTACATTTTTGAGAACACTTCTTTCATCTTAGCGTATAATTTTCTAAAAATCCCTTGTTCTCTAAATTCTTTAGCAATGCAAACCTGTCCCATTATCAAATAGTTTTCATTTGCTTTTTCAGATTGGTCTATTTTTGCAAACATAGGAGCTAGTGCTGGAATACTTTGTTTAAATTTTTTAGACATTGAAAGTGCATATCCTACAAGCGTATTACCTGAAACAGCAATAATATGAGGATGTACAAGGTGCATGTTTTGCAGTATCTCTAAATTGTGTTGCACAGTAACAAAGCCTTGTTTAATTTTGTCATCCTCACTTAATTGTTTTAGTAAGTTTTTGGCTTGTAATTCTAAAATTTGTTGTAATTCGGCAGTTTTTTCTGTTAGCTTGTAATTTATATTGTAATTCTTCAAGGTATTTTATTTTAAGGATGAGCATTTACCCAAATTTGCCCATCGGCAAAAAACTCTTTTTTCCATATAGGGACCTTTTTTTTTAACGTGTCTATTGCAAATTGACAAGCCTTAAAGGCTGGTTTCCTATGAGCCGAAGAAACTGCAATAATTACAGGAATTTCAGCTATATCTAAAAGTCCCTCTGCGTGATGAATGGCAATTTTTTTTACATTAAAATACTCGAGGGCTTGTTTGGCAATCTTATTCATTTCTTTAATTGCCATGGTTTTATAGGCTGAAAAGTGCAATTGTATAACTGCTTTATCATCGGTATTATTTCTAACCGTTCCTATAAAAACAGAAACTCCTCCGCAAGAAGAATCTGCAACAAAGTTATAACACTCTTGCAAACTGAGCTTTTTTGTTGTTATCTTAACGGAAGTTGAATTCATATTAACGCACAAATATACATGTTTTGCTGGCTGTTTATTAATTTTTTTTTTGATTTAAAATCTTACATTTGTCATTGTTATACCTTGAGCTGAGTGTTTATTGCGATAAAATTAGTTGCTTTAACGGGTCAAAATAATTATATCTCAAGTAAAAATAAACCAAGCTAAAAACAAAATTTTAAGTACAGTCCAAAAGTATTAATTATTAAAGTGCCTTATCGGCAAAACACTAAAATTAACAAAAATTAAGAATTATTGCGAAAAATAAGTTTTGCTAGCTGTTAAGCACTAAAGAACAAAAAAATGAAAACACTTGACGATTTTAATTTTAAAAACAAAAAGGCTCTAATTCGCGTTGATTTTAACGTGCCTTTAAAAAATGATTTTACTGTTAGTGATGCTAGCAGAATACAGGCTGCCAAAACGACAATAACAAAGGTTTTGGACGATGGAGGGAGTTGTGTTTTACTATCGCATTTAGGGCGACCCAAAGGGATTGACAATAAGTATTCCTTGCGTCATATAGTCAGTAAAGCAACTGAGATTTTGGGTACAAACATTGTTTTTATTGATGATTGCATAGGCGAAAAAGTAGCAAAGGTAGTTTCTGAATTACAAGGTGGAGAGCTTGTATTGCTTGAAAACCTGCGTTTTTATCCGGAGGAAAAAGCAGGCGATGCTATATTTGCCAAACAGCTTTCTAACTGGGGCGATATATATATAAATGATGCCTTTGGTACAGCACATAGAGCACATGCCTCAACAACAACAATTGCTAAGTTTTTTTGTAAAAACAAGTGCTTTGGCAATTTGATGGCTAAAGAAATTGAGAGTATTGATAAGGTGCTAAATCATTCTGAAAAACCTGTAACAGCTATATTAGGTGGCTCTAAGGTTTCATCGAAAATTGATATAATAACAAATCTTATAAAAAAGACAGATCATATACTCATTGGCGGTGGCATGGCATTTACTTTTATAAAAGCTCTAGGAGGCTGTATTGGGGATTCTTTAGTTGAAAATGACAAGCTAAACTTAGCGCTGAAAATTTTAGAGGAAGCTAAACAAAAAAACACTCAAATTCACTTGCCTGTTGACACTCAAATTGCAGATGCTTTTAGTGCAGATGCAAACATTAAAATTGTGGATATACACAAAATTCCCTTGGGTTGGATGGGTTTAGATATAGGTCCTAGAACCTCTGAAAAATTTGCTGAGGTGTTAGAGGCTTCCAAAACTATTTTGTGGAATGGTCCTTTAGGGGTATTTGAAATGAATAAATTTGCCGAGGGAACCATAGCTCTAGGTAGGGCAGTTGCTAGAGCCACTAAAAATGGAGCTTTTTCATTAGTTGGAGGGGGCGACTCAATAGCGGCAGTTAAGCAATTTGGTTTTGACGATAAGGTTAGCTATGTATCAACTGGTGGTGGAGCTATGCTTGAGAGCTTGGAAGGAAAAGTTTTGCCTGGTATAGCTGCAATTTTAAACAGTTAAAATAGAATACAAACAACGACAAGTTATATTTGATTAAAATACTAAAGAATAAATAAATGAAATATACATATTTAGCAAATACCGATATTGAAGTTTCTAAGATTTGTTTAGGCACCATGACCTGGGGAAATCAAAACACAGAGGCACAGGGGCACGAGCAAATGAATTGCGCTTTAGAACAAGGGGTTAACTTTTTTGATACTGCCGAGCTTTATGCCGTTCCTGCTTCTGCCGAAACCTATGGTTCTACAGAAAAAATTATTGGTAGCTGGTTTAAAAAAACAAAAAATAGAGCTAAGATAATATTAGCTACTAAAATAGCAGGTACTGGCGATTATACTGCGCATATACGCAAAGATGGTTTTAGCAATCGCGCCTTGACAGAGGCTGTTGAAGGAAGTTTAAAACGACTGCAGACAAATTATATAGACTTATACCAATTGCACTGGCCAAAACGCGGAGTAAATTGTTTTGGTATAAGAGATTATCCGTACAAAACCTCAAGTCGAGAAACCGATAATTACGCAGAAATTTTGCAAACGCTAAACAAATTTATAAAACAAGGAAAAATACGTTGTATTGGCTTGTCAAACGAAACTCCTTGGGGAACTATGAAATATTTGCAAACGGCCGAATTGCTAAATTTACAAAAACCGGTAAGTGTACAAAATTCATATTCTTTAATACATCGTTCGTATGAGTACGGAATGTCAGAGGTTTCCCTACGAGAAAATATTGGCTTGCTAGCCTATTCGCCACTGGCCTTTGGGGTTTTATCTGGAAAATACCTAGGCGGAAAAAAGCCTGATGGTGCCAGATTAACTTTGTTTCCAAGATTTAACAGATACTCATCTGAACAATCAACAAAGGCAGCAATGGCTTATCAAAAGATTGCTCAAAAACACGGTTTAAGCTTGGCTGAATTATCCTTGGCTTATATAAATCAACTGCCATTTGTAACAGCAAATATAATTGGTGCTACAAAACTGCATCAACTAAAAGAAAATATAAATTCTATCAATATTACACTGTCAGAAACTGTTTTAAATGAAATTGAACAGGTTCATAGCAGTATGCCTAACCCAGCTCCGTAAACACACAATTTACAAATGGGATGAGTTAATCTCAAGCCAATAAATGTATTAGTTTGTATAGTAATATTTTATATTTAATTTTAACTAAAATGCATTCTTTACGCGTAGTGTTCAGATGGAGTTGAACGTCATATCTCCGTAATATAGATTGGGAGGCTCAAAAATAACAACACAGTGGAAACAAGAAAACACATAAATGGTAAAAGGTTTTTAATTAGGTATTTTCGTAACTTTGTTTTATGAGTTTAAAATTGTATTTGGCATCTTTAAGTGTAAATAATAGTGGCTTAATTAGCAAAACAAAAATATAACTGACAAACAAAGGGCAGTGTTAAACTGAAAAGTTGGCAAGTATAAACGTTATTGCTACTCGTATACAAAACCATTTAAATAATTATTGTGAATAATTTAAAAAAATGTTTAGAATGTGGTGAAAAGGTTATGGGTCGGATTGACAAAAAATTTTGCTCGGACTATTGCAGAAATGCCTTTAACAATAAAGTAAATAAAGAGAGTAAAAATTTGATAAGAAACACAAATAATCGCTTGCGAAAAAACTATAAAATTTTATCTGAATTAAACTGCTTTGGAAAGACCAAAGTAAGCAGAAAAAAATTGTTTGACAGAGGCTTTGACTTTAAGTTTTTTACAGCAATTTACACCACAAAAAAAGGTAAGACTTATTTTTATGTTTACGATCAAGGGTATTTAGAGTTACAAGACGAATGGTATTTGCTCGTTAAGCAAGAGAGCTAAGTTAAATTGTATTTTTGACTCAGGTATTTTGTAAAAAATTACAAACAGGCATCAGGTTATAAGACTATCTTTACCCTTTTATATAGCATCTGAATAAGATATTTACAGTATACTCCTTAATAACCTTGCCTTTATTTTATTGTGAAACTCAAGATAAAGGTATAAGGGATTATAATATTGGCAGAGCATAAGAGTGGAGTTGCAACTTAAATATATCTGCAGATACTAAAACATATCTTTATCATATTATACAGGTGTAATAAATTCTAGTTTAATCTTTAAAAAATTTGGTTTTTAAGCCGTCAATACTTTGTTGGTTTATTTTATCCCAATAAGATTTAATTCCGTCTTCTCCCTTGTCTTCTGCCCATTGGTTTAACTGCTCTCTTTCACCCTTGTACTCATAATAAGGTACTGACATACCACAGGAAGTTTGAATGCTTTGTATATCTGCTATAAATATTTGACGAACTCCCGGATATTCAGGAAAAAGTTTTTTGTACTCATTCCAATTTTGATCACTTTCCAGTATTTCAACAGCCGTGCAGTATAGCCTTAAAATATTAGGTGCTCCTTCAAAGGCACAAAACATAATGGTAATCCTGTTGTTTTCTAACAAGTGCGCTGAAGTTTCGTTGCCACTGCCCGTTACGCTTAGCCAAGCTACTTTAGTATCGTTTAATATTCTAAAGGAGTCCATTCCTTTTGGCGAAAGATTAATTCGTCCTTGTTTTGGTGCAGTTGCTACAAAAAACAATTTTTGTTGTTCAATAAATCTTTGAAGTCGTTTAGTAATCCCTCGGTAAAATTTAAGCATAATTTATAAGTTTATTTTTATACTCTTTAATTGCAATGGCCTTGTAGGCAGGCTTTGAATAAACAAACAACTGTTAAACAAGTTATTACAGTATTAATTTATCCAGTTTTTAGTTCTCTTTACGGCTTCTTTCCATTTTTTATACAGTTTTTCTCTTTTTTCTTGACTTATATTGGGCAAAAACACTTTGCTTATTTTCCTTTTTTCATGAATGCTTCCTTGTTTCCACATTCCTACATAAATTCCCGCTAAATAGCCAGCTCCCATTATTGTGCTTTCAATTATTTTGGGTTTCTCTACCTTTATATTGAGTATATCTGATTGAAACTGCATTAGCAAATCGTTAGCACAAACTCCACCATCAACCCGCAATATCTTTAATTTGATCTTACTGTCCTTTTGCATAGCGTTAAGTACATCTTTTGTTTGATAAGCTAAAGAATTTAAAGTGGCTTTTACCAAATGGTTTTTACCTGTATTAAACGTTAACCCAAAAATAGCTCCTCTAGCATACATATCCCAATAGGGTGCGCCTAAGCCAGCAAAGGCAGGTACTACATATACAGGGTTTTCGCCCTCTACTTGATTTGAACAATATTCACTGTCTTTTGCCTCTTTAATAATTTGCAAGCCATCTTTTAACCATTGTATAGCAGCACCAGCAACAAAAACACTTCCCTCTAAGGCGTAGTAAACCTTATTGTCAATGCCCCATGCTATAGTGCTCAACAAGCCGTTTTTAGAATATTTTACTTCTTCACCTGTGTTTAACAGCATAAAACAACCTGTTCCATAGGTATTTTTAACTTCTCCTTTTTTAAAACAGGCTTGCCCAAATAAGGCTGCTTGCTGATCGCCTGCAATTCCTGTAATAGGGATTTTGTATTTTTCAATGATAAAATCTCCAAAATAGCCAGATGATGGCTGTACTTGTGGGAGCATGCTTTCAGGTATTTCTAAAGCCTTTAGCAGTGTTCTGTCCCAACGCAGGTTTACAATATCAAACAACATGGTTCGCGATGCGTTGCTGTAATCGGTTGCGTGTACTTCTCCTTTGGTAAAATTCCACAACAGCCAAGTATCAATGGTTCCAAAAAGTAAGTTTCCTTTCTCTGCCTCTTCTTTAGCTCCTGGAATATTATTTAAAATCCAATTTATTTTTGTAGCCGAAAAAAAACTGTCAATCACCAAGCCTGTAGTTTTTTTAACATATTCGTTAAGTCCTTTTTTCTTTAAGTTTTCACAAATATCTACGGTTCGTTTGTCTTGCCAAACTATAGCATTGTAAATAGGCTTTCCTGTGTGTTTGTTCCAAACTACTGTTGTTTCTCTTTGGTTGGCAATTCCTATGCCAGCAATTTCGGCGAGTTCAATTTTATTTTGAGTAATTGCCTTTTTAAATGTCGAAATCTGAACTTTTACAATTTCTAGCGGATTGTGCTCTACCCAACCCGGTTTAGGAAATAACTGACTAAATTCTTCTTGGTATATTCCCTTTATGCTTCCATCTGCATTAATTATAGCAGTACGCGAACTAGTAGTGCCTTGATCAAAGGCTAGAATATATTTTTTTGTCATCTGTTTTAAGTTTAGTTTTGTTAAATTAACTGTTTATTAGAATTATATAATTAATTGATTTTAAATACATTATAAATTTGTCAATTGTTTAATTATTGCATCTTTCAAAGATGTAAAAACTCAGCGATACTGTTGTTCAAGCTAAGGTATAATCAAAATAAAAAAAACTCACCTTTTTTTAAAAGCTTTGCATAAAAACAAAGTGCAATTTAAGTGAAATCAGTGATGCTCATTTTAATTTTTTAGTTTTTTGGCATGCATTTTTCTAAATTTTTGCAGTTTAGGGGTAATTACTAAATTACAATATGTTTGATTTTTGTTTTGTTTGTAATAGTTTTGGTGATAAGATTCTGCCTTATAAAAAGTAGTTGCTTCAACTATTTGAGTTACAATTGGTTTAGTATAAAGCGGCTTTAATTCATTTACAACTTTCTCGGCTGTGTGTTTTTGTTCTTCGTTGTGATAAAAAATTACTGAACGATATTGTGTGCCTATATCGGCTCCTTGTTGATTTAGGGTAGTGGGATCGTGAGAAGTCATAAATATTTTAATAATATCAGAATATAAAATTAACCTATCGTCGAAATTGATTTGAATAACTTCAGCATGACCAGTTAAGCCCGAACAGACTTCCTTATAAGTAGGTCTTCCCGGTGCAGTGCCGCCAGAGTAGCCCGAAATTACTTGCTCTACTCCCTTAATTTCTTCAAAAATAGCTTCAGTACACCAAAAACAGCCTCCGCCAAGTGTAGCGAGTTGTTTAGCCATAGTTTATGTTTTATGTATTGTTTGCTGTATTATTTATTAGTTTGATAGATAGTGAGTTTATACAATATCGCAGTTTGCTAGGCAAAGGACCATCGGGGAAGACATGACCTAAATGAGCATCGCATATATTGCAAAGTATTTCAATACGAATCATGCCATGCGAATTGTCTTTGTGGTATTTGATAGCGTTTTGTTCCAAGGGTTGACTAAAACCAGGCCATCCAGAATTGGTTTCAAATTTTTGTTCAGATTTAAACAAAGGAGTATTGCAACAAGTGCAAGTGTATGTTCCTTCAGAAAAAGAAGAACAGTGCTCTCCACTAAAAGGACGTTCAGTTCCTTTTAATCGTGTAATTTTAAATTCTTCAGGACTTAAAAGAGCTTCCCATTGTGCTTGTGTTTTTTCAACTCTCTTTATAGGTTTAGGGTTTCCTTTTTGGGTATAGTAGATTATTTTATTCCAAGTAAGCATAAAAATTATAGACTTTTAAAAGTATTGTTATTTATAACAAAATCCAAATTTAGATAAAAAATAAACCTTACTATTGTGAGTAAAAACCTATTAAATTTCACAACTAATTGTTTTTGAATAACTTAATATCATATAAGTGTTATTTTAATATTTTTGGTATCAGTTTTTTACAATACTTATTATCAAAAAATTTGAACAACTATATTATAATAGTTGGTTTTTTAATTCTTTAAAAAAGAAATATTGAAACAAATATAGTGTAAATTTAATAATATAAACACAATAACAAAATAACACTATCAATAAGTAATCTGGTTTTCAAAGTTATTTTTAAGTACTACAAAGTAAAAATAGTAAGTAACATCCCCGATAAAATAGCAATAAATTTCTTTAAATTAAACTTGTGCTTGTCAGAACTTTCAAAAAGAATAATAGTAGAGATATGCAATAGTACTCCAATTGTTAGAGCAGTAATTTCGTTTTGATAATTAATAATAAGTCTAGTTTTATCTGAAGCAATCATACCTAAAGGACTCATAAGGGCAAAGAGAAGCAATAAAAAAAATATTGTCTTTTTTGAGTAGCTCAACTTAATAAAATAAGAAGTCAGCACTATAGCCACAGGTATTTTATGCACAAAAACAGCCCATAGTAAATTGTGGTGGTAGTTATTGTGTTTGTGAATGGGCAAGCCTTCAGTAAAGGCGTGAATACACAAGCTTGCAAAAAGCAACCAAGGGAAGTTGTTTTTTTGAGAACTATGGAAAATATGACCGTGCTCGGTACCTTTAGAAAAAGATTCTAATACTGATTGAAGCAAAAGCCCTGCTAGAATTAAAATTCCAATTAGCCTTGTGTTTTTTGCATGTATATAAATCTCTGGTATTAAATGTAATACAGTAACCGATAGCAGATAAGAACCGCTAAAAGCCAAAAAAATACCCATAAAATGAGCCTTAGGCTTTAAGTACAAAACTAACAAAAAACCTAGTAAAACCGATACTATTAACAAAAGTGCACTCATTGAGCTATAAATATTAACCTATCAGAGTTTTTTTTATCAAAAGGGTCTAAATCATAGCTGCCAAAAATATGACTTATAACAAATCCGGCACAATTAAAATAAGTTTTTAGCTTTTCAATATTAAGCAACTTAACCCTTTCGGTATAAAAATGTTTGTTTTGATCTGCAAAAAAAGAAATATGTTTTAATATATAACCTCCTTTTATTTCTTTTCTAATACTAAAGTTTATTCCGTCAATTTGTTTTTCTTCAAATAAAACCAAATTTGCTTTAATCTTTTCAACATTTAAAAAGTCAAATACTAGCTTACCTCCTTTTTTTAGACCATTTTTAAAGTTTTTTAATACCAAAATATCGTCATTTTCTTCCTCAAAATAGCCGTAACTTGTAAATAAATTAAAAATAGCATCGTACTTACACTCTAAAGGTTTACGCATATCCCAAACCTCAAAACTCAGTGTTTTATTTTCAAACTGCCTAGCAAAGTCAATATTGTTAGGACTTAGGTCTCCGCCTTTAACCCTAAATCCTAAAGAGTTTAAATAAACAGCATGCCTGCCTTTTCCGCAAGGTATATCTGCCACAAAACTGCCCTTGGGCAAATTTATAAACGAGCAAATATTGCGCATAAAAAACTCTGCATCACTATTGTCTCTGTGCTTGTACAATATATGATAATAAGGAGTGTTAAACCACAGTGTAAACCAGCCTTGTTTTGTGTCCATATAAGTAAGTAAGAGCAAAAGTAATGAAAACTAAAGTTTTTATAAGCCAAAATAAGTGTCAAGTTATATGACTGCTGAATAAAAATAGTACAAATGTTTTAGTTAAAGTAAATTAACCTAACTAGCTTTGTAAAACAAAAAAACAAGCACCTAGGATATAAACCGTATTTTTGCATCAAAACCTAAGCAGCATATCAATTATAAACAAAACTTATAAGTAAATATGGAAAAGCCATTTAAAATGACAGCCCTTACCCTAGCAGGCTTAGAAGGTGTTTTGGCAGATGAACTGCGCAAACTAGGAGGTCAAGAGGTAGCCGAAGGGTACAGAAATATTACTTTTAAGGGCGACAAAGGCTTTATGTACAAGGCAAATATTGCCCTTCGCACAGCTATACGCATACTTAAAAATATAAAGAAAGCCAAGGTTTTTAACCAAGATGACTTATACGAGGTTGTTAAAAGCATTAATTGGGAACGATATTTAGATGCTGATTCGAGCTTTGCTGTAAGCGCTACTGTTAATTCAAAGAATTTTACCTCTAATTCGCACTATATCAGCTTAAAAACAAAGGATGCTATTGCCGATTATTTTATGCATAAGTACAAAAAACGACCAAGTGTTGATCTAAAATATCCCGATTTAAAAGTGCATATACACATTAACAATCAATGGCTAGGTGTTTATTTAGATTCTTCAGGCAATTCCTTACACAAAAGAGGGTATAGGAGTGCCACCAACATAGCTCCTATAAACGAGGTTTTAGCTGCAGGCTTACTTTTGCTAAGTGGTTATAGCGGACAGGAAAATTTTATAGACCCTATGTGTGGTTCAGGAACTTTTTTAGTCGAAGCTGCTATGATAGCCAATAATATACCCGCAAATATCAACAGAAAGCACTTTGCTTTTGAAAATTGGAAAGACTACGATAAAGATTTGTATTTTGTAATCCAGGATTCGCTTCTAAAAAAATTACATAATTCGCATTTTAAAATCTTAGGATTTGATAAAGCACCCTCTGCCGTAAGTAAAGCCAAACAAAATATTGCAAATGCTCAATTAAACGACTTTGCTAAAGTGTATAATATAGATTTTTTTTGTTCTAAAAAAGAAGTGTTTGGCAAAACTCTAATTGTGTTTAACCCACCTTATGGAGAGCGTTTAAAGGTAAGTGTAAAAGACTTCTATCAAAAAATAGGCAATACTTTAAAGCACAATTATACCGATACAACTGCATGGCTAATTAGTGCAGACTCACAAGCCTTAAAGTACGTTGGCTTGCGAAGCTCAAAAAGAATACAACTTAAAAATGGCAATTTACAATGTTGCTTCGCCAAGTACGAGTTGTACGAAGGAAGTAAAAAAATCAAAATCAAAAGCTGACATAGATCATATAAACTTTGTTTCAGCCCCCTAATTGATCGGACAAGATTATATATAGAAATCTATACTAATTTTGTCAATTATGAAAGCAAAACGCACCTTTAGCACAGAAGAAAAGCTCTCGATATTGCGAGAGGCATTATAAAATGGAGTAAAACCTACACTAGATAAACACGGTATTTACCCTGCCACTTACTACAGTTGGCGAAAAAAGTTTAACGAAATGGGTGAAGAAGGATTATCTCACGAGATGACAACTGCTCATTTAAAACGGATTCGGGAGCTGGAAAAGGAGAATCAAAAACTTAAAGAACTGGTGACAGAAGAGCGTTTGGCAGGTAAAATCAACTCAACTTGCCTCTAACGATCAGATGATTAAGCGAATACAATCCATCCAAAAGGACCCTGATTTGAACTATGGTTACCATTGTATAACCAAACAACTGCAACAAGAGGGCTATCAAGTAAATCACAAAAAAGTGTACCGACTCATGAAAGAAAATCAATTATTACATCCCAAGCGAAAGCAGACGGGGAAAAGATCTATGTAAAATACCGCAAAGTACACCCTACGCGCCCTTTAGAGGTGCTGGAGATGGATATCAAAATGGTTTGGGTAGAAATTTTAGATATAAATGGGAGTACCTGATTGAATACTATTTGCAACCCGCTGATTTGTTGCAAAAAAATATTAATATAGAAATCCGAAACGACAACAACAAACGATTTTCTGCCAATATGATTCAAACATTTTTTAAAGAAAACCACCACCATCAGGTGTTTACACATCTCTACACACCTCAAGAAAACGGGCATGTAGAGAGTTTTCACAGTATTTTGGGCACACATCTTAAGCACTACAACTTTTGGCCTTTACAGGGAACTGGAACAAAATCTTCTGATTTTTCAAGAAAAGTACAACAATGTACGGCTGCACGGAAGCATTGCCTACCTCTGTCCCAATGATTTTGAAATGCTCCAAAAACAAGGATTTATAACCCAATATTCAAACATAAAACAAAGAAAAAGCCGATTCACACTTACCATCACCCGATGTGAAATACAACAATATACGGGTAATGATAAGCCCGAGGGCAGTTCTCAGTGGTGCCAAGATCTCAAACAACTTACGGTATAAAAAATCACTCTGGGTTGTTCCTCGCACTGCAAATCTAAACACAAAAATTACTAACTTTGAAAATCTAAAATGTTAAAGCCCGATTAATAGGGGCTAAGCCAATGGAGTTATCGGTCACATTTGCCAAACCAAATTGAACCTCCTAACCAGCATTCTCGAAGCATTTGAACATTGTTCAACATTTATTTTCACACTTAAATTCAACTAATAAATGCAACTTTTAGAGGGTTTATAATTTGTATAGTTTTTTATTGATATCGCCAGTTGTATATAGTATAATAAATTATTTTTCTCTAACTACGATAAGCGTTGCTTTGGCTCCAGTTGCTAAATTCCATTGGTTGGATGACATTAGCATTCCCGCATCGTTGTATATTTTAAAGGCTGCTGTATTAGGACCTGAAGTTCCTTGATTTAGAGCAAGTATCTGTATAGTATTTATGCCTTTATCTAAACTAATATTAAAAGATTGAAATTGTTGCATTAAAGTTATTTTACTTATAACTGGAGTATTGTTAATCAGTATGCTTACTATATCGCCGTCAGGATATTGAAAATCTCTACATATAATGGTAACACTTTCTGACTTGGTGCTGAAGCTACCCAAATCTTGGTCTATCACTGGGTAAACATACTGACCGTTGATTTTTTTAAATGCCTTTAAATGTTTTTCTTCGGCTATTTTTGCCTTAGTTAATATACCTTTATTAAAATAAGCCTCCTCTTGTTGTTTCTTTTTAATTTCTTTTTGTTGCTTAGTATGGGCTGTTTTAAAGCCATTATCATTTTTAAAATTTAACTCTTCGGGTTTTTTTAACGAACTAGCAGGAGTTTTAAAGCCTCCTAAAGAGGGGGTTTCCTTTTTCTTATCTCCAAAAGTGCCATCTAATTGAGCATAACTCAAGGCAGATATACTAAAAGCTATTAGTGCTAATATGGGTTTATAAAATTTTTTCATAATAAAATAGAATTGTACAAAGATAGTGCCGATTTAATATTGTAGTCTAAATAAGGCGTTAAAAATTACTATTTTACAGGAAAATCAAAATAAGTTTTTGGAAAAGGTTCATTTTTTAGGCTAAAATGCCACCATTCGTTTTTGTAGGGTTTAAAACCGTGTTTAAACATAATGCTTTTGAGTATACTTCGGTTTTTTCTTTGTTTTTGAGTGAGTTTTGTATAACTTAAATGAGATGATTTTCCGAAAAAGTCATAGGGACTTCCCATGTCTAACTCCTCTAGAGTATTTAAGCGAATTAAGGTTAGGTCAACCGAACTGCCTCTGCTATGCCCTGATTTTGATGCTATATAGCCTAATTTAAACAAATTACTTTTATCGATATTTGGGTAGTACTGCCTCTTCATCAATGTATCGCTAATTTTTTTTGCCCATTTCACAAAGTAATCTACAGCTGTTTGAGGTCGGTAGGCATCGTATATTTTTAAACCCAAGCCTTGGGTAGCTAGCTCGGCTTGAACCTTTTGTAAGGCTTTCGCAACCGAAATTGTACTGATAAGCACAGGGCATTGATAGGCTTTAACTGGCACCCCCGTAAAATTATTGTTAGTGTAATAACGCAAATCAATTTCAATTGTAGGAACTATGTCTTTTACATAACAAAAGCCCTTTGGCAACTGAGCCCAAAGTTTTGTTGTATTTACTAACAAAGTAAAAATTAATAAAAGAGCTGTTTTAAAATACATAAATTTTACTTTAGCACCGCAATATAGGTTTTATTTAGGATTTTATTGCGGGTAGTCAGCAATTATACTGTTTTGGTTGAGGGTAATTTATCTTTAGAGAGTTTTAGTTTTCCCTCAAGTGTTATGACTTTTTTAGATACTTCTCTCTATAGCTGTTTTAAGTTTTGATGCTTTTCGTGTTACTGTATTGAATAACTAGCAACGCCTAAAACTCTACTAAGACTTTTTAAACTGTTATACCAACCTTACAACTTACGCCAGCCTTTTGGAGTTCGAGGTTGTTTTTATAAAACCATTTTTAACACCTAACACCTTGTATGAGCTATCTCATCCATAGAATATAGAAAGCGGCAAACTCAATCAAAGCAAGTACAAGTTTTGATTTTTTGTAAATATTATTGATAAAAAGCTTATTTAGGTGTTTTATAATCCAGCTTTTTTATAAGTCTGTATTAAGGAGTTCCATAACTTCTATTATTCTTTTACTCGATATTTTACAAAATAGATTAAAAATTTATTTACACTTTAGTATATTAGCTAAGTTTTGCTTAACTTTGGTTTGAGATTGTGAAGATTTTTTATCTAAAAAATATTAAAAAGGCTTAACTAATTAATTATAAGCCTAATTAATATTATAAATTATACTAATATTGATCAGTAAAATATATATTGCACTAGTTTATACAAACCACAAAAATTACAATTATGTCATTTTTTAACAACTCAGATAGTGAGCAAACCACAAAACCTAAAGCCTTAATTTACGATATTAAAATAAATGATATTAAAGGCAAACCTATTGATTTACAATTATTTAAAGGGAAGAAAATATTGTTTGTAAACGTAGCCTCCAAATGCGGGTTTACAAGGCAGTACAAGGGCTTACAAGAACTTTATGACAAACACAAAAACAAACTTGAAATTATAGGCGTACCTTGCAATCAGTTTGGAGGACAGGAGCCTGGCACAGATTCTGAAATTAAACAGTTTTGCGAAGCCAACTATGGAGTTACTTTTTTAATAAGCGAAAAACTATTTGTAAAAGGGAAAAATCAACACGCACTTTACAAATGGTTAACCGAAAAAACACTAAATGGCAAGTCGGACTCGTCAGTAAAATGGAATTTTCAGAAATATTTAGTAGATGAGCAAGGCAAGCTAGTTGATTATTTTTATTCTGCTACCAAGCCCATTGGCGGTAAAATAGAAAAGCTAATTTAATTTGATAAAGTTTAAACAGCATTCGAGTATTTACACTCTAACCACTGAGCAACAGCTAAATATAAGCATAAACCAAGCATGGACTTTTTTCAGTATTGCTACTAACTTACAAAAAATAACACCGCCGTATATGAATTTTAAAATTACCTCTGAGTTGGCTAAAAACATATACTCTGGTCAAATAATAAGTTACGAGGTTACCGTTATGCCTGCTGTTAAGTTAAATTGGATTACAGAAATAACCCAAGTAAAATTTAAGGAATTTTTTATAGACGAGCAACGCTTTGGTCCTTACCGCATGTGGCATCACGAACACAGCTTTTTAAAGATTTCCGATAAAAAAACTTTGGTAAAAGATAAGGTTTCTTACAAAATTCCATTAGGAATTCTAGGGCATTTAGCTCAAATAATATTTGTCAAAAAACAACTTACAACAATTTTTAATTATCGTCGCTTACGCCTTGAAGAAATATTTAATCAAAGCAACTAAAGAACTTATTGCAAAGCCTGTGCTAAAAACCAAGCAGCGGCTTTTATCGAACGGTTAAAACTGGCTTTACAACTTCTTATCGATGAAAAAAATCGCGATTTTTTGGTTTCGTAGAGATTTGAGACTAGAGGATAATATTGGGCTTTTTAAGGCCTTAAATTCGTCAAATCCTGTTTTGCCTATTTTTATCTTTGACGAGCAAATTACAAGTAAGCTCCCTCGGGATGATGCGCGAATTAACTTCATCTACAACAGCTTAAAAGAGTTAGATCGACAATTAAAAAAAAATGGGAGCTCGCTGCTAGTTCTAAAAGGCAAGCCTCTTGAGGTATGGAAAAATCTAACAAAAAACTTTGAGATAGAACAGGTTTTTTTTAACCGCGATTACGAGCCCTATGCTATTGAAAGAGACACAAAAATAACCGATTTTTTAAAGAGCAAAAGTATTTGCTTTTTTAGTTTTAAAGATCAGGTAATTTTCGAAAAATACGAAGTATTAAAAAAGGACAACACTCCATATACAGTATTTAGTCCTTACAAAAAGCAATGGTTACACCTGTTTGATAAAGCTGAGCACACACATTTTTACAACTGTCAAAAGCACCTGTTAAAAGCCTTTAAAATTCAGATAAAATTCCCTGATCTAATGCAGTTGGGCTTTACTGCTAGCAACGTTAAAACAAAACCCTTTAATATGTCGGACTTAGCCTTGTACGAACAAATAAGAAACTACCCTGCTTTAAACAAAACCTCTAACCTATCGCCCTATTTAAGATTTGGGCAAATCAGCATACGTCAAACAGTAAAAAAAGCCCTGTTGTACAGCCCAAGTTTTTTGAGTCAACTAATTTGGAGAGAATTTTTTATGCAAATACTATATCATTTCCCTCGAGTTGTTAGTCAATGTTTTAAACCTCAATACGAAACAGTAAAATGGATAAACAACAAAGATGAATTTGAGCTGTGGTGCAAAGGTAAAACTGGGTATCCGCTTGTTGACGCGGGTATGATACAACTCAATACTACTGGCTATATGCACAACAGAGTGCGTATGCTAACAGCAAGTTTTTTGTGCAAACACTTACTGATTAACTGGCGTTGGGGGGAGGCTTATTTTGCTCAAAAACTACTAGACTACGATTTGGCGTCTAACAATGGCAACTGGCAATGGGCTGCTGGCACGGGTTGCGACGCTGTTCCGTATTTCAGAATATTTAATCCGAATGAACAACTAAAAAAATTTGATAGCGATTTTAAATACACCAAAAAATGGATAAGCAATTTAAATGAATTATCATACCCCAAGCCTATTGTAGAGCATAAGTTTGCACGCGAGCGGGCAATAAACGCCTTTAAAAAAGCAAGTGAAAATTGTTAAACCTAAAATAATTAACACCTTACAAATTTGTACAATTCTGATTTTTAAAAAATTGCTTATTTAATATAGATAAACAAGTGGTAAAGCATTTTGAAACATAATAATTGAAACAGTTATGTATAAAAACACTTTAAACTATGCAATTTCGCAGGACAAGAGCGATAAGCTGTTTTACTTGCGAGATATGTTTTATTTTCCAAAAGACCAAAATGGAAATAACAAATTGTACTTTACTGGCAATTCTTTAGGGTTACAACCTAAAAGCACTCAAAAATACATACAGCAAGAGCTCGATAGCTGGGCTAAATATGGGGTTGAAGGTCATTTTAAGGGCAAAAACCCTTGGTTGCCCTATCACGAGCTTTTAAGTCAAAAAATGGCAAACATTGTTGGAGCAAAACCCATTGAAGTAGTTGTTATGAATACCCTAACGGCTAACCTCCATTTGTTAATGGTATCGTTTTATCAGCCTACAAAGAAAAAGTATAAAATACTCATTGAGTCGGACGCTTTTCCTTCTGATAGATATGCGGCAGAGTCTCAATTAAAATACCACGGATTCAAGCCCAAAGAAGGTTTAGTAGAATGGAAACCTCGTAAGGGAGAGTACTTACTGAGGATAGAAGACTTGGAGCAAATCCTATACGAACAAGGCAATCAAATAGCCTTATTACTGTTGGGTGGGGTTAATTATTTTACTGGACAGTATTTAGATTTAAAAACAATTGCCTCGCTAGCTCATAAAAAGCTATGTGCAGTAGGTATTGATTTGGCACATGGAGCAGGCAATATAAATGCTCAACTACACAACTCAGGAGTTGACTTTGCTGCTTGGTGTACCTATAAATATTTAAATTCTGGTCCTGGAAGCCTAGCAGGCTTGTTTGTTCATGAAAAACACTCTAAAAATAAATTGCTGCCCCGATTTGCTGGCTGGTGGAATCACAATAAAAAAACGCGGTTTAACATGCGCCAACCTTTTGAACTAATAGACGGAGCCGAGGGATGGCAGTTGAGTAATCCGCCCATATTATCAATGGCAGCTATACGTGCATCGCTCGATTTATTCGACGCTGTAGGCATGGAAGCACTGTGTAAAAAATCAAAAAAACTAACTGGTTATTTAGAGTTCTTAATCAAAGAGTTAAACTCATCCAAAATAAAAATAATAAGCCCGAACAAACCTGCGGAAAGAGGTTGTCAATTATCCGTTGAATTAAAAAATACAAATAAAGATTTGTACAGGCAACTACTTAAACAGCAAATTGTAGTAGACTGGAGAGAACCCAATGTAATGCGTTGTGCTCCAGTGCCTATGTATAACAGTTTTCAAGAGATATACAAAATGGTATCTGTTTTAAAAAGCTTGCTGTAAGTAAACCAACAATAAAAAAGCTATATAACAACTGTTCCAGCCCCTAATTGTTCGGACAAGATTATATATAGAAATCTATACTAATTTTGTCAATTATGAAAGCAAAACGCGCCTTTAGCACAGAAGAAAAGCTCTCGATATTGCGAGAGGCATTATAAAATGGAGTAAAACCTACACCAGATAAACACGGTATTTACCCTGCCACTTACTACAGTTGGCGAAAAAAGATTAACGAAATGGGTGAAGAAGGACTATCTCACGGGATGACACCTGCTCATTTAAAACGGATTCGGGAACTAGAAAAAGAGAATC
>JBKDZU010000031.1:0-40754 GCA_047971505.1 Tenacibaculum sp.
AAACTCATCTTAAAAAGTAATAAACCGCTATAGCTGGGTTTACCTGTTGCACTTGTTCCTTTGGTGTAATACTGGTTTATCAATCCTGTAATTGGTTGCCAATCTATAAGTGTATTGATTTGATTGAAAAATGTTCGCTTTATCTTTCGTGAACGTAAATCGCAAATGCTATCCGCTAATGTGGGATGATGTATTAATTCCATAAAATAAAAATACAAAAAAATACAAAATTATACTAACCTTGCAACGGTCTTTTTATTTGTTTTACCCGACCAAGAAATGGTAATAGTGCGCATGGGTTTAAGTAAAAATGCCGATATTAACACTTTTTTAAAAGAAGTGGTTTTATCCGTTAAAATATAATTGTACACAATATTTAATTAGCCTCTATTAAAAACTCATAAAACACAGTTAGTAAATATATTACACTTGTTTTTTGATATTTAAACTAAGTACTTGTATTTAGTGTGTTAATTGTATCATATCCATTTTATTATACAAGTTTTTTCAGATTATACGTAAACAATTCTAATAACAAGATCTGTCATTTAAGGAAGACTTTTTATTTTTTACATAAACAAAAAATAGGCAAAAAACACTCAAAGTTAGAGAATTTAAAATAAATTCATTATAAAGTTTCTGCAATAAATAATTTTAAAAAATAGAGTTTTCTGGCTAGATCTAAGTATATTTATTGTACTTTTTTTCTTATTGAAGAAAATCTAAAAGAAATAATAGGTTATTTTTGCCTAAATTTTGGGCTTTTGAACAAAAACATATCCATCACCTCTTTGGCATCGGTATCAGCCTTAGGCAGCCAATTAGTAGATATTTGGCATCACTACCAAAACGACCAACATTATTTAAATATAAAAAATTTTAAAGAATTTACTGCTTGGGTAGGACAAATTCCTTTTAACGATACACAACAAATTGAAAAGCTAAGGCTTTCTGATAGCAAGTATAAAAACTTAGACAATACTGTTTTATACGCCCTATATGTAGCCAGAAAAGCGGTAAAAGAATCGGCTTGGGACAAGGCAGATATATTTGGCATAAACATAGGCTCATCAAGAGGAGCAACTTCTTTATTTGAAAAATACCACAAAGAGTACCTACAAACAGGCAAATGTTCTACACTTAGCTCGCCTACTACTACCTTGGGAAATATATCCTCGTGGCTAGCCTGCGACTTACAAGCAAAAGGACCTGAAATTTCGCATTCAATTACCTGTTCAACTGGTTTGCATTCTGTATTAAATGGAATTGCATGGTTGCAATCGGGCATGCTCAACAAGTTTTTAGTTGGAGCTAGCGAGGCAGCCTTAACAGCTTTTAGTATAAGACAAATGCAAGCCTTAAAAATTTATGCTAATAACAATACTGATTCTTATCCTTGTAAATCACTAAAGTTAAACAAAAATAACAATTCTTTGGTTTTAGGAGAGGCAGCATCGGTAGCTTGTATTGAAGCAGGCAAAAAGCAAAATGCTTTGGCTTATATAGTGGGAATGGGATATGCAACAGAGGTTTTAAAGCACAATACATCTTTATCAACCAATGCTAATTGCTTTCAAAGGTCTATGCAAATGGCCTTAAAAAACATTCCTGCCGATGAGATAAATATTGTAATTATGCATGCTCCAGGTACTGTAAAAGGCGATTTATATGAATTAAATGCGATAAAAAAAATTTTTGGCAAACAACTCCCCTTTTTAATCACCAACAAATGGAAGCTAGGTCATACTTTTGCGAGTTCAGGCATGCTAAATTTAGAACTTGCCATTTTAATGCTATTGTATCAAAAAGTTGTACCGATGCCTTTTATAACAAGTCAAAACCAGCCTAAAAAGATAGATAAGGTACTTATTAATGCCGTTGGTTTTGGGGGTAACGCAGTATCACTTGTAATAGCTAAAAACTAAAATATTGTATAATAATTATTAGTACTTTTACACAAATAAGCAAATTTAGGTTTATGAGTAAAATAAGAAATGACTGGACTAAGCAAGAAATATTGACTGTGTACAAGCAAGCTTTTATGGACTTATTGTTTGAAGCCTCAAAGGTACACAGAGGTAATCACAATCCAAATACGGTACAAGTAAGCACTTTAATTTCGATAAAAACAGGAGGCTGTTCGGAAGATTGTGCCTACTGCCCTCAGGCAGCTCGTTATCACACAAATATTGAAAATAACGACCTTATGAGTTTAAGTCAAGTAAAGGCTCAAGCTCTGAGAGCCAAGGCAAGTGGCTCCTCGAGGGTTTGTATGGGCGCTTCATGGAGAAATGTAAAGGATGGTGCTGAGTTTAATCAGGTACTAGAAATGGTGAGAACCATTAATAAACTAGATATGGAAGTGTGCTGTACTTTGGGAATGCTTACAGAAAACCAAGCAAAAAGACTATCGGAAGCTGGTTTATATGCCTATAACCACAATATTGATACTTCTGAAAACTACTACGAAGATATTATTTCAACAAGAGCATACCAAGACCGAATTAACACTATTAAAAATGTAAGGAAAACCAATATAACTGTATGTTCGGGGGGTATTATTGGCATGGGCGAAAGCATTGAAGACCGAGCTGGTATGCTACAAACTCTTAGCCGTTTTTCTCCTCACCCTGAATCTGTGCCCATCAATGCTTTGGTGGCTGTTAAAGGCACTCCCCTTGAAAACCAGCAGCCAGTAAGTATATTTGAAATGGTTCGTATGGTGGCAACCACCCGTATAGTATTGCCACAATCGCAGATACGTCTTTCGGCAGGTAGAACTCAAATGAGTAAAGAAGGACAAGCACTGTGTTTTTTTGCTGGTGCAAATTCTATTTTTGCTGGCGATAAGCTATTGTCAACTACTAACCCAGACATAAAAGAAGATATAAAACTATTTGAAGAACTTGGATTAAATCCTCAAGAGGCTTTTTTTAAGCATCGACAAAGAGAATCAGTTGAAGCCTCTAACTCGCAATATAAAGATATAGGAGAAAAACCTAAATGGACTAGACCTAAACACAAAATTGCTAGAAATGAACAAAAAAAGCAAGAAGCTAACAGCTTAAAAAAGCTAAAAAAATAGACTTAGTAAGCTTAAAAAGCGATGATTATTTGCTTATCTTTACGTTGATTGCATAAAAATATTAGCTTTTACAAGTGATGATATAATATTTTAAAAATAACAATTTCTTAACTTTGTCGCTTTAAAAATTATGATGGCTCTGCATTTACAAAAAGTAGAAAGGCTAAAAACTGTAAGTAAAGAAGATTTTATAGAAAAATATTTTAAACCGTAAAAACCCGTTGTTATTGAGCGTTTCATAGATGATTGGCCAGCTTATACAAAATGGTCTTTATACTATATAAACAAGGTAGCAGGCGATAAAATTGTGCCTTTGTACGACGATAGACCAATAGATTATAAAATCAATTTTAACGAGCCTCATGCTAATATGAAAATGAGTGAGTATATTAGCTTACTAAAAAGCCAGCCCACCAAATACAGAATATTTTTATGGAATGTTTTAAAAGAAGCACCACAACTGCAAAACAACTTTACTTTTCCCGATTTTGGACTTAGATTAATAAGGCGGTTGCCTATGTTGTTTTTTGGCGGAAAAGACTCATATACCTTTATGCACTACGATATTGATTTGGCAAACATATTCCACTTTCATTTTGAAGGAAAAAAAAGCTGTATTTTATTTGACCAACAGCAAACTAAATATTTGTATAAGATACCTTATTCTTTAATAACTAGAGAGGATATAGATTTTAACAATCCGGATTTTAAAAAATGGCCTGTACTAAAAAGAGCTAAAGGTTTTATTGCTGAACTCCAACATGGAAATATTTTGTATATGCCTGAGGGATGGTGGCATTATATGCGTTATCTGAGTCCTGGTTTTTCGATGAGTTTAAGATCTGTTGCACGCAATCCTAAAAACTTGTCTAAGGCAATTTACAATGTGTTTGTAATGCGCAATATAGACAATGCGATGCGAAAAATGCGCCGTCAAAAGTTGGATAGATTGGAAAAATCAGCAAGTACTTATAAATACAAATAGAGCTTGTAATACGCAAGTTTAAAAGTATATACGCATCTTTGAAATAGTGTGTAAAATACTTTTTGCAGTATTATTTTTAATTGAAGTAATTAGCTTTATTGTTGTTTTGATATTTTTAGCATAGAACCGTACAACCTGCTCCAACCTTTCCAATTTTTATAACCGCTTAAACTTTCATTGTGAAACAGGCTGATAAAAACTCCATTTACTTTTTTAACTTCATTTTTTAAATCTCTAATTTTACCTAAGGCTTGCTTTGGACTTAGTTTCATGTGATGGTTTAGGGTGCTATCCATAAAAGCAAAGGGGAATATCTTTAGAGGAGTTTGTATTTCAAAATCTAGATCGTAAAAATAAAAAGGGGTACAAGTACTGGCTCTAAAGCCTATTTTGTTGGTATAGCCCATTGAATAATCTTCTTCAAACTCTAAATCAATTAGCTTTTGATAAGTTTCGGGCAGCGAAAAGCGCAAATAGTGTTGACGCGATCTCTTTACATGTATATTGGTAATGCTCTCTAAGCGTTCTTTTTCTTTCTTTAACGCATCTATATCGTTTGCAGTGTAGTAAGATGATAGCAAACCTACCTCGGCATAATCAACCATGTCTTTTATCAATAGTTTAAATTTTGTTTTTGAAGCCGAAACATTATTGTCAAAAGTTGTATAATCGCCTATCAGAAAAAAGAATATAGTTTTTATCTCGTGTTTATTTTTTAGGTCTATTATATTTTTAAAAGTATCAAAGGGGTCGGTTTTTAAATTAAGCAAAACGGTAAGTCTATCCCAAATACTTATAATTTTAATTTTGTATAAGTCTTTTAAAAAACCGCCAATTGTTCTAACAAAACTCTTGTGCTTATATGCATAGGCATTGTTTACACTAAGGGTTGAAATATAACAGTATTTTCTGCTTTGGTAATTAAAGTTGGGGAAGCGTTCTTTTAGTTGTTCAAAAAACAAATACGCCCAAATGTCAATTATAGGTTTTTCTAAAAACCCGTTTTTAAAGGCTAGGCTGTCGGAGTATTTAAACCTACTGTGTTTGTCTTTTATATGAGGTTGGTACTCTTCGTATCGACTTATCAGATAAAAGCTGGCTGAAAAAATATCAAAAGGCAGGTCAGATGTTTTTCCTTGGAAAAAAAAGCAGGGAACGCCTTTCCATAGCTCTACATTTATTTCTATATCCTTGATGCCTTGCTCGAATAACAAGTTGTGGCTCTTTACAAAAAACTCTTTGCTCAAAGCTACTTTTGTGTAAGAAAACTTAGGACCGTTATGGGCTACAAAATCTTCTACCTTAGTAGTAAAATCAATTTGAATTTGCAGCACCCGCGTCAGCATATGCTTAAATATATATCTTAGTCTTGAGCTTATTTTATGCGTATATACTAATAACATTTTTGCCTTTTTGTTTTATTGTTTTATAAAAAGCCTTGGTTGGCAAAGCTAAAATAGTCTTTTTCGGTAATTATTAGATGGTCTAACAATTTTATATCGAGGGTAATTGCGGCTTGCTTAATTCTTTTTGTGAGTTCAATATCGGCTGTGCTAGGCTTTAGTTTGCCCGAAGGATGGTTGTGACAAAGTACAATTCCTACCGTTGAATACTCTAAGGCTTTTTTAAATAAAATTCTGATATCGACAAGGGTAGCCGTTAATCCGCCTTTGCTTATTTGTCGCTTGGCAAGTATTCTATTGGCGTTATTTAAATACAAAACCCAGAACTCTTCATATTCTAAATCCCCTATTAGAGGCTGCATTATACTTGCTACATTTTCCGAACTAGTAATTTTTAAAATGGGTTCTTTTTTCTCAAAATGCCTTCTTTTTCCAAGTTCTAAGGCAGTTACTATGCTAATGGCTTTAGCCTCGCCTATTCCTTTGAATTCTTTGAGCTCCTCTACTGAAAGTTTAGAAAGCTTATTGAGGTTATTGCCTGCGTGCTTTAAAATTCTTTTTGATAGTTCAACCGCACTTTCGTCCCTACTTCCCGAACCTATTAGTATGGCTATAAGCTCGGCATCAGAAAGCGCATTTTTACCTTTGTTTAACATCTTTTCACGAGGTCTATCGTCAAAAGCCCAAGTTTTTATTGGCATTTTTTTCATACGCTTATTTTTATATTAGCTGAATTTAAACAGCAAGTGTAACATTTTAGTTATACAATAGTTTTGCTATACAAATATATAGTTTTCACTATAGAGTTTTCACAGTTATATCTTTATTATAGATTCGTTATCGAGCTTTTGGTTTTTATTTTTTTAATTCCTTTTTGGTAAGTGAATTCAAAAAACAATTACTCTTTAAAGAATGCTGCCTAAATTAGCCCGTTTAGGTTTTTATTTAAGCCTCTTTATCAATATCTGCAATTGACTAAGCTTAATATATTTTCTAATTCAAACAATTGGTCTGAATTTTGGAGAGTATTATAAATTGTGTTTACTGCCATATTATTGCATTATATCCTTGAGTTAGTTCAGTATATTGATGCTTAATAAGGTTTGAATTGTTGAAAATAAAAATATTGATATTTGTAAATAAATAGCAGTGTTTTAACTGAGCATTAACAAAAGTAAGCACGTAATTTACTATTTTTGGAGTTGTCCTTATTTTTTAAATTAAACCTACTTATAAACGTTTATGGAATTTAAAAAAACAATTAGTTTGTTGTTTGTATTAACAATAGGTAGCGGCTTTATTTTGGCGCAGTTTGATTATAGACCAGAAAGAGAAAAAATTCACAACCTATTACACACTAAATTAAAAGTGAGTTTTAATTTTGAAAAAAAAGAACTATACGGAGAAGAGTGGCTGAGCTTAAAGCCGCATTTTTATCAAACCGATAAGCTTACTCTTGATGCCAAAGCTATGCTTATACACGAGGTAGCCTTAAACGAAAAGAAACTTGCTTATAATTACGATGGCCTTAAGCTAATTATTGATTTACCCCGCATATACTCAAAAGATGAAGATTTTACTTTGTATATCAAATACACAGCTCGTCCTGAAAAAGTAAAACAAAAGGCAAGCAAGGCAATTCGTTCATCGAAAGGACTTTACTTTATTAATCCCAATCAATTAGACAAAGAAAAATCAACTCAAATTTGGACACAAGGAGAAACACAGGCCAGCAGTTGTTGGTTTCCTACCATTGATGCACCCAACCAAAAAACCTCTCAAGAAATATATATTACAGTTCCTGATAAATACCAAACCCTTTCAAACGGAAAGCTAGAAAGCCAGATAAAAAACACCGATGGAACGCGCACCGATTATTGGAACTTTACCCAAAAACACGCTCCTTATTTGTTTTTTATGGGAGTGGGTGAATATGAAATAATTAAAGATAAATACAAAGATATTCCGGTTGATTATTATGTTGAAAAAAAGTATGCGCCCTATGCAAAAGGTATTTTTGGAGACACTCCTGAGATGCTTAGTTTTTTTTCAAATATAACAGGAATTGACTATCCTTGGAATAAGTACGCCCAAATAGTGGGAAGAGATTTTATAAGCGGAGCCATGGAAAACACCACTGCGGTTATTCACGGTGAGCACGCCTACCAAATACCAGGTCAATTAATTGATAAAAATACACATGAAAATACCATTGCTCACGAGGTATTTCACCATTGGTTTGGCAATTTGGTAACTGCCGAAAGTTGGAGTAACCTAACTCTCAATGAAAGTTTTGCAAATTATGGCGAATATCTTTGGTTAGAATATAAATACGGTAAAAACCATGCTGATGTTCATTTGTTTGAAAATATTGAAAGCTATAAAAACGGGCAAAATATTGACAAGCATTTGGTTCGCTTTTACTACGCCAATAAAGAGGATATGTTCGATGCCGTTAGCTATAATAAAGGAGGGGCAATTTTGCACATGCTAAGGAATTATTTAGGCGACAAGGCCTTTTTTGAGGGACTACACGAATATTTGACAGCCAATAAATACGGCAGTGCTGAAGTTCATCAACTTCGCTTAGCTTTTGAAAAGGTGAGTGGCAGGGATTTAAACTGGTTTTTTAACCAATGGTATTTTAACAGCGGACATCCTATACTCAATATATCTTTTGATTATAATAAACTGAGAAAAACCGTAACGGTTAATATAATTCAATCTCAAGCAAATGAGTTTAAATTTCCGTTGGCAATTGATATTTTTCAGGCTGGCAAAAAAATTAGGCACCATGTTTTTGTCAACAGAAGAGATGCCTCCTTTACCTTGCCCTTTGTTTCTCAGCCAAACCTAGTGCAGTTAAATGCCGATGGTGTTTTGTTGTGCGATATCAATCAAAACAAAGTTCTGAGCGATTATATTTTTCAACTAAAACACACCGACAATTACGCACATAAAAAAGAAGCCTTGTTGGCACTTGCCAATAGGCAGGATAACAAAAATGCTTTTGATGCAATATCCGAAGCACTAAGCGATGAGTTCTATAAAATAAAAATTTTAGCACTCGAAAACATAAATTTAATAAATAAACATACTAAAAAAAATACTATAGAAAAAATTAAACAGCTTGCCCTTAATGATACAAAAACCTTAGTTCAGGCAGCAGCCATTGAAACATTGGGCAAGTTGACAGATCCTGAATTAAAGCCTATTTTTAAAAAGGGCTTGCAAAGCAATTCGTATTCTGTTTTAGGAAGGTCTATAGTAAGTATGTATTATATTGATAAGCAGTTGGCTATAAAAAAATCTAAAACCTTGCCCTTAGAAGTAAAAAATATAATAGCAATTCCCTTAACGCGTATTTATTTAGAAGAAAATGACGATGAACAGCTCAATTTTATAGCCAGTAATATAATGTCGGGTATGTATTTGAGTTCGGATAAACAAACAAAGGCTATTTATCAAAAGGCTTATAACAAAATAGCTAAGAGCAACAACTCAAAAGCTATAAGTAATTTGGTTGACGATATAGTAGCGAAAGGATTGCAGTACAAGCAGTATAATTTTGATAAGGTGGGCATAGATTTACTGTATAAAATGGTTAAAACTCAAAAAAAAGAAAATCCGCAAAACAAAGAACAAAATACTCAAATTATAAAAATAGGCATAGCTAAATTACTAGAATAGCTTGTTACCTTGTTACCCTTATATCATTTACTAGCAACTATTAAAATTTTAATAGTTGTATCTTTTTTTTAGGTTTACTGTTTAATTGCAAGTTCAAAGCAACTATAACCTTTGGAAAATAATGCCTACCTAGAGCTCGTTAAGGTTTTTATCTGAACTTCTTCCCCAAAAAATAATATGAACTTGTAAAAAACACAAAATTTTTTATTTTTTTTCAGATTATATACAAACGATTTGAACAACGAAACCCACCCGTTAGGTGGTCGGAACGATTTTTTAATTCTTTTACAACGCCTCAAAAAAATTTGTAACTGAAAAAGGGTTGAATGTTGAATTTTTAAATAATGACGATATAGACAAAGTAGCTATTACGTTAAAAATATTTATCCCTAAAAACATATCTCAATGAAAAGGGCTGTTATATTTTTAATTTTATTTCTGTTTTTTGTGTTTATTGTCTGTAAAAAAAATGAAAAAACCATTGAATACAGATGTGTTTTTTATTTTGACTCGAGTAGAGTCTCTTAAGATTTTACAAAAAAAATAGGTGTTTCGGTAAAAAAGCATAATAATGTTTTTATTGATCGGGGCTATTAGTTTGATATACCAACTGATAATAGCATATAAAAGAGGTAATTGTAACAGGTAAAAAGAAACGCATCTTTAGAGATAAATACATGGGACAATTAGATAGCTTGGCTAAATTAGATATGACCACGGATTATGTCGGTATTCCGTGTGGGACTTTAAATTGTCCACAACATGATTCGGACAGAAGTAAAAAACCTATAGAAGGAGAAACATATTACTATATGGAAAGTTTTAAGTGGAATGATAAAAGAGATGCTTTTACTATTTCTGGGGATGGATATATAAAATATAATTATCCAAATATTTCAGAAGAAAAGCTATTAAAAAAGTTCAATTTAGCTAGTATTAAGGGATATTACGGTAAAAGGACATTTTATGCACCGGTTTACGATAAAGCAGAACAAGTTGACAGTTTTCCAGATTATCGCAATACATTGTTTTGTAAGTCAAATATTATAACCGATAAAAAAGGAGAAATACAATTGGATTTTAGTACTTCAGATGTCAATTCTAAATTCATAGGTGTTATAGAAGGTGTTAGTGGTAATGGGCAGTTGGGAAGGCAAATTTTCGGTTTTGGGGTAAGAAAAAAAAATAAAAACAATGCGTAAATAGCAGTAAAATAATAAAAATATTACAATTTGTATTTTCAATGGTTTTAAAAAATAACGCTTAAATCCTATATTTGCAATAACTTATAAAGTTTTACTGCTCTACAATATCAATACAATTCTTTTTGGGTTGGGCAATATATAAATATTATTAATAGCTCAAAAAAAGAAATTGCTCACTCTTTTATAAACAACTACATTTGTCATTCAAAACTCGATATTATGCCAACAACACAACAGCTTCAAGATTTTGTGCAACAGGTGCGTAGAGATATAGTGCGCATGGTACATTTTGCAGGCTCAGGTCATCCTGGAGGCTCCTTAGGTTGCGCTGAATTTATGTCCTGCCTATATCAAGAAATCATGGAATATACTACTGACTTTAATATGAATGGTATAAATGAAGACCTATTTTTTTTATCAAACGGTCATATATCGCCTGTATATTACAGTGTGCTAGCTCGCAGCGGTTTCTTTCCTGTTGCTGAATTGGCAAGCTTTAGAAAGTTAAACACTCGCCTACAAGGGCATCCCACAACACACGAACATTTACCAGGTATTAGAATTGCCTCTGGTTCTTTGGGTCAGGGGATGAGTGTTGCCATAGGAGCTGCTGAAGCTAAAAAATTAAACAACGACAATAAAATTGTGTATTCACTGCACGGCGATGGAGAATTGCAAGAGGGACAAATTTGGGAGGCTGTTATGTATGCATCGGCAAAAAAAACCGACAATTTAATAGCTACTGTCGATGTTAATGGGAAACAAATAGACGGAACAACAGACCAAGTATTAGCCTTAGGAAATTTAAAGGCTAAATTTGAAGCATTTGGATGGATAGTTGTTGAAATAAAACAAGGAAACAACACCGTTAATGTTTTAAAGGGCATGACAAAGGCCAAAAGCCTAACTGGCAATACAAAACCAATTTGCGTATTGCTGTATACCGAAATGGGCAATGGTGTTGATTTTATGATGCATACTCATGCTTGGCATGGCAAAGCACCTAATGAAGAGCAGCTAAAGTTGGCTCTTTTGCAAAACCCTGAAACCTTGGGCGATTATTAGACGGCAAGCAAAAATGAATCCTTTTGAGGCGAAAAGTAGTTTTAAAGAAAACCGTTATAAAAGTTGATTGATAAAACAACAAACAGCAGTATTAGCTACTTTTATTAAAAATAAAATATTTAATCTAAATTTATTTAAGTGAAAATAGGTGTAGTGTGTTACCCTACTTTTGGAGGTAGTGGAGTAGTTGCAACAGAACTAGGAATGGCTTTGGCAGCTAACGGACACGAAGTTCATTTTATAACTTATAACCAGCCTGTTAGGTTAGATTTTATATCGAACCGATTGCATTTTCACGAAGTAGTGCTAAAGAAATACCCTCTTTTTGAGCACCAGCCTTACGAACTTGCCTTATCGAGCAAAATGGTAGAAATAGTGCAAAAGTACCAGTTAGAAGTATTGCACGTACACTATGCCATACCCCATGCCTATGCCGCATATATGGCAAAAAAGATGCTATTAAACAAGGGAATAAATGTCAAGGTTGTCACAACCTTGCACGGTACAGATATTACCTTGGTAGGAAGTCACCCTACTTATAAAACAGCTGTTGAGTTTAGTATTAATAAATCTGATGAGGTAACTGCAGTATCACAGAGCCTAAAAAAAGATACACTTCGTTTGTTTAATATAAATAAAGAAATTAAGGTTATTTACAATTTTATTGATGGTAGTAAATACGACAAAGTACATGAGTTAGACTGTAAAAGAAGTGCTTTAGTTGAAGAGCACGAACGTATTTTGGTTCATGTAAGTAACTTTAGACCTGTTAAAAGAGTTGAAGATGTAATAAAAATATTTTATGAGGTTCAAAAAAAAATACCATCAAAGCTACTTATGGTAGGCGATGGTACTGAGCGTTTAAAGGCTGAAAATTTAGCAAAAGAACTTAAAATTAACAACAAAGTTTTGTTTTTTGGAAACAGCAACGAGGTTGCTAAAATACTGTGTTATTCCGATGTATTTTTACTGCCGTCAGCAATTGAGAGCTTTGGTTTAGCTGCCTTAGAAGCCATGGCAGCCGAAACGGCAGTTATTTCAACAAACACAGGTGGCTTGCCCGAAATAAACATAAACGGCTTTACAGGGTATTTAAGTGAGGTAGGAAATGTTAAGGAAATGGCAAAAAATGCAATTTACATGCTAAGCAATGACGACATTTTAAATAAATTTAAAGCCAATGCCAAAAACCACATAAAAAAGTTCTCGCTAAATAAAATACTGAGCCAATATCAAAATATTTATAAAAAATGCTATATAACTCACTAATTTTTTTAATAATCTTAATTTATTAAGCTTTTTAGCTAATATAAAAAGCTAAACTTTCATTTATCAAGCCTTTGTCTACTTGGCAATCTATTTTAAAACTTTCGTAGTTGTTTAGCAATACAAAATTTATTTTTCCTTCAATATTTTTCTTATCGTGTTTCATTAATTTAATAATAAACGCAAAATCTTCATCAACAAGTAATGCTTTTCCGTATATAGCCTTAATACTTTTTTTAATATCTACAACATACTCAAAAGGAAAGCCAAGACTTTTATACGACAGGTAAGCTTCGCAAACCATTCCTATGGCAATAGCCTGACCGTGAGTTAAGTTATCTTTGTTTTTACTTTCTAAAAAATAAGACTCAACAGCATGTCCAACGGTATGTCCCCAATTTAGTACTTTTCTGATATTTAGCTCTTTAGGATCTTGTAAAACTACTTGATTTTTTATCTTTACAGAGCGATAAATTAAACTTTCAATATTTGGCTTGGGATTATTTAATATTTCGTCAAACATAGTCCTATCATGGGTCATAGCATATTTAATAACTTCTGCCATACCCGACCAAAATTCAATATCGCTAAGCGTGTGTAAATACTCTGGATCAATTACAACCATTATAGGATTAGCAAATACTCCAATTTGATTTTTAAGCACCCCTAGGTCAACCCCAGTTTTACCTCCAACAGAAGCATCAACCATACCTAATAAAGTAGTTGGTATATTTACAAAATCTATTCCACGTTTAAAAGTAGCGGCAACAAAACCTGCCAAATCAGTTATAACACCACCACCAAGAGCAATAAGCAAGCTACTTCTATCGGCACCTAGCTTGGTTAAAGCCGTCCAAACCTCGACACAGGTTTGAGTGTTTTTATAAGCCTCTCCAGCAGTAATTTCAATTTTCTTAACAGCTTTATCAATACTTAACAAATGTTTAAACCTTTTATAACAATGCTTTGCGCTATTGTTATCAACCAAAACAAAAACTGATGAATAATTGTGCTTAGCAATAATTTTAGCTAGCTTACCATAAGCATTTTCTTTAAAGTGAATAAAGTAATTAGCAGCCTTTATAGATGTCATTTTTTTAATCGTTTTGCAAGTGCCCAAAATAAGCAGAAAAAATTAAATTATATCAAAAGGGTAGCTTATATTTGTTTTCAAAATAATTGATAAAAACAACTATTAGGTTAATGAAACTATTTGACAACACTGAAATAGCGTTCAAATTAAAGTCAGACTCCGAATTAGACAGGTCGTACTTTTTGTTTAAAATGATACAAAGCCAACCCATGGTACGCATTGGCACAGCAGTAACCAATTTTGCACTTAAAGTTCGCTTGCCGGTAGAAGATTTGATAAGGTCTGTTGTTTTTGATCACTTTTGTGGAGGAGTAAACGAAAAAGACTGTTTGCCAAATATAGAAAAGATGTATACAAAAGGCAATGTTCACAGTATTTTAGATTATTCTGTTGAAGGAAAAGAAAACGAAAGTCAGTTTGACAAGGCATTAGAAAAAACCTTAAAAACTATAGATTTTGCAGCAAAAAAGAGCTCTATACCCTTTGCCGTTTTTAAACCTTCGGGTTTTGGACGCTTTGCGTTGTACCAAAAGTTAAGCGAAAAAAATAAGCTTTCAGAAAAAGAAAAAGTAGAGTGGAATAACATAGTGGAGCGTTTTTATAAAGTTTGCAAAGCGGCATCTGAAAAAAATGTTCCCCTTTTAGTAGATGCTGAAGAGAGTTGGATACAAAATGCGGTTGATGATTTAGTTGAGCAACTAATGGAGGTTTACAACAAAGAAAAAGCTATTGTGTTTAACACCTTACAAATGTACCGCCACGACAGAATGGAGTATTTAAAAAAACTACATCAAAAAGCCCACCAAAAAGGATATCATATTGGCATGAAAATAGTTAGAGGTGCGTATATGGAAAAGGAGCGCAATAGGGCTAAGGAGTTGGGATATCCATCGCCAATATGCGCAAATAAAGAACAAACCGACTTGAACTACAACAAAGCAATAAGCTATATGATGGAGCATAAAAAAATGGCAATTTTTGCGGGAACTCACAATGAAGAAAGCTCGTACTTGCTTATGGATCTAGCAGAAAAACACGGCATAGCCTCGGATGATAGTCGAATGTGGTTTGGTCAACTATACGGAATGAGCGATCATATTAGCTACAATTTAGCAAAAGAAAATTACAATGTAGCAAAATACGTTCCTTTCGGACCCGTTAGAAACGTTATGCCTTATTTGATACGCAGAGCAGAGGAAAATACTTCTGTAACAGGGCAAACCTCAAGAGAATTAAATTTATTAAAAATTGAAAAAAAACGTCGTAAACTACAATAATGAATACAGTTGAAGAAATAAAAATAGCTATTAAAAGAAATAAAAAAAGATTAGCTAAAGAAATTGAGGAAAGTAAAGAGCTAATTTATTTAATAAAAAAATCGTTTAAAACCAATTTAAGTAAAGAAGAAAAAAAGAAAGTAAAAGACCAACTAATTGATATATGTAAGGCAATTCCTGCTTTTGCTGTATTTATGTTACCTGGCGGCTCTTTGCTTTTGCCCTTACTTATAAAGCTAATACCCGATATACTACCTAGTGCTTTTAAAGAAGACCTAGCAGAATTAGACGATAGCGAAACAAAAAAAGATTAAAAACTAAAAAATTGCGTTTGTAACTTGAATTCAGCATTAAAAAAATTTATAAAACCAAGTTGTAATTAACAACTACAAACACAATATTAGTAACGGCATTTAATTTTGCTAAATTTTATTGTTTTGAACAAAGAATAATTATAATTTTGCAGTTAGCTCATTATAGTAAATATATAACGAATGTTAGATTTTTCTCAATTCTCAGGACTTGTTTTATTTATGTTTATTTTCACTGTTGGATTTTGGCTGTTAATCTTCTTATTGACCTTTGTAGTTCCTTATTGGATAGTCGGAACTATTTGGGAAAATCTAAAGTTAAAGAAAGAAGCTAAAAGGCTTGCTAAGGGCAGTTAATAATGCAAAAACAAAATTAGCTTGTTGTTTTACGTTGCTGTTTTCTCAAAATAACCTTTTTTACAGCCCTTACAATCGCTTTGTCGTTTAGTCGGTATTTTTCCATTAGCTCGCTAGGTGTTCCCGATTCTCCAAAGCTATCGCTAACACCAACAAATTCTTGAACCGTTGGCTTGTTTACTGCCAAACATCTAGCAACACTTTCGCCTAAGCCGCCATAAATATTGTGCTCTTCAGCTGTTACCACGCATCCTGTTTTTGCTACAGATGTTAAAATAGCTTGTTCGTCTAGGGGTTTTATGGTGTGAATATTAATTACCTCAGCATTAATTCCGCTTGTTTTTAATTGTTTTGTTGCCTGCAAGGCTTCCCAAACTAAATGACCTGTTGCCAACACAGTAACATCGGTACCTTTAATCAACCTAAGAGCTTTGCCTATTTCAAAAGGTTGATTTTGCATAAAAACAGGTATTGACGGACGTCCAAAACGAAGATATACTGGTCCTTTATATGAGGCAATAGAAATGGTGGCAGCTTTGGTTTGGCTGTAATCGCAAGGATTTATAACTGTCATACCAGGTAGCATTTTCATCAAACCTATATCTTCTAAAATTTGATGAGTAGCACCATCCTCACCTAAAGTTAGCCCTGCGTGCGAGGCACATATTTTTACATTTTTATTTGAATAGGCTATTGACTGGCGAATTTGATCATATACACGTCCGGTAGAAAAATTAGCAAAAGTACCTGTAAATGGTATTTTACCTCCAATGGTAAGACCCGCTGCAAGCCCCATCATATTAGCCTCGGCAATGCCTACTTGAAAAAAGCGTTCAGGGAAATTGGCAGCAAAGGTATTCATTTTTAAAGAACCTGTTAAGTCAGCGCATAAGCCAACTACTTTAGAGTTTGTTTTTCCTAGCTCAGCTAGTCCGTCGCCAAAGCCAGAGCGGGTATCTTTTTTTTCAGTATATGTATAGTTCATTGTATTAATTTTACAAAGTTGGTTTACTGACAACCTGACAAATGATTAATCAAATCTTTTGTCCTAACAAAACTACATTTAGTTTAAATGAATAAATTTGGATTCAAAAATAAACTTTTAAAACCTAATGCAGCTATAAATTGCTTAATTCTTTGTACAGTTTATGCAGGGGGAAGCCCATAATGGTATAGTAGTTTCCTTCAATTTTATTTATCCCTATTTTTCCAATCCAATCTTGCACTCCGTATGCGCCAGCCTTATCAAAAGGTTTGTGTTTTTCTAAATAATAGCTTATTTCTTTATTAGTCAAGTTTTTAAAATATACTTTTGCTTTGTCATTAACTATTTTTTTAAAGCTTGTTCCCCTTAAGCAAATTGATGTTATAACCTCGTGCTGATTTCCCGATAAGTTCTTAAGCATATTAAAAGCTTCTTTGTAGTTTTTTGGCTTTCCTAAAGCGTTATTGTTTAGCCATACTATAGTATCTGAACTTATAACAAGATTGTTTTGTGAAAGATTACTTAAAAAAGATTGCGATTTTAGTTCGGCCAAATAGTCGGTTATCTCATGTGCTTGCAAGTGACTAGGATAATTTTCTTCAATTTCATTTAGTTCAACAGTAAAACTTATACCTAGGTCATTTAACAATTCTTTTCTCCTAGGCGAAGCTGAGGCTAGGATTATATGGTATTTTTTTAGTCGTTCTTTTAGCATTTATTTATTTTTAAATAATACAGGTTTTACAAGCTCGTGTTTTTAGATAGGTATATTCGGACCTATATTAGTTTTGATTTTTATTTATCCGATTTAAATGCATTTTACTCTCTCTTTCCTTTATGCTTTGTCGTTTGTCGTGTATTTTTTTACCTTTTGCCAAAGCAATTTCTAACTTAGCCCATCCGTTGCTATTTATAAACAATCTTAAGGGCACAATGGTATTTCCTTTTGCTGTTACTTCTTTTGCTAATTTTTTAAGTTCCCTTTTGTTAAGCAAAAGACGCCTTTCGCTTGTGGGCTCATGGTTAAATTGATTGCCGTATTGATATTGCTCAATATACATGTTTATAACAAAAAGCTCTCCTGATTTATTAAATTCACAAAAACTTTCGGTAATCCTAGCCTTGCTCTGGCGTATTGATTTAATTTCAGTTCCTGTAAGCTGTATGCCCGCTGTGTATTTGCTCAGTATTTGATATTCAAAGCGAGCCTTTTTATTTTGTATGTTAATATTTTTTTGCATAACTAGGTGCAAAGATACTTATAAATTAAGGCAGTTTACAAAATAGCAGGCATATACTACTGGCTGGTTTATATGTAGTGCCTGTCAGAAAATTTTGTTTTTTAAAATGTATTTATCACTTGTTACATATTTTACTTGTAAGTTCTATTAAAAGGTATGTAACACGCGTGATACGTGCTTTAAAAAATAGAGCGGCTTAGCTCCCTATTAATAAGGCTTTAACATTTTAGATTTTCAAAGTTAGTCGTCTTTGTATTTACATCTGTAGCGCGAGGAACTGCCCTCGGGTTCATTATTACCTGTATATTGTTGTATTTCACATCGGGGGTATGGTAAGTGCGAATTGGCTTTTTCTTTGTCTTATGTTTGGATAACGGTTGGGTATATATTTAGTTGCGTGAATTATGCCTGCAATTTGTAAATGTAACTTTGTTTATAAAATTACCCTAAACTTTCTTAAAAAAGCCATAGAGGTTAAAGCAAGAGTTTTTTGGAGGACACTATATATTAAAATATTTTTAAATATGATATTGGAAGATAATTCCGTTACTATTAAAAAAATTGGCTACTTTTACAATCCCTTGTATTTGGTATAATTAAAATTGACAACAGAAAAAAATTACTAAAAACTTATTTAACATGAAATCATCAATTTTAATACACTTCAATTTTTACAAGGTAACTTCAGTATTGATTGTATTATTTATACTGACTGGAATATCATTTGGTCAAAACAAATTAATTGAGTACTCCAAAGCTGGTTTTTTTGACGTTCCAAACAGCGGACGACAAGTATTTGATTTCAACATAGGTTGGAGATTCTACAAAGGAGCGGTTAAAGGTGCAGAGAAAATAAATTTTGACGATTCTAAGTGGGAGTTGGTAAACACACCTCATGGTTTAGAATTGTTGCCTTCGCAGGCCAGTGGTTCTGTCAACTATCAAGGAGAAGCATGGTATCGCAAACACTTTACAGTTCCTAAATCAATTGAAAACAAAAAACTGGTATTGCACTTTGAAGCCGTTATGGGTAAATGTAAGGTTTGGTTAAATGGAGAGCTTTTAGCTTCTCACTTTGGAGGTTTTTTGCCATTTGAGGTTGATATTTCCGACAAAATTTTAAAAAGGAGAACCAATGTTTTAACAGTTTGGGCAGATAATAGCGATGACCCCAATTATCCTCCTGGCAAAAGCCAAACGGTTTTAGATTTTTCTTATTTTGGAGGTATTTACAGAGATGTTTGGCTTCAGGCCAGTAATCATATTTATATCACCAATCCGAATACAGTAAACCAGGTGGCTGGGGGAGGTCTTTTTGTGCGTTATGAAGATTTGTCAAAGAAAAGCGTGAAAGTAATTGCGAAAGTAGACATTGCAAATAACCTTGACAAATCGCAATTAATTACAATAACTTGTAATTTAAAAGACAATAAAGGCAAGTTGATTGGAACAAGTTCTAAGCTTGGCAAATTAAAGCCTCAAAACAGTTATCAAACTGAATTGAAAATTGAAGTTGACAAGCCTAAACTTTGGTCTCCAAAGTCACCCTATCTATACAATTTGGAAGTGTTGGTGATAAATGATAAAAAAGATATTACAGATGGAGTAAGACAGAAAATCGGAATTAGAAAAATAGAATTTCGCGGTAAAAAAGGACTCTATTTAAACAACGAACCTTATAAAGGAAAACTTATGGGTGCAAATCGGCATCAGGATTATGCTTATGTCGGTAATGCCTTGCCAAATTCTGGTCAATGGCGAGATGCTCAGTTGTTAAAAAAAGCAGGCTGTGAAATTATTAGAGCTGCACATTACCCTGCAGATCCAGCGTTTATGAATGCTTGTGATGCATTAGGATTATTTTTTATAGTAGCAACACCCGGATGGCAGTTTTGGAACAACGATAATCCGCAATTTCAAGAATATGTTTATAAAGATATTCGAAATATGGTGCGACGCGACAGGAATCATCCATCAGTGATACTCTGGGAGCCGATTCTCAATGAAACTCACTATCCAGATTATTTTGCAAAAACTGTTCACGAAATTGTTCACGATGAATATCCTTATAAAGGTGCATATACTGCATGCGATTCAAGGGCTAAAGGAGCGGAGTATTTTGATATTGTTTATGACCATCCCAGATATGCATATAAACCCAAAGCTTGGATATCTAATTCAAAAGATAAGTTAATAACTAATACCAAGTTTGATTACAGTGGGGAAAATCGCAGTGTATTTACTAGAGAATGGGGAGATAATACAGATGACTGGAACTCGCACAACTCAACAAGCAGAGTAGCACGAGACTGGGGCGAAACAGCTCAGTTAATTCAGGCAAATCACTATGCAAATACTAGCTATCGATTTACCAATTGGGAAACTTTAAGCAGAACCCCTGCACAACACGTGGGAGGTACTCTGTGGCATTCTTTTGATCATCAAAGAGGCTATCACCCAGATCCTTTTTACGGCGGTATAGCAGATGTATTCCGTCAGCCCAAATATTCATACTATATGTTCAAATCGCAAGTAAAGGCAGAACATTCTGAACCAATGGTTTATATTGCTCACGAAATGTCTCCATTTTCGAGTTCCGACGTAACTGTATTCAGCAATTGTGAACAGGTAAGACTGATTGTTTTTAAAAGAGATACCATTATCTTAAAGCAGAATCGAAAGTTGTTTAAGATGCCTAGTCCTGTTATGGTATTTAAAGATGCTTATAATTTTATGGATGTAAAGCGTCTTTATCGCACAAAAAAACACTCTGAAGCAACAATTGTTGCCGAAGGAATAATCGATGGTAAGGTGGTGGTCAAAGCAACTAAAAAACCAGCAAATAGAACTACAAAAATTAAACTTGAACTGGCAAACCACAAAATACCCTTAGTTGCTAATGGGTCCGATTTTGTGCCAGTTATAGCTTCAATTATTGATGACAATGGAAATGTTAAAAGGCTTAACAAGGGGAGCGTAAAATTTAAAGTAGAAGGAGAGGGCTCTATTATTGGAGGACCAAATATTATGGCTAACCCCGTATCGGTAGAGTGGGGCACAGCTCCTGTATTGATAAAATCTACACTGACTCCTGGGGATATTGTCGTAAAAGCCTCAATGCTTTACGAGGGTTTAAATACGCCAATTAGAGCTGAAATAACCTTTGTCAGTGTTAAGCCTTCTGTAAATATGTTATACGACGAAAAACCAGAAACAGCAAGTGATAATAGTGAAACAAGAGTGTTTTCTCAAAACAAAAACCAATATAAAAAACTTGAAGATAGAGTACTAGAACTAGAAAAACTACTAAATGCATATAAGCTAAAAGAAGTTGAAAAACAACAAGAAGAATTTGAAAATCAACAAAAAAAGGATTAATAAGTACTACAAAAACTTGCACAAACTAATTGTTGTTTAACCAAAAGATTATTTGTGAATTAAATTTAGTGTTTTTAAAAATTTAAAAAAATGTATTTATTAAAAAGCTGTATTTTTGTATTATGTTAGTACAAGTTGTAAAATCTAAAATGCACCGCGTAAACGTTACTGGAGCCGACCTAAATTCCATAGGCAGCATTACTATTGATGAAGATTTAATGGATGCAGCAGATATAATTGAAGGAGAGCGCGTTCAAATAGTAAATAACAACAATGGAGAGCGCTTGGAAACTTATGCCATACCAGGTTTAAGAGGAAGTGGGGAAATAACTTTAAACGGTGCTGCGGCAAGAAGAGTTCAAAAAGGCGATGTACTTATTTTAATAGTCTACGCTTTTATGGAATTAGAAGAAGCTAAAAATTTTAAACCTACTTTAGTTTTTCCTAATGAAGCCAATAATACATTAACTTAATTTTGAAATTTAAAAAAGCATTAAAAATACTGTTACCCCTTGTTTTGGGAGGCTTTTTAGTTGGTTATTCCTTATCTAGCATTTCAATTAAAATCTTAGTACTGTATTTTAAAAACGCTAATTACTATTGGATAGGTATTGGTTTGCTCTTTGGAATATGTAGTCATTTATCAAGGGCATACAGATGGAAGTACCTTTTACAACCGCTTGGCTACAATCCCAATTTTATCAATAGTATTATGGCTGTTTTGGTTGCCTATTTAGTAAATTATGCAATACCTCGTGCTGGCGAAGTTTCAAGAGCAGCAGTTATGGCAAACTACGAGAATATACCTTTTGAAAAAGGCTTGGGAACTATAGTTGCCGAACGCATAGCCGACCTACTGATGATACTTCTAATTATTTGCATTACTTTATTTATTGAATACAATTATATATATCAATTGCTAATTAAAAACTTTTCAATTAAAAAAATTGCAATAATACTCGGGGTTTTAATCCTCGGCATATTTCTTTTTTCAGTATATATAAAAAAAGCATCTTCAGGACTTGGCTTTAAAATTAAAGGCTTTTTATTAGGCTTAGTGCAAGGCGTAGCTAGTATATTTAAAATGAAGTATAAAGGAGCTTTTATCTTACACACTCTCTTTATCTGGCTTATGTACTTAGCCATGTTTTGGGTTACTATTCCTTCAATAGAAGGCTTAAAAGCACCATTGGGTGCTGTGTTAACAGGTTTTATTGCAGGAGGCTTTAGCATAGCAGCTACTAATGGCGGAATTGGGCTATATCCTATTGCCGTAGCGGGAGCATTTTCGCTTTTCAATATAGCCGATGAGCCTGCTAAAGCTTTTGGCTGGATTATGTGGACAGCACAAACGGCTATGATTATAGTTTTTGGTGCCTTATCGTTTTTACTACTTCCCATCTATAATAAAAACAAATAGTTTTAGTTTCTTTGTGAGTAAAATTTATTAATTAAGATGGCAAAATCAAAAACTGCATTTTTTTGTCAATACTGCGGAACTCAACACACGCAGTGGGTTGGTCAATGCAATGCCTGTAAGCATTGGAACGTAGTGGTTGAAGAACTTGTACAAGAGCAAAAAAGAGAAGATATAACTTGGAAAACTGCATTTAACAACTCAGAGCAAGCCTTAAAACCAGTTAAAGTTGAAGAAATTGAACTCGATAAAGAAGAGAGGATTAACACTGAAAATAAAGAGTTTGACAATGTGCTTGGAGGAGGCTTAGTCAAGGGTTCGGTTGTTTTATTGGGAGGAGAGCCTGGTATAGGAAAATCGACTTTATTACTGCAAGTTGCCTTGCAAATACCTGAAAAAGTTCTCTACGTTTCGGGAGAAGAAAGTCAGTCGCAAATAAAAATGAGAGCAGAACGTATAAAAACAAAAGTTTCAAATTGTTATGTTTTAACCCAAACCTGTACTCAGCAAATTTTTAAACAGCTCAAGAAGATGCAACCTGCTGTTTTAGTTATAGATTCTATTCAGACCATGCATTCTGACGAGCTTGAGGCATCGGCAGGAAGTATTTCTCAACTGCGGCAAACCTCAGGCGAACTCATAAAGTTTGCCAAACAAACGGCTACTCCTGTTTTGCTAATAGGTCATATCAATAAGGAAGGACATATTGCAGGACCTAAAATTTTAGAACACATGGTTGATGTTGTGCTTCAGTTTGAGGGAAACAGAAATCACAGCTATCGAATTTTGCGTTCTCAAAAAAACCGCTTTGGTCCAACTTCAACATTGGGAATTTACGAAATGTTGTCGGGCGGTCTGCGAGAGGTATCAAATCCATCTGAAATATTAATTTCAAAAAATGACGATGAGCTAAGCGGAATATCTATTGCTTCAGCTCTAGAAGGCATGCGACCTTTAATGATTGAGATTCAAGCATTGGTAAGCAGTGCAGTTTATGGAACTCCGCAAAGAACCACTACTGGTTATAACTTAAAGCGCTTACATATGATGCTGGCAGTGTTAGAAAAGCGAGCAGGCTTTACATTGGGCACCAAGGATGTGTTTTTAAATATAACTGGAGGAATTCAGGTTGATGATCCGGCCATTGACCTTGCAGTGCTTACAGCTATTTTATCATCAAACCGAGATATTGAGATTAGTCAACACATATGTTTTGCAGCCGAGGTAGGCTTGTCAGGTGAAATTAGACCTGTCCCAAAAATAGACCAACGCATAACAGAGGCCGAAAAATTAGGGTATAAAACCTTTATAGCCTCAAAATACAGTAAAATAAGGCTTAAAAAGTTAAATATAAAGTTAATATTAGTAAGTAAAATTGAAGAGGTTTTTACTCATTTGTTTGGTTAATACACTGTTTATAAATACTTTATTGACTTATGCCCTTTGCTTGCTTACAATTGAGATATTTAACCATTCTTTTCTTTGCGTGATAAAACTGCTTATATTTTAATGCTTTTCTTATCTAACTATTTCTCGTTACAGCCATTTAGAACCCTGCTTATCCAAAGTAATTTTATAAACTTGTTAATTAACTTAAAGTAAAAGTTGATTTGTAAGTGCATTAATGGGGATATACAACATGCGGTAAATTATTTTTTAAATAATATAGTTTTTTGACTGATGCTAATATAATTACAAATACTAAAGTTAAGTATTGTCTTTATAGAGCATATTTGTCACTAAAGGCAAAAATTTTCAAATACAGCAATTAATTGTACTTTTGTGACTTTAAAAATTACTACCTATTTATAATCAAGATTATTAATTAGCGAATTATATATTACCGAAATACAAAAGTTAAGATTGACAACATGAAATACGATATTATAGTTATTGGCTCAGGGCCTGGCGGGTATATATCTGCTATAAGAGCCTCACAATTAGGTAAAAAAGTAGCAATTGTAGAAAAATATCCAAGTATGGGAGGAACCTGTTTAAATGTAGGTTGTATACCTTCAAAAGCTTTGTTAGACTCTTCTCATCATTATTTCAATGCTATTCATCACCTTGAAGAACACGGAGTTACTATCGAAAAATCCATTTTAAATTTCGACAAAATGCTTGAGCGTAAAGCATTGGTAGTTTCTCAAACTACTGAGGGAGTTAAGTATTTAATGGATAAAAACAATATTGATGTGCTTATAGGATTAGCCTCATTTGAAAGTGCTAACCATATAAAAGTTACTAAGGATGATAACTCTTCTAAAACCATCGAAGGAACTAATATTATTATAGCTACAGGTTCAAAACCTGCTAGTTTGCCATTTGTGAAAATTGATAAGCAACGCATAATCAGTTCAACAGAAGCCCTTACATTAAGTGAAGTTCCAAAGCATTTATTGGTAATTGGCGGTGGTGTTATAGGTTTGGAATTAGGCTCGGTTTACAAAAGATTGGGTGCTGCTGTAACAGTAATTGAATACGCGCCAAACATTACTCCAAATATGGATATTGATATTTCAAAAGAACTAGCTAAGGTTTTAAAAAAACAAGGAATAAAGATACATATAAACCACAGGGTTAGTTCAGTTGACAGAAAAGGTGATAAAATAGTCCTCAAAGCCACAGATAAAAAGGCTAAACAAGTTGAGTTTACAGGAGATTACTGTTTGGTTGCTGTAGGTCGTAAAGCTTATACTGAGGGCTTAGACTTAGAAAAAGCTGGTGTTAAACTAAATGAAAACGGACAAATTGAAGTAAATAGTAATTTGCAAACTAACATTAGTAATATTTATGCCATAGGCGATGTTGTTCGAGGCGTTATGCTAGCTCATAAAGCAGAAGAAGAAGGCATAGCTGCTGCCGAGTATATAGCTGGACAAAAACCTCATATTAATTACAACTTAATACCAGGGATTGTATATACTTGGCCAGAGGTTGCTGCAGTAGGTAAAACTGAAAAAGAGTTAAAGAATGCAGGGGTTTCTTATAAGTTAGGTAAATTTTCAATGCGTGCCTTAGGCAGGTCTCGTGCCAGTGGAGATATAGATGGCTTTGTTAAAGTTTTAGCTGATAAAAATACTGACGAAATACTAGGAGTTCATATAGTAGGTGCTCGAGCAGCCGATTTAATTATGGAAATGGCAGTTGCTATGGAGTTTAAAGCCTCCGCAGAGGATATAGCTCGTATATGCCATGGGCATCCAACTTATTCAGAAGCTATTAAAGAAGCGTCAAAGGGAGCTTGGGACGGAAAACCTTTAAATATTTGAACCCTTCATATAATCCCTAGTCATTTTTGTGTTCTTTGTTTTTAGTGAGATTTTATCCTCAAAATTACATACAAACTATGACTTATTTATTCACTTGCTTTTAATGTTTTAGCTCTTTTGCAAAGAGTTCTTAAAGTAAAAGTTGGTTTGTAAGCACTATTGAGGAGTATGTAATACGCAACAAATACTTTGGGGAATAAGCTTTTTGCCTTATATTGTTTTTTATGTTTATTTACTTGCTATAAATGTAATATTTGTAACTTTGAAAACAATTATCAGGCTAAAATTGACAGTATTGCTATATGAATTTTATCAAAACAACAGAGCAAGATTCTAAGTACAACGACTTAGAAAACATGAGTTTAAATCAACTTCTGATCAATATTAATACTGAAGATCAAAGTGTGCCTTTTGCCGTAAAAAAGGCTATTCCAGAAATTGAAACTCTAGTTGCTCAAATTATAGCTAAACTCAAAAATGGAGGCAGACTGTTTTATATAGGAGCTGGTACAAGCGGAAGATTAGGTTTAGTTGATGCTACTGAGTGCCCTCCCACCTTTGGCGTTTCGCACAAATTAGTGACCGCAGTAATAGCAGGAGGCAATACTGCTATATCAGGATCAGTAGAACATGCAGAAGATTCAACAAGCCAAGGCTGGCAAGATCTTTTAGGTCACAATATAAGCAATAAAGATATAGTAATTGGAATAGCTGCCTCAGGAGTTACTCCTTATGTAGTTTCTGCCTTAACAGAGTGCAATAAAAACAATATTTTAACAGGCTGCATAACCTGTAATAAAAACAGTCCTTTGGCACTAACTGCAAAATATCCTGTTGTGGTTGTGGTTGGTCCAGAATTTATTACTGGCAGCTCAAGAATGAAAGCAGGTACGGCTCAAAAATTAATTTTGAATATGGTTTCAACCTCAACTATGATACAGCTTGGAAAAGTAAAAGGTAATAAAATGGTCGACATGCAACTGTCAAACAATAAACTGATAAAAAGAGCTGTTAATATTTTAGTTAGTCAATTAAATATAGATGTTAAAACTGCCCAAACTTTACTGCAAAAACACAGAAGTGTAAGAAAAGTTATAAAGGCTGTAAATAATGAATAAAAAAAAATTAGCCGAAAAAAGCCTTAAGTTTACCCTTGTTTTATTAATTCTTTTAATAATGTCGCCTTTAACCTTAAGTTTGGCATTTAGAGCTCTAAAAGCATATAAAGCTACTTGTAAAGCACCTGTAGCTTACAGTGTGCTGGCTTTAGGTATTTTGTTAACTTTATATACTGTATATCACGGAGTTAAAACTATAAAAACTTTTTTAAATTTTATTTTTAAAGATTGAAATTTGAACATAAAAAACAAGTATTATAAAATTTTTAATTGGGAATTTTGGCCTAGCTCTTTTTTTTATATCCCAAATTTACCTTATGCCTTTTACTTGGCATATAGGGCAAAAAATCTTACTTTTTTTACCGCAGCGAATCCAAGTATAAAAAGTTCGGGAAACGGAACAGAAAGTAAATTTAAAACTCTACAGTTAATTCCCGAAAAGCTAAGACCTAAATCTGTTTTAATAAGACCCTACTCGAATTTTAACTAGGTAATCAAAATCCTAGAAAAAAACAAAATATGCTTTCCGCTAATAGCCAAACCCGATATAGGCTTTAGAGGCTTACTAGTCAAAAAAATAAAAACAAAATCAGAATTGAAAAAGTATCTTCAAAAATATTTAATTGATATTATACTTCAAGAGTTTGTTGAATTAAAAAACGAATGTGGAATTTTCTATTTCAGATATCCAACTAATGATAAAGGCAAGATAAGCTCAATAACTTTAAAAAAGTTTCTCGCCGTAAAAGGGGATGGAAAATCAACAATTAAAGAATTAATTTTATCAAACAATAGGGCAAAGGTTTATTATAATCTTATTTACCAGTCTGAGGATATTAAACTAGATGAAATTCCATGTAAAAACAAAAAAATATACCTTTCAGCAATTGGAAACCATTGTAAAGGAACACAATTTATTAATGGCAATCATCTAATTAGCAATGAATTACACCATACTTTTGATCAAATTAACAAGTCGATAAAGGGATGGTATTACGGTCGATTAGACATTAAGTATAATTCGTTTGAAGAACTAGAAAGGGGCGAGAATATAAAAATTCTTGAAATTAACGGAATAATTGCAGAGCCAACTCATATTTACGACAGGCGTAGTTACAGCTATTTTAGAGCATTAAAAGATATTAGAACACATTGGAAAAATTTGTATAAAATAGCTGTAATCAATCATAAAATACTAAACACTCCTTATAAGAAGGCTAAAGAATTTTCTAAAGAACTCTTACAATTAAAAAACTATATAGTAACAATTAAAAATTTTGAATCAGATAATTAAGAAGCTTATATTTACACGGCGCTTCTGTTAAGTTTTAAAATTTCTAAAAACACAATATTGTAGATAACTAAAAATTAGAATACTAATAACATACTGTGCTTGCTATATTACTTAAAGATAAATATTTGTAGGCTTAAAGTACTTTTGCAAAAGCATGTACTTCGAGTTTTTGTATAGATTGTAAATAATTATAAATACAGAATAAATAAACTAGCAAATAAATTAAGAATTATTAAAATTTTATTAAAATATTTTTACTTAATTGCTAATTGCGATTTTAAAATTTATGAATAATAAAATTGTATTTGTTAGTTAAATTTACCCAATTAAAAAACAATATAAAACTGTGGTTAAAAAAATTATATTGTGTACATTTGCATACTTAAATTTATTAATACTAATTATATATAAAAGATGAAAAAACTTATATTTATTTCATTATTTATTTCGGCATTTGTGTTTACTTCGTGTTCAGATGATAATGACGAAGTTATATTGCCTACAACAACAGCTCCAGAAAGCTATGTTTTTGAAAGAGAAGGAGAGTCAACAGTAAATTTTGCTGGTCAAACTTCAAGAATAAAAATGGCAGAAGAGTTAACAGAAGCCTTATTAGATAATGCAAATACATTTGATAAATTAGATAAAATGTATAAACACAAGGCTGGTGATAATGATTTTTCAGATTCTGAATTAAATACTTCGGACAGAAATGTTCGCAGTAAAATTGCAGCATCTAAAGATTACTTTGAATCAAATTCTACTGAAGCCACTAAAATAAGAGAGCTCTTTGATAGTTATATAAAAAAGCAAGTTGAGGAGGTGTTCCCCAACTGGAATAAAAACGCAAAAGCTGGTGAGGCTGGTGTAATTCAAGAAGCTGGCGGAGGCACTAAGCGCTATGTAAATGCCAAGGGCTTAGAGTACAACCAAGCTTTTGCTAAATCTTTAATAGGTGCCATGATAGTTGATCAAATGCTAAACCACTATTTAAGTAAAAATAGATTTGAAGGAGCAACAGAAGATAATAATGCTGTTACTTTGGTTGAGGGACAAAACTACACCAATATGGAACATTGGTGGGACGAGGCTTATGGGTATCTCTACGGAAAAGAAGTCGACGAGGCGAACCCTGTATTAGGCTCAGATGATTTTTTAAGTAAATACTTAAAAAGAGTACAAGATGATATTGATTTTCAAGGAATTGCTAAAGAAATTTTTGATGCTTTTAAACTTGGAAGAGCCGCAATTGTAAATAAAGATTACACCCTGAGAGATGAGCAAGCTAATATCATTAAAGCAGCAATATCAAAGGTAATTGCAGTTAGAGCAGTTTATTATTTGCAAGCTGGGAAAGACAATTTAGCAAACAATAAGGCAGCTGCCTTTCACAATTTATCAGAAGGTTATGGCTTTATTCACTCACTTCGCTTTACACAAAACCCAGAAACAAGTAACCCTTACTTTACTCCAGAAGAGGTTAATGAAATGTTAGAAAAACTACAAGCAGGAAATGGTTTTTGGGATATAAAAAAAGACGATTTGCAAAGTATATCGGCTGATATTGCTACCAAATTTGACTTTACAGTTGAACAGGCAAAAAATTAACATAATAAGTAAATTTCTGTAAAAAAAATAGTTTATATTTTTTTTAATAAGCTCACAAAAGCTTTATACATAATAAAAAAGACAATAATATAAGGAGTAGCTGTTTAATCGGCTACTTTTCTTATATTTGTAAAGTTTTATTTAGCATAAACAAAACTGAGTCCCTCGCCAAAAGATAATTATTATTTTAAAAGATTAATTCTCAAGTACAGTTATACTTATTTTTTGATAAAATTTAATAGTTAAAGCAATGTAATAAATTATAAATAATTACAAATACACCAAACTAGTGTGTTAAAAAAATTAACATACAACAATATGTTTGCTTGCAAGTTACTTGTAATTAAATTATAAAAACAACAATAACAAATGAAACACTCATGGCTAATTTTTAGACACACAGCGAATATGATTATAAAATTTGCGAACGTTGCTTTTAGTTAGTTGTAAAATTATAAACATATGAATTACAAACAGATAAAAAATACTTTGTACATATTAGCTATAGCGCTAATAGCAATAGCGTGTAAGTCAGATAATAACGATAATTCAACAGATGATAATTTTGACAGAAGTAGCATTTTAATTAATGTTGCCGATAATATTATCATACCTGCATTTAAAGATTTTAGCACTAAAGCAGCTGCATTAAAAGCTAAGGTAGATAGTTTTAACAACTTGCCTGAAGTCTCAACACTAACAGAAACTAGAGCGGCCTGGCTTAATGCTTATAAAGCATGGCAACATGTTGGTATGTTTCAAGTTGGCAAGGCAGAAGAAGTTGGTTTTATCAATTTTACTAACGTATATCCAGTGGAATCAGATAAGATCAAAAATAATATAGACAGCGGGAGTTATGATTTAGATCATCCAAACAATCACAACGCACAGGGTTTCTCAGCATTAGATTATATGCTTTATGGCTTGGCATTGACCGACGACAAAATTTTAGATAAATACACAAAGGATGCAAAATCTGAAAATTACAAAACCTACCTAAATAAACTTGCAACTAAAATAAGCGAGCTCAGTTCTCAGATACTCAACGACTGGGAAAATACTTACAGAGATACTTTTGTAAGTGAAAGTGGAAATACATCAACTAGCTCACTTAACTTATTAACAAACGATTTTATATTTTTTTACGAAAAAGAACTAAGATCAAAAAAAATTGGTATACCAGCAGGCAAGTTTTCAGGAGACATACCTTACCCCGATCAAGTTGAGGCTTTTTACAGTCAAACAAATTCAAGAGAACTGGCAATTGAAGCCCTAAATTCTGTAATATCTTTTTTTAACGGAACACATTTTAATGACAACTCGTCAAGCGGAGCTAGCTTAAAGTCATACTTAGAGGCTTTAGATCAAGCAAAACTTGCACAGCAAATAAACGAGCAACTACAAGTAGCCAAAGCACAGATAAACACTTTAAACAACAATTTTTATCAGCAAATAAATTCTGATAATGCATCTGTGTTAAGCGCTTATGATGAACTTCAAAAAGTTGTAACGTTGATAAAGGTACGCATGATGCAGGCAATTCAAATAAGTGTTGACTTTAATGACAGTGATGGCGATTAGGCTGAGAGGTTTGCATCTTAGGAATTCTTTTAGCTTGTATTAAAATTTAAGGGGGATATATTTTTAAAATAATTGAACAGAGCTAGATTAAAAATTTTAAAATACAACGAAATATTTAAAGGTGAGTTTAGATACACACGACTGCTTTATTGGAATAATGAATTTATGAAAATAGCGGGGCGATATTTTGAAGTAAAAATGAGTAATTGTAGATTAGTCATAATTATGTGTCCTTAATAAAGCAAAGATAAGCACATGAAATATAAATCTATTTATTGCTCTTTTTTTTGTGGATTATTGCTTTTTACAACAGCATCTTTTTCACAGTATAAAATAACAGGGCTAGTAAAATCTGATACTGATAAAACGCTCAACAAAGTTCAAATATACAGTAGCTCTGGCAAACTTTTAACTAAAACAGATACAAAGGGGAGTTATTTTTTTTTAAGCGATAAAAAAAATATACATCTGTTTTTTTATGCCGATGGTTATAAAATACAACAAAGAGAAGTCTCATTAAAAAAAGGGATCAACAGGCTTGATGTATTGTTGTCAAGTTTTCTATCTGAAGAATTATCCGAAGTTCATATAAAGCAAAAAAAACTAGAATTTAGCAGATTAAAAGACGTAGAGCAAACTGCCATTTATGCAGGAAAAAAAAGCCAAATCATTAATCTTAGCGAGTCAACAGCAAACTTAGCATCAAACAATACTCGTCAAATTTACAGTCAAATTGTAGGGCTTAATATTTTTGAAAACGACGACGCTGGTTTACAGCTTCACATTGGGGGAAGAGGCTTAGACCCAAATAGAACCTCAAATTTTAACACCCGGCAAAATGGCTATGATATAAGTGCAGACGTGCTAGGGTATCCAGAAAGCTATTATACTCCACCTGCTGAGGCTATCGAAGAAATACAAATAGTTAGAGGAGCAGCCTCTTTGCAATACGGCACTCAGTTTGGTGGACTTATAAATTTTGTGTTAAAAAAACCTAATCCTAACAAAAATATTGAAATACTAAACCGAAATACTCTAGGTAGCTATAACTTATATACAAATTTTGCAAGTATTAGCGGAACCAATAAAAAAACTAGTTATTACAGTTTTTACAATTACAAGCAAGGTAAGGGCTTTAGACCCAATTCAGAATTCAAATCAAAAAATGCCTTTTTTCATATAGGTTATAGCTTTAATACAAACACAAAGTTAGAAGCCGAACTAAGTTATTTGTACTATTTAGCACAGCAGGCAGGTGGTCTTACTGATGCTATGTTTAACGAAAACCCTTTCCAAAGTAATAGGTCGAGGAATTGGTTTGAAGTAAATTGGTTGCTTTATAATTTAAAGCTATCGCATAGTTTTAGCCAAAACACTCGATTTACTTTTAACTTTTTTGGTTTAGATGCAAAGAGAAATGCTCTAGGCTTTCGTCCGACAGACAATATAAGCCAAACAGACTTGGGAGGGGTTAGAGATTTAGTTAGCGGTAGCTTTAAAAACTTTGGCTTTGAAACCAGATTTTTAACTAATTACAAGCTATTTAATAAAAAAGCTGTCTTTTTAATAGGCAACAAATTTTACAAAGCTAAAAACACCTCAGTTCAAGGTCCGGGAAGCGATAGTAACAATGCCAATTTTAACTTGGCCTTAAATTTATTCCCCAACTACCCATTTCAATCAAATTACAATAACCCTAATCTCAATATAGCTGCATTTAGCGAAAATATTTTTTATATCAATAACAAATTTTCAATTACTCCAGGGTTTAGATTTGAATACATAAAAACTGAAAGCAGAGGTTATACAAAAATAATTAACCTCAATGGAGCTGGAGAAGTTATTTTTAATAAAATTCTTAACAGTAGTAATATAAAAAACAGGTCTTTTGTGCTGTTAGGATTAGGTTTAAGCTATAAAGCTAATAATGACATGGAGATATATGGCAATTTATCGCAAAACTATCGTTCGGTTACTTTTTCTGATATAAATTTAGTAAATCAACTCTTTAAGATCGACCCACAATTAGATGATGAAAAAGGTTTTACTGCTGATTTGGGAGTAAGAGGGAGTTTTAAAAATATTTTTTCGTACGATTTTGGTGTATTTGGCTTATTTTACAACGACAGAATTGGCTTAGTTTTTAAAGAAATAAAGGCTGAAAAAACTAATACTGGAGATGCAAGAATTTTAGGAATTGAAAATTTGTTAAACTTTAATATCAAGAGCATACTAGGTTTATCAAGCAATTATGGTGTTAACTATTTTATTAATACATCATTTTTAAATTCAAAGTACACAAGCTCAGAAATACCAGGTGCTGTAAATAATGCAGTTGAATTTACTCCGATATTTAACTTAAAAACAGGTTTAAAATTTGTATACAACAACTTGTCCTCTAGTATTCAATACAGTTATGTATCTAGTCAGTTTACAGATATTTCAAACTCAACGAAGCCCAGTAAAAACGGCATTATCGGAATCATACCAAGCTATGATATCTTAGATTTTTCAGCTTCTTATAAATACAAAATTTTTAAGCTAGAGGCAGGCGTTAACAATGTGTTAAACAATAAATATTTTACCAGAAGGGCAACAGGCTATCCAGGACCAGGAATTATACCTTCTGCACCAGTGACATTTTACACAACTTTAGAAATTAAAATTTAAAATGCCTATAAATTGCGTTTGTTTTATAAAAATATTTTATTCGAATAGTTTTTTTAGCTACCTTTATAAAAATGATACTCAAATGTTAAAATATGTTAATATAAAAAACCAACTAATCAAGGCGCGCAAAGAGACTTTGCAAGAATTAGACGTGTTGACTTGGGTTGATGAAATTTTTAACGAGTTAAGCAAACAAAGAAAGCAAATTGAAGATACTCTGCGTAGCAGTAATATAAGTCACAGCAATAATTCTTTTAACTTTCAGAAGTTAGACCCCAACGCAGTTTTTCACCTAAGTCAGATTAAGAAAATATGTGTTAAATACCGCTTGAGATTTTTAGATACTAGTTTTTTTAAGGGAGACTATCCTGCAGAGGCAATTTCAGAAATACGTAAACTTGAAGATTTGCACAACACTAAGTTAAGCAATTTTAAAATCATAGCACCTTCTAAACTGTTTAAGACAAAAAAAGCAGATGACCCTATGCTATTTGCCCCAATGGGTAATGGTTATTTTTATTTAATTCACAAATGGGGAAATGATTTACATCCTTTGCGAAGCCTAAAGTTTTGGCCTGTTAAAAATGTATGGAATATGGGTATTTACCTTTTTGCATTAAGTTTACTAGCTACCTTTATTAGTTATTCCATATTTTTTAAAAACCAGTTTAATGGGACTTATGCTTTATTGCTGTTTATGTTTTATTTAAAGGGATTTGTTGGATGGCTATTGTTTTTTGGCATTTCATCAGGTAAAAATTTTAGTGAATACTCCTGGCAAAGCCCTTACGATAAAATTTGTTAAAATACCGTATATTACGAATGTTGTAATTACTGTAACCAATCAGTTTATAACTGAAACTCAAATTTAGCGATAAGATTAAGTCCTTGCAAGACATTCATTTTGTTTTTGATTGTGGTATCAATGACTGAACGTATTTTAGCAAAGTTTTGTGCTGCTTTATTTGTTTTAAACTGTCCTGATATTTTTTGTTTGACTTTGACATTGCGTATAGCCCGTTCAGAAGCGTTGTTGTCTGGAGGGACATCATCGACAAACAAAAAGGTAAACAAGTGTTGCTGTTCTCTACACATACGTTTGTAAAAAGTGAAAAGTTCTTTATGGTTTTTGTCTGGAGGTTTATCTAAGAGACTTTGAAGTTGTTGTGTGATTTTGGTTATTTTGATGGAGTAGACATCGCCCTGTATGGCTGTCATTTCATCTTTTAGCTTCCATGGCCTGCAAGAGAAGTTTTCGGTACGTCTTTTCCCCAGTAATGATTGTATTTTTCATTGAGATAGTTTAGATGCCTTAGCAGATGAGGTAGGTAAGAAGGTAAAGTTCCAAATATTTTTTATAAGCTAGTTCGGTTAAAATCTTTATTTTTACAACTTTTAAAGAGTTGAAATTTGCTTACACATTTATCAATATACAATTATGCCTTAATTGATGAATTATCAATTGATTTTACCAACGGATTGTCAATAATAACAGGTGAAACGGGTGCAGGAAAATCTATTTTATTAGGAGCCTTGGGCTTGATTACTGGAAAGCGCGCAGACTTGTCATCTTTAAAAAATGCAAAAAAAAAATGCATGGTTGAAGCTCAGTTTGCCCTTGAGGGATATAATCTGCAAACATATTTTAATAATTGTGATCTAGATTATCATCCGCAAACCATCATTAGAAGAGAAATACAACCTTCTGGAAAATCAAGAGCCTTTGTCAACGACACTCCCGTTACTTTGTCGGTTTTAGCTGATTTAAAGTCAAAGCTGATAGATATTCATTCACAGCATCAGAGTTTACAGCTTTCAGATATAAATTTTAAGTATGCCCTTATCGATACCTTAGCAAAAAATCGGGCAAAGGTAGCTTCTTATAAAATAGGATTAAAGCAATACCATTCCTTAAAAAAAGAACTAAAAGATTTGCAGGAAGAAACTCAGAAACACAATGAACAGTACGAGTATAATTTGTTTCTATTTAATGAACTAAAAGATGCTAACTTGCAATTGGACGAGCAAAAATTGCTTGAACAAAAGTTAGATAGACTTAACAATGTTGAAGATATTAAACAAAATATAACACAGGGGCTGCAAATTATGTCAAATGAAGAAATTGGAATACAAAGTTTGTTGCAAACTTTAGAAAACAGATTACACAATATTAGTGCCTTTTCGACAAAATACAAAGAACTTTATACAAGAACGTCAAGTGTAAGAATTGAACTCGACGATGTTTTTTTAGAACTTGAGTCTGAAAATGAAAAAGTTGAATTTAATCCTCACGAGGCTGAAGAGCTAAACCAAAGGTTGCAATTAATTTATAATTTACAAAAAAAGCACGCAGTTAATAGCGTAGAAGATCTAGTGCAAATTTACGAGCAACTTTCTGAAAAAACGGCTAAAGTGGAGGGGGCAAGCGAGAGTATTAAACAAAAGCAAAATCAAATAAGGGAAGTTGAAGATAAACTAACTCAGCTTGCATTAAAAATTACAGCTGAAAGACAAAAAGCAGTGCCTAAGTTAAAAAAAGAACTAGAAAGGTTATTGTCACAATTGGGTATACCTAATGCCCAATTTCAAATTGAATTGGCATCTGCAGAAAACTTTAATGCTAATGGTAAAGACCAACTGAGTTTTTTATTTTCGGCAAATAAAGGAGGTCGCTTTGGTGAATTAAGAAAGATAGCCTCAGGAGGAGAGTTATCTCGGATTATGTTGTCTGTAAAAAATGTACTATCGAAAAACACACAGTTGCCTACTGTTATTTTTGACGAAATTGACACAGGAGTTTCAGGAGAAGTATCAAACAAAATAGCTGCTATTTTAAAAGATATGTCTAGTAATATGCAAGTAATTGCCATAACACATTTGCCTCAAATAGCCTCAAAGGGTCAACATCACTACAAGGTTTATAAGGGAGATGAAAGGGGCATCACAAGCACCAACTTAAAATTGTTGAGCTATACTGAGCGTGTAGCTGAAATTGCTGAAATGCTGAGTGGCAAGGCATATTCTGACAGTGCAGTTAATCACGCTAAAGAACTATTAAACTAAACTACTATGAATCAAAAAAGGGCAGAAAACTTACTTTACAAAGCTGGTCAGTTAATTGATAGTGATAAAATTATTCAAAACAATTGCAGCTTTTTAGTTGAGCCAAGTTTTTACAACTATTTAAAGTCTAAAAAACACTTAGAAATGGTCTTAAAATGCTCGCCTGACTATCATGTAGCCTATGCCAATTATGCTTATTTACTAATAGATATGAATCTTTGCGACGAAATGATTAGTTTTGACAAAGTATCACTTAAAAAAAGATACCCGATAAGGCTACCATTTACAGCAAAACGACACAGGCATATGAACTAAAGAGGAAGTTGAGTTTAGCGTATAAGAATTTTAAGTTGACAGCAAAGAAAACACTTAATAATAAGTTTTTAGATCAATTTTATGCTGCTATGCACATAGTAAAAAGAAAAATGAATTTAATTGAAATATTAAAACTGATAAATCAATAACAAATCACTAAAAACATGAACAATTTATTAAATGGTAAAAAGGGAATTATATTTGGTGCTTTAAACGAGCAGTCAATTGCTTGGAAGGTAGCAGAAAGAGCTCATGAACAAGGTGCTAAATTTGTGCTGACTAACGCACCTATAGCCCTGCGCATGGGAAAAATTAACGATTTGGCAAAAAAAACAACCTCGCAAATCATCCCTGCCGACGCTAGCTCTATGAGTGATTTAACTAACCTAGTTGACAAGGCTATAGAAGTGCTTAAAGGTAAAATTGATTTTGTTTTGCACTCAATTGGCATGTCGGTAAATGTACGTAAAGGGCGCCCTTATACTGATTCAAATTACGATTTTACGATAAAGGGCTTTGATGTATCTGCTTTGTCGTTTCACAAAACCATGAATGTGCTTTACAATAAACAAGCGATGAATAAATGGGGAAGTATAATTGCCTTAACCTATATGGCTGCACAAAGGGTATTTCCAGATTACAACGATATGGCCGACAATAAGGCTTATCTAGAATCGGTTGCTCGTAGTTTTGGTTATTTTTTTGGCACCGAATACAAGGTGCGTGTTAATACTATTTCTCAATCGCCAACCCCAACCACAGCAGGTAGCGGAGTTAAGGGCTTTGACGGATTTATTTCTTATGCCGAAAAAATGTCGCCCTTAGGAAATGCTACAGCCTCAGATTGCGCTAACTATGCCGTATCCTTATTTTCTGATTTAACACGCAAAGTAACCATGCAAAACTTATTTCACGATGGCGGTTTTTCTGCCACGGGAGTAAGCGAGTCGGTTATGCGTACCTTTACCGAAGAGAAAAAATAAAAAACATTGTTGTTCAATGCTGATATTATTATTTATACTTAGCAGCAAAACCACTTTTTTTTAATTCAACTAAGTTAAAAAGAAAATTGAATTCCAAGTAAAGATACTGATCAAGCGTAAGTAGCAAAAAAATGGACTTGTATTTATCTGTAATAATCCCTGTTTACAATAGACCTGACGAAATAGATGAATTGTTGGAAAGCTTTACTAAACAAGATTTTGATAAAGCGTATGAAATAATTATTGTTGAAGATGGATCTCAATTAACCTGTAAAGAAGTAATTAAGAAATATAAGCATCTCAATATTGCTTATTTTTACAAAGAGAATTCAGGACCTGGAGATTCGAGAAATTACGGGATGAATAAAGCAATGGGCAATTATTTTATCATACTTGATTCCGATGTTATTCTGCCCACTCACTATCTAACTACAGTTAATACTTATTTAAGCACTAACTATGTTGATTGCTTTGGAGGTGCTGATGCTGCGCATAAAAACTTTAGCAAAAAGCAAAAGGCAATTAATTATGCAATGACTTCCTTTTTGAGTACAGGAGGACTAAGAGGTGCTAAGTTAAAACTTCAAAAGTTTGAGCCCCGCAGTTTTAATATGGGGATATCAAAAGAAGTTTTTAAAAAGGTTCATGGTTTTGGTAGAATTTATCCTGGAGAAGATCCTGACCTAACTCTAAGAATAGAAAAGAGTGGCTTTACAACAAGTTTTTTACCCAATGCCTTTGTATTTCACAAAAGGAGGACTTCGTGGAGTGAATTTTACACTCAGGTTAAAAAATTTGGGATGGTAAGACCTATCTTAATAAGCTGGTATCCTGACAAAGAAAAAATATCTTTTTACTTTCCTACCCTGTTTATAATATTTGCTGTATTTTCCTTATTGCTTGCCCTTTTAAGTAGCAAGGTTGTAGTTTTATATCCCTTTTTAAGTTATTTGATTTTGTTATTGCTTCATTCAAGCCTTGTAAACAAGAGTATAACTATTGGATTTTTATCGGTTTACGCTGTTATTATTCAGTTTTTTGGCTACGGCACTAGCTTTTTAAAATCGAGCTATTATATAAGATGTTTAAAGAGAAAGCCTGAAAAACAGTTCCCCGAATTGTTTTTTAAAAAACAGAAACTATAACTCTTTTTTGCGAATAGATGAGTAATAATAAGAAGTATCACAATGTTACAAAGCTAGTTCGCTATAAATGACCAATAGGGGAGGAGATAAACAAACCGTAAAATTATATAGTCTTTTAAGTTTTTGTTCGAAAACTCATAAAACATAAACAAACAATATGTTGCATCTATTTTTTGATATTTAAATTATATCCTTATGAGTTTTTATGCATGGCTTCTACTTTAGTCATAATGATTATGTGGTTTTGTTTGTAAATTACAATTACTATAAAATACCTCGCCTTATAAAATTGTAAATTCTGTCTAGGCTTGTAGTTATTATAAATCTAATTTTAGTAGGATAGGCTTTTTTAATTAGTTCAAAGCTTTCATTGTTGTAAATAGGAAAGTAAAATTCAAATATTCTAGGAATAAAATTTAAACGAAATCCGTTTTCATAGTAATAATTTGGATGGTTATTTTTGCTTTTTAACACAGCAAAGTCATTGTATAACTCGAACCATCTCCACAGGCTTACACTTGTGTTAATTGCAAATACAAATTGATCGGCTGTTTGCGGACTGCTGTACTTTGATTTAAAACCTGCATCTGAAATAACATATTGCTGACTAAAAAATCCTAAACTTTCAGAACGACCAAATAAATTTTGTTCAAATAAGTAATCAGAACTTCGGTTTAATCTAAAACTAAAATAGCTTCCAAAAGAGTTATTAGTTATAAATAATCCACTAAAAAATCTGACATCAAAACTCCGTTGTATATCAAAAAACTTTTGAAGTTTAATATCAGTTGAAAGTTTAGTGAAATTATTGCCCAATTCAAAGTTAACTGCATACTGAAGTCTTTTGATGATATTAGGTTTACTGTAAATATATCTAAAGTTTAACACCTTATAGCGATCTTGTTCTGTTAATGGTCTACCTATATCTACTTCTTTATCGATAAAAA
>JBKDZU010000032.1:0-35323 GCA_047971505.1 Tenacibaculum sp.
AAATATAATAAGAAAACAAAAAACAACACAAAACCAAAAACACTATCAATAAACAAATAACAAAAAAAAACACAAAAATAATTTATGATAATAATATCCACAAAAGTAGCATTTATAACAATCTCATTATAATCTTCACACGCCATACTTTCATTGCAGGCTAGAAACCGAGTTCCCATATAAGCATAATCTGCTCCAAGTATTATAGCACTTTTAATTGAAGTTCCATCCGATATTCCTCCTGCTAAAATTATTTTACCTTTCCAAAATTTTCTGACCTCTTTAATAAAGACAAATGGCGATAAATTGCCAGTATGCCCTCCAGCTCCAGTACAAACAAGAACCAATCCATCAATATTAGTTTCGGCACACTTTTTTGCGTATTTGATTGAGCTAACATCAGCAAAGATTAATCCTCCATATTTTTTTACTGTTTCAATAACACGTTTAGGACTCCCCAATGCAGTAATAACTATTGGTGGTTTATATTTTGAAATAAGTTCTAATTCGCCATCAAACTTTCCATAAGTGCTATGTGTTATTATGTTTGCTGCCCATGGTGTTTTACAATTTTGATGTTTAAGTTCGCTTTTAATTTCTACAATCCAATTTTCTAAAATATCTAAAGTTCTAGCATTTGTAAAAGGGAAAGAGCCAATAACGCCAGATTTACACGATTCTATAACCATTTTTGGTCCAGATATTAAGAACATCGGTGCAATAATAATTGGTAGTTGAATATTTTGAAACATATAAAATAAACTTTGAATTCAAATATATAATATTTTTTAATATCTTTTTACATTTAGAGTAAAAAATCCAAATTCAATTGCTAGTAATAGTAAAAACCTATAGGTTTATTAAAATTGTTGAAAATTTTTACAGACAAGTATTCAAAATTATTAAATAGAGTTTTTTAATTTTAAATTCAATTTATAATTCTAAATGCAAGCAAATACTTTAGTCTTTTCAATAAAATTGCAAAAACAATTTGCTTATTTTATACAATCTCCACTTAAGTATAATTATTTTTTTGTATGCTGTAAGTAGTTTGTAAAATATAGAGTTGCAAATTGGTATATTATTTAATTAATGATTTAATTTTAGGCAAGCTATAAATAACTAAATAATTGAAATTAATTTAAGCAACACGCCTATAATTAGTATTGTATCGGCATTTTGATTGCCATTAATTTTGATGAAAGAATCTAATATTATAGATATATAACTCAAAATTAGCAATTTAAAAAATAATTTATTTTTATTATTTACAATTTTTTATTTTATAATTAACAATAAGCACAATCTGTTTTTTGTATCGATTTTGTACTTATAGCTTTTTAATAACTTATAAACTCACTCAGAGAGCTAATAAAATTAGCTTTATGAGTAAATACAATAACTAATATAAGAAACTTTAAAAAGCATCTAGTGCCTTTTCAATAGTGTTGTAAATTTTTTGCAATTGATCTTGGCTTGTAATAAAAGGTGGTAAAAGGTATACAGTGTTTCCTAAAGGGCGAAGGTATACACCATTTTTCATAAAAAAATTAAACAGCCTGTTTTGCAAACTGCCGTAGCGTTGCATTTTTGCTTTTAGTTCTAGGGCGTAAATAACTCCAATTTGTCTTGTTTCTTTTACCTTGGCATGATTCTTAATTTTTTTGTTAAATTGTTGATGACTAAATATTATTCTTTGAATATCCTGTTGAATTTTAGAACTTTTTAGCAAGTCAAGCCCTGCCAATGCTGCAGTACAAGCTATAGGATTTGCTGAATAAGTATGTCCGTGAAAAAAACCTTTTTCAGGCTGGTCGCTTAAAAAAGCTTTGTAAACTTCTTCTGTGCAACTGGTAACTGCCATAGGGACCAATCCTGCTGTTAGTGATTTTGACAAGCAAATAATATCGGGCTTGGTCAGCAAATGATCAGAAGCAAAGTTTTTTCCTGTCTTGCCAAAGCCTGTCATTATTTCATCGGCAATTGTCAGTACCTGATAAGTCTTTGCTAATTGCAACAATTCATTTAACAAAGAAGCACTGTATATTTTCATGCCTGCAGCTCCTTGAACAATAGGCTCATAAATAAAAGCAGTTGTTTGGTTTTTAGCAATTAGCTCTGCAAATAGCTTTTTAACTTGCTTAAAATTGCTTTGAGTGGGCACTGGTATTCTAGTTATATCGATAAAAAAATCTTTAAAAGGACCGTTGTAAACTGATAAGCTTGAAGCTGACATAGCACCAAAAGTGTCGCCGTGAAAGCCTTTTTCTAAAGCAATTATTTTTGTTTTCTTTGCGCCTTTATTAAAGTGGTATTGTAAGGATATTTTAAGGGCTACCTCAACTGCAGTTGAACCATTGTCGGAAAAGAAGATTTTTTGTTGATTTTTTGGAAGAATTTCCATAAGTCTTTCCGATAGCTCAACAGCAGGCTCATGGGTAAATCCTGCAAAAACTACCTGATCTAGTTTTTGCATTTGCACTGCTACTTTTTGTGTGATGTAATCGTTGCAATGTCCGTACATACAGGTGTACCAAGATGCTATTGCGTCGAGGTACTGCTTTCCGTTTTCATCAAATAAAACAGCTCCTTTGGCTTTTACTATGCCTAAGTGGTTGGGATATAGCTTATGCTGGGTTAACGGGTGCCATAAATACTTTTTGTCGCGTTCTTGCAGTGTCATAAGTTTTGTTTAAAAATTTCTGAATACTCTTTTATTACGCTAGTGTCAAAATAAGGTTCTTTATTTATTCTTCCTATAACAGGCACGCAGGTCATATTTTGGATAACAGTTTCAGTTGAATGATCTTCATCCCCCGAATATACAAGGGCAATATCTAAATATTTTGACTGTAAGTACTTTATAGTTAATAAAGTGTGATTGATGCTTCCTAAATAATGCTGCGATACAACAACAACCTTGTAATTAGGTTGAATAAGGTCAACAATAGTATTTGTATCATTTAAAGGAACCAAAAGCCCTCCTGCTCCTTCAATTACTAAATGGTTTGTTGTTTTCGGCTCTTTAATTTCGCCTAATTTAATACTCGTTTTGTCGATTTTAGCTGAGGCATGCGGACTCATAGGGCTTGATAAAGCATAGGCATGAGGATGACAAACAGATTTTTTATTACTAATTAATTTCTCAATTTTATCAGTATCAGAGTTTTTTAAGTCTCCTGCCTGTATAGGTTTCCAATAATCAGCCTCTAAGGCTTCAACAATAATGGCAGAAACTATGGTTTTTCCAACTCCAGTTGATATACCAGTTATAAAATATTTCTCTTGCATAACTTAGGCAATAAACTTCCTTGTATCAAAAATAAAACATTAAGTTTAAAAAAAAAATTAGCCTTTATTTGGCATATAATGCAGCAAAGATACTGAGAGTTTGTACAAAACCTCAGCAATTTGTTCTTTACTGTTGTAGCTGTGTAGGCAAAAGCGCAGTCGTTCGCTACCTGCAGGTACTGTTGGGGCTAGTATGGGCTTTATATTAAAACCCGAGTTTTGTAAATGCTTAGCTAGGGCTTTAGTTTTTTTGTTTCCTGAAATGATACAGCTTTGTACAGCCGATTTAGTTGAAATAAAAGGCAATTTAGTCTTTTTTACAGTATTGTTAAAATAGGAGATATTTTGTTGTAATAACTCTCGTTGTTTAGCACCTGTACAATCTAAGAGCTTTGCATAAGCTGCTTTTACACTAGCTAAGGTATGTGGAGGTAAGCCCGTGGTATATATAAAACTACGGCAGAAATTCAACAAAAATTGTATTAGTTGAGCACTTCCTAAAACAGCAGCACCATAACAACCTAAGGCTTTTCCAAAAGTTATTATTCGGGCAAAAATCCTTTTCTCTAAATTTAGTTCTTGAACTAAACCCAAACCATATTTACCATAAATGCCAAGGGCATGCGCTTCATCTACAATTATATTTGCAGAGTATTGCTCGCACAATGCAACAAGTGCCTTTAGGTTAGGCGTATCTCCATCCATAGAAAAAACCGACTCAGTAATGACATAACATTCAAAACTGCGCTTATTGAGAGTTTTGGCAAAAAGAGCCAATTTCTCTTCTAATTGCTGTAAGTTGTTGTGCTTAAACTTATACGACCTTGCCTTTGATAATTGTATACCGTCTCTTATTGAGGCGTGTATCAGTTCATCGTATAAAACAATGTCTTCTCTTTGAGGTAAGCAAGCAAAAAAACCCAAATTTGCACTGTAGCCTGAGTTAAAAATTAGGGCTGCCTCCGATTTATGTACTTTGCTTAATTGAGTTTCAACCTCTTTATAAAGACTGTAATTACCTGAAAGAAGCCGAGAGCCTGTTGAACCATTCTTAAAACTCAAATGAGTTTTTACTAGCTTATCCGCCCGATTGTAAATTTCCTCACACCGAGCAAAACCCAAATAATCATTTGAAACAAAGTCAACAGCAGTATTGGACTCGGATAAATGCCTTAATGAGCTGCTTTGCTTACGCTTATCTATTTTATGTTGAAGCTTAACCGGAAATTTCATCCAACAAATGTACAAGAGTTTTTAACAAAGGATAAGGGTGATTGTATTTTGTTTTTAAAATATTATTTTGGTCGAATTTAAACAAATAAAAGATAAGGCTTTTACTGATTGAATTTGCAACCGAGGCTAAAACCCTTTAAATGTATTAAATTATTACAAGGCTTTACTGCACTTATTTTATAAGGTTAATTTGCTTGTATAAGATTAGAGAGTTTAGGTTTACAATAAAGAATAGAGTAGGTTATTGAGGTGTCGAGCGGATTCGAACCGCTGTAGGTGGTTTTGCAGACCACTGCCTAGCCCCTCGGCCACGACACCCAATAAATTTAGACTTGCAAATTTACAGTTTTTATTTTTTTATCCAATGGTTTTTTAATTTCTATTGTTTACAAACACTCAATACTTTAATAAAAGTACAGAGTGGTAAAAAAACTATTGTTTCTTTTGAGGCAGCAAATAGAGTATATTTTTGGTTTGTTTTATTTCTTGTTGATTTAGCTTCATTTTTACAAATTTTCCCTCTAGGTACATTTGCGCTTGATCTCTGTAAAAAGGACTCAGTATATTTCCTGACTGTCCTGTGGGAAGTATAGTCAAGCTGTTTTCTATATCCGAAAAATCAATCACTCGGCGAGTAGATGCTCCTGCTTTAATTTTATAATAACCCGTGCTGTCAATTTTGTAAATTTGATTATTGATAACCTGATTTCCACCTTCAGTTTTAAAAGGACCTACATTAAATAGTTTTTTGAGTATGCCACCTGCTTTTCCAAAGGTGTGCTCGTGCTCAACCTCAACAACACGTTCCCACTTCCAATGGTCAATATTTTCTCCCAATTGATTTTGCAAAAATATTACAGCTTGTTTAAATGACTTTGTTACTATATCTTTTTTAGTTTCTTTTAGATTTTTTGTATTAATATCGTCCCACCAAATCGATTGTTCTTTTTTAGCTTGATGAGCCATTAATTTTTCTTCTAAAGGAATCTCTAAAAGTTGATTAAAAAAAGTATCTCCTATTTCGTCTTTAAAAGTATTTTTTAAAAATTCATACCACAATCTGCTGTAAATTACTGGTCCAGCTTCTTCTTTACCATAATAGCCATTCCATTGCTTTAAAATGTATAATGCTTTTTTTTGACTTGCTGACAAGGTTTTTTTATCTATGCTTTTTGCTAGAAAGTCAATAATTTCTGATGCCGTAGATGAAGTTATATCGCATATCATTTGGGCTACATTTTCTTTGCTAAATTGATTATTAGCTTTTAATAGGGTTTCAATTCTCAGTGCTCTGTCCTCAGATAGATAATAGCCCGGATACAGCACACCTACTATTGTATCGGGTTGGTTGTTTGCCGAATACACATAGTCCCAACTAGGATTTATTGCTTGAGGGTTTTGCTCAAAATTCAAATAACTCTGTATTTCGTCTTTTCCTGAAGCTCCGTTTAAAACCAGCTTTCTGTTTAAACTATCGCGATACTTGTACAATTTTGCAGTTGCAAACCAAGCTATGTTGTTTTTAGCATCGCCATACATAATATTTAAACCTGGCGCATACAGCAAATGCCTGCCTGATTTAAAATCATCTAACGATTTTGCATGTGCCATTTTATGAGATAATTCGAGCAAGCGATTTTCTAATTTGGTATAAATCCACTGCATTGCCATAGGTTTTTTGTTATCCATATTATCCATAATGCTATTCATTAACGGACCGTGCTGGCTAATTTTTATTTGATATACAGAATCTTTAGCATTTTTTACTTTTATTGTTTTATTTAGCAATTGATATTTTTTATATCCTAAAGGGGTTTTGTACTCCATAGAATTTGCTGGATTGTTTTCTTCAAAATAGAAGTCAATATCGTCATTTTGAAACATGGTAAGTCCGTAGGCGTAATTCCTATTATGCCCTAAAAGCGGAAAAGGGGTAAGTGCTAAATTAAAACCATACATTTCATAACTAGGGGTTTTTATATGAGCTTGATACCAAACTGAAGGTTGTGAGTAGGAAATATGTGGGTCATTGGCAAAGATTACCTTGCCATTTTTTGTTTTAGTGGCTCCTATTACCCAAGCATTGCTGCCAATAAAAGAAGCTACAGGTAGCTTGTTCATTAAACTGCTTATAGCTTTAGTGAAACTAACATTTAATTTAGGTTTATCACTGCTTTTTAAAAGAGTTAAATTAGTGTGCTCTGCACCTAGAATTTCATTTAAGTATTCACTGCCTAGTTTTTCTTTTATTTCGGTAAGCATGGGGTCAGTTTTATGAGCTACAGCAAAACCATAAGCCATATAGCCATATACATTGTATATATCTTTAAGTGTGTATTTTTCTTTTTTTACTCCTGCCATATAAAACTCTAAAGGCATTTTACCTTTTTCAATAAACTGGTTAATGCCATTTAGGTAAGCTGTTGCTAATTGATATGATTTTGAATTTTTGTCTAATTTTTTTATGCTATTTTGAGCGGCTTCCTCTATCCCTAAACCCGAAAAAAACTTATCAACAGCAATTAATTCTTTCCCGAAAATTTCGGCTAACCTCCCCGAAGAAACCCTTCTTAACAGTTCCATTTGCCATAACCTGTCTTGTGCATGTACATAACCTAGTGCAGTATAAGCATCTTTATTATTTGTAGCATTTATATGCGGAACTCCAACTTCATCGTAATACACTGTTACTGAATCTGAAATTTTAGTTAAACTTATTTTCCCTCTATACTTAGGCTTTAGGTTGTTTAAAAATAACCATCCTCCAAAAAAAATAAGAATTGCGATAATAATTATAACTTTTAGTGTTTTTTTAATAATCTTCATAAATTAAAAAATTTGGCATTAAATAATATTGGTTAAAGGTAGTGTGAAATATTTATTAGATTTAGTTGTTAATGCAAAAATAATATTGAATTGGGCTTGTGTTTTACGATATATCAATCAAGTGGCTATATTTTTATTAATATATTTAAAATCAAATAATTATAAAACTTTAATACATTATTGTAAATACTCAATTTAAATAATTTATTTTTAATTTTAAACACTACTTATAGCAAAAAAATTACAAGCTTTTAAAAAAACTGAACACACTTGAGCCATATTTTTTTTCTTGCTTAAACATAAGGTGCTCGTTTAGCGAACTGTGCTTGGAGTGCTCGATAATTAAAAGTCCGTTTCTATTTAATAGATTTCTTTCAAAAACTATGTCGACAATTTTTAAAAAAACTTCAGTTTTAAAATAATATGGCGGATCGGCAAAAATTAAGTCGGCTGTTAGAGTTGTATTTTCTAAAAACTTATAAACATCACTTTTATAGACCGTTAAATTAAGACCTAGTTCCTTAGAAGTTTTTCTTATAAATCTAATACACCTAAAATTAGCATCTACGGCGTAAACCTTTTTACTTGCTCTTGAGGCAAATTCATAGCTTATATTTCCAGTTCCAGCAAACAGATCAATAACTGATATTTCATCAAAACAAAAAATGTTTCTCAGAATATTGAATAAAGATTCTTTTGCCATATCGGTTGTAGGACGAACGGGAAGTTTTTTTGGAACACTTAGTTTTTTACCTTTATATTTTCCTGAAATAATTCGCATTATGAAAGTAATATATATGATGAATGATTAGAAAGTGTGTCCTTTTCTTCAAAAAAAGAAGTATAGCTTTTTATAAATTTAACATCCCTTATGTATTTGTATGTAATGTTGTACAAATCAAAATTTTTTTCAATTTTACCTAAAAAAACAAGTGATAACTCTTCTGGGTTTAATTGTAGTTGCTCTGCAACAAACAAAATATAGTATATAAAATCTTCTTTTGTTTGGTACAAAAAAGAGTTGTACAAATACAGTATTTGTTGTTTGAATACAATAATATCTAATTGAGAAGTGCTTACATAGGCATATATTATTGGCATCTTGTCAAAACTATTTGTATGTGTTTTAAGTTTTTCAATTAAAATGCTTGAGTGGTGTTTGTACTTAAATTCTCCAAAATTTTGAAAGATAAAATTGTTAATATTGACATAAGGTATATAAACATTGTAGGCATTAATTGATTTTAAGCTGTCGTAAGTTAAAAAATCGGTTGCTAAAGTTTTTACTGTAAATTGCAAATATGCCTTTAGTTTGTTTCTATTAAAATAAGCTAGAGGAACTACAGTGGCTAAGTTGTTTTGATGAACAGCAAACACATTTGAAAAATCTTGTTGCAAATCAGTATCATTTGCAAAAATATACATTACTTTTTCAAGTAATAACTCAGGTGAGGTTATGGTTTTTTTAAAACTGTAATCAGTGTAGCTTAAAATTTGTTTTGTATCTGCATTTTTAACACAAAAAGAAAATCCATCCAAACTAAATTGGATGGATAATTTTTTACGCTCTGCATAAGTAGTGCCATTGTATTTTTTACTCTTTTTTTGCAATTGAAGTATTTTTGTCGTAATAAGGTGGCCAATTTCCTCCTGTTGTAACCTCGCTCAGTGAACCCACAGATACAAAAGGACCTTTTATCTGATCGGTCTCAACAGCTTCTAACTCTTGTTTAACCAAAGACTTAGGTAAATTTTTTAAGATAGGTTCTTTGCTGACTTTTGCTTCAAAAACTGGTACATTTAAACCTTGTACCTTTTCAACCAGTCCAATGGCAAGTTCAAACTGAACATCGGTACCAGGAACCTTAAACATATCTCGATAGTTTTTGTCTTCAAAATATTTCTTTACAGGTTCATGACCAATAGTATCGATAACTTTTTTCGATACATCTACAATAATTCCGCCTCCTTTGTTAACCTTCTCAATAATATTTTTAGTTTCAGTAATGGCAAGCTCCCCATTTTCAATAAAATACAACAGAGAATCTTTATTGTTGGTATATAGCCCGTAAACCTCGTTGAATTTAACCTCCGCATCGCGTATAAGTTTTAGGTTTTCAATAACCTTGGCATAGCGAAGTTTTTTTTCTTTAGCAAAATTAATAGGCTCCATAATGCCTTTGTAAATCTTAAATCCTAAGAAAACAGAAACTGCTAGCAAAACAACAGATACTAGCCATCTCAGTTTAAGAGGCACAAACTTAACAATAACAAATGCCAGTAAAAATGTTATAATAAAAGCTAGTAGAGTTAATAGTAAAATCATTTTATTTTAAGTTTAATATATGATATTCGCAAATCTACAATTTTTTTTTAATGAAATGAGCAAGGTTTAAATTTTATTTGCATTGAGTAATAACTGCATCTGTATAATGCTAATTTTAAAGAATAATTAATTTGATCAATTAAATTTTTAAGCTTAAATACATTTATCTTTGATAATTATTTTGATTTTATGACAGCATCAGCACACAAGTTTTACAACGAAATTCTCGCAAAATTTCCCTACAAAGCTACAAATAAACAAAGAGAGTTACTTAATTTATTAGTTAACTTTATTTTTAGTGATAATAAAAACGCACTGTTTATTTTAAAAGGATTTGCTGGTACGGGTAAAACAACCTCTGTAGGCGCAGTGGTAAGTAATTTGTGGCGCGTTAAAAAAAAGTTTATTTTATTGGCACCTACTGGTAGAGCAGCTAAGGTTATTTCTGGATATTCGGGAAAACAAGCTCTAACCATTCACAAAAAAATATACTTCCCTAAAGTTCAAAAAAATGGAAGTCTGCGCTTTGTAATGCAAGTCAATAAGCATACAGATACTGTTTTTTTAGTAGATGAAGCTTCTATGATAAGTGATGAACAACAAAGCACTAAATTGTTTGAAAACGGCTCTTTGCTAAACGACTTAATATCTTATGTGTATTCGGGCAAAAACTGCAAGCTTATTTTTATAGGCGATACAGCCCAATTACCTCCTGTTAAGCTAAGCCTTAGCCCTGCTTTAGAGGCCGATAAGCTATCTGCACGGTTTGATAAAGAAGTTATTCAAATTGAGCTAAACCAAGTGGTTAGGCAACATGAATACTCTGGCATTTTGAATAATGCCACTGCCTTGCGAAGCCTTATACAAAACAGAGCAACAGATTTTAAGTTTAGTGTAAACTTTGATGATATTAAAAGGTTGCAGGATAGTTATGAGATACAGGATGCTATTGCTGATGCATTTCAGGATGATACTGGAGTAGAAGAATCGGCTGTTATTGTGTATTCAAACAAAAGAGCAAATTTGTACAATAAACAAATCAGAGTTAAAATAAAAGGCAGGGAAAATGAAATTTGCGCTGGAGATTATATCATGGTAGTTAAAAATAATTACTTTTGGTTAAAGGAAACACCCTCAGCGGGTTTTATAGCTAATGGTGATATATGTAAGGTGTTGCAAATTAATGCAATTAAAGAATTATACGGTTTTAGATTTGCTGAAGCAAAGATCATGATGATCGACTATCCAGATATAAAAGCTTTTAATACCGTTTTGCTGCTAAATACATTGATGAGTGAAAGCCCTTCGCTTAGTTATGAAGAGTCCGACCGCTTGTACAAGGCAGTTAGAGAAGATTTTGCCCATGAGAAATCGAAGTACAAACAACTTCTCGGAATTAGAAACAACAAGTATTTCAATGCTCTGCAAGTAAAGTTTTCTTATGCCATGACCTGTCATAAGTCTCAAGGTGGGCAGTGGAAAAGAATTTTTGTCGAACAGCCTTATTTGCCCGAAGGACCAACAATTAACTACCTGCGATGGCTATACACTGCTATAACACGTGCTGAGGATAAGTTGTATTTAATTGGCTTTGAGGATTCCTATTTTTTAGATTAAACTGTGCCCTTTTTAATATAGCTAGCTTATTCAAGTACAGCTTGTTTAGATAATTTTTACTTTGTTCAGCAATTGATTTTACAATTTTTTTGAAGATTTAAAACAACAAAAATACACACATAAAATTAATTTTTTTTAAAAAATATAACGATCAATAACTATGTCGCTTAAATTAAAAAAACGAATGTTCTGCTTTTTGTTTAAGAAAATAATATTATATTTGCACCCGCATTCAAATATATACAAAATTGCATTTATGCGAAAGTAGCTCAGGGGTAGAGCATCACCTTGCCAAGGTGAGGGTCGCGGGTTCAAATCCCGTCTTTCGCTCAAAATTAAACTAAAAGCCACTATGCTGAAGTGGTGGAATTGGTAGACACGTTGGACTTAAAATCCAATGGGCAGTAATGTCCGTGCGGGTTCAAGTCCCGCCTTCAGTACCTAGCCTCGCTGTAATTTGGTGAGGCTTTTTTTTTGTAAACGCTATATATTGTGATATATAAAAATTTCAATTAACTTAAAAATCTAAGCAATTCTTTAGGCTTTCTTTGCGCTAGTTTACATAGCGCTTAAATTAGCAGTATACGCTAGGCAGTTTTGCGCTAATTCTCTTTTGCACTGCTCCATCACAAAGCATTTGAAAGTATTTAATGCGGTAATTATTTTGTTTTATGATATTGTTTTTTAAAGTTCATCAACTTGCAAATACAAAAATCAATTTTTTTGTTAAATTTTTACTCTACAGCTAAGTTTAAACAAGTTAGTAATTTTTTAATTCCTTGCTTTTTTGTAATGTAATAACCCTTTGTTTCGTCTAAAGAAAGAGTTTTAACACAAATACAAATGCAAAAAATATTCTTATTTCTTAGCTTATTTTTTTTCTTAAACTTATTTAGCCAAACAAATATTTTTAATTCACTGTTGCAAAAACATGTTGATACAAACGGAAATGTAAACTATAAAGCATTAAAAAATGACGAATCAAAATTACAAAGTTATTTAGATGAATTAGCTCAAATTAGCCCTGATAAAAAATGGTCAAACAACAAAGCAAAAGCCTTCTGGATTAATGCTTACAATGCTTATACACTTAAACTTATGATAGAAAACTACCCCTTAAAAAGCATTAAACAAATAAGAAAGAAAGGCAAGGATGCATGGAGTATTAACTTTGCTAAAATAGGCGGAAAAAATTATACACTTAATCAAATTGAACACAAAATTTTGCGAAAAAAGTATAAAGATCCTAAGATACATGTGGGAGTAAACTGCGCTTCAAAATCTTGTCCTCAGCTAAGCAATATTGCCTTTACCGAAACAAATTACGAATCAGAAACTAACCGTTTGATGAAAAAATTTATAAATGATCCAACAAAAAACAAAATATCGGAAAACAAAATTAAAATATCTCAAATATTTAATTGGTTTAAAGGCGATTTTACCCATAAGGGCAGTTTAATTGACTTCATTAATAATTATTCTGATATCGAAATAAGCCCTAAGGCAAAACTGTCTTATTTAGAGTACGATTGGAGTTTAAACGGAAAGTAGTAACTTTGTTTAAAACAAAAAAAGCAATATTATGTCAAAATCCTATTACAACCCTGACGATTTATCGAAATTTGGCAATATAAGTGAGTGGAGTGAAAAGCTAGGAAGTAAGTTTTTTGACTACTACGGACAAGTATTTGAAGATGGAGCATTAACTGTTAGAGAAAAAAGTTTAATAGCCCTTGCTGTTGCCCATACCGAACAGTGTCCTTACTGTATAGATGCCTATACTAAAGACGGCTTACAGAAAGGAATTACCAAAGAAGAAATGATGGAAGCCATTCATGTAGGTGCTGCCATTAAAAGTGGTGCTACCTTAGTACACGGAGTTCAAATGATGAATAAGGTAAACAAATTAGAAATGTAAATTTATCTAATTTTTTAGTGTATAAACATATATTAATGGTTAAAAGCAAGATTTTAACTTAGTAAAATGTAAAAAATGATTAAAAAATCTCTTTTAGCAAGAAATAATGATTTAGCTAATACTCAACGCCAGCTTCAAATTTTATCAAATGGAATTTTTAAAACTCAATTGCCAACTTTTGCTAAAAAAATAAAGGAAACAGGGCAGTATCCTTTAAAGCCTAAGAAACTGGAAATACTGCAAATAAATATAGGTTATATGTGCAATCAGGTATGCACACACTGCCATGTTGATGCTGGTCCAGACAGAAAAGAAATTATGACCCAACAAACCATGTTGCAATGCTTAAAGGTTATAAAGCAAACAAAAGCTCATACCTTAGACTTAACTGGAGGTGCACCTGAAATGAATCCAAATTTTAGATGGTTTGTTCAGCAAGCAGCTGAGGCGGGAATCAAAGACTTTATTGTACGGTCAAATTTAACTATTATCAGAGCTAATAAAAAATACTACAATTTGCCCGAATTTTTTAAAAAATACAAGGTGCATATAGTATCGTCTATGCCACACTGGACACGAGGCAAAACCGACAAGCAAAGAGGCAATGGTGTTTTTGACAAGTCAATAAAGGCACTGCAGGACCTAAACTCGGTGGGCTATGGCGTTGAGGGTACTGGTCTTAAACTCGATTTAGTGTACAATCCTTCTGGAGCTTTTCTTCCTGGAAATCAAGCTTCTATGGAAAAAGATTTTAAAAAAGCCTTGCAGAAAGACTTTAGCATAAGCTTTAATCATTTATTTGCCATTACTAACCTGCCTATTAGCCGGTTTTTAGATTATTTAATTGCTTCTGAAAATTACGAGGATTATATGCGTGCTTTGGTTGAGGCTTATAACCCTTCGGCTGTTAAAAATGTAATGTGTACCAATACACTTTCGGTTAGCTGGGACGGTTATTTATACGACTGTGATTTTAATCAAATGCTCAACTTAAAGGTTGCTAGTAAGGTTAATCACATTTCGCAATACAATGAAGAAGTGTTACAAAATCGAGAAATAATCATTAATCAGCACTGCTACGGCTGTACAGCAGGTGCAGGGAGCAGTTGTCAAGGAACGGTTGCCTGAGTGTAATTTATACTTTACAAACTATTTGTTAAAAAATGCAGGTACTTTAAGCTTAATAATTATGTATAAACTGACCTTTTCGTTGTTTTTAATAGCTTTTTCGATAAATGCTCAGCAGAATTTAAAAGAATTACTAAAGCAGCATAACTCAGAGAGCATACCTTATATTACAGTAGATGAGTTAGTTAAAGAAAAATCGAGTTTTGTTTTGTTAGATGCTAGAGAAAAACAGGAATACAAGGTAAGCCGCATTGAAAATGCTATTTTTGTAGGTTATGACGGTTTTAACTTAAAAAAAACAACTTTAGCTTTAAAAGATAAAAATCGCAAAATAATTGTTTATTGTTCTTTAGGTGTCAGATCGGAAGATATTGCTGAGCAACTAAAGCAAGTTGGATACACTAATGTTTACAATTTATACGGAGGCATTTTTGAATGGAAAAACCGAGGAAATAAGGTAATTGACAAAAAAGGAATAGAAACCCAAAAAGTTCATGCTTTTAGCAAAGAGTGGAGCAAATGGCTAGTTAAAGGTAAAAAAGTTTACTAAAAATACTGCCCTATGCCAAATACAAATCCCTTTGAGGCATTTTTGGTTAAACCATAGCCATAATCTATTCTAAATATAGCGTTAAATATTTTTTTGCTGATAAATCTCAAACCAATCCCCGAGTATACTCTAATATTTTCATTCTTAACAAAATCGGTTAACTTACCTCCCGGCAAACGCCAAGTACCCGAATCAGCAAAAATATTGCCCTGAAGCACAAACCACCTTTTTTGATAAAGCGTATGTCTGTATTCTGTATTCCAAACCACACTTCCTGTTCCTCTATCAACCAATATACCTACTCCTCTTAAGTTTATGTTGTTGTCTAAAGCAAAAGGAGCAAAAGGAGCCTCGTAATTTGAAGACAGCCCAAATCTGAATCTGTTAGCCCAATTCCCATTTTCCCCTATGCGTTTAAAGTAAAAAAAATCGTTCCACGCAATTAAAAAATCATCCTGAAACGGTGTTTCTGTAGTAACATATTGTCCGTAAAACTGGTTTTTAAAGCCACTTACATAATGATAAAAATAATCTAAATTATCAAAGGTATACACTAGCTTTAGCAACTTTTTATCGGCATCTACTCGCTGAGGAATATCGCTTGAAATATGTCCGTTTAAATACAGGTATTTTTCCTTAAAAAAGTTAAGACCAAAATCTAGGTTATTTTTAAAATTGTACTTAAATAACAGCAGTGCTTCAAACGAAATGTTTTGGTAACGGTAATTTGCCGATTGACTGTTAAAGTACAAAGGCTCTTCGCTAATCCAATTTTGATGATAAAACGCCAAGCCAATACGCTTAGAAAACAGCATAGGCGCTTTAAAGTTCAACCCGTAAGAATTAAATACATTTCGCTGGTAGTATCCTTCTAAAGCTATGTGTTTGCCCAAAAAGTTATATTCGTTTAATCCAACTTTATAAGCCAGTTTTTTATTGGTTGTAGACCAAAGATTGATCACTGGAATAAGGGTAAAATTTTCTTCAACTGAAATTACAAGCAGATACTTATTTTCAAGTAGTTTTTTAACAGTAAAGTAGGCATTTGAAAAGGCAGGTAGCTTTTTTAAAGCAATAATATCTTTGCTTAACAAGGCAGAATCTAACACTTGACCTTTTTTAGTTTCTAAAAATTTTAAAACCGTTAATTTAGAAGTTTTTTTTAAACCGTTAATTTCTATATCGCTTATTAGGTTGTTTTGAGAAATAGCGACAGTATTGTACAATATAGCAAATAGCAACAAAAAAATAAATATCAATTTTTTAAGTTTTTCTAAAGCCATGTTTTTATATTTTAATCACATATTTAATCACATAATAATTCGATAAAACATAAGCGAAACACAGTTTGCCGATATCTTTATAACAGAGGTAATATTTTTTTGCGATATTTTTGCTGTAGATGCTGCAAAACTCAATCCGTTTATAGAGTTTCTTTTTGTCCTTTACACAACGAGCAAAAAAGCAATAGGCAAAAATATATATAAATATCTCATCTGCAAAAAATTATTAAGCTAAACTGTAAACGCTTTTAACTTAGCTTAAGTAGTGACAAACCTTTTAATAAAATTATATAAATTTTTTTGATCAAAACTTGTTGAACTTGCAGGTTTTGTACTATGTATAAAGCTCCTTTTTAACAAACAGTTAATAACTCATTTAAAACAAAGCCCTTAGTCCTAAATTAAAACTTTGTCCTAAACCTGTATCTTGTCCTCTTACAAATTTACTGTACAATGCTTCTAAGTTAAGCACTTTTGTAATTTGGTGTTTTCCTCCTAAACCTAAAGCGGTGTAATTTTGGGATAAATTGCCAAAGCGCTGTGCTTGTTGAACATACACTAATACAGTTGATTTGTTGGTAGGAAAGTAACTTAAAAAAGCTCCTGGAACTATTAAAAAAGTATTGTTGGCAAAGCTGTTGTCATTTCCAAAGCCGTACTCGGTATTAATTTCTGAAAATAATTGCCAATCGCCACCACCAAAAGTATAGTCGTAAAAAAATCTGTTTTGAAAAGTCCAAGCGGTTTGATCGAGAAACACGCCGTTTTCATCTGTTTCTTTAACTATCAGCGGAATGTGTACAGCACTTTGAATTGAAAAGTTGCTTATATTTTTAATGGGCTGAAACTTGATAACAGGTGCTATACTTGTAATTCCTTTTCTGTCAGAGTTTGTGTTTTTTAAACTAAATACTGACAAAGCCTGTCTTCCCGCAATTGTATTAGAACGAAATTCTACTATGGCTCCAATATTAAGCCTGTTGTTGTCTGAAATACCTGTAAAAACTTCTAAACTTGAAGTAAAAAAATTGTCTCTTGGCTTGTTTGAAGTAAGACCATTAAAATTTGATCTTGTTTCTGTATATAGGTTGTTAAAAAATTTAATATCCCATTGCCCCTTGTTTAGTAGCTTTGAAGGAGTATAAGTTTGAATATTGTTCTTTTCTTCTTCTGGTTGAGGTTGATAATCTTCTCGCTGAGCAAAAATATTGATACTCAACGCCAATAGCAACATTAATAAGTGTTTTGTTTTTTTTATCATTATAATTTAAATTTTAATATAACTCCAATCGGGTTTAAAAATTTTCACAATGTACTATCTGTCGCTTAAAAAACAACTCACTTACAAATCTATTTATATACATTCTAAATTTATTGAAAATATTTAAGTTATAAATAGTAAATACGACCTATTTTTCAAAATAAAATCTTCATGGAGCATGTCGTAATTATTGGTAATGGAATTTCGGGTATTACTGTTGCTAGGCATATAAGAAAATTGTCAAATAAAAAAATTACGGTTATTTCTGGCGAAACAGATTTTTTTTTCTCCCGTACGGCTTTAATGTACATTTATATGGGGCATATGAAATTTGAGCACACACAGCCTTACGAATCTCATTTTTGGAAAAAGAACAGAATTAACTTAAAAAAAGCATGGGTTACTCAAATTAACTCTTCAAAAAGCACCATTGAACTAAATACTGGTGAAAAATTGACTTACGACAAGCTAGTTATTGCTACAGGCTCAAAACCTAATAAATTTGGTTGGCCTGGTCAGGATGCAAAGGGTGTTATTGGAATGTATCACAAGCAAGATTTAGAAAAATTAGAAAACTATGCGCCTGATAATAAAACTTGTAAAAGAGCCGTCATTGTAGGAGGTGGTTTAATAGGTATTGAGCTTGCTGAAATGTTGCACAGCAGAAATATTCCAGTAACTTTCTTAGTACGTGAAAGCAGTTTTTGGAGCGGGGTGCTTCCAAAGGAAGAATCGGCAATGATAAATAAAGAAATTTTAGACAATCACATTGATTTAAGGCTAGGGGTTAACCTAAAGCAAATTAATACAGATGCTCAAGGCAAGGCAAAGTCAGTAGTAATTGCTGAAACAGGTGAGGAAGTTTTGTGTAATTTAGTAGGGTTAACGGCAGGTGTTAGTCCAAACATTGACTTTGTTAGAAGTTCAGAAGTTGAAACTGGCAAAGGAGTAAAGGTAAATAAATATTTAGAAACAAATATTCCTAATATTTATGCCATAGGCGATTGTGCAGAACAACGCCAAGCTATAGGACAAAGACGACCTATTGAAGCCGTTTGGTATACTGGACGAATGATGGGAGAAACCCTTGCGCAAACCCTTTGCGGAAACAGAACGGAGTACAAACCAGGTCACTGGTTTAATTCGGCTAAATTTATTGATATAGAATACCAAACCTACGGTTGGGTATGGGCTAAAACAAAAGAAAACGAGGCCAGATTTTATTGGGAACACAAAAGTGCTAAAAAGTGTATTCATATAAATTTTAATAAAAACACAAGAGAGTTTATAGGAATCAATACTTTTGGAATTAGAATGAGACATAGTTTTTTTGATGAGGTCTTAAATCAAAAGAAGTCTGTTGACTACGTTTTACAACATTTGGCTGATGCTAATTTTGATCCAGAGTTTTACAAATTGCACGAAGTTGAAATTATAGCTAAATTCAACAAAGAAAACAACACAGATATTCAATTAAAAAAGAAAAGCATAAGTAGAATTTTTAAATTTTAAATAAGCTTTTAATCAATCCTAAAAAAGCAAGCATCTACATTAAGCGTATAAGTATTTTTGACATAAAACAAAGCGACAATTTCAAACATTTAAAAAAAATCACAATTTGATAAGTTTTGACTGAACGCTTTTATAAAAATAATAATGAAAACATTACAAAGAACAGGCTTAGGTTTATTTTTAACTGGGCTTGCTATATTTGCTATTTTACCATTTTTGGGCAAGTACGAGCTAACATCAACCTTATTGAATCAAATAGTGCAAAACAAGCAAATTAAAAGTAATTTATTTGTTGATCAGTTAAAGAAAAGCACTACTAACAAGCAGTTTTCCAATTCTTATTCATTTTCATCTAATATTATTGAAGCTTTAAAAAAAGCCAACCAAACCCATAAAGCAAAAGGTGAGTGGGATAAAGTAATATGGGTTAAGCCACATAGTTTTGCCTATCAAATTGCAAAACAAGCAGGAATTGGAACAGTAAAAAACAACAAAGTATTGTTTTGGTTTTTAAGTTTTGGTTTGAGTATTATAGGCTCGTTATTATTTATAATACCAAATTTGTCTTTATTAGGTCCTCCCGGTATAAAAAACAATAATATTTGGTTAAGTTCATCAACCAATAGAGGTTTAATAGGCTGGTTTACTTTTGTTTTCTTAGTAGTATTTTACATACTTCTTTACTTTAGACCTAATTATATTGTAAACTGGACTTATATTGTTGATCCAATTAGTAAAAGTCTAAGTGGTAGCATGGCAAGTCAATGGTTTTTATACGGTTTTTTATACTCAGTTGTTATGATAATCATGGGTGTCAGATTATACATAAAATACCGCTATAACAAGCATCAAATTTTAAGAACCACCTCTGTGTTGTTTTTTCAAATTGTTTTTGCGTTTTTAATTCCCGAAATTTTAGCCCGATTTGAAAAACCATGGTACGATTTTAAAAATGCCTTTCCTTTAGATTATGATTTTTTTTACAGTTGGAATTTAGATCAATTGATAAATAGTGGTTCATTGGGTTTGTTTATTTTAATTTGGGGAGTTTTACTATCTTTAGTAATAGTGCCTGTAATGGTGTATTTTTTTGGTAAAAGATGGTACTGCTCTTGGGTTTGTGGTTGTGGTGGTTTGGCTGAAACACTGGGCGATCCTTACAGGCAACTATCGAACAAATCCTTAAAAGCATGGAAACTCGAGCGCTGGCTAGTTCATAGTGTTTTGGTTTTTGTTATTTTTATGACCCTCATTACACTCTATTCTTATTTTTATGGCACACCTTCAGTTTTAGGAATAAAAACACAAACAGTTCAAGATGTTTACGGATTTTTTATCGGATCGATTTTCTCTGGAGTAATTGGAACTGGTTTTTATCCTATTTTTGGCAATAGAGTTTGGTGTAGATTTGGCTGTCCGCTTGCAGCTTATATGGGAATTGTACAAAGGTTCAAATCTCGCTTTAGAATTACCACAAATGGTGGGCAATGTATTTCCTGCGGAAACTGTTCAACTTATTGCGAACAAGGCATTGACGTTCGCTCTTATGCTCAAAAGGGCGAAAATATTGTCAGAGCAGGCTGTGTAGGATGCGGTATTTGTTCAGCAGTATGTCCACGAGGTGTTTTAAAATTGGAAAACGGACCAGAAAAAGGACGTATTAATCCAACAGATATATTATTGGGGAATGACATTAGCTTGATTAAGCTGATTAATGAAAAAAAATAAACCACAGCACAGTGTTCTATTTATTGCCAAAAAAATACTACTTATTATTGTTTTTTTTCTGGGGATGACAGATGCTCTTATGGCTCAAAAAAAATATGTAAAAGATTACTACCTCAACGGAAACCTAAAAGAAGAGGGCTGGCTTGATGGAGCAGATAAAACAGCGTATTGGATATATTACTATAAAAACGGAGTTCTCAAAAAAAAAGGACATCACAAAAATAACATTCCTGTAAAATATTGGTACTTTTACTACAAAAATTCAAAAAAACAAAAAGAAGGACATTATATTAATGGTAAGCAAAGCAAATGGTGGCTGTATTACGATAATAAAGGTTATATTAACCATAAATGCCAACTAAAAGACAATAAAAAAAATGGATATTGTTTAATTTATGATAAAAATCAGCTAATTAAAGTAGCTAAATACAAAAGTGATAAAAAAATAAAAGAATGGTCAAGTTTTTCTTCTTTTAAAAAGGAAAATAATTTTGAAGACTTAAAATAACAAATGGAATATCCATGTTTAATTTTTATGCACACAGCGATATGATTGTAAATTCACAAATCACTGTTTTTTTAAGTAGTTGTAAATTCTAAACATATGAAACCTCCATTAAGGCGCAAAATAATTTTAAAGTGATCCGTCACAAAAGGATATGACCTCAATTTCGCAAGTCTCTAGGATTTTAGTCCATTAAAATAGAACTGCTCTTGAAAGCTCAATTTTTGCTTAAAAAGCTTGAGATTTATTTTAAAATAAGTGCTTTTTTAGCATAACAGATATAAAACCCCTTACTCACTTTAAGGGCTATTGTGGGGCAGCCCATTTTTTATGCCCGTAAGTACATAAATTATAAAGTGTTGAGAAGTTGTATTAAATTTCGATCAGTTGTTGCTAGTGATTATAACCTGCTGTCTTCCGCTTTGAGTTATTTTTGCTACTATAGTTATCACTCTAAATATAAATTGCTTTAGCCTTGCTTTAGGGCTAAGACCTGTTATAATTTCACTAAAAATACTCAATAACCATTTGTAAACAATGTGGGCTATGCCCATAATAATTAAATAAACAGTGTTTTGGTCTAAAAAACTATGCGGCATAGCATTCCAGTTAAAATCATTGTTCTGAATATCGAACAGTTTTTCACTTGCTCCTCTTTGGTTATAAAACTCAATAACTTGCTTGTCGCTCATATCCTAATAATTGGTAATGATAAACATGTATTTATAAGAATCACTTGTAAAGATGTTTATTTGCCCATTGTCATTGGCAACTCTGTAAGCTACTACTCGATGAGCAGCATCGCCAAATCGATAGGCTAATGTGGTGATTTGAATGTCTTTATGATTAATAACAGAGTCGGTCCAAGTTTTAGCCTCACTAGCTGCTTTAAGTAAACATTGCGATGCATTAGCTCTTACAAAAGGTGTTACCTTTGAATTTAAGGTTTTAAACATTAACCTAAATAAGTGAAAAAAATCGAGCCTTGCAAATATTTGTAAGGCTTTATTTTAGTAAGTTTTCAACATGTTTTTTAAAATATACTTGCGGAATTGAGGTAAACACTTTTTATGCGAAATAAAAACCAGTAAATGGTATTAGTTGCTGAGTTTTTTGTATCGCTTAGAGTTAAGTTTATTTAAATACTGTAAATGCTTAGCTACTTTTTATTGTTTTTGACTTTTAAGTGATAATAAGTTAGCAAATAACTTATAAGCACCTGACACTCCTGCTGGCAATTCTCTAAAAAAACTCAAACCCGTATAAATATAGTTTCCTTTGCCGTATTTTGCAATTAGCAGGCTTCCGTGCATTGGTTTTTCCCCTTTATCGTTCATAGATAGTATAGGTGTGTATTCTTTACTCCACTTATCTGCAAAATACAAGCCTCGTTCCTGTACCCAGTTTTCAAAGTCAGCCTTTGTTATTTTATTGGGATGGTTTAATACGTCGTGATTTTTTTCAAGGATGCTCACTTTGGCATTTTGGTCTGCAACTCTGTTTCTCGACAAGCGCAATTCATAAGGTGCTTTTAAATTAACTCCTCTACTTGTGTTGTACTGAACTAGTAAGTTACCTCCGTTTTTAACATAATCGAGCAAATAGTTTTGCTTAAAGGCAAGTACTTTTTGGGTGTTATAAGCCCTGATACCTAAAACAACTGCTTGAAATTGACTTAAATTTACTTCGTTAATTTCTGCAGGATTTAGCTCGATAACCTCATAGCCTATTTGCCGCAAATTCTCGGGAATGGCATCTCCCGAACCTTGTATATACGCTATTTTATTTCCTTCTTTTTTTAAGTTTAAACGCACAACCTTACCTTGAGAAGGTAGTAAAACCGACTGTTTTGGTATATGAGAATAGTTAATTTCAACTAACTCTTTGTCGTAAAAATTTCCATTTATACTTGCAACTGCTTTAATTAAACCTGCCGACTCTTTTTTTGTCGGACTTAGTGTAAACTCAAGCATTTGCACATTGCCTTTTTGCTCAATTGAAAAAGGCAGTATTTTAGGTTTTATTTTCCATCCTTTGGGCACTTTTAAAAGCAACGTTCCACTACAGTTGTTATTTCCTGCCCTTAGTATTACCTTGACTTTTCTTGGCTTATTACTGTCAAAAACCATTACCTTATCGCTTAGCTTGGCAGTTACTTGAGGTAGTATTTCAAAGGGCTCGTAAATTTCACCTTGGTCCTTTTTTGCATACCTGTGCACCACAGGCTTTACAAACGAAATAATTTGATTTTCAATATTTAAACTGTATTTAATATGTAAAGGACGCTCACTTTCGGGTTTTCCTACCTGACTTTGATTAGATACCTTGTACATGCCTGAACTCCAAGGATTTGATAGCCAATAAGGCTCTGAATACGTCAATTTGCCTATGCTTATTTCTTCTGAAAAACTATATTTTTTATTAAGGCTTAAAGGTAAATTTACAGTAAGACTTCTTTGCTGAGGTAATATTTCAACAGTGCTTAATTTCATAGCTGTATTGCTTCTGTTAAGAACCTCAAAATGCAATTTTATTTTGCTGTTAGGTGTAGCACTTGAGCTATTTGCTGAGGCTTCTAAATACAAACCCGCACAAGCCTCAATAATTTCTTTAAGTTCTTTGATTTTAATTTTTTTCCAATGTTCATTTTTTAGCTGTTTAATTTTTTTATAGGCTTTTAATAAACCCGATAAATGTTCAGAAGGATTTATAAAATTAAATTCTTTTTCTATTTGGTGTAAAATTTTGCCTATTTCACTGCCACCTTCTACTCGATTCCAACTAGTATCAATGCCTGAAAAAATATTTTTTTTGTCTTTCGGGAAAGCACCTTTTAAAAGTTCAAGCCATTCCTTTTGCCTGCCTCTAGTTGTTAGGCGTCCAAAACCCTGACATAAATGCTTGCTGCTAGCCATAGATGCTAATTCATTGTTTGACAATCCTTTTAATGGATAATAAACTCCTACATCAAAAGGGAGCATATTTTTTTTGTTTAGTTTAGCAAATTTTTCTTCACTTCCGTAAAACCACCACGAGGTATTAAAAAACAAACGCTTGGGTTTCCATGTTGTTGTATAGTTAAGCTGTTCGGGAAACTTTGTGGCGTCAGCAGCTAGGTCAAAAGCTTCAACACTAAGCAGGGCCGACGAACTGTGATGCCCGTGGGTGTTGCCCGAAGTGCGGTGATCAAAGCGGTTAATGATAACATCGGGCTTAAAATTTCTGATAGCCCAAACCACATCGGCTAATACTGCTTGCTTATCCCATATTTTTAGAGTTTCTTCAGGATTTTTTGAATAACCAAAGTCATTGGCTCTTGTAAACAGTTGCTCGCCTCCATCTATTTCTCTAGCAGCCAACAATTCTTGAGTTCTAATAACTCCGAGTAGTTCTCTAATTTCTGAGCCTATTAAATTTTGTCCTCCATCACCTCGGGTTAAGGATAAGTAAGCCGTTTTTGCCTTTTGATGATTTGCTAAATAGGCAATAAGCCTTGTGTTTTCATCATCAGGATGCGCAGCTATGTACAAGGCCGACCCTAAAAAGTTGAGCTTTTGTATTTTTTCGTAAATTTGACTCGAATTGAGCTTTTTGGGCTTTTGTGCTACTGCAATTAAACTTATTAATAAAAATAAAAGAAAAACGCTTAGTTTATTGTTCATTTTACAATGATTTGTTTTCCTAACAAATGTAAGTTATTTGCTGGGCTAGGCAATTAAATTAACAAAATGCTAACACTTTTGTGACTGCCTTTAATTTTTTGGGGTTTTATTTTATTCAATAGGCTTTTTTGGCAAGGTTACTGTTATTTTGCTTTGTTAATTTTTTTTCAATAAATTATAGTTTTTTGTTCGTATAGGGTTCTGAAATGCCAAAATCCTTAGCTAAGACCTTAAAAAAGGTGGAGGAATATGTAAATTAAATTATGCTTAGTATATTACTGCACTTGCTGGTTGAATCGGGTCAGCCTAAGTTGTATTTAAAAATTATGGTTATTAGCTAAGAAAAAGATATCTTTGTACTAATTTTTTGTAAGCAATTGGGTGAATACTGTATCAACAATAGAGAATAAAACAACAATTAAAGTACTTTTTAATGATTTTAAGCAACTCACAAAGATAGGTTTGTCAGTTAGCGTTGTGTTTACATCTATTACAGGTTACTTATTAGGGGTTAGTTCAATTAATTATACTGCCCTTGTTTTGTTGGCTATTGGTGGTTACTTTACAGTAGGAGCATCTAATGTTTTTAATCAGATAATTGAAAAAGATATTGATGCATTAATGCAACGTACAAAAAATAGACCTCTGCCTTCAGGAAGAATGTCAGTTACAGTAGCTATGACAATAGCTGTTTTATTTACCCTTGCAGGAATAGCAATACTGTATAATATCAATGAAAAATCTGCTCTATTTGCAGCCATATCTATCTTTTTATATACCTGTGTTTACACTCCTTTAAAAACAATAACACCTTTAGCAATATTTGTAGGTGCCATACCAGGTGCTATTCCTTTTATGTTAGGCTGGGTAGCCGCTACAAATAAGTTTGGAATTGAGGCAGGATTTTTGTTTATGATACAGTTTTTTTGGCAATTTCCTCATTTTTGGGCTATTGGTTGGCTTCAGTTTGAGGAATACAAAAAGGCTAAATTATATATGTTGCCTATGAATAAAAAGGATAAAGGTGCTTTGGCGCAAATTTTATTTTACACCTGTGTAATGATTTTAATATCTATAGCACCCGTATTGAGGCTTACGGGGAATTTTTATATATATCCGCTTACCGCCTTAATTATTTTTTTACTAGGGATAGTTATGCTGTTTTACGCCTTTAAGTTGTATAAATCAAAAGCTAATGCAGATGCTAAAAAACTGATGTTAGTAAGTGTGTTTTATATAAGTGCAGTGCCCATAGCCTATACAGTTGATAAATTTTTACATATATGAGTAAACAAACACAAACAGTACAAGAGGTGCTAGCAGAGGCAAAGAGGAAAACAGCAAAGCCTATGTTGTGGATTGCTATTATTAGCATGATTATGTTTTTTGCAGGATTAACCAGTGCCTATTTGGTAAGCATGAAGCGAGAGGATTGGGTTAGCTTTGATTTACCAAAAGCATTTTATATCAGTACTTTATTAATTGTGTTGAGCAGCATTACACTTTTTCTTTCAAAGAAAAAACTCAAAGAGAATAAACTTTCAATTTCATTAGCCCTTTTATTGTTGACCTTTGTTTTGGGTATTGGTTTTGTGTGGGGTCAGTACCTAGGATTTAATCAGCTAAAAGAACTAGGGCTTTATTTTACTGGAACTAAAAGTACTGTTTCAAGCTCATTTATTATAGGTATCACTTTTATGCATGTACTGCATTTATTAGCAGGTTTAATTGTACTTTTGGTGCTTATTTACAATCATTTTAAAAAAAAATATTCATCCGATAATATGCTAGGCTTTGAACTTGGTTCAAATTTTTGGCATTTTGTCGATTTTTTGTGGATTTATTTGTTTTTATTTTTTTATTTTATGAGTTGATGTTTATTAAAGTAGTTTTAGCTAATTACCGCAATGACTATGTGGTTTAGTTAAAAAATGACTTAGCTCATTTTATTAAATAACTAAAAATATGTAATTTTGGCGCATTGTTTTAACAATAATTAACGAAAAGTACTTATGAATGCAACAGTTGCTGTAAATACTGGCAAAAAAGAAATTTGGAGTGGAGGTGGAGTTAGACCCTTTGGAGCTAGTTATGGAAAAATGATGATGTGGTTTTTTATACTGTCGGATGCACTTACCTTTTCTGGATTTTTAGCTGCTTATGGCTTAACGCGTTTTAAATTTATCGAATCTTGGCCTATTGCTGACGAAGTGTTTACCCACATTCCCTTTTTTCACGGTAACTATCCAATGATATACGTAGCCTTTATGACTTTTATACTGATAGTATCGTCGGTAACCATGGTGTTAGCGGTTGATGCAGGACATCAGATGAAGCAAAAAAAAGTGGCAGTGTATTTGTTTGCAACCATAGTTTTTGGTTTAGTCTTTGTAGGATCGCAGGCATGGGAGTGGAAAACTTTTATTAAAGGGTCTTACGGAGCTATTAAAACCTCCGACAATCAAATTTTGCAATTTGTAAAAGACGGACATCAAATTGCCTTGTCAGATTTTGTTGAAAGAGGGAGAAACGATTCAAGACAAAGGCACTCTAGCAATAAAGGTTTGTGGTATGTAAGCGAAAGCCCTATTTCGCAATACACAGTGGCTAAAGTGCAAGAAGCCTTTAAAAACAATCCTTCCTTACTGGTGCGCACTGAAAAAATTAACCCTAAAACTAAACAAAAAATAATTTTGTCAAGAGAGCAGAGTACGGCTCAGTTGGCAAAAGCCACAAAGGTAGTAGAAGGAGCTAATTTAATTGAAAATGAATATGGCAACCCTATTTTTGCCGACTTTTTTTTCTTTATAACGGGCTTTCATGGCTTTCACGTATTTTCTGGCATAGTATTTAATTTTATAATTTTTTTAAATGTAGTGTTGGGTATATACGAAAAACGAGGGCATTACGAAATGGTAGAAAAAGTAGGCCTGTATTGGCACTTTGTTGATTTGGTATGGGTATTTGTATTTACTTTTTTCTATTTGGTATAAAATTTAAAGCATAAAAAAATGGCAGCACAGGCACATGCATCAAATACAAAGAGAATTTGGATAGTTTTAATAATACTATCAGTAGTAACAGCTGTTGAGGTAGTATTGGGTATATACAAACCCAAGTATTTGTATTTGAGTAATTTTATAGGTACTAGTTTGCTAAACTGGATTTTTATTATTTTAACCATAGTTAAAGCCTATTATATTACTTGGGCTTTTATGCATATGGAAGGAGAAAAAAAATGGTTCAGGCGCTCAGTTGTATGGACTGCAGTTTTTTTGATTTGCTATTTAGTAGCCTTGGTTTTAGCCGAAGGAGCTTATTTGTTTGAGACCTTAAATACTTTAATTTAAGATTTGTGTTAGTGCAAAATAACAAAGAGCAAGTAAAGAGAGTTATTTTTTTTAACAAGGTTTTTGTATGAATAAAAAACAAAAGTTTATTGTTTTGTTTGCGCTGTTTATAGTGCCTCTTTTGTTTTATGTTTTTCTGTCAATGGGTATAAATAATTTTGCTAAACTACCTGTTGTAACGAAAAATGTAGTTGATATTTCATCGATAAACAAGAACCATCAATTTAAAAAAAAAATATCCATAGTAACTTTTTTAGGGAAACAAGTTGAATATGTAAAAGGAGAATACTTTAATTTAAATCAAAAAATATACAAACCTTTTTATGATTTTAAAGACTTCCAAATAATTGTTATAGCTGTTAAAGGAACTGAAAATGAAGTATTTAAGCTAAAAAAACAATTAGCTGCTTTTACAGATATGAAGAGTTGGAGTTTTGTTTTTATAAACCAGAACGAGATAAAAGCAATATACAACAGTTTTAACACAAAACAAGCACTTGACAATAATTTGCACACCTCAAAAGCTTTTATAGTTGATAAAGATAATTGTTTAAGAGGAAGAAATAACGATAAAGATATTGGAGTGCTTTACGGATATAATATGACCTCGGTAGGAGAGTTGAACGATAAGATGAAAGATGATGTAAAAGTAGTTTTAGCCGAATACAGGTTAGCACTAAAGAAGAATAATGCCAATAGAGAGATATAAAAAACAGTAAAAATCTTCCCCAAAAACTTAACTTATCACAAAAACAAATAAGTAATTAAAAATAATTAAATTTAAGTTTTTTATATAAATACAGTTGCTAACCTTGTAAATTAAACACAACTATTTAACTTGATTTTACTAATGCATAAAAAAAACTATTCTTATATTATTATTTCGCTGGTTATATTGATATTTGGAATTTACGCAGTGCCTAAAATAGTTAGGCATTTTAAAAAAGCCAATTTACATACTTATAGCAAGGTGCCTAACTTTGAGTTTATAAATCAGTATGGAGAAACCATTACAAATCAAGATTATTATGGTAAAGTTTACGTGGTAGAGTTTTTTTTTGCCACTTGTCCTAGCATCTGTCCAAGGATGAAACAAAAAATGATAGAAATTCAAAATGAATTTATAGGAAACCCTAATTTTGGAATAGCCTCTTTCACTATTACTCCTCAAATAGACAGTCCTGAGATATTAAAGGACTATGCAAAGCGCAATGGTATTAGCCATAAAAACTGGCATTTGCTTACAGGAAAGCCTGAAAATGTAGTGTACAATTTATCAAATAAAGGTTTTAAAATGTATGCTGGCAAAGGAAATTTATCACATGGAGGATTTGAACACTCCGGACTCTTTGCTCTTATTGACAAAAAAGGGTATATACGCTCTAGATACGATAAGCACGGCAATCCAATTGCCTATTACAGAGCCTTAGACGAGCATAATTTTACAAACCAAATACAAGAGTTAAAACAAGATATAAAATTGTTATTAAATGAATAACAAGCAATTAAAAGAAAAAAGGTATAAAAAGTTTATCGCTGTAATATCAGTTTTAATTCCTCTAGCAGTAGCTGCTTTATTTGGTATTAAATTACCTAATGTAAAACCTCTTTTATTTTTGCCACCCATTTATGCTACCATAAACGGTATTACTGCTGTATTGTTGGTTTTGTCGGTATTTGCAATAAAAAGAGGTAACAGAAAGCTGCATGAGCGTTTAAATACTGTGGCATTAATATGTTCGGCTATGTTTTTAATTATGTATGTTGCCTATCATATGACCTCTTATTCAACCGAGTTTGGTGGTACAGGTGCTATCAGATATGTTTATTTTTTTATTTTAATTAGCCATATAGTGCTTTCAATAGCCGTCATACCCTTTGTATTATTCACTTATATGAAAGCTAAGCTAGAAAACTACACTGAACATAAAAAAATTGCAAAAATTACATTTCCGTTATGGCTTTATGTTGCAGTAACAGGAGTAATAGTATATATAATGATATCGCCCTATTATGTTTAAACTAGTTAAAAATATATTATATAATGCAAAACAGTTTTATAAAAAAGATATATATTGTTTAGTTTTGTCAAACAATTTGTTTATTACAAGTAAAAAAGCACTGTTTTTATTGAGTGTATTTCTGAGTACTTATGCAGAAGTAAATTCGCAGTGCGCTATGTGTAAGGCAGTTGTTGAAGGCAGCAGTGAAACTATGGCAAAAGGAGTTAACAATGGTATAAGTTATTTAATGATTTTTCCTTATTTGTTAGTTGCCGCTTTGCTGTACATTATTTACAAATACAACAAAAAAACTCAAAGCTAAAGCAAGCCTAAGAAAACAAAAATTAAACACCTGTGTAACAAAGAACAATTTTAAACGCTACTGTAATATGTCAATTTAAAATGCTTAAAACAATACGGTATCTGTTCAATATTAAACAATATTAGAGCAGCACAAAATATAAATACTTACAATACAGTTGTTAATGCACTTGTTTTTATTTTAAGTAACAATTGTAAAAATTCATTGGAGATAAATTATTTGTTTTGAAAATCCTTATTTCATTATTATTAACCCTATTATCGGTCTTTAGTGGTATTTCTCAAAAAAAATGGTCACTAAAAGAATGCGTTGACTACGCTTTAAAAAACAATTTAAATATACAGCAAAACCAACTAAATGTGCAACTTGTTGAAAAAGATATTCAAATAGCAAAAGGAAATTTTTTACCCAACTTAAGTGCCTCTTCAAGCGGAATGTTTACATCGGGATTATCTCCAGGCGGAATAGGAGTTTTGCAAAACACACAAAATTTTAGCTCAAATTTTAGTTTATCTAGCAGCATATTTGTTTTTAACGGTTTTAGGAACCTCAATATTTATAAGCAAGCTAAGCTTGGAGTAGAGTCTGCAAAATTAGATTTAGAAGTTGTACAAAACGATATATCTCTTCAGGTAGTCAACACTTATTTAAACGTGTTATTTTCAAAAGAAAATTTAGAAGTTGCGAAGATTCAAGCAGAAATTAGCAAAAAACAGGTTGATAGGGCAAAGGTGCAGTTTGAGGCAGGAGCTATTCCGAAAGGCGATTTATTAAATGTTCAATCAACAGCCGCTAATGATATACAGGCAGTTGTAAACCAAGAAAATAGCTTAAGTATTGCCCTATTACAGTTAGCTCAATTATTGCAAATTTCAACTGAAAATTTCGATGTTTTTAAAATTGATTTTGATTCGCCTTCAGCTTCATCCTCTCTCAATACATCAAAAGAAATATATGAAAAAGCATTGGTAAATCGACCCGAAATAGAGAGAGCTAGATTGGCAATTGCAAATTCTGATTTTAATGTAAAAATATCAAAGTCAGATTATATGCCAACATTTTCAATAAATTTAGGAACTGAAACTTCTTATTTTAACCAGTTTAATAATTTACTTGAGTCAAATGTTTATTTTTTTAAGCAAATTTTTAAGGACAGAATAAGATACAGTGCCAGCTTTTCGTTAAATGTTCCTATATTTAATCGTTTTCAGACTAAGGGCAGAGTTGCAAAATCACTTATAGACAAACAAGTAGCTGAGATAGCTTTTGAAAACGAAAAACTTAAACTACAGCAAACCATAGAACAAGCTTATTTAGATGCAAAGGCGGCAGTAAAAACTTTTGAAGCAGCAAAAACCTCTTTATTAGCGCAAAAAGAAGCCTTTAAAAACGCCCAAGTAAGTTATGACTACGGTGCTATGACACAATTTGACTTTGATCAGGTAAGAAACAGATTGGTAAATGCCGAAGGTGAAATGATACGTTCAAAATACGATTATATATTTAAAAACAAGGTGCTTAAATTTTATTTTGGAGAACCCATAGTTGATTAAACTAAAAACTTATATTTAAAGAACTTATCACTGCTTATTTATATAAAACAAATATTCGTGGCATTAATTTTAAATATTGAAACTGCTACAAAAAACTGTTCGGTATGTGTAGCAGAGAACTACAAGTTATTATCGATAAGAGAGATAAATAACAACAATTACTCTCACGCCGAAAAACTTCACTTATTTATACAACAGGTGTTAAGTGAGGCTAATATACAAGCTAAGGAATTAAGTGCTGTGGCAGTTAGCAAAGGACCAGGCTCTTACACAGGTTTAAGAATTGGTGTTTCATCTGCAAAAGGGATTTGTTTTGCTTGTGGTATTCCGCTAATTTCAACAGAAACTCTACATTCATTAGCAGCTAGTATTAGCATAACCGAAGGGCATTTAATTCCTGTAATAGACGCTCGACGTATGGAAGTATATGTCAGTGTTTACGATAAAAATTTAGAGCAAAAAAGTAAAATATATGCAAAACATATAAATAAAGATTCTTTTGCAGAGCTATTAAATAAAGGACCAGCACATTTTGTAGGAGATGGAGCTCGAAAATGTAAGGAAGTAATTAGTCATAAAAATGCAGAGTTTTACAGCAATAAATACCCATCATCAAAAAATATGATAAAGCTAAGCTTTGAAAAATACAAAAATAATAATTTTGAAGATGTTGCCTACTTTGAACCCTTTTATTTGAAAGACTTTGTAGCTACTCCAGAAAAGAGCAAAAATTAATGCTTTTATTTATGTTATTGACCATTTTACAGTGGTGTAAATAAAATTGTGTTTTACAATAAAATAGTCAAGTTGGCTCTAAGTCTTTTAAGTGCTTTGCACATGTGCACTTCAACTGTTTTGATGGATATTTGAAGTTTGTCGGAAATTTCTTTGTATTTAAGTCCTTCCACCTTGCTCATGATAAGAATTTTTTTACATTGTTTGGGTAGTTTATCTATTTCATTTTTAACTTTTGTTAGTTTTTCCTCAAAAAGTGAAGTATTTGTATCCACAATATCTAAATAGGCTTCCTGCTTAAGGCTTTCTAAAAATTCAAATTCTTTTTTTTTCTTTCTTTTAAGATCTATAAAAACATGATAGGCTATTTTAAAGATGTATTTTTTTAATTTATTTTCCTGAACAAATAGTTGATCTTTGTTGTCCCATATTTTTATAAAGGTTTGTTGTGCAATATCTTCGGCTATTCTTTTGTTTCCTGAAACTGCCGTTATATAATTACACAATTCTTTATAGTACAATAAAAAAAAATGTTTATAAGCATTGTGACAACCTTTTTTTAGCTGTTCAATTAAAAGATGTTCGTTGTTTTTTTGGTTCATTTTTTTTGTCTTTCTCGTTCTGCATTAGTAGTTTAAATACTTTTATAAAATCAAACTTTAATTTTTATTAAATTCAAAGTTAATAATTTTTGCTTTAGCATATTTTAATTTGACTTTAAACCTAATTGACAACTATCTTTATTGTATGGTTAACCTAGGCTTTAACTTGCGATAATTTTTAGGCATAGAAGCTATGTATGACTACTGCATATAGATTAGTATGCTAACTATTTTAAACAACCCTCACTTACCTTTTGTACAGTGCTGCCTTAATGAAGATTAACGAGATGACAGTTAGTTTTAAGCATAGCTAGGTATTAAAAAAAGAAACGGAAGTATATTATATATAAACAGGATAGCTTTGTGGTATAAGGGCAGCGCTTATACACATTGCAATTTGCTATTAAATAACTCATTGTATTTTATAAAATGACTTAGTGAAATAACCTTTTAAGTCACTAAAAAAATCTTAACTTTTTAAATAGATATTAAACTTTTAAAAGTAATTTTTTTATTAGCTGATAATTAAATACTTGCATATTATAAGTGTTTAGTTAAGATAAATTTAGAATATTATATTACAGCAATGCTTAAGTCTTTTTTATGGATTTACACTTGGCAAATTTGCAAAATCTACACTAGGTTTTGTGCCTGTGGCTGTTCTTGAAAAAAGGGTGCCAGGGCTGGTATTGCTGTTAAAAAAACCACAGTTTTTTAATAAAAACTGCCCTCCTGTTATACCTCCATTAAAATCTAAGCGGTCTTTGTTATTAGCCGTGGCATCGGCTGTGAGTTTGGCGTTAGTTATTTCAGTCCAAACTTTATCAGTAGTGTAAACCCACTGATTTCCATAAGTAACTTGTCGAGATATATAACCTGTAGAAGTAACAAAGTTCTCTAAAAATGAATGTAGTCTCGTTAAATAGGTTGAGGTTTTAGGTCTTTTTAGGCTTGCTACCAACTGCCATTTTCCCAGCTCAGGTGCATAAAAATATGCTGTATAATCTGTTGAATTATTTTTAGAGGGTACGCCTTTTATCAAAAATTTATAAGTAGTATTTGTTTTCCAGTTAAACTGCATAATACATTGTTTACCCGAACCTTCGTTTCCAAAGTCCTGAACTGTAACACCTTGTCCGCTTCCTAAATTAACAACCTTATAATCGTCGGGTATTTGATCAGGGTTATCCGTTTGGTAGGCACTCCAAATTGAAAAAAGTACTCTTTTTTCTGTTTCGGAGTTTACTTGTATGCCAAAGTATCCTTGAGTATGTCCATTTGCCATAAAAAATGAACCCACAACGTCTTCACCTTCAGGTATTGTCATTTCATTGTAAAACCACACCACTTGTTTGTTTTTAGGCGAGTTATAATTCAAATGCACTGACGGTCCTCTTCTGCCAAAATAATGATTGCTAGTGGGGATGTAGTTTACTGAGGCTGCTGCTTCACCTCCTAGTAAAAGCTCTTGAATATCTGCTATATAAGTTCCCGATTTTTCTACACCTTGTATTTCAATATAGTGATAACCAGAGGAAGATAATTTAAATTTGCCTACCTCAACAATTTTGTAGTCAGAATTAGCTATTTGTATTTCTTTAGATTGACCATCAATCTTTACGCTTATTTTTGAAATTCCTTTGGGCGATTTTATTTTAAAGCCTACTTGTAACTCTCCTTGATTTGATGTTTTAAAATAGGTGCGAATTATATCGGTATACTCAGTCCAATTGCGTATCCCTGTATTGTGAATCAAACTATTATTTTTAGATATATCATTAATTACCCAACTGTTTGAACCCATGGGTATAATTGCAGTAAAATTTAAGTCAGTGTCACCATTTGGGTTTTGTTGCCCCAGTGGTTTATCTGCTTTGCAACTAGTTAAGGTTAAAATAAATAAAGTTAAAATATTAAT
>JBKDZU010000033.1:0-6691 GCA_047971505.1 Tenacibaculum sp.
AAGGCGCGTTTTGTTTTCATAATTGACAAAATTAGTATAGATTTCTATATATAATCTTGTCCGACTAATTATGGGGCTAGAACACCGAAACTTACAGTCGTTATATTTTAAAGCTTTTAACTGTAAAATAATCCCTGTTATTATTACTGTAGTATCTACTATTGTTGGGATTGATTCCGTTTGTATGGCATGGGCAACATGAAGCATTTTGGTTTTCTTTTACCGTAGGATCTATTAGAGGCTTATTGTTTTCGTTAATAGCTATTTTTTTATTTGCCCATTTTTATCAGCATTAAGAAATAAACAAGAGTTATAATAAAGCCCTCTATATTCAATTGTTAAGCTAACATAGTAACTGGATTTTCCAAATATATTTTTAGAGTTTGCAAAAACTGAGCACCCACTGCACCGTCAACTGTTCTGTGATCGCAAGCTAAGGTTAACTTCATGGTGTTTCCTATTGCAATTTGCGCATTTTTAACCACTGGTTTTTCAACAATAGCACCAACCGACAATATGGCAGCATTGGGCTGGTTTATGATAGAGGTAAAGCTCTCTATGCCAAACATACCCAAATTTGAAACCGTAAAGGTGCTTCCTTGCATTTGTTCGGGTTTAATTTTTTTGTTCCTTGCTTTTTCAGCCAAATCGCGAACAGAACTTCCAATTTCAGTTAAACTAAGGCTGTCTGCATGTTTTAAAACAGGTACTACAAGCCCTTCACTTACTGCAACAGCAACTCCAATATGTATGTGTGAATAGTACTGGGTGCTAGCATCGCTCCAAGAGGTATTTATCTGCGGATGCTTTTTTAAAGCTATAGCACAAGCCTTTACTACCAAATCATTAAACGACACTTTTGTATTGGGCATAGCGTTTATTGCTAAGCGAGAAGCAATTGCACTAGTCATATCTACCTCAATATTCAGATAAAAGTGAGGTGCACTAAACTTTGACGACGTTAAAGACTTAACAATAGCTTTGCGCATTTGAGAGTTTTTTACCTCCTCAACAGATTCTTCTAAAACAGCACGACTAACATTGCTAACTATATTAGAAGAAACTATTTTATTTGAACTAGCTGTTTCATCTTTTACTAGCTTATAGTTTTCTATGTCTTTTTTAACAATTCTGCCGTTTTCGCCAGAGCCTTTTACAGTAGATAACTCTATACCTTTGTCTTTAGCAATTTTTTTGGCTAAAGGAGATGCTAATATTCTGCCCTTATCGGTAGTATTAGCACTTTCTTCTGAGCTAGTATGATAGGTTTGAGAATCATTACTACTTAGAGTTTTGCTTGCTTTTTTTGCTTCTGCTGAACTTAGGTTCGCGTTTTGCAATTCAGAGCTTTTAACAAGGGAGCTTATATCGGTATTTGCTTCGCCTATAATAGCTAACAAGCTATCAACTGAAGCACTATTACCTTGTTCAACACCTATGTGCAACAAAGTTCCTTCATAGAAAGACTCGAACTCCATAGTGGCTTTATCGGTTTCAATTTCTGCCAAAATATCGCCTTCCTCTACCTTATCGCCAACCTTTTTAAGCCAATGTGCCACCGTGCCCTCAGTCATAGTATCGCTCAAACGAGGCATGTTTATAACATTTACCTTATTGAGTATTTCACTGCTTTCCAAAATATTTTCTGTTTTTACTTGTTTGGGTTTGTTGTTTTGTTCTTCGGCGGTTGGTGAAGATAAGTTGTTTTTGCTGAGCAGTGCCGATATGTCTTCGCCCTCTTCGCCAATAATAGCTAACAAACTGTCAACAGCTGCAGTTTCTCCTTCTTTAACACCTTTGTAAAGCAAGGTGCCCTCGTAAAAAGACTCGAACTCCATAGTGGCTTTATCAGTTTCAATTTCTGCTAAAATATCGCCTTCCTCTATCTTGTCTCCAATATTTTTTAACCATTGCGCTAGCACGCCTTCTTCCATAGTATCACTTAAACGGGGCATATTTACAATTGTAGCCATATTTTAAATTTTGTTGGATTAATTATTTTATAAATGGATAATTTTCTTGTCCGTAAACTGCATCGTACATAAGGCTTGCATCGGGATAAGGCGATTCTTCAGCAAATTTTTCGCAGGCAATAATGCTCTCCTTTACCTGTTTGTCAATTGTCTTTATCTCTTGTTCGCTTGCATAATTGTTTTCTTTAATTACTTCGAGAACCTGAGCAATAGGGTCTATTTTTTTGTACTCTAGCACCTCTTGTTTTGTTCTGTAGTGTTGGGCATCTGACATAGAATGACCTCGATAACGGTAGGTTTTCATTTCTAAAAATGTAGGTCCTTCTCCACTGCGAGCTCTTTGTACAGCCTCATATACTGCTTTGGCAACCTTTACAGGATTCATACCATCAACAGCACTGCAGGGCATCTCATAGCCTAAGCCCAACTTCCATATATCTGTATGGTTGGCAGTTCTTTCAACAGAAGTTCCCATAGCATATCCGTTATTTTCAACTACAAATACCACAGGCAGTTTCCAATTCATAGCCATATTAAATGTTTCGTGTAAAGAACCCTGACGTGCAGCTCCATCTCCAAAAAAGCACAGAGTAACTGCATCGCTTCCTTTGTATTTATCGGCAAAAGCAATGCCTGCACCTAAAGGTATTTGTCCTCCAACTATGCCATGTCCTCCGTAAAAACGATATTTTTTTGAAAAAATATGCATAGAACCGCCTAATCCTTGCGAGGTTCCGGTTGCTTTGCCGTAAAGTTCTGCCATAACTCTTTTAGGGTCCTCTCCCATGCCAATAGGCTGTACGTGATTGCGGTAAGCAGTAATCATCTTGTCTTTAGTCAAGTCCATAGCGTGTAGCGAACCTGCCAATACAGCCTCTTGACCGTTGTATAAATGTAAAAAACCTCGTACTTTTTGCTGAATGTAAACTGAGGCTAGTTTATCTTCAAACTTCCTCCAAAATAACATATTTTTGTACCAATTAATATAGGTATCCTTGTTTAATTCATTCATTTGTTTATATTATTTTTTTATCCTTTAAATTAAACTTACCTATCAGCACAATTTTTAGCATTATAATTGTCAACTTAACTTGTTAATATACTTTGCAATATAGTTTAGTAGTTTTTTTAAACAAGCACAAACTCAAAAATTGTTAATCCCGTTTTAGCTTGTTTAATTTTGGCTAAAAAGCAAATACAAAAATAGTATTTTTAGTAATTTAAAAACGCATAGATTAAAGAATATTTAAGGATTTTTGCAAAAGTGCATTTATATTATTAAAATTATATCGGTTTAAGTATTTAGTTACATACAATTTTTTATGCAAAATATTGATACCATGATATAAAACTATAAAACGTGTTGCTATGGAAAGTTTTGTGCTAGATATTGCCGCTGTTTTAAATTGAAATTTTTAAAAGCACAAAAAACAATCTAAAACCTAAAATCCGCAAGTGTCTCTAGGAGTTTCGTCCATTAAAATAGAATTGTTCTTGAAAGCTAAATTTTTGTTTAAAAAACTTGAGATTTTAGACCTTTAAGGGTGTGGTCTTTTTAGGCAATTGACATCCTCAATTGCTCTACCTCCACAAAAAACGGTATAAAAAGGTGTTAAAAAGAGGTTTGAATAACTGTATTTTGAATTTTTTGCTCTGCTTTCCAAATGATTATCAATCAGCTGCGCAAAACTTTTTTAATCTTAACCTTATTATGTATAAGGTGTAATCTGCCAAAAGGTGTTACCTTTGAATTTAAGTTTTTAATTTACCTAAATAAGTGAAAAAAACCGAACCTTGCAAATATTTGTAAGGCTTTATTTTAGTAAGTTTTCAACATGTTTTTTAAATATACTTGCAGAATTGAGGTGTTATCATCAAAATTGCATACACAATAGTTTTTGCTATAATTTTCCATAGCAACTTGTGAGCAACCTCCTCTACAAAATGGCAATATGCTGCATGTTTGGCACGGAACGTTTTTTAACTTAGCGTTCATTCTTTTCTCAAAAGTTTAATTCCAATTAATATCTCCAGAATCGCTTAATACGCTTTCTTTATTTTTTGATAAAAATCTCTCGCAGAGCATTTAAACACGTCGCCATTATAATTTATCAGAGCTTGGTTTCTTTTATCGGCATAACAAGAGCTTCTAAATAAACCTAATGCAACGCCCTATACATTAAACTCTTAACTATTGTATTTATGAATATACTGAGATATATATTCTTCTAACTCCTGTTCTATTTGCCATACCTTGTGAAAAGCAAAACTTATATTATTTTTTTAAAAGAACTATGATTATCTAAACTTTAATCAAGTCTGCCTCTTTCACTTTCATTTCCAAAACTCACTCTTTTCCTCTTAATCTTATTATTTCCAAACTTGTAGCGTATAGAAAACCTTATTCTTTGCATATCATATTCTAATTGCCTATTAAAACTTATACCATTTGTTTCACTTCTAAGTCCTAAATTGTTTGAATTTAAAATATCTTGGAAGTTTATTGAAAACAGCCATCTCTTGCTTAAAGAATTATATCTTAAACCTAAATCAAGATTATATGCGTCAGATAAAAAATAAACTCCATCTACCTTTGATGATGAGTACCAAAAATTTAATTCTCCTGAAAGTTGTTTATTTGAGGTTACATGGAAAGAACTATTAATTTGAAAATAATAATTAAAACCTTTTTGGCTATCTACAGTATTAGTTATTGAAGAGTTAATTTCAGAAATTGAAGAGTTAATTTCAGAATAATTAATATTGAATTGTAGATATGAATTCAACCAACTTGCGATTCCTTTCAAGGTGTACGATTCTGTTAAGCCCAATGAGTAACTGTTAACAAAATTTTCCCAAATTGTATATCTTAAATTGCTAGAGTTTTTAACTATTGTTATTTGATCAGATCCATTATTTATTTCAGAATAATATAATGTAGTATTTAAATTATTTTTAAATAAATGACTAAATTCTAAATTGTCTATAAAATAGGGACTTAAAAATGGATTGCCCTCTGAGTAAATAAAAGGGTTTGAATACCAACGAAAAGGGTTTAATTGAGAATAATTAGGCCTGTTGACTCTTTTCCCATAACTAACAGAATAGCTGTTTTTCTCACTTGGAGAATATGTAACATAAGCAGAGGGAAATAATTGTGAAAAATTATTTTCGATAATTGTGTTTCCTTGGGTTAAACTTATAGAAGTCCCCTTTGTTTGAGTAAGTTCTAACCTTGTTCCTAATTTAAAACTCCATTTACCTAAGTCCTTTTGAAAACTTATATACAGCGCTTGTATGTCTTCATTGTATTTAAAATCATTAGTTCTGCTTAGATCTATTATAAAATCATCATCGGTTTTACTAAATGTTTTGATTCCGCTGTTAGTCTCAATAAATGATAGTTTCGTTCCAACTGACATATTTAGAAATTTATAAGGAAGAGCAAGGTCAGCAGAAACTGTGAAAAAATTAATTTCTTGAATTGAATTAAACCTTTCTATTATATTAGTGCTAGCTCGATTTGTTGAAGTTTTATTTGATTTTTCAGACTCACTATCATAATTCAAATAATCAAAATCAACTTTCATTACTTTACCTAAAGTATCTAGTTTAGACTTCAAAAAAACATTTAGAGAGTGATATTCTTTATCAGTTTCATATTGACCTTTTGTTGATGTCAACTCATTTGATGAGGATGAATTATTTTCTTCTAAAAAAATAGGGTTACTATAATTAGACAAATAACCAAAACCAACATCTATTTTCGGGGAAACATCATAATTAAATTCCAACCTGCTAGAAAAAAACTTTGATTTATTCTTACTATCTTCATTTATATTTGTTATTCCTTGATTATAAAATATATTCTCCTTTTCACTTGACCCAGTTGAGCCAAGACCACTATTTACATTTAAAGATATTGATATTTTGTCCTTTTGGAAATTAAACCCTCCGCCTAAATAACCTTTAGAGTACCTAGATTTTTGATATGTCGATCTAATAAAACCCGAAAAAGAATCATTCTTATTTTTTTTTAATATTATGTTTACCAATCCGCTATTCCCATCTGCATCATACTCAGCAGGAGGGTTTGTAATTAATTCTATTTTATCTATATTTTCAGAAGGCAATGATTGAAGAAAATCGGTTAAATCATCTCCTGATAGTTTAATAATTCTATCATTAACCATAACTCTTAATCCACTTTTCCCTATTAACGATAGCTCTCCATTATTGACCTTAAGTAATGGGGTATATTTTAATGCATCAATAGCATTACCTCCATCAATTGAAATACTTTTACTTACATTAAAAACTAACCTATCAACTTTTTTTTCTATTATTCTTTTTTCTGCCTTAATTACAACTTCATCTAAATTATTTTGATCCTTTTTAAGAATTATAATTCCAAAATCATAACTCTTATTTATTGAAATTTCTTTTAGCCAATCTTTATATCCTAAAAAACTAATTGATAGTTTATATACCCCCTCTTTTACCGATAAACTAAATCTTCCACTTTCATCAGTAATTGTCCCTTTAATAATTTCATTCTTTTGATTGGTTAAAACAACATTGGCAAAGCCTATAGCTTGATTTGAAGCATCTAGCAACACTCCCTTGAGTTTTGCCTGAGTGTATGAGACGCAAGAGATGAGAAAGAATAATACACCTATTTTGGGGGAATTAATCAAAGTTATGTTTTTTAAGTTTTA
>JBKDZU010000034.1:0-23396 GCA_047971505.1 Tenacibaculum sp.
GAATCAGCGATTGATTAACCCGTACGGGATGGAGTTGAGCGTTTGCCAGTTGACCGCATAGCAGGATACAGCGTGCAATCAGCAGTAATCGAAGCTGAAAGACAAGTGCTAGGCTATTGGTTTTTAGCTTTTTGATTCTCTATTTTAAATTAAACTTTTCTGTTTTTGTATTTAAAAGTGATTTCATTTGTTTTTTATTGTTTTCTCAATACTCATTGTGCAATACTCAATACTAATTACTCTGTTTCTGTACTTTAATATCGCAAATAACATACGAAGCTGCTCCTTTTTTTTGCGCCGTTTTAGAATGTCATCTCCTTAAAATTATTAATACCTAAATCTTTCAATTTCTCCTTTTGGATTTATCATTTCTAATACAAGCCTTGATGTGGCTCTTCTGTCTAAAATATCAACGGCTTCTGAAGCAGAATTAACAGCCTTCCCGTTAATTTTGGTTAAAACATATCCCTTACCAACATTGTAATCTATAAATGTTTGATTTACAGTTGCAATTATCTTAGCTCCTCCTTTTATATTGTATTTCTTTTTATCGCTTTCAGTGAGGTCTTTAAAGCTTATTCCCAAAATTCTCGATTCAAAAGTTGTTCTCTTACTCAACTTAACTGCTTTGGTTATACTCTCGCCGTTTCTATCAACAGTAACATCTACGTAATCGCCAGGTCTTTTGGCTGTTAACTGCCCTTTCAAATCAGCAAATTTAGTTATCTTCACACTGTTTATCTTAACTATAATATCGCCTGCTTTTAAGCCTGCTTTTAAGGCCCCGCTGTCTTGATCAATACTCGATATTCTAACTCCCTCTATATTTTTTTCTTTAGCATCAATTGAAATTCCTAACATAGCTTCTTGAACTGAGCCAAATTCTAATAAGTCGTCAATGACTTTTTTGGCAATATTTGAGGGTACTGCAAATGAGTATCCTACAAATGAGCCTGTTCTTGAAGTTATAGCTGTGTTAATACCTATTAGTTCACCTCTAGTGTTTACTAGAGCTCCACCACTATTGCCAGGGTTAACTGCAGCATCGGTTTGAATAAAAGATTCTGTATTGCTATTACCGCTTAAGTCACGTCCTTTGGCGCTTATGATACCTGCGGTTACCGTTGAGGTCAGGTTATACGGATTGCCTACTGCCAATACCCATTCTCCTATTTTAATATTATCGGAGTTAGCAAAGGGCAAATAGGATAGCTGCTCATCAGTATCAACCTTTAACAGAGCTATATCGTTGTCTTTTGAGGTTCCTATAAGTTCGGCTTTTAATTTTTTGCGATTGTTTAAAGTTATTTCTATGTCGGAAGCACTTTCAATTACGTGATTGTTAGTAACTATATATCCGTCAGGAGAAATAATTACTCCACTGCCAGTGCCAATTTGCTCAAACTTTCTTGTTCCATTGCCTCTTCCAAAGAAAAACTCGGTTAAGCCATAAGGATCTTGTTGGGTTCTAATTGAAGTGTTTTTAACATGAACTACTGCGTTTACTGAACTCTCGGCTGCTACTGTAAAGTTTGTGGGGACAGATGCAGTGTTTAATATTGGAGAGGCATAATTAGTTTTTATTGCCTGCCATGCTGGTTGGGCTTTCTGAACAACAACTTGAGGTTGTTCTAAAAACAGCTTGTAACCTGTAAGTGACAATGCGCCTCCCAAAAATGCTACTGATAAAATACCTAAAATTTTCTTCATTTGTTTACTTCTATTTAATTACTCAAATATATAATTTTACTTGTTAACAAAATCTATTTAACTGTAATTTAACGATTTTTAACCGCCGCTTAACATTAAAACTACTCTTTGAAATTACCTATCTTTGTGCACATGAATTTAACCTTTTTTAAATACCAAAGCGCGGGTAATGATTTTGTTATTATCGACAATAGAGCAAAAACCTTTCCAAAAAATAATACTGACATAATTTCTTTTTTGTGCAAGCGTTGTTTTGGCATTGGTGCTGATGGTTTAATTTTATTGGAAAATGATAAGCACAACGACTTTAAAATGCTGTATTACAATTTAGATGGAAGTAAAAACACTATGTGTGGTAACGGTGGTATATGCATAGTTGCCTTTGCCAAAAAATTAGGTTTATGCGAGCTTAAAACCTCTTTTAATGCAGTAGATAATCTTTATAGGGCTTGGATAAAAAACCACAGTATTTCTTTGCAGATGAAAGATATAGATAAGGTTGAAATTTACGATTCGCACTGCTTTGTCGATACTGGTTCACCGCATCATGTAGAATTAGCTAGCAATTTAGATAGCTTTAAGGTAAATGAAAGGGGGAAGAAAATTAGAAATGAACTTTATGGGGGAAAGGGTAGTAATGTTAATTTTGTTGAGCAGCTTAGCAAAGATAGCTTTAAAATAAGAACCTATGAAAGAGGTGTTGAAAATGAAACCCTAGCATGTGGCACAGGTGCTGTGGCTGTGGCTGTGGCTATGTTTGCTATTAAAAAAACTAAAGATAATTTTGTTAAAATTATAGCTAAGGGCGGTGAGCTTTTAGTATCGTTTAATGAAAACAAGGGCAGCTACAACAAGGTATTTTTAACTGGCTCTGCTACTTTTGTATATAAAGGTGAAATTGTTGTTAATGCAAACTCTTAAAGGTATAAATATTAATTTAAGAGCCTTAGAACCAGAAGACTTGGCTTTTTTGTACGATATTGAAAACAATGAGTTATTTTGGCAGATAAGCCATACGGAGACTCCATTTTCAAAGTTTTTACTAAAACAGTATTTAAAAAATGCTCATTTAGATATTTATCAAACCAAGCAGTTGAGGCTAATAATTGAAAGGATTGACAAACAGCTAGCCGTAGGCATTATTGACTTGTTTGATTTTAATCCTAAGCACAAAAGAGCAGGTGTTGGAATTTTGATACATCCTGACCATCAAAAAAATGGATATGCTTCTGAATCTGTTGATCTATTGATCAATTATTGTTTTAAACACTTGCATTTGAATCAGTTATATGTAAACATTGGAGCCGACAATACAAATAGCTTAAATCTGTTTAAAAAAAAGCGCTTTGTACAAGTGGGCGTAAAAAAAAATTGGAGTTACAACCAAGGTGTATTTAAAGATGAAATTTTGTTTCAACTACTCAATAAATAAAAAGGGTTTATACCAAAAAATAATACTTGTTTTTACCGCAGTTGTACTTGCTGTGGGTTTGTATTACTATTGTTTGATATTTGGAAAAGCTGTGCTAAAAAATGGAGTTATATACATAGGCTCTGAAGATAATATGGAAAATGTAAGTCACTATCTTTCTGATTTTATTAAAAATCCTCAATATTTTAGTTGGCTTTCTGAAAAGAAAAAGTTTAGGCGGGTTAAAAAAGGGAAATATACTTTAAAAAAAGGTATGAGTATCAATGAGGTTGTAAATCTTTTGCGAAGTGGTAAGCAAACGCCAGTTGTTGTTTTGTTTAACAATGAAGATACTTTGGAAAAGCTTGCTGTAAGAGTTTCAAAACAAATTGAGGTCGATTCAGTTTCTTTGCTAAAGGCAATGCGCGACAGTGCTTTTTTAAGTGCTCATGGCTTTACTATTAAATCAGCCTTAGGCATGTATATTCCTAATAGTTACGAGTTTTACTGGACTAGTTCGGCTAAAAACTTTAGAAATAGAATGCTCAAAGAATACAAGCGCTTTTGGAATGATAACAGGGTAAAACAAGCCGAGAGTTTAAACTTAAGTAAGCAGGAGGTTAGCACTTTGGCATCGATAGTTCAAAAGGAAACTGCACAAAAAAGCGAACGCCCTATAGTTGCAGGTTTGTACCTTAACAGATTAAAAAAAGGCTGGCCCTTGCAAGCCGACCCAACTGTAATTTACGCCAAGAAATTGCAAAATAAAAACACAAATATCGAAAGAGTGCTTTTTAAATATATTAAAGAAACAAAAAATTCTCCCTACAATACTTATACTAATAGAGGATTACCTCCTTCTTTAATATGCATGCCCGATATTTCTGCTATTGATGCTGTTTTATTTGCTGAAAAACACAACTATTACTATATGTGTGCTAGTGTTGACAAAATTGGTTTTCACGTGTTTACAAGTTCTTTAGCCCAACACAATAGAAATGCTGCAAAGTACCATAGGTGGATTAGTAAAAAAAAGACGAACTACCATGCCAATACTTATGCTCCTTAAAAAAAATGCTACAGTATATCGATAGTATTTAGTGCCTGCCAGAAAACTCTACTTAATTGGTGTACTGTTTTTTTACAAAATCGTGCATTTTGTTAAAATGCTTAATAACGTATTTTAAAAATGTTATTTGAACCTTTGCTCTTTGTAAATTGCTTTCGGGATAGCTTGGTTTATAGTAAAAGTCTCCATTTAGGTAGTCGGTAAGAAAACGAGTAGCCTGCTCGTAAGTTATAATCTTAACTCCTAGTACCAAGGTGTCAATTTCTGCTGAGGTTATAAAATCTTTTGAAATAGCTATATAACCTTTGGTAAATGATTTAAAAAGCTTAAGGTTTAAGCCAACCTTGTCGAGGTCTTTTTCTTCTTCACTTGCGGTATTCATGCCAGTTCGTACTGCATCTCCAAAATCATAGCAAAGGTATCCAGGCATAGTAGTATCTAGATCTATGATGCATATTGCTTCATTGTTAGAGTTAAACAGAATATTGCTCAATTTGGTATCTTGATGAATATTTCTTAAAGGTATGCGTTTTTGCTTTCCTAAGTTAATAATTTCATGCATTTCAGGCGCTAAATTCAGTAAGTAATTTACCTGTTTTTTAGAAACAGAAAGCCTGTTATAGGTATTTTTTTTTACAGCTTTTTTAAATTGTTCAATGCGGATAGGTGTATTGTGAAAGTTTGGTAGTACTTCAAACAATGGCGGAGATGGCAAATCGATTAATTGTTTTTGAAAATTGGCAAATGCCATACCTAAAGTTTTTGCCTGATGCTTGTTTTTAAGTACTTCAAAGGTAACCGAGTTAGAAAAATAATTAAACATTCTCCAAAAGCTGCCCTTGCTGTCTTTATAAAAACCTACTTGAGTTTTAGTAAATATTACCTCTAAGTTTTTTTTGTTTTCTTCTAAAGATTTTAATTTAAGGTGCTCAGTAATCCGGATTATATTTTGTGTAAGAGCTTCTACATTTTTAAAAACACTGTGATTTATCTTCTGAAGTATATAACTCGATTTAGTGGTATTAACTATATAAGTAGTATTTATACGACCTGAATTAATCCTATTGGCAGATACTAAATTGCCCTGCACTTGAAATTGCTTAATAATTGAATTTAAATTAATTAACTGTTCCAAAGTTTTTTTGTATATTTTCCTGAGTTAGTTAGTTTTTTAATATTGTTCTTTACAATAGCTTGGTCTTCTTTATAGGTCATCCCAAACCACTTTGAATTAGTAGGCAATACACTTACCGAGCTTAACTTTTGATTGATGAGATTGTTAATTACCAAGGGAAGATAAAATTCTGATTTTAAATTAGAGCTATGTTGATTTAAAAATGCGATAAGATCTTTTTCAAAGGCAACAAAAGTTGCAGGGGTGAGTCCAAACATATTCATCGAGGCAATTTGATTTAAACTAAGTGTGTTTTCTACATTGTTTTCAATAAAAACAACTTTACCTTGTTTGAGTAAAATTTGTGTTTTTTCAGTAATAGAAGTAACTATATTTTCAGAATTTATTGTGCAAATTCCCCTTGAAACCGTTCCGTTATCCGATAAGGTATTAACCAGTTTGTACCCAACCAAACATTGTTTAGAAATATCGTTTGGGTTTAATGTTTTTAAATGTCGAGCAATTATATTAAACGATTCGCTACCGTAAAAATCATCGGCATTTATTACAGCAAAGTTTTCGCTAATAGCATTTTTACAACACCAAATGGCATGACCCGTGCCCCAAGGCTTAGTTCTTTTAACCGAATTAAAGCCCTCGGGTAAGTTTTGTGTATCTTGATAAACAAAATCCATTTCAATATGGTTTTTGTATTTATCAGTAATTTGTTGCTTAAAGTCACTTTCAAACTCTTTGCGAATTACAAAAACAGCCTTTGTAAAGCCAGCTCTTTTGGCGTCGAATACCGAGTAGTCTATAATAGTTTCATTAAAATCATTTATCGGGCTCAGCTGCTTTAAGCCTCCAAAACGACTGCCCATTCCGGCAGCCATTACTAAAAGTGTTAGTTTCATTTATTAAATATTATTAATTTGTTTATCAATACTTTTAAGCATATTAAATTGCAATTTGCTAAATGCTTTAAATGCTGTGTTTTAAAGTAAAGATTACAAGTATTTTTTTTATGCCACACCTTAAATTATTTAAAAAAAATATTTTTTAAAATTGCAGTTGAATCGCAACGAACTATATACAAGCTTATGTGTTTTAAACTGTCTTTACCCGATACAAAGTACTCGGCACAAGGTTTTAATCTGGGCTTGCTTTTATCAAAAATAACATTACCGTGCATTAGTATAGTTGATATGTACGAGGTATCGATGTTTTTTTCAATCAAAATTTCCTCAATATTTTTGGGTATAAATCGCTCTTTAATACGTATTGATTTTAAAGTACGGGCGTTAGGTCCGTAGTCAAAACTCACTTTTTTATTTTTCCAAAAATAAAGCACTCCTACCGAGCCAATGCCTACACCTATTAAATAATAACCAATTCGCTTTAGCAATTGCATATTTTTACCTTTTCGTCTACAAATGTAGAAATAAATACTGTGGTATTGCTAAAAACAGAATCAAAAAATTAAAACTTGTGCTTACTCGTTGAATTTGTGTTAGCTTAAAAAACAAATTATAATTAGGGTGCTTTAGTAATTTTAGTATATTTGCAAACTCAAAATTTGAATTTTAAATAATTAATTATGAACCATTACGAAACTGTTTTCATTTTGAATCCCGTTTTGTCTGAAAATCAGATAAAGGAAACAGTGCAAAAGTTTGAAGATTATCTAACTTCAAAGGGTGCTGAGATGATTCACAAAGAAGATTGGGGCTTAAAAAAACTAGCTTATCCAATTGAAAAGAAAAAGAGCGGCTTTTATCACTTGTTTGAATTTAAGGCAGAAGGGAGTGTTATTGCTCCTTTTGAATTAGAGTTTAGACGAGACGATAGCGTTATGCGTTATTTAAGTGTTAAGCTAGATAAGCACGCTATAATTTGGGCCGAAAAGAGAAAGGAAAAAATTAAATCGATAAAAAAATAAGTTATGTCATCAATAGAACAACAAGCAAAAGGGAATAAGCAGGGAGAAGTTCGTTACTTAACTCCGCTTGATATTGAAACTAAGAAAGAAGCTAAATACTGTCGTTTTAAAAAAAATGATATTAAGTATATAGATTATAAGGACGCCAATTTTTTAATGTATTTAGTAAACGAGCAGGGTAAAATTTTACCCAGACGATTAACAGGAACCTCATTGAAATACCAACGCAAGGTTGCTCGAGCTATAAAAAGGGCAAGGCACCTAGCCTTAATGCCTTATGTTGGCGATATGTTGAAATAATAAAAAATACAAATATGGAATTGATATTAAAACAAGATGTTGAAAACTTAGGTTTTAAAGATGATATTGTAAAGGTTAAAAATGGATATGGACGCAATTATTTAATACCTAAAGGATATGCAGTTTTAGCTACCTCTTCGGCAAAAAAAATATTAGCTGAAAATATTAAGCAACAAGCCTTTAAAGAAGTTAAATTAGTAGAGGATGCTCGTGAAATTGCAGAAAAAATTAAGAATTATAAAATTAAAATTGTCTCAAAAGTTGCCTCGGGCGATAAGTTGTTTGGATCAGTTAACAACTCTAACCTTGCCGATTCTTTAGCCAAATTAGGCACCGAGATCAATAAAAAATTTATAAAGGTTATAGGAGGCAATATCAAGAGCTTAGGAAAGTACAATGCAACTATTCGCCTACACAGGGACGTAACAGTAGATATGGTTTTTGAGGTAGTTGCTGAAAAACAATAAATTATGGCTATAAAAAATTAAAATCCGCATAAAGCGGATTTTTTTGTGCTTAACAAAGGCTTACATATTAAAGATGTGTTTTAGTGATAGTTGTCAAATTGTTAGCAACCTGCACTGACAATTGAATTTAGGATATGATTTTGGATTTTTTTTCAGAACTTAAATTTAAATTAAATAATTGCTTTTTAATGAGCCAGCCAAAGCCTAAAATGGATAATTTATGCCGATGTTAAACACCGAGCTATCGAGATTAAAATTGCTAAACCAGCGCTTGCTTTTAACTAGATAAGGTTCGTGCATCTTAAAGCCAAAATCTAAGCGGGCTATTAAATATTTAAAGTCGTATCTGATGCCAAAACCACTGCCAATAGCTATATCGGTTAAGGATTTAAAACTGTTAAATGTAGCGTCTTCATCGACAAAGCCTTCGCCTGTAATATCCCATATATTTCCTGCATCTACAAATAAAGCTCCTTTAAGTGCGCCTACAAAATCGAACCGATATTCAAAACTGGTCAAAAATTTTAAGCTGCCTATGTTGTATTCAAGTTCAGGTACTCTTGCGCCAGGACCTAAGGCATAGGTTCTCCAAGCTCTGATATCGTTTGACCCTCCAGCAAAATAGCTTCTTGAAAAGGGCACACTAGAACCGTTGTAAGTAAAAATAGCTCCCAAAAAGCTTCTGTGGGCTAATACAGAGTTATTCGATAAACTCCAAAATTTTTTGTATTCTATATCCGTTTTAAAGTATTGGGCAATAGGTATTTTAAAAACTGTTTTTTGATTGTTTCTATTTTGTTGATTTGATGCAAGTCCCATTATGTTTCCCGAGTTAGCAAAGCGTATTTTGAAGAATGAAAAATCTTGATCTTTAATATTTTGTTGATTGTCATAGGTAAAACTATAGGCAATTTCAGGAATTAAAAAATCAGAAGCTATAATTAGGTATCTTTCGTAGATATTTTGAGCCTGCAGATGAGAAACTGGATTTGTTTGCTTAAAACTAGTGCTATTTATAATTAAATTAGCTCTATTGATAATTTGACTAAAATTATTAGGAGTATTTTCTGGAAATGCACTATTTTCATCAGCTTCATTAGCTATCGTTTTTAGCTTTTCGTATTCTGAGTTATAAATTGAAAAGTAATTGTTTACATTTAGGTTTCTTACATATTGAGTGTTCAACAACTCCAGTTGAATTGTCTTATTTAAATTAAACTTCCAACGATAATCAACTCCTACACTTATATTTTGTTTATCTAGTGCTATATTTCTTTGGATACTAGTTCCTACATAAAGCTTTGTGCTTGGAAACATTTGCCTAGAAACCAGCTTGTTTAATCCAAAGGGAGCTATAAAGTCTGGCACTTCGAGTAAAAGGTCACTGCCTACTTCCCAACCTAAGCCATTATTTGAGTCAAAATATGCTCCGTATGCTGAGATTTTAAAAATTTCTGCTCCCTTAAAAGTGTTTCTATTGCTCAATGAAAATTTGCCTGATATATCGAAATTTCTAATATTAGAACGCGATAGTTCTGTATCCAATCCCAAAGTGTATTTCTCGCTTGGGGTTAAGTAAATATTAGCTTCTAATTCGTGGTCATTGAGTTCTTTAAATTGAATTGAGGTAGACTTAAAGTTTTTGAGTCTTCTCAAATGAGTTCGAGTTAAATTTCTCAAGGTATCACTGTAAATGGAATTGGGTTTTATAAACAATAGTTGCGATAAAAACTTTGGTCTGTATTTAATTTTACTGTAAGCAAAAAACTGTATACCTTTATAAATAATGCTATCTTTAAATAAATGGTTTTTTTTACTGTACAAATAATCAGTAAATACATTTACATTTTTTACGGTTTGTACTTTATATGGCTTTGTGATGTACTGCCCCCCAACTTCTATAACTCTGTCAGAAACTACTAGTTCAACATCGGTTTTGTACTTAGCTGTATCCGACACATAAAAGTGGATGCTTTCGTTTTTGTTAAAGTGATAAATACCTCTGTTTCTGAATAATTTAGTTAGTCTATTTGCCTCGTTTACAAAGTCTTTATCCTTATATTGTTTATTGGCTTTTAAGTGATTTTTGTCTTTTTGTAAATGGTATATAGAGTCTAGTACAGGCGAGGTAATTTCTTTAAAAATGCTGTCTAAAAAAAGTGGCTTCCCTTGTTCAATAAAATAAGTTATTTTTCCTTTTTTATCGGATACTGTTTCTTTTTTTGCATAAACTTTAGTTTTAAAATATCCTTGATTTTGATAGTAGGTTTTTAGGTTTCGCAAACTGATTTTGGTTTTTTTGTCATCTATAATTACAGGTGCTTGTCCGCTATTTAAAAACCAATTATTAAAGTTTACTGCCGACTTGGCTACTGAAATGCTTTGTTTTTCAGAAAAAAAATTTTTTAAAAAATTGTAAGTTTTAGGGTGTTTTTCTCCCCATTCTGAAGGGGTTTTGGCAGCATTCGGATTGCCTAAATTATAAAAGTGCAGCGCAAAAGGTATTAAATTAAATGCTTTTTGATTAGGATTCTGAATTAAAAGCTCGTTTAATTCAGTTTCCGAAGTTTTAATATTGTTTATATAAATATTGTTTTTTACGAGAAGTTGCTCGTTTTTTTTTACATATTTTACAGTACTGCAAGCCCCCAGCACTAATGCCGTTAAAAAGTAAAAAAAGGGTTTTTTCATTAATTTTGCGTCAAATTTTAATTGCGTTAAAAGTACCTTTTACAGAAAACTTAAAGTACAAAATACTATATTATGGGTTTGTCAAAAAACAGTGCAAAATTTATAATTGCTTTGCAACAGAAAAAATATAGACAAAAGTATAAATTATTTGTCGCCGAAGGGGTAAAAGTGGTAAAAGAGTTATTGGCATCTGATTTTGAACCTTATCAATTGTTCGGTACCGATAACTCTTTGGTTTTTAAAACCAGCACGGTTTTTAATTTAATATCTGAGCAAAATTTAAAAAAGATAAGCACTTTAAAAACTCCTAATAAGGTATTGGCTTTATTTAAAATTCCTCGGGCAGAAATGCCTGTTGTAGATGATTTAATTTTGGCACTCGACGGGGTGAGTGACCCTGGAAATTTAGGGACAATTATTCGTTTGTGTCATTGGTTTGGGCTTTCTCAACTTATTTGTTCAAGCAGCACTGTTGACTGTTACAATCAAAAGGTTATTCAGGCGAGTATGGGCTCAATAGCCAAAGTAAATATCTATTATACTGATTTGTCTGAATATTTAACCTTAAATAAGTTACCAGTATTTAGTACAGATACTGAAGGCGATAGTGTGTATCAAGCAGATTTACCCCAAAAAGCGGTACTTGTTATGGGGAGCGAAACTCAAGGCGTTTCAAACGCTGTTAAATTAACTGCCAAAGCTAAACTTTGCATACCTAGCTTTGGAAATGGACAAAAAGCCGAAAGTTTAAACGTTGCCACTGCAACGGCTGTTTTGTTGAGTGAGTTTAGAAGAAGGCAAATTGTATTGTAGGTTGCTCAACTGTTTTTATTTGATTAAATAACAGATTTTTAATATGTTATTGATTATAAAATAGTTACAACTAAAACAAGCCGTGTATTTGTGCATCAATCTTATTTAGTACAACTCCTAAGTCTTCTTGTTTTTCAACAAAATCTAAGTTATTTACATCTACAATTAATGAGCTTCCTTTTTTATAAGTACTTATCCACGCCTCGTATCGTTCGTTTAGTCTGTTTAGATAATCTATGCTGATAGAGTTTTCAAAAACTCTACCGCGTTTGTGAATTTGCTTTACCAAGGTTGAAATATTGGCGCGTAAATAAATAAGCAAATCCGGGGGGCTTATTAAATTTTCCATCAGTTCAAACAAAGACTTGTAGTTTTTAAAATCCCTGTTATTCATCAATCCCATAGCGTGTAAATTTGGCGCAAAAATATCGGCATCTTCATAAATAGTTCGGTCTTGAACTATTTTTTTACTTGATTTACGCAACTCTAAAAGTTGTCTAAACCGGCTACTTAAAAAATACACTTGCAAGTTAAATGACCAACGTTCCATTTCGGCATAAAAGTCATCTAAATAAGGGTTTTTGTGAACAGACTCAAAATGAGCTTTCCAATTGTAATGTTTAGCCAACAATTTGGTTAAAGTAGTTTTTCCTACTCCAATATTACCAGCTATGGCTATGTGCATAATTTATTGTTTTATGATGCTAAAATTACACAAAAACTTTTTAAAAAATTTTAGTAAACCAGATAAATTAATTTAGGTTTTTAACCTCAGTTGGTTTTCTGTACTTTTGAAAGGGTTGTTTAAGTAGTTCTAACAAACTTGAGTTTTTAATTTCGTCAGGATAGGTATCTACTCCGTAAACTATTTTCTCTCTGTCAATCTCCCTGTATGTGCCAAAAATTCTATCCCAAATTGAAAAGATATTTCCGTAATTACTATCGGTATAGGGCAGTAAATTATGGTGGTGAACCTTGTGCATATCGGGCGAAACCAAAAAATAACTCATCAGCTTATCTATTTTCTTTGGCATTTTAATATTTGCATGGGTTAGTTGGGTAAAAATTAACGACATAGATTGATATAGCATAATTATAGCAATGGGAGTTCCTGCCAGTAAAACGCCCGCTAGAGTAAAAAAAAACCGAACCAAACTCTCAAGCGGATGATGCCTGTTTGCTGTTGTTGTGTCAACATTGTGGTCAGTGTGGTGAACTAAGTGAACCATCCAAAGTAAAATAACCTTGTGTTCAACTAAATGGGCTAAATAAGCTCCAAAAAAATCTAAAAACAGCAAACCTAAAAATACATATAGCCACAAAGGCATTTTAGGCAACCAATTAATAATGCCAAAATTATTTGCCACTACCCAATCGGAGGTTCTTAGTAATAAAAAGGCTAATGCAAAGTTTACCACTATGGTTGTTCCTGTAAAAAAAAGATTGGGAAAAGCGTGCTTCCATTTGTTGTACTTGAACTTAAACAACGGAATGGCACTTTCTAAAAGCCAAAAAAAGCTAATGCCCGCCACTAAAATAATACTCCTTTGACTTGATGGAATGGTTTCAAAATAGTTTACAAGTGCTTCCATTAATCTTAAATTTTTTTATAAAAGTACAAATTTTAATCACTCATTCAAAAAAACAACAAATAAATTAACAAAAATATGTATTTCAATATTTTAATTTGCTTATATATAATTTATTAATTACCAAAGGCTTAAAATCACTAAAATGATAACTAAACAAGCTTTGAGTAACTAAAACAACAAAACTAAAGCGTACGGACTTGTAAATTACCTAAATTTTTTAAAGTATCTGTCCAAAATATAGTTGTAAACAATTTAGACAAATAAAACTTGGGCTTAGACCTAGCTTCATTAAAAATATTTAAAAACAAAGAATAATTTGCTAAAATATTATATTTATGCTAAATAGATATATTAATTTAAATTTTTGCTCTTTTATTTTGTTTTAATAAAAATGTTTCAATTTTAAAAACTTGCTGATAAAAAATTTGTTTTATAATTTAATAAAATAGCTAACTTATTGTTTTATAATTTAATAAATAAATTAGTTAAACTGTAAACAGATTGTTATAACAACATTAAACAACAATTAAATATTAGCGAATTATAATTTGAATATACAATATTATATATTAATTGTTAGATGTTTATAGTGTTAGATTTTAAAATTAGGCAAACCACAGTCAATTTTGGTGTAAAATGCTCAAGTTATACTGACTTAAATAAAATATTATACAATTGTAAACTGTTAAATACACAGTTTGTTTAAACAATATTACTTCAGCGCTCTTTTTATGCAAAACTTTTGATTGTTTATTTATTTTTAAGCTAAGCCAAAGCATTTTCTTTAAACAATAGCAAATCAAAACTATAATTAAGCTAAGCAATAAATTTATAAATAATAAAACAATAAGCACAAAGCATTAGCTATATTAAATTTACAATATACTATATTATTGATATTTTCCTATAAGTTTTTTTAGATGTTAGCAGCCAATATAAATATTATTGGCAAATAAAATTATCAGTATTCTATTTAATACAATCCCCCCTAAGTACTTAAAGGGTAAAGAATAACAATGTTATTTATTGATAAAGATTCAGCTTTTAAGCTAGTATTATTTTTAGGTTAAGTATAAACAAACACAAGGAATACTCAAAATATGAGCAAATTTCTTACGGAAGCACTTAATTAATTTAAAGTAAATTTATAAACATATGAAAAAAACAATGTATTTATGTGCGATTTCTGTTTTGTTTTCATTAAAAAGCTTTTCACAAGTAAATTCTGAATACAACGGAGGGTATAAAATTAAATTCAATGAAGATGGTTCTAAGTATTTTCGCATTATTGGTAGAGTTCAATTTTGGGCAGCCTACAACAATAAGCCAAATGAAAACGATGCCAAATTAAATTTTAGTATAAGAAGAGCTAGGATAATTACACTTACACAACTTAATAAAAAATTTCTTTTAGTTGCACACTTAGGACTTAACAGTTTAAATGGCAACAATCAAAGTCCTTTTGGAAGTGGCGAGCGCTCACAGATTTTTTTCCACGACTTTTACGGTGAGTGGAAAGTTACTAACTTTTTGTCAATAGGCACGGGTTTACATTATTGGAATGGTATTTCTCGCTTGAGTAGCCAAAGCACTTCAAGTTTGTTAACCCTTGATAACAATAGGCAATCTTTTGCAACCCTTGGCTTATCGGATCAAGTTGTAAGGCATTTAGGTATCTTTTTTAAAGGAAGGGTTAAAAAATTACATTACAGATTTGCAGTTAATGAAGCTGGAACTAGCACACTTGACACAAGAAACCCCAGTGATGTAAATGCAACAGTTTATGGAGGCAGGCGTATTTTAGGCTCAGGTGTTGCAGGAAAAGTTTATCAGGGTTATGTAGACTATAATTTTTTAGATCAGGAGTCTGACTTTCTTCCCTATAAAACTGGAACCTATATTGGCAGTAAAAGAGTTTTTAATATAGGAGCTGGTTTTTTTAAACATCCAAATGGAGTTGTTAAAGCAAACGGACAAGCCGATGATGTTAAAATTTTTGCTTTTGATACCTTTTATGACTCTCCTATAGGTAATAAGGGAGCAGCAATTACTGCCTATGGCGTATTTCAAAGCAATGATTACGGAGAAAACTACTTTTTTAATCAATACTCAACTGGCAATATGATATACGGTCACTTGGGGTATTTAATTGCAGCAAAAAAAAATAAAACGCGTTTTCAGCCTTATATATCTTATCAAACACGCTCGATAAAAGCAATTGATAACAGAGCTTATCGTTTTGGACTTGGAGGAAATATTATTTTAACAGGACATCATTCAAAATTAACATTTGAGTATGCTCGCTTTCAAGTAGGCAACAGCAAAACCACTAATACATTAACTGTACAAACTGCAATTTATCTGTAAAACATCACAGCTTATAAAAAACAAAAAATAGCTTTACAAAGGCTAAAGCTAAGCCCAAGACCAACCCTTGTATAACTAACAATTTTATTTTAACAAAAAGTTATATGTTATGTTGATACAAACATTTTTTTATAATTAACATTTTTTTAATCTAAATTTATTTCGTATGAAAAATACAAGTTTACTGCTTGGACCTATAGTATTTTTATTATTACTGTTTTTCCCTAAAACAATTGTTTCTCCCGAAGCCGATAAAGTAATTGCCGTAGCTGCTTGGATGGTATGTTGGTGGATCACCGAGGCTGTTTCAATTTCAGTTACCGCACTACTGCCCTTAGTTTTATTTCCACTACTGGGAATTATGTCGATGAAAGATGTTTCGTCAAGCTATGGAAGTCCTGTAATTTTTTTGTTTTTTGGAGGCTTTATAATGGCACTAGCATTAGAGAAAGTAAATTTGCACAAAAGAATTGCTTTGTTAATCATATCCTATACAGGTACCAGTCCGGACCGAATAATTTTAGGCTTTATGATTGCTACAGCATTTTTAAGCTTTTGGATTAGCAATACGGCAAGCACCCTTATTATGCTTCCCATGGGCTTATCTGTAATTAACCTTTTAATTGACGATGCCGATGGTTTTACTAAAAAAGATAGAAATTTTGCCCTGAGTATTATGTTGGGGACAGCGTTTTCAGCCAACGTAGGAGGTATTGCCACAATTATAGGCACTCCACCAAATTCGGTTCTCGTTGGCTTTTTAGAGCAAAACTACAATATGGAAATTTCTTTTGTTAAGTGGATGATTATGGGTGTTCCTTTTTCCGCATTGATGATAGCGATTATTTACCTAATATTGGTCAAACTTGTTTACCCGAACAAACTAGGCAGCTTTGCATCGTCAAAGGATTTAATTTCAAACGAGCTAAAAAAACTAGGCAAAATTAATTCTCAAGAAAAGAAAGTGTTATTTGTATTTGGCTTTGCAATATTCTTTTGGATGTTTAGATCATATATAAATAATTTAAGTGAAAATTTAAACATTTCCGACGCCGAAATAAGTGTTTGGACAGCGATATTACTTTTTGTAGTGCCCAATAATTTTTCAAAAGGCAGTTTTATTTTAACTTGGAAAGATACAACTAAAGTTGCTTGGGGAATACTAATTCTATTCGGAGGAGGTTTAGCCTTAGCATCTGGCTTAGCAAAGACAAGCTTGGTGAGCTTTATAGCCGATCATATTACCTCAATAAGCAATATAAGTATTACTATAATTGCGCTTTTACTTATCGGTATAGTTATCTTTTTAACCGAACTTATCAGCAATGTTGCGCTAGTTTCTGTTATGGCACCAGTAGTTGCAGGAATTGCTATTGGATTAAACATACCAATTAAAGAACTTTTAATACCAATTACCATAGCTTCAAGTTGTGCATTTATGCTGCCTATGGCTACTCCGCCAAATGCTATAGTTTTTTCAAGTGGTTATGTTCGTGTAAAAGATATGGTTAAGGCAGGAGTTATCCTAAATTTTATATCTATATTAGTACTAATAGTGTTTTTTAAATTTATTATCCCTTTAATTTTTTAGCAATATCTAAGTCATTTTAAAGCTTTAGTTTAAAAACAGACCAATTGGAGTCTGTTTCCCGTGCTCATTGTTATTTATACAATTTATTTGCGGTTAGATCGCCAATATTTATCGGCCACTAAAACTTAATTCAAAATTGTTATCGCAACATAAATACAGGATTACATTAATTTATAGTTTTTGCGTTATTTTTTTACTTTGTTTTTTTGATAAAAGAATAAATACTGTTAAATGTAGAATATGAAAATTAAAATAAGTTTTACTTCTAGCAAGCGCTACTTAGCTAAAAAACCAGTAAGGCAAAAACTGATTAAATTGAATTTATAAAAAATAAAAAAAGGATGCTTAAAAAAAATAAGCATCCTTATATCAATAGCTAAAAACCTAGCTTTATTCAACTGTAAGAGTGTACTGCGGAGTAGGATTAAGCGGACAAAAGTACACGTACTTGCCTTTTTTTAAACTTACTTTTTTACTCTTTGATTTGCTATTATTTTTAACCGGCGAGGTTACATAGGCATTTTTAATACGATTAGCCTTATCTGTTTTGCCTTTAGGAGCTAATACAAAGCCTACATCGTGTCCTACTTGGTTGTTAAAAATTTCAAATACATAGGTTCCTTCCGACAAATTCAGTGACTTCTGAGTAAACTCTCCCTTTGTTTGCTCTAAGGTTATTGTTTTTACCTTTTGTGCATTTGCCTGAAATGCAAATATTAAAACTAATAAAACTGCTATTTTTCTCATTTTTATTCTATTTAATTTACTGTTTATTTTAATTCGAGTTTTAAAATACTCTTTGTGTGCTAAGCACTGGTCAGAGGCTTTCCAACTTCAACTTTCGGAAAATCAATTTCTGTTTCAGCTATATGATTTACGTAATTGGTAAGGGTATTTACAACCACGTTTAATACAATTTCTAAAACATCTCCGTCGTTGTATCCAGCTTCTTTTACTGCCTTTATTTCTTCAGAAGAAACATTTCCCCTGTTCTTTGTTACACTTTTTGCAAACTGTAAACCTGCTTTAATTTTAGCATCTGAAGAAAACCCATTTCTGCTTTCTTCAATTTCACTTCCCGACAAACCATTCATTTTGCCAATTGCCGTGTGTGCCGATAAACAATAATTGCAAGCATTTTGCTCAGCTATAACTAAAGCCAATTGCTCTCTGAATTTGTTTGAAAAATTACCACTTGCATTTAGTTCTCCCAAGCTTAGATAACTTTGCAAGGTAACTGAAGAATTGCCAAATACTTTGATTAGGTTTGGAATAAAACCTAGTTTTTTCTCAACCGCATTAAATAGTTCTTTTGATTTTCCTGTGGTTGTTTCAGGATTTAATGTTTTGATTCTTGTGCTCATTATTCTAAAAATTTAATTATAATTTAATTATTTACAAGGTTTGTCGTTATTACAATTTTCGTATTCTTGATAACCCCAACAGTTTGGGCATGAATTTTTATTTTTTGTCATAATAATAATTTATTTTCGATACAAAGATGCAAACAAAATGCAGTTAAAAAAATGGACAAAAGTTCCTAAAGTTTGGACAAATTAGCGCAGATATTAATTTAATAGATAAAAACACCTTTTATATCTTTTTTTGAAATTGTTTTGGAGACACGCCTGTGGTTTTAGTAAAAAAACGCGAAAAGTAAGCCGGATCGTTAAAACCCAAATTATAAGCTATTTGTTTTACTGGTTTATTTGAATAGAGCAACAGCCGTTTAGCCTCTGTTATAATGCGATTTTTAATTATAATGCCTGGGCTTTGCACACCTTTTTTTTGAAAGTGCTTTGTCAGTGATTTTGGCGACAAGCCTAATCTATTAGCATAATCGCCAACACTGTGCAGAGTTTTAAAATTTTTTTCAACCAGCCAACTAAAATCTTTAAACAACTTGGTTTCAACATCTTCTTTTAAAATATTACATTCTTTTTTAATGCGCACTAAACATACTATAAACTGTTTTAAATAAGATTGCAACATATCGTATTGCGCTGTTTCATTAAGCGCAAACTCTTCAATTAAATTTTGTAAAATTTTATCGAGTTTTTTGCTGTCTTTTTGGCTAGGTAACACAAAAGGAGTTTCGTATATATTATTGAAAAGCACTCCATTACAAGCCACTTCAATATCATGAGTTTGAATACAGTAAAAATCTCTAGCAAAACTCAGTTGGCTAGCTTCTTTTATGTTTTCAGATTCTATAGTGAAAATCTGACCTGGAGAAAGAAAAAACAAAACATTGCCATCAAAATCATAGCTTTTAAAATCAATATTATAAATCCCTTTTCCATTTACAATCCAAAAAATTTTGTACAACTCTACTTGCTCAGGCTTGTTTACTATACACGCTTTTTCAAAGCTGAGCTTTTGAATTGAAAATAGATTTTGAAAATTGTAAGTTTTAATATCTTGAATTGCCATAATTTAAACAATGTTTAATAATTTTTCTGTAAAAAAGCATTTGTCATATGTTATGCAACTTCTTTTAATAGTTTTAACTTATTTTTTATATGCAATATTTAGACGCTTGCTTATAACAATATAAACTGTAGTTTTTATTGACGTTAAGTCCTGTATTTTTACAATTAATACCAACAAGGGAGGGGAAAGCTTATTTTTGACAAAAAAACAAGTAACAAAGATAAAAAAATAACTGTAATTTGCCATAGTATTAAGCCGTTGTACTCTGCTCCTTTTTGCTTTTTTTAATAGCAAATTTAAGGGCAGATTGCAACTAGCAAGTGCGAGTTTTGATTTTTTGTAAACCTATATTCAACTATTAGTACGAGGAATTATTAAAAAAAGTGTAGCTTTGTTTTTACAAGTGCAAATTAAATTTAAAATCATGATAAAAAAGGGAGTTGCCACAGGAAGAGAAGTTCAACAAATTTTTAAGCTAGCCAAGCAAAAAAACTTTGCACTTCCAGCTGTAAACGTTGTAGGATCTAATAGCATTAACGCTGTTTTAGAAACTGCCAAAGAGTTAAATTCGCCTGTAATTATTCAGTTTTCAAATTCAGGAGCACAGTTTAACGCTGGAAAAGGCTTATCAAACCAAAACCAAAAAGCTGCCATTGCAGGTGCTGTTGCAGGTGCCAAACATATTGATCTGCTAGCTGAGATATATCAAATACCTGTAATACTGCACACTGATCACGCTGCAAAAACGTTGCTACCTTGGATTGATGGTCTGCTAGAAGCTAATGAAAAACATTTTAACCAAACAGGAAGGTCATTGTTTAGTTCGCATATGATTGATTTAAGCGAAGAACCTCTAGAGGAAAACATAAAAATATGCAAGCAATACTTAAGCCGTATGCGCAAAATGGAGATGACCTTAGAAATAGAACTAGGAATTACAGGAGGAGAAGAAGACGGGGTTGACAACACTAACATAAGTAGCGAAAAACTGTATACACAACCTAAAGAGGTGGCTTATGCCTATGAAGAACTGATAAAAGTAAGCGAACAGTTTACCATTGCAGCTGCTTTTGGCAATGTTCACGGGGTGTATAAACCAGGCAATGTTAAATTAACTCCTAAAATTTTAAAAAATTCACAAGAATACGTATCAAATAAATACAAATTAGCATATAATCCTATTGACTTTGTTTTTCATGGAGGTTCGGGCTCTACTGTTGAAGAAATTCGCGAAGCTATTAATTACGGAGTTGTAAAAATGAATATCGACACCGACTTACAATTTGCTTTTACTGAAGGAATACGCGATTATATGAAACAAAAATCTGCCTACCTTGAAACACAAATTGGCAATCCTGAAGGAAGCGATATCCCCAATAAAAAGCATTATGACCCTCGCAAGTGGTTGCGTGAAGGAGAGCTTACTTTTAAGCACAGACTCAAAAGAGCTTTTAAAGATTTAAACAATATAAATAGCTTAGATTAAGATTTTTAAACTTAAACTGCAAAAATCATTTACTGAAAAAGAAAGCCAAATATTGACAAAAATTAAAAACTAATTATTATGGCTTGGTTTAAACGAAAAGACAAAGGGATACAAACCCCCACCGAAGAAAAAAAGGATACACCTAAAGGTTTATGGTACAAAACACCCAGTGGCAAGATAATAGATACTGAAGAACTTAAAAAAAATTTGTATGTAAGCCCAGAGGATGGGTATCATGTTCGCATAGGGAGCAAAGAGTATTTTGAACTACTTTTTGACAATAATAAATTTACTGAATTAAATTCTAAACTTTCATCCAAAGATCCTTTAAGGTTTGAAGACTATACAAAATATACCGATAGATTAAAACAAGCGCAAAAAAGAACCAAATTAAAAGATGCTATAAGAACTGCCGTAGGCAAATCGCTGGGTAAAGATTTAGTAGTTGCTGCAATGGATTTTACATTTATTGGAGGCTCAATGGGAAGTGTAGTTGGAGAAAAAATTGCAAGAGCTATTGAGTTTTCAATTGAAAATAAGATCCCCTTTTTAATGATTTCCAAGTCAGGAGGAGCTCGTATGATGGAAGCCTCACTTTCTTTAATGCAATTAGTAAAAACTTCTGCAAAACTAGCACAATTAGCAGAAGCTAAAATACCTTATATTTCTCTATGCACAGACCCTACAACAGGGGGAGCTACTGCATCTTTTGCCATGTTAGGCGATATTAATATAGCCGAACCCAATGCCTTAATTGGCTTTGCTGGTCCTCGCGTGGTAAAAGATACAACAGGTAAAGAATTGCCCGACGGTTTTCAACGTTCTGAGTTTTTACTTGAACATGGCTTTTTAGATGCTATTTACGAAAGAAAAGATTTAAAAAAGCAAGTCAATTTGTATATTGATTTAATACAAAATCAACCTATAAGAGTATAAATTGAAAAGCCGGCACGAAGCCGGCTCTTCTTTTCCCTAAAAAACAAAATCGTCACAATGTCTAAACAAAGTAACACCGCTAAGATAATAACTATTAGTTAATTATTACAAGAAAAAAATTGTTTTTTTATTAACATAATTTTTACAGCACTTATACACAATTTTTTAGTTTAATATTATAAGTATAATATCTTGACAATTAGTATTTTAGTTAAAAAACTAATAATTATTTTTTCTCTATTTTTATCAGAATACACTATTTAATTGCGCATTTATTTTAAGTTCGGATCAAAAAACGTATTTTTTTCTGCGTTTTTTATAGATCTAAATGCTAAAAAAAACTTAAAATGCACAGTGTCTAAATAATTTTATCATAAAAACTTAACTTATTCGCAATTCTAAAACACTTGGATATTATTAATGCGAGATAGATTTATATATTTTAAAAAGCAAATCATAAATTATCTAAAATGTAAAAACACTAAAAAAAAGTAAAAAATAGTATTCCAAAAGGTAAACAACGTTTTATAAGTGTAGACTTTGCAATTATTGTTATATCAATTATAATTTGATTTTATCCAATGAATTCACTTTATTTTTTTCAGAAGTTATATACAAAACATTATAAATTATCTTATTATATCTAGTCAAAGCGACATTTTAACTTCTTTTTTAAAGTTTAAAATTTTAATTTAAGGCTTGAGCTCACAATCATGTTGTTAAACATGTATTGAGTGTGTTGAAAGTCTTGCTGAGCAAAAACTATACAGTTTAGCAATAATAAACTGAGTATTAGCAAATGCTGTATTAATATTTTATTCATTTTTTGTATTTTTTGATTTTTGTTTAAAATGAATACAAGCTTATCTTTTGTTAATATACACCCACCCTATTCTTGGTTTACTGCCATCTCCTAAGTTTAACACATAAAAATATGTTCCTGCGGGCAAATCCTTTTCTGTCTGAATTCTCATGTTTACATTCGATTTGCCATCCCAGCTATTGTCGTATCTATCCTTGCTGTAAACTAAATTCCCCCAACGATTGTATATTTCTAAATGATTGTTTTTGTATTTTTCATCTTTTATACACGTAATTACAAACCTATCATTCATACCATCTCCATTAGGAGTAAATTCATTGTAAATTTTTAAGCATTCTGAAATTTCAGGGTCAACGCTGTCACATATACCATCATTATCTACGTCAGTATGGTCAGGGATACAAGGATCTATAGGATCGGGATCTTCCTTATCACAGATGCCATCACCGTCAGTATCGGTATTGTCAGGAATACAAGGATCTGTAGGATTGGGGTCTTTTTTATCGCAGATGCCATCGCCGTCAGTATCGGTATTGTCGGGTTTACAAGGATCTTTAGGGTCGGGGTCTTCCTTATAACAGACGACATCTCCGTCAGTATCGGTATTGTCGGTGATAAAAGGGACTGTAGGGTCGGGATCTACCTTATCACAAA
>JBKDZU010000035.1:0-14351 GCA_047971505.1 Tenacibaculum sp.
TGGGTAACTTTATACCTAACAGAAACTTGACAAGCAGAAAGGCTTTTTGTGGTAGTCGACATTTCAAAGCAAATAAAAAAAGCTTTACGCAAACCAAATTTGACTTTGTGAAATAATGTATTTGCTGTAGCTGATTCTCGATAATTACAAATGTTGCATTGCCTTGAAAAATCAGCTTTTCTTTGATAGGCTGTATGACTACATTTTAAAAACATTTATACCCTGCTTTGTCTTTCAAATTTGATAAGTATTTTTTGCAATCGTAGGTCGGTTTTGAACCGATCAAAGAACTCTAGAAGATTTTGACCCTTAAAAATATTCATATCTTACTGATTTTGTTGACTACCAAAGATAATTATTTATACAGTAACCTCTATATTAGATAATTAAGTGTTTAGAGCTCTAGTTAATGGTAAAAATTTACAAACAGCCGTATTATAGTTTATTTATATTAGGTGCTCTAGCTCCCTTATTACCATCAATTTCTTAAAAAATAACAAACATGCAATATTTTATACAAGCAACTTATAGGGAGTTATAGCACTATAGCAAATTCAACTAACAAGCGCAAGTTTTGTAAATTTATTTAGATTTAAAACAACCTGATTTCGATGAGCTAAAGTTGCATCGACCGACAATTAAACTATGCGTAAACAATTGATTAGTAAGCTTTAACAAAAAAACATTTCATTGTAATGAATATAGTGTATTTAAAATATCGTTAAATATAAATTATTGTTATTTATTCTACTTTTATTTTAATATCTTTGCCCAAAATCTTTGAAGATGTAACAACGCATATACTGTTGTAATATAAAAAGCTAATCAACTAATAAACAGTTAAATAAATGTTAAGGGTTTATTTTAATAATTGATGTTCAGACTTGCAGCATTAATTGTATTAAAGACTCAATATAAAGTGCAAATTTAGCAATTCATAATTAGTTTTTAAAAACGATTGACATCTAAAATTATAATTAAACCCAATAAAAAACTTTAGCTTAAAACAAAATCAAAAAATATGAGTCATAATGTTACTGAATCAACATTGCCATTAACGGAAAGCTCTAGTGAATTGTACTGTGATATTTTTTGTGAAAATTCAGAAGAAGAATATCAAAAAGCTTTAAAAATGGCTTGTGCATATGTTTCTAAGTTTTTAAAAAACAACACTGTTCCTTTTAGTGGGATACCGTCAAAAAAATTAGCAAGCATTATCAATGATATTGATCTCAATATTCCTTTGAAGAGTTACCAAAGTGCTTTTGAAGAGGTAAAATCAATTTACACAGATCACGCTATAGCTTTTCACCTTCCCAATTATATTGCGCATTTAAATTGCCCTGTACTTATTCCTGCGCTTGCAGCAGAGGTTTTAATCAGTGCCATTAACTCTTCACAAGACACCTATGATCAAAGTACAGGAGGCACTTATATAGAACGCAAGCTAATTAATTGGACTGCAAATTTAATAGGGTTTGACCCTAATTGTGACGGTGTTTTTAATTCTGGCGGATCGCAAAGCAATCTTATGGGCTTATTGCTAGCGCGTGATCAATACGCATTTAAATATTTAAAACACAATATAAAATTAGACGGAAACCCCACAGAAGCATCTAAGTTTAGGATTTTTACTTCCGAGAAATCACATTTTAGCAATCTTAAAAACTCGTCCTTGATGGGCTTAGGAGAGCAAGCAGTTATAAGAGTGAAGACTGATGACAACTTTAAAATAGACACAGACCTATTAGAAGAGGCTATTATAAAAGAGAGAAAGTTGGGCAATATACCTATTGCAGTAATAGCCACAGCAGGCACAACGGATTTTGGCAATATAGACCCCTTGGTTGATTTGGGTAGAATTGCCCAAACCTATGGTCTTTGGTATCATATTGACGCTGCTTATGGATGCGGATTATTACTTGCCAAAAAGTATAGGCATTTGTTAAACGGTATTGAATTGGCAGATTCTGTAACAGTTGATTATCACAAATCTTTTTTTCAGCCAATAAGCAGTAGCGCACTTATAGTTAAAAGCAAGTACGATTTAAATATCGTTAAACATCATGCTGACTACCTCAACCCAAAGAATGACGACGAGTTTCCCTCACAAGTAAACAAATCTATTATTCAAGTTACAAGAAGATTCGATGCGCTAAAACTGTGGTTTTCTTTACGCTTACTAGGAAAGGATAAGCTGGGCAAATACACAGAAGAGCTTATAGAAACAGCTAAAAAAACAGCCCTTTTTATGGATGCTCAAAATGACTTAGAGTTGTTATGTCATTCAGATCTAGGAGCATTAGTTTTTAGGTATCTGCCTCAAAATTGCAAAAAATACAATCCTTGTGCTTTGAATCGATACATTAAAAAAACACTGTTTTCTGAGGGGAAAATTTTACTTGCTAGCACTAAGGTTAACGATTTGTTTTATCTGAAGTTTACAATTGTCAATCCTCTTACCAAATTACATCATATAAAAAACATTGTAAAAATTATAAAAAAACATGGACAAGAATACTTGCAAAGCATTAGAAACAAGTAAAATAGCCGATGAAGTAGGTTTTTCTGCTTTGCTTAATTGTTATTGTAGAGAGTTTGCTAATTGGAGCAGATACAAGGGCATTCCAAAATATGACGAAACTCTTAGAAATTATATAATGTCAACAGGGTATTTGTTGTTTCTAAAAATTGACTTTTCAGATATCGGTCATGAGGTTTATGTACCTCTGCAATATTTTTCAGAAACAGGAATATCTTTATTTTATTTTCCCGTAGTAGAAAGACAAATACAGGAAAATGCTATTAAAAAAATTAATATTAAGCGATTTTTAGAGTTGGCTTCAATTTATGTTAGAAAAAAATATTCTGATATTGATCATAATTTTGTAAACCAATTGATTGACAACAGCATTAATAATTTAGACAGTTTTTTTACCTATGCCAATAATTATAAAACGGATGTAAATAGCCCTTATTTGTCTTTTATAGATGCGGAACAATCATTAATTTTAGGGCACAGTGTGCATCCATTGGCAAAAACAAGACTAGGTTTTTCCAGTGAAGATTTATTAAAATACTCTCCAGAAACAAAAGGGCAATTCAAGCTTCATTACTTTTTAATTCATCCTGACAATGTATATGAAAAAAATGCCGATGGCGAACTTCCTTCACAGTTTCTAAAGAAAGAACTTTTAACTAATGCTAATGATTCCTTTAAAGAAATGCTGAGCGCGTTTCCTGACTGGAAATTGGTTCCTTGTCACCCATGGGAGGCCAAGTATTTACTAGCACAAACAGAAGTAATTGAAATGCAAAAAGCAAAGCTATTGTATTTTTTGGGAGAACAAGGAGCATGCTACACACCAACTTCTTCTGTTAGAACAGTATATAATGAGAAAAGCAACTGGATGTATAAATTTTCTTTGCATGTAAAGATTACGAATTCTTATCGTATCAATTATGTTCAGGAATTGTATAGGGGCTACGAGGGAAGTCGCCTTTTAAAAACTACATGGGGGAAAAACTTAAAAAAAGATTTCCCTGAAATGAATTTTATTACAGATCCAGCATTTATTACAGTTTCTTATAAAAACAAAACTATTGATGGCTTTAGCACAAGTATAAGAAAAAATATTTTTAAAGATAAATGCAGTGACAAAAACATATCGTTGCTTGCTTCAATATGTCAAGATTCAGTATTTGGAAACAACTCTCGTATAAGAAACATTATCAGTAAAGCTTCTGAAATAAACGGCAAGTCTGTAGAGGAAACAGCCAAAGATTGGTTAAAGACCTATTTTGATATAGGGATTAAACCTCTGATAGGAATATTTAATAAATACGGATTTGGAACTGAGTTTCATCAGCAAAATGTTTTATTAGAATTAAATGAAAACTACTTTCCATCTGCTATTTACTTCAGAGACAATCAAGGCTTTTTTTTCAGAGAAGAAAAAAAAGAGGAATTGCTAAAAATATTTCCAGACTTGGGCAAAAAAGGAAAACCGTTTATACCCAAGGATAGAATTCGCAGATACTGGGATTATTATGTAATTTCCAACAATCTTTTTGGAGTTGTTAATGCTTTGGGCAAAAGCGGGTTGGGCGATGAGTTAGAGTTAATACGCATTGTTTATAACTGCTTTAAGTCTGTAGAGGATTTTGATAATACAGGTTATGTTCGTCATTTGCTCACTAGCCCAAAATTGGGAATTAAGGGCAATTTGCTAACCAACCTCAAAAAAATGGACGAAGCGACAGCTTCACGAGAAAACCCAGCAGTATATCTTAATTATTACAACCCGCTAAATACATTTTTTCAATCTAAAACTTTATTATCCCCTTGTTCCAAAGAAATAGTTTACAGTCGATACTTTCCCAAAGAAGAGGTTACAATAAGCATTCGTCCAATGGATATTCAAAAAGACTTAGAAATGCTTCACAAATGGTTTCATCGAGAACACGCTATAAAAATTTGGCAGATGAACTGGTCTATTGATCAGCTAGAAGCCTACTACAGAAGCATGATTGCTAGCAATACCTTTTACAGTTATATTGCAGAGGCAAACGGCATACCCACTTGCAACTTTGAAGTTTATTGGCCAATAAGGGATTTGGTAGGTGATTTTTACAATGTACTGCCTACTGATTACGGAACACATCAATTTATAGCCCCTACAAATCCAAAGAAAAAGTTTGTTTCTGTTATTACTCAGTGTATGATGGATTTTGTGTTCTCTCAACCTGAAGTTGGAAAGATGATTGGAGAGGGTGCCGTTGATTCTTTGGCTTCAATTATAAACAAGTCTCACGTAGGTTTTAAAATAGAAAAGCAAATAGAAATGCCTCACAAAAAGGCTAATCTTAATTTTTGTTACAGAGACTGGTACTGGGCAAAGTTTCCTCAAAACAAGCATATTGCTAAAAGCTACTTTTTTGAAAAGCAAAGCTTAAATGCTCAATAAAATAATTATATATGTATGAATAATAAAAAAGTGTATTCTTTAATAGGAATTGGAATAGGACCTTTTAATTTAGGATTGGCTGCACTATTGAGTCCTGTAAAAGATATTTGTTCTGTTTTTTTTGATCAACAAGATGAGTTTGATTGGCACCCTGGACTGATGTTGAGTTCTGCAAGCCTTCAAGTTCCTTTTTTAGCAGATCTTACAACCATGGCCGACCCCACAAGTGAATTTAGCTTTTTAAACTACATGAAGCAGCTTGGTCGAATCTATCCCTTTTATATTCGTGAAAATTTTTTTATTTTGCGAAAAGAATACAATTCATATTGCAAATGGGCTATTTCAAAACTGCCTAATTGCTTGTTTTCGCATCGAGTAATTTCGATAAACTACGACAAAAATACATATGAAGTAACTGTTTTTAACAGCAAAACTGCAAAAACTTCTACTTACTTCGGAAAAAGCTTAGTTCTAGGTACAGGTACTACCCCTTACTTTCCAAGTTTTGTCGATAAAACAGAACTGCCAAGGGTTATACACTCCTCAGAATACTTGTACCACAAATCTGACATCTTAAAAAGCAATTCAGTTAGCATTATAGGTTCGGGACAAAGTGCAGCAGAAATATTTCAGGATATTTTACCCAAAACAAGCAACAAACTACATTTAAACTGGTTTACACGATCGTCTCACTTTTTTCCTTTAGATAACAATGCTAAGCTAACACTTGAAATAACCTCCCCAGAATATGTAGACCACTTTTACGGCTTATCTCACAAAAAACGAAAACAATTATTAGAACAGCAAAAAGGACTTTTTAAGGGAATTAATCAAAGTTTAATTAATGAAATTTTTGAAATGCTCTATCAAATGAGTGTTGACAACGTCTCTTTGCAAGTAGAACTTCGCTCTAATGTAAAACTAACCAAAATTACCCCTCAAACCAATAAAACTTATAAACTGCATTTTATACATACTGAACTTGAACAAAAATATCACTGCAATACTGACTTTGTTATACTTGCTACGGGCTATTCATATAAGGAACCAGAAATTTTAAAAGGAATTGAAAATAAAATAAATAGGCTAGATAACAAGCTTTTTAATGTACAGCGCAATTATACCATAAACAGTGGCAAAGGCGAAATTTTTGTGCAAAATGCTGAGTTACATACCCATGGGCTAGCAACCCCCGATTTAGGTATGGGCGCATATCGCAATTCACACATTATTAATCAAATTGCTGGAAGAGAGGTTTATAAAATTGAAAAACGCATTGCTTTTCAGGAGTTTGGTACAACAAAAAGCACAGAGTTAAATTGTTTGAAAGAATAATTTTAATGATCAGTAAACAGTATTGGTAAAAGAAAACAAATAAAAAATAAATTAAATGGAGTTCAATAAAAAATTTGAATACCAGCAGCATCTTAAGATCAACCATTGGCAAAAAGCAAATCGTAATTTAATGGCAAAGAGCATATCAGAACTTATGCGAGAGGATATAGCGAAGCCAAAAATACTAAATCAAATAACAGATAATGGTCTTACAGAGTTTAGATTAGAAACTGATAAAGAAAACATTTATTATACTTTCTCAGCTTTTCCTCGGTATCTCAACTATTGGCACATAGATAAAGAAAGCATTGCAAAATATGAAAACGGAAAGCGAATAGCAAAACTCAATGTGACAGATTTTTTTATAGAAAACCAAGCTACATTTGGCATAAATTCGTTTACGTTAACACATTATGTAGAAGAGCTTATACATACCTTATATGCAGATGCCTATATTTTAGCGAAAGGTCGTTTAGATTCGAGTAAATTAGTTAATGCTGATTTTCAAACTATTGAACATCTTATGGGTGGTCATCCTTGGGTAATTGTAAATAAGGGGCGTATAGGGTTTAGTTCTGAGGATTACAATAATTATTCGCCTGAGGCAGATAAAATGTTTAATTTATTATGGGTGGCAGCTCATAAAAAAAGAGCTTCTTTTCATTTGGAGAAAAGTTTTGATGAAAATAAGTTTTTTGAAAAAGAGTTAGGTAAAGAAAAATTGATGTCCTTTATGCAAATTTTAAAGCAAGCAGATCTAAATTTTGATGACTACATCTTTATACCTGTTCACCCCTGGCAATGGAATAATAAACTGGCGATACAATTTGCACCTGATATTGCAACAAAACACTTATTACTGTTAGGAGAAGGAGAAGATAAATACAGCCCACAACAAAGTATTCGTACGCTATTTAATAAGAGCAGCCCTGATAAATGTTATGTAAAAACAGCTGTTTCTATATTAAATACTAGTCATATAAGGGGCTTATCGCCAAAGCAATTATCTGTTGCTCCTAGCTTGACCACCTGGCTAAAGAATATGTTAGAAAGCGACCCCGATTTACAAAAAATGGGTGTAGTACTATTAGGAGAAATAGCTTCTGTAAGTTATATGCACTCCCAATACAGTAAAATATCTACTCCTCCCTATCAATATAATGAGTTTTTAGGTGCTATGTGGAGAGAAAGCCCTGTAAACTGTTTAAAAGAGGGCGAAAAATTAATGACTATGGCTTCATTGTTATATATAGACGACAAAGGGGAAAGTCTTGTTCAAGAGCTTATTAAAAAATCAGGACTTTCTACAAATAATTGGCTAAAATCTTATTTAAGAGCTTATTTAAAACCTATAATGCAAATTTATTACCGACATTCTATTGCTCTTGATCCTCACGGACAAAATGTAATACTTATAATGAAAAATTATATTCCCTCTCGAATAGCTATTCAAGATTTTGTAGGTGATATTTTATTAAATCCTGATGCTCAAAAAAAACTTCCAAAAAAGTTTTCTGAGAATATGTTCCTAGCATCTCCAAACCCTGAAAATGCGCCCTTAGTTATTTTTATAGCTGTTTTTGATGCGTTTTTTAGATATTTGAGCAATGTATTGCAAATTACCGCTAATTATTCTGAAGAGTCTTTTTGGAAGTGCGTGTATCAAGTCATCATAGAATATCAATTTGAGCATCCAGAATTAAAAAATCAATTTAAGAAATACGATTTATTTATTCCAGAATTTAAACGCCTTATTTTTAATAGTAGGCGCTTGTATAATGGCTATGAGGAAACCTCAGATTTTCCTCATATGAAAAAAAATGGTTTATTACCAAATCCCATGTATCAAATAAAAAATTTACATAGAGTAAAATAACAACCTTAAAGATCGAAGCAATACAGAATTAAAATTAGGGCTGATTAATTACCTTATTAGACAATGTTAATATATTATGAAAGCTCTGTTTTTTATCTGAACAAACTAATGTAAAGCTATGGGTAAAATCAAATCAAAAAAATAGATGTAGAGTTTGTTTTACTTTCAAGCAATATGTGTTAAAAACAATAAAAAATGAGTATTATCTCATATTTAAAGTATAATGTAACTCTAATAAAAAATGCATTTTTAGGCAAAGAGGGAAATTTACTAAAAGGAAATATTAACCGCGCCATAGTAACACTTGCTATTCCGGCAGCTTTAGAAATGTTGATGGAGTCATTATTTATTTGTTCTAATTTATTTTTTGTAAGTAAATTAGGCACAAATGCTATATATATTGTTGGTATAACAGGAACTATAGTTCAGTTTGGGTTTTCTATAGCTGTAGGATTAGGTATAGCAGCTACTTCTATCATATCTAGGAGAATAGGTGAAAAGAAAAACAGAGAAGCAGGTTTAGCTACCATGCAGATACTTTATATTGGATTTATTGCCTCTATTTTATTAAGTCTTATTGGTGTGGTTTTTTATAAGCAAATTTTACTTTTGGTAGGGCTTCCCAAAGAGCTACTTTTGGAGGCTAAGTGGTTTACAAAAACTATGTTTATAAGTGTTATTTTTTTAATACTAAGAGTTTCTGCAAATGGAATTTTAAGAGGCGCAGGAAATGCAGCCATAGCCATGCGAACAATATTTATATCTAATACAATAAATATTATTTTGAGTCCCATTTTAATTTTTGGATGGGGCTTAATTCCTGAATTTGGCTTGCTCGGTCTAGCTATAGCAACATTAATAGCCAGAATTTTAGGATTATTATACCAATGCTGGCACTTAATTAAAGGAAAAACAATTATTACTATTGGTAAAAGTGAACTAAAATTTTCTATAGATATAATAAAAAAGATATTTAAAATTGGCATGAATGGAACTTTACAATATCTAGTTCCTGCCTCTAGTTGGATATTAATGGCTAAAATTATTTCATACCTTGGGGCTGATGTCTTTGCTGGGTATATAATTGCACAACGCATAACTTATATAGCTACTATGCCTGCTTGGGGCGTAGGAAATGCAGCAGGAATATTAACTGGTCAAAACTTGGGGGCTGGCCAATTTAATAGGGCAGAAAAGTCTGTGTGGAAAGCAGGTTTTTATAATATGTGTTTTTTGTGTTTTCTTACCCTGCTTTTAAACCTTAATGCAGAAGCTATAGTAAGTTTTTTCTCTGAGGAACCCGAAGTAATTAAAAATGGAATCTTGTACCTCAATTATATTCTTATTGCCTATATATTATTAGGCTATACTATGGTGATTTCTAGGTCTCTTAATGCAGCAGGCGATGTAAAGTCGGTTACCATATTATATGTAATTATGTTTTATGTTATACAAATTCCTTTAGCATATTTATTTGGCATTAATTTAAACTACAGTTCTAAAGGTATTTTTATGGCAATTATTATTTCAGAATTGATTTTATCAGCTATGTGTATTATCGTTTTTAAAAGAGGTAAATGGAAATCAATTAAAATTTAATTAAAATATAGTTTGAAAATGAACACAACAACACAACTGTATAATGTAGTTGCAAAAGCATTAGATATTCCAACGGAAATTATAAATGACCAATTGGCATATCAAGGAGTAGCTGAGTGGGATTCGATGAGTCATTTAATTCTTGTACAAGAACTAGAATCAACATATAAAATATCAATATCTATGGAAGATGTTTTAGAAATGAACAATGTTTTAAAGATAAAAGATATTTTAAAAAAAAATGGAGTTAAAATTGTATAAACTAAAAATGCTTTTAAATACTAGTGATTAAAAAATTAAAACCATGAAGCTATATGATTTAATATATAAAAATAAAAATTTACGTTTTTTAAATATATCGACTGAAAAATATACCTATGCCACACAATTTCACAAGTCATTAAAAATAAACAACTTTAATGGGTTGGTGTTTATTTATAGCAATAATCAAATTGATTCAATAGAAGTGTTTTTAAATTTTTTAGAAAGTGACTTTGCAATTTCATTATTAAACAGAGAATTACACGTTGAATTTAAATGTAGTTTAGAACAAATATATCAACCGTATTATATATATGACCCTTTGAGAATAAAGATTAAAGGATATAAAATGTGTTTTGTATCTGAGTCAATCGTTTTGCACAAAAAAGAAGAAGAATGCACATACAGCATTAACAAAAAGATTAAGCTATTGTTGAGCACTTCAGGAACTACAGGCACTCCTAAATTTGTTAAACTATCCGATGACAATTTAGTAAAAAATGCTATTTCAATTTTAGATTATATGCCTGTAAAGTCAGATGATATAGTTCCTCTTAATATACCTATTAACTATGTTTATGGATTGTCTATTTTTACTACAAACTGTATAAAATCAAACACTGTTGTTTGTACAAACAAAGATTATTTACAAAAAGAGTTTTGGGATCATTTCAATAAATACAAGTTTTCAACTCTTAGCGGCGTGCCTTCTGTTTATGAAATACTTATTAGAATCGGTTTTTTCAAAAAAGAACATAAACATCTAAGATATATGACGCAAGCTGGCGGAAAACTTAGTAAAGAGCTAGTTTTGACAATTATTCAGTATTCTAAAAAATACAACACTCCTTTTTACACGCAATACGGGCAAACAGAAGCAAGCGGACGCATGTCTTTTTTACATCCTTATGACCTTATAAATAGAGGTTATTCTATAGGAAAACCTATAAAAGGAGGCAGCTTTGAAATAGTTAAAGATACTGATGAATTAGTGTATTATGGTGATAATGTTTTTGGAGGCTATGCTCGAAGAGTTGAAGATTTACAGACTTTTAATCAATCGAACAAGCTATTTACAGGAGATATAGCTAAAAAAGATAAGGAAGGTTATTATTATATTACAGGAAGGATAAAGCGAATCATAAAACTATTTGGCACTAGAATTAATTTAGATGAAGTTGAAATAATTTTAAAAGACAATTTAAAACAAGATACCTTTATATGTACTGGGGTTGAAGATAAATATTTAGCCATAGCCTATACAAACAATAAACTAGCACAAAAACCTATTAAAAGTGTTTTGAAAGATAAATTAAACATTAATTCAAACATATTAAAAATATTTTTTTTAAAAAAAATACCTTTAACTCAAAATGGAAAGATAAACTATTTACAAATACAGAAACACATTTCTTTAAATTTATAATATTTGAAAATGTTTTTTATTGCTTATTTTGTAAAAACAACTATCTTTGCGCAGTCTAAATAAATAAAATGAGATATTATACTTTTATATTAACTTTAATTTTAAGTTCTATTTTTACAGGGTATTCGCAAAACGCTAGCGTTAAAGGCAAAGTGCTCAACCCTGAAGGTACAGCAATAGAGTCAGTCAATGTATTTTTAGAAAATACCGATAAAGGCACAGCCACTGACAAAGAGGGCAATTACAGCATACAAAATATAGCCCCTGGTAAATACACCCTAGTCTTTTCCTATGTTTCTTTTAAAACTAAAAAACAAAACATTGAACTCAAAGCAAATCAAGGTCTTAATCTTAACATTACCTTAGAAGAAAGCCATACAACCTTTGATCAAGTGGTGATCTCAGCAAGCAGAATACCCGAAAAAATTTCTGATATTCCTGCCTCGGTAACTATAGTAGGTTCAACGGAACTCAAAAGTTTGAGTACTAATACCACAGTTATTAATGATATTTTAGAGTTTGCTGTGCCTGGATTGGCACCTAGCACAGGTACTTCTTCTAATTTTGGACAAACTCTGCGCGGTAGAAAAATGTTAGTAATGGTCGATGGTATCCCGCAGTCAACACCTTTACGAAATGGTGAGGTTGATATAAAAAGTATACAGCCTGGAGATATTGAAAGAGTAGAGGTGGTCAAAGGTGCCGTAGCTATATATGGAAATGGAGCTGACGGAGGAACTATAAACTACATTACTAAAAAGCCGAAAAAAAGCAGTGCTTTTTCAGCAAGTTCTAATCTTTGGAATACGTTTAATTTGTCAAAAAGCAAGGATGCTTTAGATGCCTTAGGCTTGGGAGTTCAACAATCATTTACAGGTGCTTTAGATAAACTTTCCTATTATGTATCGGGCAGTTTTGAGCAAACAGGTAATAAATATGATGGTAACGGATCTTTATTAGCACCTACTTATGGATTAGACAATTCAAACATATATAGTTTTTTAGGTAAAATGAGTTTTTCATTAAATGAAAACCAATCAATACAACTAATGATTAACAGATATCGAGCTAAACAAGAGAAAAAATTTGTGCTTACTCGTGGTGAAATAACAGTTTTTAATGACTCTGGAGGTTTAAACATTACACCTAGTATAGGTAGTTTGCCTACAGATAAAAACCCACTGCTTGGTGATCCTCAAGGAGTTAAAACCACAAATATTCAGTTTAAATACACAAATAATCAAATTGTTGGGAGTACTACAAATTTTGATGTGGATTTGTATTATCAAAAAGGTAGAAATGTATTTTTTCACGATTCTAAATTTTTTCAGGGAGGCGGGCAGCCAGTTGTAAACTCAGAAAAGCTTGGTTTTAGACCTATTTTTCATACCAATTTAGATTTGTTTCTGTTTTCCTTATCTATTAATTATGGTTTAGATTTGTTAAAAGATAAAACAAATAATGCACTATTAGATGGTCGTATATGGAGACCTTATATAAATTTATTAAGTAGAGCTCCTTTTTTACAGGCAAAGTTTAAATACAAGGAAGGTTGGGTTTTTAAAGCAGGTTTACGTTATGATAATATGAGAATACTTGTCAACGATTTTACTACGTTGCCAACTCTTAGAAACAACGAATATCTTGATCCTGTAAAGGTAACTGGAGGTAAAATAAAATTTTCAAATACTTCTGTAAACGCTGGTATCCGATATACCAAACACAATGAATTTATCCCCTTTGTGAGTTTTTCTCAGGGCTTTTCTTTGCCAGACATGGCTAGGTTAATTGGAGGTGGAACAGCAAAAAACATTGTTACTCTCAACCCTCAAGCAATAAAAATAAATAATTACGAATTTGGCTTTCTTTCAAAGTTTAAGCATTTAAGGTTTGAAGCAGCAGGCTACTACAGTGTTTCCAATCTTGGCACAGGGCTCAGAATTGACGAATCAAATGGTAGGCTTATACAATCAAAAACTCCACAAAGAATTTATGGCGGGGAAGCTGCACTTGACTTTACTTTCTTAAACGATAATCTACAGTTTGGAGGTTCGTATTCTTATGTAGAGGGGCTAGAATTTTTGCCTGATAACCCACACGAACTTAACTATATAGGAGGCGATGCTATTTCTCCGCCTAAAACCACTGCTTATATTACCGCAAAACCTACAAACAAGCTTAGTGCCTCTTTACGTATGGTTCAGGTAGGCAATAGAGAGAGGTTTAATGTTAATGAAACAGAAGATAACGGTAGTATTACTTATAGTTATAGTTATAGAGAGGTTCCTGTAAAAGGCTACACTTTAGTAAATTTGACTGGTAATTATCAGGTTAATGAAAAACTAAACTTTTCATTAGGAATTAATAATTTGTTTAACAAATTTTATTTACCAGCCAGATCACAATGGACTTCTCCATTAGGTGCTAAAACATTTGTAACTGCTGGAGAAGGCATTAATGGTCGTTTGGCAATGAGCTATCAGTTTTAGAAAGTAAGTGTTTTTTAAGTAATGGGGTAAGCTCAGCTAGCAAGTGCAATTTTTATTTTGCAAAAAACAACTATCTTTGCGCAGTCTAAATAAATAAAATGAGATATTATACTTTTATATTAACTTTAATTTTAAGTTCTATTTTTACAGGATATTCGCAAAACGCTAGCGTTAAAGGCAAAGTACTCAACCCTGAAGGTACAGCAATAGAGTCAGTCAATGTATTTTTAGAAAATACCGATAAAGGCACAGCCACTGACAAAGAGGGCAATTACAGCATACAAAATATAGCCCCTGGTAAATACACCCTAGTCTTTTCCTATGTTTCTTTTAAAACTAAAAAACAAAACATTGAACTCAAAGCAAATCAAGGTCTTAATCTTAACATTACCTTAGAA
>JBKDZU010000036.1:0-24705 GCA_047971505.1 Tenacibaculum sp.
ATAACACTGGCATCTACAATAGCTCTCCTGTTTTAACTATAATATTGTGTGATTCTAACTGTTGGTTTATGACTTTAAACAAAGGCTCGTAGGCTTTTGCTTTTGTCATTATAGTTCTAAAGCGAGACAAGGTACTATGGTCGGGAGATACTTGGTCAATGTTTAACCCACAAAAATAACTGAATGATATACTATCATTAACTCGGTCTTCAACCTCATAGTCACTTAATCCGTACCATGTTTGTAATAAACTCATCTTAAAAAGTAATAAACCGCTATAACTGGGTTTACCTGTTGCACTTGTTCCTTTGGTGTAATACTGGTTTATCAATTCTGTAATTGGTTGCCAATCTATAAGTGTATTGATTTGATTGAAAAATGTTCGCTTTATCTTTCGTGAACGTAAATCGCAAATGCTATCCGCTAATGTGGGATGATGTATTAATTCCATCAAAATAAAGATACAAAAAAATACAAAATTATACTAACCTTGCAACGGTCTTATAATATAGTTTCTCATGTAGATTTTGACAGGGTGTATCAGTTTGGAAGCAATGCAACACTGTCTGTTGGAGGTAAAACTGAATTACATATTGACGGAATATTTCAATCTGAAAGCAATGTAGTATACCCTATAGGGAATACATTAAAATTTCAAAAAAAAATAATAAAGCTGCAAGAATTTTAGTAGGAGGTCAATGGACACTTTCTGAAAATTATAGTTTAGCATTAGAATATTTATATTTAACAGAAGGGTGTAATAATCAAGAGTGGGATACACTAGAAAATATAGTGAATTATGGAAGAAATAATTTTGAAAACTCCTCTACAGAAGTAACAGAACAAGCACAATAAACATTAGCAACTATAGGTGGGAATGCTTCATTTCCTGCGAGTAAACATTATTTGTTTTTTCGTTTTGGAAAAATGGAATTGTTCAAGAATATAGATTTTGAAATGTTGTCATTAATTGAACTAGAAAAGATAAGTGCACTAAACAGGATTGGATTAGCTTATGAACAAGAGAATATAAAATTATATACTCAATTTCAATTTGCCAGTATCCAAAAAAATACAAGTCTTCAACTTTTAAATCATAAGCTGACGATTAGATTAGGATTTGTATATGATTTTTAAAATTATCTAAAAATCAAAATGTTTAAAAGGTATTTAAAAAATTTTTTTCCAATCATTACATTAAGTTTTCTAAAATCCGCAAGTCTCTAGGAGTTTAATCCATTAAAATATAATTGCTCTTGGAAGCTCAATTTTTGCTTAAAAAGCTTGAGATTTTAGACCTTTAAGGGTGTGGTATTTTAGATAATTGACATCCTCGATTGCTCTACCTCCACAAAAAACGGTATAAAGATATATCAAAAAGATATTTGAATAGCGGTAGAAAACATACCTGAATTTTTTCCCAATAAAGAAGAGGCTCATAATCCACTCTAATCTGTTGAATATGCTTATAATCCATCTTTGGGTAGTAGTTTAAACCCATTGAAAAAACTTAAAGCATTTATATGTATTTGATTTTAAGTAGTTTTACGCACTTGTTTTTTGTTTTTCTCATATATGCTTAAAACTTGTACACTATGTAAAAGACTGTTAATTTTGAGGCTTCAATGCTAGGTGTAAATACATGAATATATCAGTAGTAATACCTCTTCTTAACGAGGAAGAATCTTTAGTAGAGTTATTTGAGTGGATTGCGAGAGTAATGCAGTTTAATCATTTTTTATACGAGGTCGTTTTTATTGATGATGGCAGTACTGATACCTCTTGGGAAGTGATTAAAAGTCTGGCTTTAAAACATTCTACTGTAAAAGGTGTTCGCTTTCAAAAAAATTACGGAAAATCGCAAGCTTTAGATGCTGGTTTTAATCTAGCTAAAGGAGAAGTGATAGTTACCATGGATGCTGACTTGCAGGATAGTCCTGACGAAATACCGGAGCTTTACAAGCTAATTATCAATCAAAATTACGATTTAATATCGGGATGGAAAAAAAAACGCTACGACAATATTATTGCTAAAAATATTCCGTCAAAGCTCTTTAACTGGGTTGCCCGTAAAACTTCGGGCTTAAAACTACACGACTTTAACTGCGGTTTAAAAGCTTATAAAAATGAGGTTGTAAAGAGCATTAAAGTAAGCGGTGAAATGCATAGATATATTCCAGTTTTAGTTAAAAATGAAGGTTTTAATAATATTAGCGAAAAAATTGTACAACACAGAGCTAGAAAATACGGAGTTACCAAATTTGGTATAAACAGGTTTATGCATGGTTTTCTCGACCTAATTACCTTGTCTTTTTTATCAAAATTTGGCAGACAGCCTATGCATTTTTTTGGTTTATGGGGAACGCTTGTATTTATATTTGGTTTTTTATCGGCAACTTACATTGGAGTTATAAAACTATACATGCTTGCTAATGCGATAAAAACCACATTAATAACCAACAACCCGTGGTTTTATATAGCTTTAACTTCTATGATTTTAGGAACCTTGCTTTTTTTGGCAGGTTTTTTAGGCGAATTAATAGTAAAAAATGGCAAACAGCAAAAGCACTACAAAATAAAAGAACAACTAAATTTTTAAAGTGTATTTTTGTAACTTTTAAACTTTTTAGAGTAAATGATTTTTTGCTACTAATTTTAAAACCATCAATATAAAGCTAAACTAATGCTTTGCAGTAAACTATCAATTAGATGACAAATATAATAGCTAAGGCAAAAGAGTGGCTATCAGAAAGTTTTGATATAAAAACTAGAAAAGAGGTTCAAAATTTATTAGATTCAAATCACGGTGATTTATTTGACTGCTTCTACAAAGATCTAGCCTTTGGCACGGGTGGCATTAGAGGTATAGTGGGTGTTGGTACCAATAGAATTAATAAATACACTATTGGCAAAACTACTCAGGGGCTGGCAAATTATCTAAAAAAAACACTGCCAAACAAACAGTTAAAAGTAGCTATAGGTTTTGATTGCAGGTGCGATAGTCCTAGGTTGGCTGAGCTTAGTGCCACTGTGCTGTCGGCAAATAATATTGAGGTTTTCCTTTTTGAAGACCTACGCCCTACTCCTGAATTGTCGTTCGCTGTCAGTTATTTACACTGCAATGCAGGTATAGTTTTAACAGCTTCTCACAATCCGCCCCAATACAACGGCTATAAGGTTTACGGACCCGATGGTGGACAAATTGTTCCTCCTTCGGATAAAAAAATAATTAAAGAAGTAAATGCATTAAGTTATTCAGATATTAACTTTAAAGCAAAAGATAATCTAATACATAAACTAGGTAGGGAAATTGACGAAGCTTTTTGGAAAGCTTCGCTAAAAAACGGAACCTTTAACGTAAAGGGAAGAGAAAATTTAAAAATTGTTTTTACTTCCCTGCATGGAACTTCTATTAAATTAATTCCTGAAGTATTAAAAAGAGCAGGTTATACTCAGGTACATATTGTTAAAGAACAGGCAGTGCCCGACGGTAATTTTCCTACAGTAAAGTCGCCCAACCCCGAAGAACCTGAGGCTTTGCAAATAGCTGTTAATTTAGCCGATAAGGTAAAAGCTGATATAGTTTTGGCTACCGATCCAGATTCTGACAGAATTGGTATTGCTGTTCGCAATTTAAATGGAAACACAAAACTGCTAAACGGAAATCAGAGCATGAGCCTAATGACTGATTTTTTACTCAGTAATTGGAAAAAGCAAAAAAGACTAAACGGCAATCAATTTATTGGCTCAACAGTAGTTTCAACCGAGCTTGTGCGTGAAATTGCCAGCAGTTATAAGGTTGAAACTAAAGTTGGACTAACTGGTTTTAAATGGATTGCTAAGATGATAAAAGATCATCCTGACAAAGAGTTTATAGGAGGTGGAGAAGAAAGCTTTGGCTATATGGTTGGCGATTTTGTAAGAGATAAGGATGCTGTTACTGCTGCTCTTTTGGCTTGTGAAATAGCTGCCGATGCAAAATCAAAAGGGAGTTCTTTTTACAAGGAGTTGCTAAGGCTTTATACCGAGCATCATTTTTACAAAGAACACCTTGTATCTTTAACAAAAAAAGGAAAGGAAGGAACACAGCAAATTGAGCAAATAATGTGTGATTTGCGAAACAAACCCTTTTTAGAAATTGATCGAGAAAAGGTTTGTTTTATATATGATTATCAATCATCAATTAAAAAAAACCTGATCACTGGTAAAGAACAAGCCTTAGATATACCAAAATCAAACGTCTTGATTTATCAAACTGTAAACGGCACCAGACTTGCAGCTCGACCTAGTGGTACCGAGCCTAAAATAAAATTTTACTTTAGCGTAAAACTAAAACTAAATAGTATAAACGAAGCTGAGGAAGTTGAAAACAAATTAAATTTAAAAATTAAACGCATAGTTGATGAATTATTTTAAACGTTTTTCACAATTTGCCAAGCCCTATAAAAGTCTTTGGGTTATTAGTATAGCTTTAAACATTCTCTATGCTTTGTTTACAACCTTGTCGTATATAGTGCTAATGCCTACGCTTAATATTTTATTTGGCGAAACAAAAAAAGTTGAAAATAAGCCCATTTACAATGGCTTTTTACAGTCTTTAAACAAAGAATATCTAAGCGATTTGCTAAACTACTATGTAACTTATACTAATAAGAACTTTGGCTCAGAAACCACCCTGCTTTATATTGTTTTTGCAGTGGTGCTTATTTTTATGCTAAAAAATATATTTAGTTATCTAGGTCAGCTAAGTATGGTTTTTCTTAAAAATAGTGTTTTGAAAGATCTGCGCAAAGCTTTATTTAAAAAAATAATCAGCTTAGACTTGCCTTTTTTTTCTAAACGAAAAAAAGGAGATATACTAAATAGGGCAACTGGCGATATTAGCATTATAAACGAAACCTATCTCAATTTGGTTATTAGTTTAATCAGAGAGCCCTTAAATATTGCTTTTACCCTTATATTTATGGTTAAAACTAGTTGGCAGCTATCGGTTTTTATTTTTACTTTTATTCCCATTGCTGGTTTGGTAATATCTGTTATTAGCAAGAAAATAAAACAACAATCGAGTAAAATATTTCTAAAAAATGGCTATTTGCTAGGCATGATAGAAGAAAGTTTGTCGGGTTTAAAAATTGTAAAAGCCTTTAATGCAGAAAATATTTTTTTAAAGCGGTTTACAAGTTTGGCTAATGAACTTATGAATCTTTCAAATAAGATGAGCAAAAGAGAAGTATTAGCAGGTCCAGTTAGTGAGTTTTTAGGTGTTATTACTATAGCTGGACTTCTTTGGTATGGTGGCAAAATGGTTCTAATAGACAAAACTTTACTAGGTGGAACCTTTATTGCATTTATGGCAGCTGCTTACAATGTACTTACGCCTGCTAAAGCCATAGCTAAAGCCTATAATAATGTCAAGGTTGGCAATGCTGCATCCCAACGCGTATTTGAGGTTTTAGACAGTTGTAACTCTGTTGTAGATGCCGATAATGCTGATGATATCAATAGCTTTAACACAAAAATTGAATTTAAAAACGTTTGGTTTAAATACGATAATGTAAATGTTTTAAAAAACTTTTCGCTAATTATCCCTAAAGGGAAAAGTGTAGCTCTAGTAGGGCAGTCAGGCAGTGGTAAATCAACTTTGGTAAACCTTTTAACTCGTTTTTACGATGTAAATAAAGGCGGTATTTTTATCGATGATATAAATATTAAACAATTTTCAAAGAGCTCGTTGAGAAACCTAATGGGAGTTGTTACACAAAACCCCACACTGTTTAACGATACGGTTGCTAATAATATAGCTTTAGGCAGCACAGCTAATGCTAGTATTGATGAAATTAAAAGCGTTGCTGAAATAGCCAATGCTCACGAATTTATTAAATATTTACCTAAAGATTATTTTAGTCATATAGGCGAGGCAGGAGGAAACTTATCGGGAGGACAACAGCAACGTATTGCTATAGCTAGAGCTGTTTTAAAAAAATCTCCTATAATGATCTTAGACGAAGCAACTTCTGCCTTAGATACTGAATCAGAAAAATTAGTGCAAGATGCCTTAGAAAAAATGATGCAAGGCAGAACCTCGGTTGTTATTGCTCACCGTTTATCAACCATAAAAAAGGCCGATCTTATAGTAGTTTTAAAAAAAGGCAAAATTGTTGAACAAGGCAAGCACAACGAACTGCTAAACAAACAAGGCGAATATTACAAGCTGGTAACACTGCAAAACATAAATTAAATATTAACTTAACAAGCGCATTACAAATTGGCTAATGACAAAAACTTAAAGCTAGCATAAAGCACTTTAAACATAATAGCATTGCACTTTCGCATTAAACACAATATAAAACAAGTGTTTGAATTTTACCAGTAAAAGTGTTTAATCAAAATAAATAAGCTAATGTTTGTAAAGGTTGTTTTTTGCAACACCTAATTCCCTTGCTTTCTCTATCATAAAATCATAACAAGCCTTGTGTTCATTAGGTATTTTCCCATCTAAAACAGCTTCTTTTATAGCCTCTTTAATTTTGCCTATTTCACGGCAAGGCTGTAAACTAAAGGCTTTCATGATCTCTTCTCCATTTATGGGAGGTTGAAAGTTCCTAATTCTATCTCGCTCTTCAACCTCTTTTATCTTTTGACGAACAATTTGAAAATTTTTTCGATAAAGTTGGTATTTTTTGGTATTTTTAGTTGTAATATCTGCCTCACAAAGCAGCATTAGGCTTTCTACCTCATTGCCCGCATCAAAGATTAACCTGCGTATTGCCGAGTCAGTTACCTCGGTGGCTAAAACTATGGGTCGCGAACTGAGCAATACCATTTTTTGAACAAATTTCATTTTGTTATTTAAAGGCATTCGCAAGCGCTTAAAAATTTTAAAAACCATTTTTGAACCTACAAACTCGTGAGAGTAAAAAGTCCATCCCTTTTGAAAGTCATACTTTTTAGTAGGTGCCTTGCCAATGTCGTGTAGTAAGGCAGCCCACCTCAACCATATATTATCTGTATTTTGGGCAATATTGTCAAGCACTTCCAAGCTGTGGTAAAAATTGTCCTTGTGCTTTTGACCCTCAAATTCTTCAACACCTTTTAAAACAGTTAGTTCGGGTAATATTCTTTCTAGTAAAGTTGTTTCTTCAAGCAACAAAAAACCTACAGAAGGCTTGTTTGAATGAAGGATTTTATTTAACTCAGCAACTATCCTTTCTTTTGTAATAATGCCAATACGCTCGGCATTTTTGCTTATAGCTTTAAGTGAGGCATCTTCAATTGTAAAGTTCAACTGAGCGGCAAAGCGTATGGCACGCAACATACGTAAAGGATCGTCGCTGTAGGTTATATCAGGATTTTTAGGAGTCCGAATAATCTTATTTTTTAAATCGACAACACCTTTAAAAGGATCTATTAAGCATCCAAAGCTATCGGTGTTTAAACTTAAAGCTAAGGCGTTAATAGTAAAATCTCTTCGGTTTTGATCATCTTTTAGGTTGCCGCTAAAAACTTTTGGATTTCTGCTGTTTTGTGTATAAGACTCCTTTCGTGCACCCACAAACTCTACTTCAATATCCTCAAAGCGAAGCATGGCAGTACCGTAAGTTTTGTAAATTTGTATCTTAGGCTTGTCAGGCAGTAAAGCAGCTACCCTTTGAGCTAGTTTAATACCACTGCCAACAGCAACTATGTCAATATCCTTAACACAATTTCTTTGTAAAATTAAGTCCCTTACAAAACCTCCTATAACATAGCTTTCAAGCTGTAATTCTTCGGTAGCTTTGTTTATGTATTTAAAAATTTTATGACTTAGCGCTTCTTTATAATTGTAGTTTGCCATGTTTTATTCTCTTAGCACAATTACCTCATCGCCCTCAACTTTTAAAAGAGTTGAAGGTTTGATGGCTAACTTAGTTTGTTGCAAATTTACCACATAATCTACATTATTTAAAATTGCCTGACTGATTTCAGAAAACTGCCTCGGAGTAGGCTCTCCACTTAAATTTGCCGAAGTAGATACTATAGGCTTTTTAAACCTCTTTATCAGTTCTTTGCAAAACGAGCTTTTAACAATTCGCACAGCTACAGTATTGTCAGGAGCTACAACACTAGGGGCTAAATTTTTGGGCTGCTTATACACTATTGTAGTGGGCTGTGTTGCCTCGTTCAATACAGTTTTTACCTTTTTAGGAATATGAGCAATATAACTGCTTAGCATTTTGTACGAGTCTACCAAAATAACAAGACTTTTGGTGTACTTTCTTCTCTTTATATAATATATTTTTTTTACAGCAAACTCGTTTGTTGCATCACAACCTATACCCCAAACTGTATCAGTAGGATATAAAATTATCTTTGCTTCCAACAACAAATCATATGCTAGGTTAACCTCATTGTGCATAAGCTATTTTTACAAATTAAATTTTTGCTATTTTAACTCGTTTTAAACTTAAATTTTAAAACTACAAGAAAAATAAACCACAGCGGTTAATTATTATGCTGCAGAACATCTTATTGTTAATATTGCTTATTTTGGCAGATAAAAAATTAATCAAAAAAATTAATCGCTAGCGATAAGTTGTAAAAATAATGTCAATTATTTCTCGCTATTGATAATTCAAAATCTATTTTATTAATACAACCTTTTAATATTGCTATTCATTTAAGTTAAAGCAAAGCTTTAATTTTTAATAAGTTTAACTTGCAGATTTAAAACGTAAAACAAACCTTATATATTTTTGAACTTTAAAAAAACCAACAATTAAATTAATTAATAGCTGTAAAAATACGATTTTAATTAACAGTTTGTTAATATTTACTTGTTATAAGGCTTTGACATAGTTTTATTCTTACCTTTGCAATATGCGTAAAAAACACCTAATTTTAATTACTGTCTTTTTATCTTTACAGGTAGTAGCTCAAAACGAAAAAGATCTTAAGTTAAGAGGTCAAATTGTCGATAATAATACCAAAAAGCCTTTAAGTGCAGCTCATATATTAAATTTAAATTCAGTTATTGGTACTATAACTAACGAAAAAGGACTTTTTGAGCTAAGCGCCAAAGCAAATGATACTGTTTTGGTATCTTTTTTAGGATACTCATCTATAAAATTAAAAATAACCAACGACCTTTTAAAAGGCAATGAAGTAGAAATTGCCTTGTCGGAAAAGCCAGAAGAAGTTAAGGAAGTTATTATTAAATCGGCTAAGCTAATAGGAGTTTTAGAGGTTGATATAAAACAGGTTCCCAAAGATAAGTTTACTAGAATTCACATTAGTGGTTTGCCGCAAACCTATGAGATTGGCAGACCTAAAAAAATTAATTCGCCTATAGCTAAGCTGTTAAACCCAGTTGATTTGGTGTATAACCTTTTTGGGAAAAAACCTAAGCAGCTCAAAAAACTTCAAAAGCTAAAAAAGGAAGATGATTTAAGAAAGATGCTGGCAGGCAAGTTTGATCGTGAAGTAATGATGGAGTATTTAGAGATGGATAAAGCTGAACTTAACAAGCTGTTATCTGATTGTGACTACTCTGAGTATTTTATCAGAAAAGCCAGCGACTTACAGCTAATAGAAGCTGTTTTAAACTGCTACGAAAACCATAAAGCTTTAAAAAAAGGTAAAATACAGATTAATAGAATACCTAAAAAATTAAATTTAATAAAACAAAACTAAAACCAATTAATTGCCTTTAAAAAACCTCTAATTAAGAGAAATTAAAATTAAGCAAACACAAACCTTTACAATAAAGATAAACTTAATATGATTTATTTCTTTGGAAATCCGAGCAGTAAAGTATATATTGTTGAGGCAAGCCAAAAATTAAGTCCAGAAAGCACAGCAAAACTCACTTGGTTGTTTGGACAAGGAGAAATAAAAGCAGCATTTATCAATGGGTTTTTTGTGGGTCCTAGAGCAACTATGATTAGTCCTTGGAGTACAAATGCTGTTGAAATTACTCAAAATATGGGAATTTTTGGTTTGGTAAGAATAGAGGAATTTAAAGCAGTAACTAATTGCTTTTTAGATTTTGACCCTATAATATCTCAAAAATTTGAAACCTTAAATAGAGAAATATTTTCTGTAAACAAGGAATCCCAAGCTATTTTAGAGGTTGATGATATAGCAACTTATAACCTGCAAGAAGGTTTGGCATTAAGTACAGACGAGGTAGCTTATCTGGAAAAAGTAGCTAAAAAAATAGGAAGAAAACTGACAGATTCTGAAGTATTTGGTTTTTCGCAGGTAAATTCAGAGCACTGTAGGCACAAGATATTTAACGGAATCTTTGTAATTAATAATCAGCAACAAAACAGGTCTTTATTTCAACTGATAAAAGCAACTTCAAAGGCAAATCCCAATAACATAATATCGGCATATACAGATAATGTAGCTTTTATTCAAGGACCCATAATAGAACAATTAGCCCCTAAAAGTGCTGATAAACCTGACTTTTATCAAATCAAAAAATTTGAATCAGTCATTTCTTTAAAAGCCGAAACTCATAACTTTCCTACAACGGTAGAGCCTTTTAACGGTGCCGCTACAGGCTCGGGCGGGGAAATTAGAGACAGATTAGCAGGCGGAAAAGGCTCTATAGCTCTAGCTGGAACAGCAGTGTATATGACCTCTTATCCTCGACTAACAAAAAATCGACCTTGGGAAAAGGCAATCGAAGAGCGACAATGGCTTTATCAATCGCCAACAAGCATTCTGATAAAAGCTTCTAATGGCGCTTCAGATTTTGGAAACAAATTTGGTCAGCCTCTAATATGCGGCTCTGTACTAACCTTTGAACATCAAGAAGCTGGACAAAAACTTGGCTTTGATAAAGTAATTATGCAAGCTGGCGGAGTTGGCTATGGAAAAAAAACACAAGCCATAAAAGAAACTCCAAAAAAAGGGGATAACATAGTGGTACTTGGTGGCGATAATTACAGAATAGGACTTGGTGGCGCAGCTGTTTCATCGGCCGATACCGGAGAGTTTTCAACTGGAGTAGAGCTAAATGCTGTGCAGCGTTCAAATCCTGAAATGCAAAAACGGGTTGCCGATACTATAAAAGCCGTAGTTGAGAGTGATGAAAATTTTATAATCTCAATTCACGATCACGGAGCAGGTGGACACTTAAACTGCTTGTCTGAATTAGTAGAAAAGGCAGGAGGTAAAATAAACTTAGATAAGTTGCCTATTGGAGACCCAACTCTTTCGTACAAAGAGTTAATCGGTAATGAGTCTCAAGAAAGAATGGGCTTGTTAATAGCCGACAAACACATCGAGAAGCTAAGTAAAATTGCTAAACGCGAACGTGCTCCGCTGTATGTGGTTGGTGAGGTAACCTGCGATAACAAACTAATATTTAAGTCAATAAGCAAAGGTGATAAGCCAATTGACTTGGATTTAAAACACCTATTTGGCAGCTCGCCAAAAACCATAATAAAAGACAAAACTGTACAAAGAAATTACACGCAAATAAATTACAATAAACAAAGTTTTACACAATACTTAGAGCAAGTTCTACAACTTGAGGCAGTTGCATGTAAGGATTGGCTAACCAATAAGGTAGATCGCTGTGTAGGTGGCAGGGTTGCTAAACAGCAATGCGTAGGTACTTTGCAAATTCCTCTAAACAATGTTGGGGTAATGGCACTTGATTATAAAGGTGAGCAAGGCATAGCTACAGCCTTAGGTCATTCGCCTATTTCTAGTTTAATCAATTCAGAGGCGGGCAGTAAAAACTCAATTGCAGAAGCGTTGACTAATATCGTTTGGGCACCCTTAAAGCAGGGCTTAAAGTCGGTTTCTTTGTCGGCAAATTGGATGTGGCCTTGTAAAAATTTAGGTGAAGATGCCCGTCTTTACAAGGCAGTTAAGGCAGCCTCAAACTTTGCTATTAGCTTAGGTATTAATATACCAACAGGTAAGGATTCTTTATCAATGACTCAAAAATACCGCAATGCTGAAGTAATTTCACCAGGCACTTTAATTATATCGGCAGTAGCAAATTGCAGTGCCATCAACAAGGTTGTAGAGCCTGTGCTAAAAGCCAATAAGGGCAGTATTTACTATATAAATTTATCGGGCGATTCTTTTAAATTAGGAGGAAGTTCATTTGCACAAACTCTCAATAAAATAGGCAGTACAACTCCAGAGGTTAAAGATGCTAAAAAATTTAAAACAGCTTTTAACACCGTACAACAACTCATTAAAGATGATAAAATAGTGGCTGGTCACGATGTATCATCTGGCGGGCTTATTACCACTCTGCTCGAGTTGTGTTTTGCCGATATAAATATAGGTGCTGATATTGACTTATCTGAAGTTGATGAAAATGATAGTATTAAACTTTTATTTGCCGAAAATGCAGGCATAGTATTTCAAGCGTCAAACAATTCAGTTGAAGATGCACTTATCGCAAACGAAATAGAGTATTTTAAAATTGGCAAGGCAACTGCATCGGACAGCTTAAATATTAAAAATCAATTAGATACATTTACTTTATCTGTTTCTAAATTAAGAGATACCTGGTATAAAACCTCTTATTTACTCGACGATAAACAAACAGCTAAGGGTTTGGCTCTAGTTCGTTTTAACAACTATAAAAAACAGCCATTAAAATTTAGTTTTCCCAATTGTTTTACAGGAAAGTTGCCTTCTATTTTAACAAATAACAAGCCTAAAGCTGCTATTATTAGAGAGAAAGGCTCAAACTCTGAACGAGAAATGGCAAATGCTCTGTATTTAGCAGGCTTTAGTGTAAAGGATGTTCATATGACAGACTTAGTTTCTGGACGTGAAAATCTTGAGGATATCAAATTTATAGGAGCAGTTGGAGGGTTCTCAAACTCAGATGTATTGGGTTCTGCCAAAGGCTGGGCTGGAGCATTTTTGTACAATGAAAAAGCGAATAAGGCACTTAAAGGCTTTTTTAATAAAAAAGATACGCTATCTGTTGGAATATGTAACGGTTGCCAGTTATGGATGGAGTTGGGTTTAATAAATTCAAATCACAAAATTCATGGAAAAGTAATACACAATGATTCTCAAAAACACGAAAGTGCTTTTACCTTTGTCAAAATTCAAAAAAACAATTCTGTTATGCTAGCAGGTTTAGCTGGAGCTAAACTCGGTATTTGGGTTTCTCATGGAGAAGGTAAATTTTATTTACCCGAACAGGAAGAAAACTACCACATAGTAGCCAAGTATGGATATGAAGACTATCCAAGTAACCCAAACGGCTCGGACTACAATACGGCTATGCTTTGCGATAAATCGGGTCGTCACTTAGTGAGCATGCCCCATTTAGAGCGTTCTTTATTTCCTTGGAACTGGGCAAATTATCCTGATGAAAGAAAAGACGAGGTTTCGCCTTGGCTAGAGGCTTTTGTGAATGCTAGAAAATGGATAGACAATCAAAAGTAGTATATTAATAAATAGTTGTTTTTTTAAGCTAATAAAATGGTTTAATACGCAGTTTATTTCAAGTTTAATTTAAGTTGCAATACGCTGTTTTATTAGCGATATTTTATATTGTATTTATTTGTTAAACTCATCAAATGAACCATCGCTGTACAAAAGAATTACTTTTAAAAGTTTTTTAGCTTCCTTATTTTTAACAGCTGTGCTTGCAGAAATTTTAGTGTTTAGGGTTTCACTTTTTTGCTCCTCAGCTAAAGAACTCAGCGGGGGGGTCATCTTTTTTTTTGAATCTGCTGCCAAATACCTTTCTCGATCTTTGCTTTTAGGAAATGTTCCAGACCCTTTAAGCAACCAGTATAAATCTACTTCTGGAAACTGATTAACAACTTTCAACACAAAATCTAAGCTAGGCTTATTTCTCCCAGACATTAAATGAGATATACTCGAACGCTGTACTTGTATAGCATCTGCAAAAGTTGAAGATGTTAAACTGTAATGAGTCAATATCTTTTTTAAACGCAATAAAAATTCATTTAAATTCACAAATGTAAATATTTATTTATAATTCAAAAATATTAAATAAAGTCTGATTGAGCAAATTTATTTACACGCTGAATTTTGTTTTAAGCATATTAAAGTACTAGTTTAATTAATGAAATGTAACTAATTCATTATTAAATATATTAAAAAATTCAATAATTTTTTTCAATACTTAAAAGCAAAGCACATAAAGTATATATTACAAATGTAAATACTCAATTATCGGACTTAATTCACGATTATTAATTACAAATGTAAAAATCATTGCATTTTATATTATTCCTCTTTAGTGCTTTAAAGCTAATTGAAATGCCAGAACAGATGCTGATCAATATTATTTATAAAATATTGATATTAAATTACTTACATGTATTAAAAGATATGTTACTGAAAATTTTTGCAACAATACAATAATTTACATTTGTAAATATCTGTTTTTGACTTTTATTGCCTATCTGCCCCTTATAAAATATAGCTTACACGCATTAAATATCATTTTGAAATGCTGTTGTTTAGCTTTTAAATTCTCAATATAAAAGAACCATCAGAAAAAACTATTCTTCATTTGATTAAGCACACAACAAAAATTGTTAAGCAACTGTTATTTTGTGTATAAGAATTATTGTAATTATTGTTTATTAAATCATTTACAATTAATTTTTTAACTACACAGTAAAATAATGTAAGTTTATTAAATGTTATTTTTAAACAATTGTAAATTAGAAAGATAAAATTACATATGTTAATTATTGCAATAATGTAATATACAAATGTAAAATACAATTTTAATTGGAATATTCTAATTTGAATAATACTGTGTTTTTGTTGCTTTATTTATATCACTAAATTGCGATTTTTTTTAAGGCTAAGTTACAGAGCTCACTAAAACTTAAAAGTACTTAGTTTAAAAAGCTTAGTTTGTATTTATTTTAAAATCAATTGAATAACAAGCCTGTATTTTTATCTAGCTGTTATATACTTACTATTTGTAATGCATAAATGCGCAAAAGTTATATTTTTTTTTAGTTACATTTGCTAAATGAACTTTTTAGCGCATTTATACCTCTCTAAAAACAACCAAGAAATTATGATTGGCAATTTTATAGCCGATAGTATTTTTGGAAATAGATTTTCGCATTATTCTAATAATATACAAAAAGGCATATTGCTGCATAGAGAAATAGATGCATTTACCGACACTCATAAAATTGTAAAAAAGAGCAAACGCAGACTACACGAGCGCTACAAGCACTACAGAGGTGTAATTATAGATATTTTTTACGATCATTTTTTAGCTCTAAATTGGAAAAAGTATTCCGACACGCCTTTAAGCACTTTTGTAAATTATGTTTATAAACTGCTGCAAGATAACTTTACCATCCTTCCAAAGGAAACTCAAAAAATGCTTCCTTTGATGATTAAGCACAATTGGTTGTACAATTATCAATTTGCTAAGGGAATTAAAGAAACACTTAATGGAATGAACAACAGAACAAAAGGCAAATCTCAAATGAATTTAGCTACTGAAGATTTGCTATTGCATCACGAATCTTTTCAAAATGATTTTACGTTGTTTTTTGATGATCTACAAGAATTTTCTAAACTTAAAACTCAGCAATTACTAAATAAATAAAAAAATCAATACACTAATATCAACAATAATGTCAACAACACCAACTCATGTTTAATTGTCTTATTACAACACAATAATTTTTTAAACCCATGAATAAACTTTTATTCTACCTTGTTTTATTACTTTTCTTTGGATGCAAAAACAATATTGAACAACCCCTAATAGGCTTTATAGCCGACAAAGCTATGGTTGTTTCGGCAAGGAAAGAAGCCTCAACAATAGGAACAGAAATATTAAAAAAAGGAGGTAATGCTTTTGATGCTATGGTAGCTACAGAATTAGCCTTAGCAGTTTCCTATCCTTATGCAGGAAATATTGGAGGCGGAGGGTTTATGGTTTACCGAAAGAACAACGGAGAGGTAGGTGCATTAGATTATAGAGAAAAAGCTCCTCTATCTGCCTATAAAGACATGTATCTAGACCAAAATGGCAATATAGTAGAAGGAATGAGAAGATATGGGGCTACTGCTGTATGAGTTCCTGGAACTATAGCAGGAATTTTTGAGGTTCACAAAAAATTTGGTTCCATGCCTATAAGTGCTCTTATACAAACAGCAATTGATTTGGCAAAAAAAGGAGTTGTTGTTACCGAAAAACAAGAAAAGCGATTGCAAAAGCACCGCAAAGATTTTTTTAAAATAAACAAAGACACTGTTGTTTTGGCAAAAGCTTGGAAAAAAGGCGATACTATAAAGTATTTGAAATTAGCCGAAACCCTTAGTCGCATACAGCAAAACGGAAGAGATGAGTTTTACAGAGGAGAAACAGCTAAAAAATTAATTGCTTTTTTAAAAGAAAACAATGGTTATCTTACAGATAAAGATCTTGAGCTATACCAAGCAAAATGGCGTAACCCTATTGTTTTTAACTACGATAGCTTAAAGGTAATTTCCATGTCGCCTCCTTCGAGCGGAGGCATTTGCCTTGCTCAAATTATGAATGCTATTGAACCCTTTGATTTGGATAAATTTGGACATAATTCACTAAAAGCAATTCAAGTAATTACCGAAGCTGAACGAAGGGCTTATGCCGATAGAAATTTTTACTTAGGAGATCCTGATTTTGTAAATATTCCATCCGACAGACTGCTCAGCAAGAAGTACGCTAAAGAAAGAATGGCGTCTTTTTCTTTTGAAAAAGCAACAAGCTCAAAAGATCTTTCCTATGGAAAAGTAGAAATAATGGCTGAAAGTAGTGAAACCACTCATTATTCTATAGTAGATTCATATGGCAATGCAGTTTCTGCTACCACAACCATCAATGCCGCTTATGGTTCAAAATTGTACTGCCCTGAGTTGGGCTTTTTTTTAAACAATGAAATGGACGATTTTAGCAGTAAGCCTGGAGTTCCTAATATGTTTGGCTTAGTAGGTGCAGAGGCTAATGAAATTGCACCCGAAAAAAGAATGCTAAGCTCTATGAGCCCTACTATAGTAGAAAAAAATGGAAAATTGTGGATGGTGGTTGGCTCCCCTGGAGGTTCTACCATTATTACTTCGGTATTGCAAACTATTTTAAATGTTTACGAATTTAATATGAATATGCAAAAAGCTGTTAATCAACCGCGTTTTCACCATCAATGGTTACCTGACAAAATAAAAATGGAACCCAACGCCTTTTCAGAAGACTTAAAAGATGCACTTAGAAAATTAAATTATACTATTGACGAGAGTAACTCAAGCGTAATAGGAAAAGTAGATGCTATTTTAGTACTACCCAACGGGAAACTAGAGGGAGGTGCTGACCCAAGGGGCGATGATACTGCTGTAGGCTTTTGAGAAGTACAACTGAACAATAGGCTATTTTTGGCTGTTAAAGTTAATAAAAAAAAAGGGAGGCTAAGCCTCCCTTTTTAGTTTAATGTTGTGCTATTGTCTTTAAAAAAAGTAACCCACAGAAAATTGAAATACTTCATTTTTTACATCTTCATCTTCATTTGAATCAGAAATGCTTGTTAAACCTAAATTGTAACGAACTCCAAAATTCAATCCGTTTTTTAATTTATAACCAGCTCCTAAATTTAAGCTAAAATCAGTACTTTTAATTTCTGCACCTAATTCTTTAAGATCTACCGTTGTAGATACTCCTTGAGTTTTAACCTCCCCTTCAGAAACTACATTGATTCCTATTTGAGGTCCAGCTTCTAAGCTTAAGCCTTCTGTAACATAATACTTAGCTATTAGGGGAATATTTATATAATCTAATTTTAATGTAAAATCTACATCTGATGCTGTGACATTAATACCATTCTCATCAACATAGTTAAGTCCTTCTAAGTTTAACCATTTACTTCCTTGTACAGAATAGATTAACTCTGGTTGTAAAGAAAATTTTTCTGATAATTTAAATTCCACAACTCCACCTAAGTGAAAAGAAATTCTCGATTTTGCATCTTCTGGAATATCATCTCCTTTTAAGATTGAAACGTTTAAGCCTGCCTTTGCTCCAAAATGAATATCTTGCGCATTCACAGTATATCCTATAGCTATGATAGCAATTAACAATAATTTTCTCATAATTTAGTTTTATTTAATATGTTTAAAGTTAGAGTCGGTAAAATTAGTCTTTTTTTATCAACTGCAAATATTTTTTAAAAAAAATTTTATTTATTTTACTGCTAAGTGTAACTTTATGGCTTACAAAAATATAGAATTACTTATCTAATTCTAAGGTTTAGCTTTTATATTATTTTTAAAAACTTAAACAATACAATAAATGCAAGTATTAGTTTGTACAACTACTTATAGGTCAAATTTTATGCCTTGAGCTAAAGGTAAATTTGTGGTGTAGTTTATAGTATTTGTTTGACGGCGCATATATGCTTTCCAAGCATCAGAACCCGATTCACGTCCGCCACCTGTTTCTTTTTCTCCCCCAAAAGCACCTCCTATTTCTGCTCCTGAGGTACCTAAATTAACATTGGCAATACCGCAGTCAGAACCAGCATGCGATAAAAAATGCTCGGCTTCACGTAAATTATTTGTCATAATTGCAGAAGACAAGCCTTGTGCTACATTATTTTGCAATTCAACAGCCTTTTCAATGTTTCCTGAGTATTTTATTAAATACAATATGGGTGCAAAAGTTTCTTGCTGCACTATTTCAAAATCATTAGTAACCTCTGCAATGGCAGGTTTAACATAACAAGCACTTTCGTACCCTTTGCCTTTTAAAACCCCGCCTTTAACAATCAAATTGCCGCCTTGGTCAAGTATTTTTTTTAAAGCTGTATTGTACAATGCTACTGCGTTTTTATCGATTAATGGTCCTACGTGGTTGTTTTCATCTAAAGGATTGCCAATGCGCAATTGTTTATAAGCTGCAATTAATGCATTTTTTACTCGATTGTAAATTGATTCGTGAATAATTAAACGACGTGTTGAGGTGCAGCGCTGTCCGGCAGTACCTACAGCACCAAATACTGCTCCTATAACTGTCATTTTAATATCTGCATCAGGGCTAACTATAATGGCGTTATTGCCTCCTAGCTCTAGCAATGACTTCCCTAATCTGCCCGCTACTTCTTTAGCAACTATTTTTCCCATACGAGTAGAGCCTGTAGCAGATATCAAGGCTATACGAGTATCTTTAGAAAGGTACTCGCCTACTTTGTAATTTCCGCTTAGCAAGCAAGAAATACCCTCGGGTAAATTATTGTCTTTAAGCACTTGTGCTATGATATTTTGACAGGCTATTCCGCATAAGGGAGTTTTCTCGGAAGGCTTCCAAATACATACATTGCCGCAAACCCAAGCTAAAGCAGTATTCCACGACCATACAGCTACTGGAAAATTAAATGCCGAAATAATACCCACAACTCCTAAAGGATGGTATTGCTCATACATTCTGTGCCCTGGTCTTTCAGAGTGCATAGTAAAGCCGTGCAATTGACGCGATAAGCCAAGTGCAAAATCGCATATATCAATCATTTCTTGAACTTCACCTAAGCCTTCTTGGTAAGATTTTCCCATCTCATACGATACCAGTTTTGCTAAGGCTTCTTTTTTGTCGCGCAGTTTTAGTCCAAACTGACGTATTATTTCGCCACGCTGCGGAGCTGGCACTAACCTAAAAACTTTAAAGGCTTTTACGGCGGACTCTATGAGTTTTTTATAATCATCTTTAGAAGAAGTTGTAACTTTTCCTATTAATTTTCCATCTACTGGAGAGTGTGACTCAAGGAGTTCTCCGCTAGAAAAACTAATTGAACCCGTTGAACTACCGTTATTTATATCATGCAAGCCCAATTCTTTAAGAGCTTTATCAATACCAAAGTTTGCCATCTACTTTTAATTGTCAATTTAATTGTTATAACTGTATTTTACTAAAACAAAAATATAAATAAAACAATAGCTCAATAATTAAACAATAAAAATATTTTTGCTGATTTTTATCTTTTCCTAATGCTTAAATGAGGTAAGTAAGTTTATTAAATTATAGCAACTTCTATTTTTGCTTAAAAATTTGAAGTTAATAATGAACAGCAATTTTATTAATACTTGTTTTGTTGTTAATTTTTTGTGCTTATGAAGGTAAGTTGAGTATTTTTTGCTTAACTTTATCGATGTAGGTTCGGCCAATTATATAGTGCATTCCGTTAATTTCAACACTGTTACCTTCAATAGAATCTACTTTATCTATTGAAATGGTAAAAGATCTGTGGATCCTAATAAACTTGTTTGAAGGAAGTTGCTCAGTAAAATTACTTAGTGTTTGATGAATAACAAGACGTTTAGTGGTTGTGATTATTTTTAAGTAGTCTTTTAGAGATTCAACAACAATAATTTCATCTAGGTATACCTTTTTCATTTTTCTCTTATTTAATCTTAAGAAAATAAAAGGTCGTTTATCGATAGTTGACAAATTGATGTTTTTTTTAGAAAAACTTGTGAATGCCTTATTAATACACTTCATAAATCTGGGCAAAGAAATAGGCTTAACTAGGTAATCAATAACATCTAGTTCGTAGGTTTCAACAGCAAATTCTTTATAAGCAGTTGTTATAATTATCATAGGTTTACGATCTAAACTTTTGATAAAGCTCAAACCATCTAGTATAGGCATATTGATATCGAGGAAGATAAGATCAACTTGATTGTCTTTCATAAAACTTATGGCTCGAATTGCGTTGTTAAAAGTTTCGAGAACTTCAATATCGTCAATAGTTTCTAAATATTTAGCAATTACATTTACAGCCAAAGGTTCATCATCAATAATAATACATTTAATACTCATCTCTATACTTTAATTTTTAATTCAACGGTAAATTGTTGGTTTGAATCATCAATAGTGAGGGTGTAATCACTTTCTTTATAATCCAGTTCTAGCCTTTTTTTTGCATTTTTTAACCCTATACCGCCTTTTGTTTTTGGTATTAAAGTTTTGTTTGCAGGTTTATTAGGAATTGGGTTAGAAACTCGAAAATAAAGAAAATTATCTTTAATTTTAAAATCAATATCAATTTTAACTTTTTCAACACTTTTATTAGCTCCGTGGTTAAATGCATTTTCAACAAAGGATAACAACAATATTGGAGTGATTGTTTTACCTTCTATATCTCCAGTAATATTTACGTTTATTGTTAAAAATTGACCATGTCTTATCCGCTCCAAATCTAGATAATTTTGAATACAGATAATTTCATTTTTTAGCTCCTGTCTTTTTTCTTTGGTTTCATAGAGCAAGTATCTCATGAGTTCTGAAAGCTTTAATATTATTTTGGGAGTTTTCTTCGAGCCTTCTAACGAAAGAGAATATATATTGTTAAGTGTATTAAAGAAAAAGTGATGAGAAACTTGACTTTGCAAAAATAAAAACTCAGTTTTCAATTGCAGTTTTTCAAGGTCTGTCGATTTTTTGTGCTCCTTAATCCAATCTATTGTAATTTTAATAGCTGTTACAAAAGTTATCACGTATAGTTCATCAATCATCATATTAATTATATAGTCTGCAGTTAAATAACTAGTTGTTTCAGGTCCTTCTAAACAATAGGTTAAATTAAATTTTAAAATAACCATTGTAAAGATGGATGACAATGTTAAAAATATAGATGTCAAATACTTTCTCTTGTACAAAAATTTAGGCATAATAACATATATGGTCAAATAACAAAGTGTCGTATGTATGGAAAAGCCAATTAAATTGGTTTTAAAAGAATAATAAAAATCATCAAAATATTTACCCCACCTATAGTGTTGAATAAAAAATATACTGCCCAAAATACAAATATGATGCTTAAGGGTTATTTTAAAAGTCTTTTCCGAGTTCATTTTACAAGCATTATGTATTTATCTAGTTTACTTCGTTGTTCGTCTAAAAGTTATTTACTGACTTTTAATTTTTCAGAATCTTTACTTAAGATAAATTTAATTAAAATTTTAAAAAAACTAATATATGCATAATTTTTATTTATTTTCATTATTATGTTATAACGGTATTATTAAATATAGGCTAGATGATAAGCCTAGCTATTGTATAGTTTATATATTTAATTGTGCTCAACAATCTCTTGGCGTACATAATGTAGTTAAATATTTTATTATCATATTTTTAGCGCAATTAGTGCTGCATTAATACAGCCTGGTCTGTAAATGTATTTCACAAAACAACCATAAAAGCTAACGGTTAAAAAGCATTTACAATTTTAGCAGATAAAATGCCTCAACGCAAAGTATTTGTATTTAAACTAACAGAATTAAATAGGATAAAAAAGGAAAACTCTATCGTAAGTACAATTGGGTTTGGTCGCCACAAGGGGTTATCAATATGCACGAACCAGAAAAGTGGGGATATGTATTTTTTTCAACAAAAATGACAGGTGCTAAAGAAGAATTTAAAATTCCCGATGATGAAAGAATAAAATGGAGGCTATTTGAAATATACAGAAAACAAAAAGTATATTACCAAAAATATAAGAAATGGTGTCACTCTGTCAAAGAATTATCACTGGGTAATATTAAAGTTAAAAGTCAAATCATAAAACCAAAACTTGAAAATCACAGTATCGGTTATAATGTTACCGTGAAAAGCCCTTTTACAGGTAAAAATATTATTATTAGGGAAGATGGAGAGCTAATTGTAAAATAACCAACTAAATATGAAAATATATAAAATATGCACAGTATTGCTATTAGCAACTATTTTTTTTAGTTGTAATGATAAAATAGAAAAGAAAGAATCTTTTGACTTTGGTGTTTGGGTTACAGCTAAGAAAGGTAAAACCAATAAAGAATATAAAAAGGAGTTTGAAAAGTATAAGCAAGCAGGTATTGATGAGGTTTTAATCAATACATTGACAAACTCAAAAGAGCTTCAAAAATTAACATCAATAGCAAAAAAAGCAGGGCTAAGAGTGCATGCCTGGATTATGACTATAAACCGACCAAACGACTCTGTAGCGCTAAAACACCCAGAATGGTATGCGGTAAGTAGAGAGGGAAAGTCTTGTTTTGACGTAAGACCGTATGTAGATTACTACCAATGGCTATGTCCAACAAATAAAGAATCAAAAAGTCATATTTTAGGCTTAATAGAAAGTTTAGCTAAGGTAAAAGGAATAGAAAGTGTACATCTTGACTATATTCGTTTTTCAGATATTTTTTTGCCAATTGGTCTATTGCCAAAATACAACTTAAAGCAATATACCGAAATGGCTGAATTTGACTTTTGCTATTGTAGTGCTTGTATTTCTGAATTTAAGAAAATTCACGATAAAAATCCAACAGAAAGCAAAAATATTGCAATTGATATGGAGTGGAAAAACTTCAGATTAAATGCTGTAAAGTCCATTGTTGACAATGCTTATAAAATAGTAAAATCGTATAATAAAAAATTAACTGCAGCTGTTTTTCCTTATCCAGAAATGGCAAGCCATATGGTACGACAACGTTGGGATAAATGGAATATTGATGAAGTATATCCGATGGTTTATCACGGTTTTTACAATAAAGAAATAAATTGGATAGCCTATGCAACAAAACAAGGAGTTGAAGATTTAAAAGGAAAAAATATAGGATTAAACACAGCAGTATATTTACCTTCTTTTAAATCGGCAAAAGAATTGGCAAAAGCAATAAATTACGCAAAGGATAACGGAGCTAAAGGAGTGGCCTTTTATGAAGGAAATAATTTGACAAAAGAATATTTATCAGTCATTAAAAATTTTAAAACGAATTTAAAATTATGAATAAAAGCAGAGTTTTTTATACACTAGTATTTTCAGTATTTTTATATTCAGCAGTAAGTTTTTCTCAAAATTATACCAATTATGTAAACCCCTTTATTGGCACCTCTAATTATGGTGCAACAAATCCAGGAGCAATTGTTCCAAGGGGTATGGCTAGTGTTTCTCCATTTAATGTTGCTGGGAAACAAAATTTGCCTTTTGAGAAAGACAGCAGATGGCTTTCAAATCCGTATGTAAAGGAAAACAAATTTTTAACAGGCTTTTCTCATGTAAATTTAAGTGGAGTTGGCTGTCCTGATTTAGGAGTAATCCTCACCATGCCTATAACTGGAAATTTACAAACAAACTTTAGTAAATATGGCAGTACTTATAAAAACGAAGTTGCTAAGCCAGGTTTTTACGGAGTTGAATTAGATAAGTATAAAATAAAGGTTGAAACTACTGCCACTACTCGTGTTGGAGTATCGAAATACAAATTTCCAAAAGGTGAATCTCATATTTTATTAAACTTAGGCTTAGGTCTAACCAATGAAGAAGGAGCATCAGCAAAAATTGTTTCTCCTACCGAAATAGAAGGATATCGCAATGTAGGAGCTTTTTGTTATTATAAGTCAGAAGAAACGTATCCCGTTTATTTTGTAGCAAAATTTAGCAAACCTGCTAAATTATTTGGAGTTTGGAAAAAACCCAATAAACAAAAAGGAGTTGAGGCACAATGGATGGAATATAACGGTAAGAATAGATTTTATAAAAACTTTTTAAAAGAAATTATTGGATATAGTATTGTATTTTATTTATCTTTTAACTATATTAAGGATTATGATTTTTTTGTAATATTTTGTGTTTCTTATGTTTGTATATTAATTGCTTGTGATATTTTAATTAAGGTGGTTTTAGGCTTAGTCTTTTACGCGTTAATAGACAAATCAAAGCA